>JAFARC010000033.1 GCA_019245755.1 Mycobacteriaceae bacterium | reverse complement strand
GAAGCTTGAGGAAACCTGTCCCTAGTACGAGAGGACCGGGACGGACGAACCTCTGGTCCACCAGTTGTCCCACCAGGGGCACCGCTGGATAGCCACGTTCGGACAGGATAACCGCTGAAAGCATCTAAGCGGGAAACCCCCTCCAAGACCAGGCTTCTCACCCACCAGGTGGGATAAGGCCCCCCGCAGACCACGGGATCAATAGACCAGACCTACACCCGCAGCAATGCGCTCAGGGAACTGGCACTAACCGGCCGAAAACTTACCCACACCGCAACCACACCACACCACACCCCGCCACCAACAACAGTTACGGCGGCCATAGCGGCAGGGAAACGCCCGGACCCATCCCGAACCCGGAAGCTAAGCCAGCCAGCGCCGATGATACTACCCACCCCGGGTGGAAAAGTAGGACACCGCCGAACATCCATTTAAGACCTGTGCCCCCCAAGTCAATTGGGGGGCACAGGCATATTCAGTTGAACGGCATATTCAGTTGAACGATGTCGCCGACGTTTTCTCCAAAGCTCTGCTCTTTTCCAATCCGAGCAAAAGACGCTTGCGGTCCAGGCCGCCGCCGTAGCCCGTGAGGCTGCCGCCGGCGCCGATTACCCGATGGCAGGGCACGATGATGCCGATCGGGTTGCGTCCATTGGCCAGTCCGACGGCGCGGAAGGCGGTCGGGGCGCCGACCTGCTCGGCGATGTCGCGGTAGGACCTCGTCTCGCCGTACGGAATCGTCTGCAGGGCCGCCCAGACGCGGCGCTGGAACTGGGTGCCGGCCAGCTCCAGCTCCAGCTCGAAGGTCGTCCGCTCGCCCGCGAAGTAGGCCGTCAGCTGCTCGACAGCGTCGGGGAACGCCGCGTCGTCGGGCTCCCAGCCCAGCCGGCTGGGCTCATGGGCCTGGTCGACCATTCGCAGGTTCGTCAGCGTGTCACCGTGGCCGGCGAGCGTCAGCGGTCCGACCGGGCTGTCGACCGTTCGGAAGTGCGTCGTTGTCATCGTTTCTCCTTCGCGGCTGCCCTGTTGGGGGCCAATGATTTACCGGATGATCGAGGGCGGTCCACAAGTACTGGGTGGCATACGACCGCCACGGTCGCCACCGTGCGCTGTGCTCGATGAGGGCGCGGGTGCCGGTCGGCAGTCCGAGCTGTCCGGCCGCCCGACGCACACCGGCGTCCGCCGCGGGAAAGGCGTCCGGATCGCCGAACCCCCGCATCGCGGCGACCTCGGCGGTCCACGAGCCGATGCCCGGCAGCCTCAGCAGCTCCCGGCGCGCCCGGTCCCAGTCACAGCCGGCGTCGAGCACCACGTCGCCGCCGGCCAGCGCCTGAATCAGGGCTAGCACCGCGCGCCGTCGGGACTGCGGGAGCCCGAGGCGGGCCGCATCGATCTCCGCAAGCTCGCTGGCCGAGGGAAATGTCCGGGTAAGACCCCCGGCGGGATCGGTGACCTGGCGTCCATACGCCCCGACGATCCTGGCGACGTGGGTGCGCGCCGCCTTCACGGACACCTGCTGGCCGATCACCGCGCGCAACGCCAGCTCGGCCTCGTCCACGGTGCGCGGGATCCGCTGACCCGGCGACTTGTCCACCAGAACAGCGAGATCGGCGTCCACCCGGAGCGCCTCGTCGACGGCCTCCGGGTCCGCGTCGAGGTCGAGAAGACGCCGGCAGCGCGTGATCGCGGCGGACAGGTCACGAAAGTCGTCCAGCCGCAGCCGGCAGCGCACGTGATCGGTTGCGGGAGTGAGGCTGACGATTCCGGCGCCCCTGGGCAGGCGCAGCGTGCGCCGATACGCACCGTCGCGAACTTCCTCGCAGCCCGGCACCGCGGCCGCCGCCAAGTGGCCGAACACACCGTCGTAGGCGAATGGGGTGCGGGTGGGCAGTCGCAGCGACACGGCGCCGGTTCCGGGGGCCGCACGTTCCCGGCGGCTTGCCGCGCGCCTGCGCAGCTCGGTGGGTGTGCTGTCACACACCTCGCGCACCGTGTCGTTGAACTGCCGAATGCTCGAGAAGCCAGCGGCGAACGCCACGTCGCCGAACGGCAGGTCGGTGGTCTCGATCAGCACCCGCGCGGTCTGGGTGCGCTGTGCCCGCGCCAGCGCCAACGGGTTTGCGCCGACCTCGGCCTGCAGCAGCCGCTCCAGCTGGCGCGGGGTGTAGCCGAGCCGGCCCGCCAGTCCGGTGACGCCGTCACGATCAACCGTGCCGTCGGCGATCAGCCGCATAGCCCGCGCCACCACGTCACCGCGCACATTCCACTCGGGCGAACCCGGGGAGGCGTCCGGTCGGCAGCGCTTGCACGGCCGGAATCCGGCCCGCTGGGCCGCAGCGGCGCTGGGATAAAAACGCACGTTGTGTACATGCGGTGGCCGCGCCGGGCAGCTGGGCCGGCAGTAAACCCGCGTCGTCAACACCGCGGTGACGAACCACCCATCGAACCGAGCGTCCCGGGACCGCATCGCCCGGAAGCAGCGGTCGAAGTCGGAGTGCACAACTGAAGGATTACACGCACCCACCGACAACACTGGCGGAAAACCGACATCGCGGTCAGCCGGTGGGCTCGGCCAGGCGGTCGGCTCGTCGCGTCCACGCAACACCGCCTCGTCGTCGGATTCCCAATGGGCGCGTTCGCTTTCGGTCGCAGCCCGCACGACAGCGGCGGATGCCAGCAGGCGGTCGGGCGCCGACTTGGCCAATTCGCTGAGCCGGGGCGCCGCGTTTACCGGATCGCCGATCACGCGGTACTCGAAGCGCTCGGACGCGCCGATGTTGCCGGCCACCCCCTTGCCCGCCGCCACACCCAGGCCCGCCGGGCACTGGGGTACCTGCTCGCGCAGTCGGCGCGATTGCCCGCGCCGCTCCCAACGCCTCATCCTGGGGATGCTGGAGGCCATGGTCGGACGGCGTCGGGCACCCAGACCACCCCGCCGAGCCGCTGCGCGACCGTCCTGCTGGCAAGCATGGTTTGCCAGCCTAATGGCCTCGGTGGCACTGCCCGTAGGGTGGATGAGTGCGTCTCGTGATCGCCCGGTGCACCGTCGACTATCTGGGGCGGCTCACCGCGCATCTGCCGCCGGCGCGCCGGCTGCTGCTCATCAAGTCCGACGGATCGGTCAGCGTGCACGCCGACGACCGGGCCTACAAGCCCCTCAACTGGATGAGCCCGCCGTGCCGGCTCACCGAGCAGACCGACGGCCCGCAGCCGGTGTGGGTGGTGGAGAACAACTCCGGCGAGCAACTGCGGATCACGATCGAGCGCATCGAGCACGACAGCAGCCACGAACTCGGCGCCGACCCAGGTCTGGTGAAGGACGGCGTGGAGGCGCACCTGCAGCAACTGCTGGCCGAGCACATAGAATTATTGGGCAGCGGCTACACAATGGTGCGCCGGGAGTACATGACGCCGATCGGTCCCGTCGATCTGCTGTGCCGCGACGAACGGGGCCGCTCGGTGGCCGTGGAGATCAAGCGCCGCGGCGAGATCGACGGCGTCGAACAGCTGACCCGCTACCTCGAACTGCTCAACCGCGACAGCCTGCTGGCGCCGGTCAGCGGCGTCTTGGCCGCACAGCAGATCAAACCGCAGGCCCGCACCTTGGCGATGGACCGCGGGATACGTTGCGTGACTTTGGATTACGACGAGATGCGGGGGATGGACAGCGACGAGTACCGGCTGTTCTGACGTAGACTGGTGCGGTGGCACGGCGAGGTAAGTCATCGCGACGGCAGACGTTGCCGCCGCTTGCCCCGTCACGGCGCATTGAGACCGGGCCGGACGGATACGACTACGACGTCCGCCCGATCGCGGCGGCGCAGGCCGGCAGAACCTACCGCTGCCCCGGCTGCGATCACCAGATCCGCGCCGGCACACCGCATTTGGTCGTGTGGCCGACCGACATCGGCGAACGGGGAATAGACGACCGCCGGCACTGGCACACGTCGTGCTGGACACACCGGGCCACGCGCAGCCCGACGCGAAAGTGGTCTTAGTACCCGGCCGCCGGTTCGACCAGCTCGATCAGCACGCCGCCGGCATCCTTGGGATGGATGAAGTTGATCCGGGAGTCCGCGGTGCCGCGGCGCGGCCGGTCGTAGAGCAGCCGCACGCCTTCGTCCGCCAGCCGCCTGGTCAGCTCCGCAAGATCGCTGACGCGGTACGCCAGCTGCTGAATGCCGGGGCCACGCTTGTCGAGGAACTTCGCGATCACCGACGCATCGTCGATCGGCGCCATCAGCTGCACCTGGGCGCTGCCCACCGGTGCACCGCGCACCGACAGCATGGCCTCGCGGATGCCCTGATCCTCGTTGACCTCCTCGTGCAACACGATCATGCCGAGGTGGTCGTGGTACCACGCGATGGCGGTGTCGAGATCGGCGACCGCGATGCCCACGTGGTCGATCGCCGTCACCAACGCGCTGGCCAGAACGGGGCGGGCATCAACCCGCTCGGCGGTCATAACGCCAAGGTAACCTAACCACAAAGATTCCGCTTCCCCGGCCGGTGTCAGCAACCGGCGAACGCAGTCCTGGAGGTCCGTCATGACAACGTCGGTCATCGTTGCTGGAGCCCGCACGCCGATCGGCAAGCTGATGGGTTCGCTGAAGGATTTCACCGGGACCGAGCTGGGGGCGATCGCGATCGCCGGTGCGCTGCACAACGCGCAGGTGCCGGCCTCGTCGGTCGACTACGTGATCATGGGCCAGGTGCTGACCGCCGGTGCCGGACAGATGCCGGCACGGCAGGCGGCGGTGGCAGCCGGCATCGGCTCGGACGTGCCGTCGCTGACCATCAACAAGATGTGCCTGTCCGGCATCGACGCGATCGCCCTCGCCGACCAGCTGATCCGGGCCGGCGAGTTCGACGTGGTCGTCGCCGGCGGCCAGGAGTCCATGACCAAGGCGCCGCACCTACTCATGGACAGCCGGGCCGGCTACAAGTACGGCAGCGTCACCGTCCTCGACCACATGGCCCACGACGGCCTGCACGACGTGTTCACCGACCAGCCGATGGGCGCTCTCACCGAGCAGCGCAACGCCATCGACCAGTTCACCCGCGCCGAGCAGGACGAGTTCGCTGCCCGGTCGCATCAGAAGGCCGCCGCCGCCTGGAAGGACGGCGTCTTCGCCGACGAGGTGGTGCCGGTGCAGATCCCGCAGCGCAAGGGCGATCCCATCGAGTTCACCCAGGACGAGGGTATCCGCGCCAACACCACCGCCGAGTCGCTGGGCGGGCTGAAGCCGGCGTTTTCCCCCGCCGGCACCATCACCGCGGGCTCGTCGTCGCAGATCTCCGACGGCGCGGCCGCCGTCGTGGTGATGAACAGGCAAAAAGCCGAGCAGCTCGGGCTGAACTGGCTGTGCGAGATCGGCGCCCACGGGGTGGTGGCGGGGCCGGACTCGACCCTGCAGTCCCAGCCCGCGAACGCGATCAACAAGGCGCTCGCGCGGGAGGGCATCTCGGTCGACGCGCTCGACGTGGTCGAGATCAACGAGGCGTTCGCCGCGGTCGCGTTGGCGTCGACCCGCGAGCTGGGTATCGACCCCGACATCGTCAACGTCAACGGCGGCGCGATCGCCGTCGGGCATCCGATCGGCATGTCCGGTGCACGGATCACCCTGCACGCCGCACTCGAGCTGGCCCGCCGCCGGTCCGGCTACGGCGCCGCCGCGCTGTGCGGGGCCGGCGGCCAGGGCGACGCGCTGATCCTGCGGGCCGGTTCGTAGCCCGCGCGGCATCGCCGGCGTTGCTGGCAGGCGTCGCGCGCTTCGGGGTGTGATCTTCGTCATAGGGGGCCGCGCAGCGGGCTTCGGCCCCGCTTCAACCGGCTGCCGCCCGGTGTGCGCGACGTGACAGACTTGGTTTCGTGACTCGTCCGCGTTCGTCCATCCCGCCCGCCATGGCGGGCGCCGTCGACCTGTCAGCGCTCAAACAGCGTGCTTCGCAGCAGAACGAAGGCGCCGCCGCGACGGCCGGCGTCGAGATCACCGAGGCGAATTTCGAAGCCGAGGTGCTGGCTCGATCCAACGAGGTGGTCGTCGTCGTGGTGTTGTGGTCGCCGCGCAGTGACGCCTCGGCCCAGCTGGCCGACACCCTCGGCGGACTGGCCGCCGAGGACCGCGGCACGTGGTCGTTGGGCACGGTCAATGTCGACGCCGCACCCAGAGTTGCTCAGATCTTCGGCGCGCAAGCCGTGCCCACCGTGGTGGCGATCGCGGCGGGACAGCCGATCTCGAGCTTTCAGGGCGTCCAGCCGCCCGATCAGCTGCGCAGCTGGGTCGAGTCGCTGCTGTCCGCGACGGCAGGCAAGCTGGACGGCGGGCCCGGCTCAGGCTCGGGTTCGGGTGAACCAGAGCAGGTCGACCCCGGCCTGGCCAAGGCGCGCGAACTGCTGGAGGCGGGCAACTTCGACGCCGCGCTGGGTGCCTATCAGGCCATCCTCGACGGCGACCCGAACCACCCCGAAGCCAAAGCGGCGGTGCGCCAGATCTCGTTCCTCAACCGCGCCACCAGGCAGCGGCCGGACGCGGCCCGGGTCGCCGACGCCGCGCCCAACGACATCGACGCCGCGTTCGCCGCGGCCGACGTCGACCTCCTGCATCAGCAGATCGACGCGGCGTTCGACCGACTGGTCAAGCTCATCCAGCGCACCTCGGGAGATGACCGCACGAGGGTGCGCACGCGGCTGCTCGAGCTGTTCGACCTGTTCGACCCGTCGGAGCCGGCCGTGAGCAACAGCCGGCGCAAGCTGGCCAACGCACTTTACTGAGTCGGTTACTCCGGTTGCAGCCAGAGCGCAGACAGCGGCGGCAGCACCATCACCGCCGAGGCCGGTCGCCCGTGCCACGGCTCGTCCTCGGTGTGCACCGCGCCGTAGTTGCCGACCCCGGCACCGTGGTAGTCGGTGGCGTCGGTGTTGAGCAGCTCATGCCATCGCCCGGAGCGCGGCAGGCCCAGCCGGTAGCGGGTGTGCTCGGAGCCGGAGAAGTTGAATACGCAGGCCAGCACCGACCCGTCGCTGCCGAACCTCAGGAAGCTCAGCACGTTGTTGGCGGAGTCGTTTGCGTCGATCCAGGAATAGCCTTCGTGGCTGGTGTCCTGGGTCCACAGCGCCGGGTGGCTGCGGTAGATCCCGTTCATGTCGCGCACCATCCGCTGGATACCGGTGGAGAAGCCGGCCTCACCGAGCTGGTACCAGTCCACGCCGCGCTCCTCGGACCATTCGTCGCGCTGGCCGAATTCCTGGCCCATGAACAGTAGTTGCTTACCGGGATGGGCCCACTGGTAGGCCAGCAGGCTGCGAACGCCGGCCGCTTTCATGTGGTCGTTGCCCGGCATCCGGCCCCACAGCGTGCCCTTGCCGTGCACCACTTCGTCGTGGCTGATCGGCAGCACGTAGTTTTCACTGAACGCATACAGCATCGAGAACGTCATCTCGTGGTGGTGGTAGCTGCGGTGCACCGGATCGCGCTTGATGTAATCCAGCGTGTCGTTCATCCAGCCCATGTTCCACTTCATCGAAAAACCCAAGCCGCCAAGGTTTGTCGGGCGGCTGACGCCCGGCCATGACGTGGACTCCTCGGCGACGGTGACGATCCCGGGTGCCACTTTGTGCACCGTGGCGTTCATCTCCTGCAGGAACTGCACCGCCTCGAGGTTTTCCCGCCCGCCGTAAATGTTCGGCGTCCAGCCTCCCTCGGGCCGCGAGTAGTCCAGGTACAGCATCGACGCCACGGCGTCCACGCGCAGGCCGTCGACGTGGAACTCCTCCAGCCAGTAGAGCGCGTTGGCGACCAGGAAATTGCGCACCTCGGGTCGGCCGAAGTCGAAAACGTAAGTGCCCCAGTCCAGCTGCTCGCCGCGCCGCGGATCGGAGTGCTCATACAGCGCCGTTCCGTCGAAGCGGCCCAACGCCCAAGCGTCCTTCGGGAAATGCGCGGGCACCCAGTCGACGATTACCCCGATGCCGGCCTGATGCAGCGCGTCGACCAGCGCGCGGAAGTCGTCGGGGGTGCCGAGCCGAGACGTCGGCGCGTAGTAGGACGTGACCTGGTACCCCCACGAACCGCCGAACGGGTGCTCGGCGACGGGCAGCAACTCGACGTGGGTGAAACCCTGGGAAACTACGTATTCGGTGAGCTCGTCGGCGAGCTGGCGATAACCCACGCCCGGCCGCCACGACGGCAGGTGCACCTCGTAGGTGCTCATCGGTTCGAACACCGGGTTCTTGCGTGCTCGCCGGGTCAGCCACTCGTCGTCGTTCCAGGCATAGGCACTGACGGTCACCCGCGACGCCGTCTGCGGCGGCACCTCGGTGGCGAACGCGAACGGGTCGGCACGGTCGGTGACCACCCCGTCGGCGCCGTGAACGCGGAACTTGTAGAGCGCGCCCACTTCGAAGCCCGGCCAGAACAGCTCCCAGACCCCGGTCGAACCGAGCACCCGCAGCTGAGCCTCGGTGCCGTCCCAATGGTTGAAGTCGCCGATCAGGCTGACGCCCCCGGCGTTGGGCGCCCACACCGCGAACGACACCCCGTGCACCTCGCCGTCGGGGGTGGTGAACGAGCGCGGATGGGCGCCCATGATGTCCCACAGCCTCTCGTGGCGGCCCTCGGCGAACAAGTGCAGGTCGACTTCGCCGAGAGTGGGCAGGAACCGGTACGCGTCGGCGACCGTGTGGACGTCGAGATCGCCATCCGCCCCGCGGTAGCTGATCTCCAACCGGTAGTCGACCAGATCGGTATACGGCAGCGCGACCGCGAACAGACCGGACTCGATGTGCTGCAGCGCAAACCGGTCCGGTCCGACGAGCGCAACCACTTCCACCGCATGCGGGCGGAAGGCCCGTATCACGGTGTGGTCGCCGTATTCATGGGCGCCCAGCACCGAGTGCGGGTCGTGGTGCTCGCCCCCGAGCAGCCGGTCCAGGTCCGATCGATCGGGCGCCAGATAGCGGCCCGTGCGCTGCTGCGATTGCGTCATTCCCGTCACTTTCTGTCAGTTTCTGCCACGGCCTGCAACGCCTGCGCGGTCATTGCCTGCGCAACAGATCCAGTCGTGCCTCGTCGGGTATGCGGGGCAGGTTCACGATGTGCGCGACGGCCCTGGCCGGGTCGAGACGTACGTAGTTGGCCTGTCCCCAGTGGTACTCCTCGCCGGTGATCTCGTCGCGGACCCAGAAGCGGTCGTAGGCATCCATACCCAACGCGGGCAGGTCCAACCACAGCGTCGCCTCTTCGGCAGCCAAGGCGTTCAGGGTGACCACGACCAGCACCGCATCGCCGGTGGCCGGATCGAACTTCGAGTAGGCCAACAGGGCGTCGTTGTCGATGTGGTGAAAGCGGATCGTCCGCAGCTCTCTCAGCGCCGGATGCAGCCGACGGATCGCGTTGAGCTGCGTGATGAACGGTTCCAGCGACGCGCCGCGCTCTTTGGCCCCCGCGAAATCGCGAGGGCGCAACTCGTACTTCTCCGAATCGAGGTACTCCTCGCTGCCCTCGCGCACCGGCCGGTGCTCGAACAGCTCGTAGCCCGAGTACACGCCCCATGCGGGGCTCATCGTCGACGCCAGCACCGCACGGATCGCGAACATGCCAGGACCGCCGCGTTGCAGGCTTTCGTGCAGGATGTCGGGCGTGTTGACGAACAGGTTGGGTCGCGCGTAGTCGGCATGCTCGGCGATCTGTTCGCCGAACTCGGTGAGCTCCCACTTGGACGTGCGCCAGGTGAAATACGTGTAGGACTGGGTGAAGCCCAGCTTGGCCAACCCGTACAGCCGGGCCGGCCGGGTGAACGCCTCCGACAGAAACAGCACATCGGGGTCGGTGTTCTTGGCCTGTTCGATCAGCCACGCCCAGAAGTCCGGCGGCTTGGTGTGCGGGTTGTCGACCCGGAACACCTTGACACCGTGATCCATCCAGTGCCGCACGACCCGCAATACCTCCTCGTACAGCCCGGAGGGATCGTTGTCGAAGTTCAGCGGATAGATGTCCTGGTACTTCTTGGGCGGATTCTCCGCGTAGGCGATCGTGCCGTCGGGCAGCTCGGTGAACCACTTACGGTGCTGTCTGGCCCACGGGTGGTCGGGCGCGCACTGCAGCGCCAGGTCCAGCGCGACCTGGATGCCGTGGTCGCCGGCCGCGCCGACGAACGCGTCGAAGTCGTCGATGGTGCCCAGCCGCGGGTGGATCGCGTCGTGACCACCCTCGTCGCTGCCGATGGCCCACGGCGACCCGACGTCGCCCGGCGCGGCGGTCACCGAGTTGTTGCGGCCCTTGCGGTGCACCTTGCCGATCGGGTGGATCGGCGGCAGGTACACCACGTCGAACCCCATGTCGGCGATCCGCGGCAGCTCCTTGGCGGCGGTCGCGAACGTGCCGTGGATCGGCTTGCCCCGCTTGTCGCGACCGCCGGTGGAGCGCGGGAACAACTCGTACCAGGCGCCGAAACGGGCCAGCGGGCGGTCGACCCACACGCCGTATGTCTGCCCGCGGGTGATCAGCTCGCGCAGCGGAAACTGGGCGAGCAGGTCGTCGACCTCAAGCGTCGTCGCGACGCCGACCCGCTCGAGCGGGTCTCCGCCGGCGTGCAACGCCGCGGCCGCTTCGCACAGCGGGTCACGCAGCTTGAGCGGCACCCCGGTGGCCGCGCGTTCGAACAGCCGGGCGCCGGTCTCCAGGTCGTTGGACACCTCGGCCTCACCCTGCCCGGCATCAAGCTTGGCGGTGATGCTGTGGCGCCAGGTGCTGATCGGGTCACCCCAGCCGTCGACGCGAAACGTCCACAGGCCGACGCTGTCCGGGGTGAACTGGCCGTGGAACACATCGGGGGTACGACCCAGCGCCATCGGGATCGCCATCGGGCGCACCCGCGGTGACGCGGCGGCCGTCAGTTTGGCCATCGGGCGCCCGGCGATCGCGTCGGCCAGCTGTGGATAGGACCGGCCCATGTACCGAACGACCAGCGTCGCGGCGACCGCGTCGTGGCCCTCCCGCCACACTGCGGCGCGCACGGGGACCATTTCGCCGACAACCGCCTTGGCCGGATAGGCGCCGCCGGACACAACGGGCTGCACGTCGTCGATCTCGATACGTCCGGGCACCAATCACTCCTTCATCAGGCTGCTGCGCCGGCCCATTGGGTCCACCCCACGCGCGTTCCACCGTAGTGTCCGGGCTAAACGCCGCACACGCAGACGGGGCGTTGTCGCGCCGGGACGCGATGTGGCGACGGCACTGCGCCGACGCGAAATGTCTCCTAATGTAGAGCCGCGTGAAGGCTTTGCGTCGGTTCACGGTCCGCGCTCACCTGCCCGATCGGCTGGCCGCCCTCGACCAGCTGTCGGTGAATCTGCGGTGGTCGTGGGACAAGCCGACACAGGATCTGTTCGCCGCGATCGATCCCACATTGTGGGAGCGCTGCGCACGCGACCCGGTTGCCGTACTGGGCGCCGTCAGTCCGCATCGACTAGACGCGCTGGCCCTCGACGAGCAGTTCCTCGAGCGGCTGGACCGGCTCGCCGACGATCTGGCCGACTACCTGTCGCGTCCCCTGTGGTATCAGGACCAGCTACGGGCCGGCACGGCATTACCAGCACGAATCGCATACTTCTCGATGGAGTTCGGCGTTTCCGAAGTGCTGCCGAACTATTCGGGCGGGTTAGGCATCCTGGCCGGCGACCATCTCAAGGCCGCGTCGGACCTCGGCGTGCCGCTGATCGGCGTCGGGTTGTACTACCGGTCCGGATACTTCCGGCAGTCGCTGACCGCCGACGGCTGGCAGCACGAAACGTATCCGTCGATCGACCCGATGGGTCTGCCGCTGCGACTGCTGACCGAACCCTCCGGCTCTGCGGTCCTGGCGGTTTTAACCTTGCCCGGGGGGCAGGAATTGCGGGCCCGGATATGGGTCGCGCAGGTTGGCCGAATCCCCTTGCTGCTGCTGGATTCCGACATTCCGGAAAACGAGCACGAGCTGCGGGGTATCACCGACCGGCTGTACGGCGGCGACCAGGACCACCGGATCAAGCAAGAGATCCTGGCGGGGGTCGGCGGGGTGCGGGCGGTCCGGGCGTTCACCGCCGCCGAAGGCCTTGGGGCACCAGAAGTTTTCCACATGAACGAAGGCCACGCCGGGTTCCTCGGGCTGGAGCGCATCCGCGAGCTGATCACCGACCAGAAGCTTGATTTCGACACCGCGCTGACCGTGGTGCGCGCCGGCACGGTGTTCACCACGCACACCCCGGTGGCTGCCGGGATCGACCGATTTCCGGTCAGCATGGTGCGGCACTACTTCGGCGGGGACGACGACGCCGAAACCTCGGTGCTGCTGCCCGGAGTCCCGCTGGACCGGATCATCGCGCTGGGCGCCGAGGACGATCCGTCGAAATTCAACATGGCGCACATGGGCCTACGGCTGGCGCAGCGGGCCAACGGGGTGTCGCTGCTGCACGGGCGCGTGAGCCGGGTGATGTTCAACGAGCTCTGGCCCGGATTCGACCCCGACGAGGTGCCGATCGGGTCGATCACCAATGGGGTGCACGGCCCGACCTGGGCGGCGCCGCACTGGATGCAGCTCGGCCGGGAGCTGGCCGGCTCCGACTCGTTGGGCGAACCGGCGGTGTGGGAACGGCTGCAACAGGTCGATCCCGCGCACATGTGGTGGATCCGGTCGCACCTGCGTGAGCTGCTGGTCGACGACGTGCGTCGCAGGCTGCACAGATCATGGCAGGAGCGGGGCGCATCCGAGGCCGAATTAGGCTGGATCGACACGGCTTTCGATCCCGCGGTGCTGACCGTGGGGTTCGCCCGCCGGGTGCCCACCTACAAGCGGCTGACGTTGATGCTACGGGACCCCGACCGGCTGGAACGGCTGCTGCTGGACAAGGAGCGGCCGATCCAGATGATCGTCGCGGGCAAGTCACACCCCGCCGACGACGGCGGCAAGGCGTTGATTCAACAGGTGGTGCGGTTCGCCGACCGCCCGCAGGTGCGCCATCGCATCGCGTTTCTGCCCGACTACGACATGTCGATGGCCCGGCTGCTCTACTGGGGCTGCGACGTCTGGCTCAACAACCCGCTGAGGCCGCTGGAGGCGTGCGGCACCTCCGGGATGAAGAGCGCGTTGAACGGCGGGCTGAACCTGTCGGTCCGCGACGGCTGGTGGGACGAGTGGTACGACGGCGAAAACGGCTGGGAGATACCGACCGCCGACGGTGTCGCCGACGAGGGCCGTCGCGACGAGCTGGAGGCCAACGCGCTCTACAACCTGCTGGAACACGCGGTGGCGCCGAAGTTCTACGAGCGTGACGAGTCGGGGCTGCCGCGCCGGTGGGTGGAGATGGTGCGCCACACGCTTCAGACGCTGGGCCCGAAAGTGTTGGCGTCGCGGATGGTTCGCGACTACACCGACAAGTACTACCTTCCGTCGGCGGAGTCGCTACGGCAGACGGTCGAGCCGGTCGACGGCAAGGCGTACGCAAACGCGCGCGCGTTGGCCGCCTACCGCCAGCGGGTGTTCGAGGCGTGGCCCAAGCTGCAGATCACCGAAGTGGACAGCGCCGGCCTACCCGACACGCCGCTGCTGGGCTCCGAGCTGACCTTGACGGCCACCGTCGGGCTGGCCGGGCTGCGACCCGACGAGCTGACCGTGCAGGCCGTGCTCGGCCGCGTGGATGCCGGCGACACGCTGTTGGAGCCCGAGTGTGTGCCCATGGTGCACACCGGCACCTCCGACAACGGCGACGAGGTGTTCACGACCACAACGCCGTTGCCGGTGGCCGGCTCCGTCGGCTACACCGTGCGGGTGTTGCCGCACCACGCCCTGCTGGCCGCCGACAATGAACTCGGACTGGTGGCGCTGGCCAGCCAGCCGGCCGAGGTGAGCTAGCGGCCGGGGTTCGTCCGCGACGCCGAACCAGCGGCGGCGACACCGGGAAGAGCGCGGAGTGCCGAGGGTCGCGCGGGGCGTCACGGGTAGCGCTTAAAACAGCGGTTCTCGTCGCCCAGCACGCCGGTGCGGAACGCGTCGATGCGGGAAAAACCCGACGGCACCGACTCGCCGTTCACGTCGCCGGCCGCCAGGCCGTTGGTCAGGATTCCGGAGACCGCCTCGTCGAGGTCGCCCGCCGTAAGCGCCACCGTGCTGCCGTCCGAAACGGTCACCGGCTGCGACATCTTCGTGGTCGCCACACCGGTCAGGCAGGCGGTGCGCAACGCCGCCTCGGCGTTGTCGAGGACAACGCCGCCCCTCTCGTGCTCGATCGCCAGCATGTAGCGCGACGTCAACACCGAATAGGCGGTGTTGTCACCGACCGCCAGCCCGGTGGTGTCCGGCTCGCCTCGGATGCCCAGCTTCTGCAGCTGCGGCAGCTCGACGAAAATCGTGTTGGCGCCCGGGCAATACGACACCGGATCGCTGGGCCGCGCATCCTGGCACGAGGGGCTGTCGAAACTCAGCCGCGGCGTGCTGACGGGCGAAAAAAGCTCGCCCAAGGCCTCGATTACCGCTTTCACCGATTCCTCGGTGACCGGCCACCCGCCGGTCCGGTGCTGCTGCAACGCCGCCGGCAGATCCCCGCGACGCTGCGCGATCTCCTGCTCGTCGATGCCCGCGCACGCGGGCACGCCGTCGGTGAATCCGAACTGAAACGCCGAGACCCGCTCGAACGCCGACCCGTGCTCGCTGACGCTGCGCTGCGGGTCGTTTCCGGTCAGCAACGGATCGCGGAACGAAATCATCGCGGCCAGAAGGTTGTTCAAGCCGTCCCCGGTGGT
Source organism: Mycobacteriaceae bacterium (assembly GCA_019245755.1). Lineage (GTDB taxonomy): Bacteria > Actinomycetota > Actinomycetes > Mycobacteriales > Mycobacteriaceae > Mycobacterium. The sequence continues at coordinate 71,820 of JAFARC010000033.1, read as the reverse complement.
CAGCGTGAAACGCCTGGAATTGCCTTCGGCGACCCACCGCAGGTACACGCCGGCGAAGCAGTCGGCCTGCTGCTCGGACACCAGCGTCGGGGTGTTCCTGTCGGTCAACGCGGCCTGATGCTGGATCGAGTGCCCGTACTCGTGAGCCAGCACCATTGCTACGGCCATGTCGCCGAAGTTGTTTCGCAGCTGGGGCAGCAGCTGACCGCGGTCCCAGCCGATCGTGTTGTCCAGGGGGCAGAACGCCGAGTTGACCACGCCGAAGGTGTCGTCGTCGCAGAACTTCGAGTTCAGCCCGTTGGAATCCCACGAGATCACCGCGGCGACGGCCCGGAAACCGCCCCTAAGGGGATCGCGGTAGGCGCCGCGCCAGAACTCCTCGATGTCGCTGACCGACTGGACCGCCAACTCGTCGTCGGTGCCCCCGGTGCCGCCGTCGACATCGCGGGTCGGCGCGGGGGTGTCCGGCCGCAGACCGGACCGCCCGTCGGTGGCTGGCATCCCGGCCACCTGAAACGGGTCGTCGAACACCGAAACCGGTTTGCCGGCCAGCACATTCGTGCAACCGGTCAGCACCAGCGCCAGGCTCGCCGCTGTCGCGGCGGCGCGTCGGCTCATCGGAGGACACCGCCGGTGAGGCGGTCCAACGCGGCGCACACCGTTTCGCGGTCGGTGGTCATCCAAAACGGCGGCAGGGAGTCGCGCAGGTAACCGCCGTAGCGTGCGGTGGCCATCCTGGAGTCGAGCACGGCGACCACGCCACGGTCGTCGACGCGGCGCAACAGCCGACCGGCGCCCTGCGCGAGCAGCAGCGCGGCGTGGCTGGCCGCCACCGCCATGAACCCGTTGCCGCCACGGGCCGCGACCGCCCGCTGCCGCGCGGTCAGCAGCGGATCGTCCGGGCGCGGAAACGGAATACGGTCGATGATCACCAGCGACAGCGACGGGCCCGGCACGTCGACGCCCTGCCACAACGACAGCGTGCCGAACAACGACGCCGCGACCTGCGCGGCGAACCGCTCGACCAGCGCGCCGGTCGTGTCGTCGCCCTGGCAGAGCACCGGGGTGTCCAGCCGCTCGCGCATCTGCTCGGCCGCCGTCCTGGCGGCCCGCATCGAGGAGAACAGCCCCAGCGTGCGGCCACGCGCTGCGGTGATCAGCGCCGCGATCTCGGCCAGCTGCTCGGCGGAGCCGGTGCCGTCGCGGCCCGGCGGCGGCAGTTGGCGCGCGATGTAGAGGATGGCGGACTTGGCGTGGGAGAACGGTGATCCCACGTCGATGCCGCGCCACCGAAGGGGCTCGTCGTCATCCGGCCAGCCGGCCAGTCCCCACGCCGACGCCATCGCGTCGAACGAGCCGCCCAGGGTGAGCGTCGCCGAGGTGAGCACCGTGGTGGCGCGGCCGAACACCCGCTTGCGCAGCAGGCCCGCCACCGACAGCGGCGCGACCCGCAGCACCGGCCTCATCGATCCTCCCCCAGTCGCTTCGCTCCTGCCCGCCGGGACCGATCCCCGATTGTCCTCGTGGTCGAGCCACACCACCTCGGTGCGCTCGGTGACACCGACACCGAACGACCCCAAAATCCGTGAGCAGGTGTCGGCGATATCGTCCAGCCCGGCGATCGCCTCGGCGCGCGCGGCCGCCGCGCCGGCGTCGCCAGGCGCGGTGTTGATGGCCCGCCGCGCGGCCGCGGCGGCGTCCCGCAGCGCCGCGAGGTGCGCGGCCATCTCGTCGTCGAGGTGATCGATGCGGCCCGGTGCGGCATCGCGAATCGCCGACGCGAACGCCGCAACGGCGGTCTCGAGACGCTGGCTCAACTCCGGCTCGACCAGGCGGCCGGCGCGCCGCTGGGCCAGCCCGAGCGGAGCGGGCGACAGCTCGCCAGTGGCGACCGCGGTGACCCGCTCGACGAGTTCGTGCGCCTCATCGACGACGAGCAGGTCGTGTTCGGGCAGCACCGCGGCCTCGGCGAGCGCGTCGATGGCCAGCAGCGCGTGGTTGGTGACGACCACGTCCGAGCGACCGGCCAGCCCGCGGGCTTTCTCCGCGAAACACCGCGTGCCGAATGGGCAGCGGGCCACGCCGAGGCATTCGGAGGCCGACACGCTGACCTGTGACCAGGACCGGTCCGCCACCCCCGGAACCAGCTCGTCGCGGTCGCCGGTATCGGTGGTCGACGACCACGCGGTGAGCCGCGCCACGTCACGGCCCAGCGCCGACACCGGCTGGAACAGCGCGTCCTGCGGCTGCCCACCGGTTTGAGGTCCGCTCACGGCGTCGTTGTGGACCTTGTTGAGGCACAGGTAGTTTCCGCGACCCTTGAGGATCGCGAACCGGGGCCGGCGCGGCAGCGAACCCTCGAGCGAGTCGGCCAACCTGGGCAGGTCCCGCTCGATCAGCTGCCGTTGCAGCGCGATGGTGGCGGTGGACACCACCACCGGGGTGTCGGCATTGAGCGCGCGGGCCAGCGCCGGCACCAGGTACGCCAGCGACTTGCCGGTGCCGGTGCCGGCCTGCACGGCCAGATGCTCGCCGGTGTCGAAGGCACGCGCGACCGCGTCGGCCATCTCGATCTGGCACTTGCGTTCGCTGCCGCCCAGCGCGTCGACGGCGATGGCGAGCAGCTCGGTCACCGCTGGCGTGGCGCCTCCTTGGTCGGGGTGCGCGGCGGCACCATCCGGGTGGGGATGGCGGGTTCGCCGCGCGACAGCTTCAGGCCCTCCCACGGCAGCGTCTTCAGCCCGGCCGCCACCCGCGCCCGGGCCGCGCCGAGGTCGTCGCCGACCACCGGCTCGCCACCGCCGACCAACGGGACCGTCACCACCTGAGCGGGCTGGCAGACCTGCGGCGGCGCTCCGGCCGGGTAGACCACTTCCTCGACGATCGTGCCGGTCGGCTCGGTCAGGCGCATCGCGTGTTTGCGGCCGCCATGAGACTCCTTTCGGACACTGCGCTTTTCGACGGGCATGCCGTCGACCTCGACGAGCTTGTAGACCATCCCCGCGGTCGGAGCGCCGGACCCGGTCACCAGGGCGGTGCCGACCCCGTAGGTGTCCACCGGTTCGGCGCGCAGCGCGGCGATCGCGAACTCGTCGAGGTCCCCGGACACGACGATCCGGGTGTGCGCGGCGCCCAGGGCGTCGAGCTGCCGTCGCACCCGGCGGGCCAGCACGCCCAGGTCGCCGGAGTCGATGCGGACCGCGCCCAGGCCCGTTCCGGCCACCTCGACCGCGTTGGTCACGCCCTCGGTGATGTCGTAGGTGTCCACCAGCAGCGTGGTGTTGGGGCCCAGCGCCTCGACCTGAGCGCGGAACGCCGCCCGTTCGTCCGGCCCGTCCGGCGTGGCGTGCAGCAGCGTGAACGCGTGCGCGCTGGTGCCCAGTGCCGGCACGTCGTAGCGGCGCTGCGCCTCCAGGTTGGACGACCCTGCAAAGCCCGCGAGGTAGGCGGCCCGCGCGGCGGCGACCGCTGCGTTCTCGTGTGTTCGGCGCGAACCCATCTCGATCAGCGGGCGCCCATCGGCGGCCCACACCATCCGCGCCGCCGCGGACGCTATCGCGGTGTCGTGGTTGAGAATCGACAGCGCCAACGTCTCCAGCACCACGCATTCACCGAAAGTCGCGTGCAGCGACAGCACCGGCGAGCCGGGGAAGTACAGCTCGCCCTCCGGGTATCCGTCGACGTCGCCGCCGAACCGGTAGCCGGCCAGGTAGTCGATGGTGTCGCGGTCCAGGAAACCGCGCAGCGACGCCAGCACCGCGTCGTCAAACCTGAACCCCGCCAACGCTTCCAGGAAGCGACCGGTTCCCGCGACCACGCCGTACCGCCGACCTTCCGGCAGCCGGCGGGCGAACACCTCGAACGTGGTCTGCCGATGCGCGGTGCCGTCGCGCAGCGCCGCCGAGAGCATGGTCAGCTCGTACTTGTCGGTCAGCAGCGCGGTCGGCGCCGCGCGCGCGGTCACAGGGTAACGGTATCGGGCTTTGTGGCGGGTGGCGGCGATCTGTCGGGGGTGCTCGGTATCCTTGGCACATGGTTACGCCAGCGCGGACCCGGCCGGGAACCCGCGAGGAGCGCGACATCGCTCCGGTCAACTCCGCGGACACGCCGTGGGTCACCATCGTGTGGGACGACCCGGTCAATCTGATGACTTACGTGTCCTATGTGTTCCAGAAGCTGTTCGGTTACACCGAACCGCACGCCACCAAGCTGATGCTGCAGGTGCACCACGAGGGCAAGGCCGTGGTGTCGGCCGGCAGCCGGGAATCCATGGAAGTCGACGTGTCCAAGCTGCACGCGGCGGGCCTGTGGGCCACGCTGCAGCAAGACCGCTGACCGGCCCCGGGGGACGACGCGACGGTGCGCAAATGGAAGCGGGTCGAGACCGCGAACGGCGCGCGCTTCCGCACGGCGCTGGCCGACCACGAGGCATCGCTGCTGCGCAACCTGGTGACCTCGCTGGTGTCAATGCTCGACGACCGCGAATCGTCCGCGCCCTCAGACGAACTGCAGGCGATCACCGGCATCAGGACCGGTAATTCCCGGCGCCCAGAGGACGCCACGATGGCCCGGCTGCTGCCGGACTTCTACCGATCCGAGCGCAGCCACCCCGCCGGGTCGGCCAACACGGAAAGCATGAACGCCGCACTGCGCAGCCTGCACGAGCCGGCCATCATCGACGCCAAGCGCCAGGCGGCCCGGCGGCTGCTGGCCACGATCCCGCAAGGCGGCGGCCGCTTCGAACTGACCACCGACGACGCCAACGCCTGGATCTCCGCGGTCAACGACGTGCGGCTCGCGCTGGGCACGATGCTCGGCATCGGTCCCGACGGGCCCGAACGGCTGCCCGACGACCACCCGCTGGCGGGCCACCTCGACGTCTACCAGTGGCTGACCGTGCTACAGGAGTATCTGGTGGTGGCGCTAATGGGTAAGCGGTGAGCTCCGCCACCACCGGATCGATCACCGATGTCGCCGGCATCCTCGTCGGCCACCATCACAGACTGTGCGCCGACGCCACCCGTGAGACCGGCTGGGCCACCGGCAGCACCGTCGTGCTGACACCGCCCGGCACCGTCGGCTCCGTCGACGTCCGCGGCGGCGCCCCGGGCACCCGCGAGACCGATCTGCTCGAGCCGTCCAACACCGTGCGGCTCGTCGACGCGGTGCTGCTCACCGGCGGCAGCGCCTACGGACTGGCGGCCGCCGACGGCGTGATGAGGTGGCTGGAAGAACATCATCGCGGCGTGCGGTTCGACACGACGGCTAAGGCAGGCACCGGCGACAAGGTGGTGCCCATCGTCCCCGCCGCGGTCGTCTTCGACCTGACAGTCGGCGACTGGTGCCTGCGGCCGGACGCCGAGTTCGGCTACGCCGCGGCCGAATCGGCGGGAACCGACGTCGGGCTCGGCTCCGTCGGCGCCGGGGCGGGCGCACACGCCGGGGTGCTCAAGGGCGGCATCGGAACCGCGTCGATGGTGCTGGGATCCGGGGTGACCGTGGGCGCGCTGGTGGTGAACAACTGCGTCGGCGACGTCATCGACCCGGCCACCGGTCTACCGTGGGCCAGCTACCTGTCCCAACAGCTCGGCCTGACGGCGCCGCCCCCGGCGCAGGTCGCCGCGTACGGGGCGCTCGTCGCCCAGCGAGACCGGTTCGCGGCCGCGTTCAACAGCACGATCGGTGTAGTGGCCACCGATGCCGCGCTGAGCATGTCGTCGTGCCGCCGGGTCGCGATCGCCGCTCACGACGGGCTGGCGCGGGCGATCCGGCCGTCGCACACCCCGATGGACGGCGACGCCGTCTTCGCGCTGGCCACCGGGGCGGTGCAGGTGCCGCCCAGCGGCGGCCTGCCCGCGTCGATGTCCGACGAGGCCGAGCTCACCGCCGCCGTCGGCACGGCCGCGGCGGAATGCTTGGCCCAGGCGATCGTGGTCGCTGTGCTGGCCGCCACTGCGGTCGCCGGAATACCCACCTATCGTGACGTGTTGCCCGGGGCGTTCGCGTGAAAGGAGTGTGCCGGTGCTGGTGATACGCGCCGACCTGATCGACGCGATGGTGGCCCACGCCCGCGCCGACCATCCGGACGAGGCCTGCGGGGTGATCGCGGGACCAGAAGGCTCCGACCGCCCGCAGCGCCACATCGCGATGACCAACGCGGAGCGCTCACCCACGTTCTACCGGTTCGACTCCGGCGAGCAGCTTCGGGTCTGGCGGCAGATGGACGCCAACGACGAGGTCCCCATCGTGATCTATCACTCGCACACCGCCACCGAGGCCTATCCCAGCCGCACCGACGTCTCGTACGCGGCCGAGCCCGACGCGCACTATGTGCTGGTGTCCACCCGCGACCCGCACACCCACGAGGTGCGCAGTTACCGCATCGTCGACGGCGGGGTCACCGAGGAGCCGGTGACCGTCGTCGACCACTACGACAACGTCAGCCAAGGAGCACACCCATGACCGTCAACGTGGCAATACCGACGATCCTGCGCACGCACACCGGCGGCCAGAAGCGCGTCACCGCGACCGGAGACACGTTGGGGGCGGTGATCTCGGACCTGGAGTCCAACTACTCGGGGATCTCCGAGCGACTGATCGACGAGTCTTCTCCCGGCAAGCTGCACCGCTTCGTCAACGTCTACGTCAACGACGAGGACGTGCGGTTCTCCGGCGGGCTGGGCACCGAGATCTCCGACGGCGACACCGTGACCATCCTGCCGGCCGTCGCGGGCGGGTAGAGATTGACCCGATACGACTCACTGCTGCAGGCCCTCGGCGACACCCCGCTAGTCGCCCTGCACCGGCTGTCGCCCCGCTGGGACGACCAACCGCAGGTGCGGCTATGGGCCAAGCTGGAGGACCGCAATCCGACTGGCTCGATCAAGGACCGTCCCGCGCTGCGAATGATCGAAGACGCCGAGCGCCACGGTGTGCTGCGGCCCGGCGCTACCATCCTGGAGCCGACAAGCGGCAACACCGGCATCTCGTTGGCGATGGCCGCCCTGCTGAAGGGCTACTCGATGATCTGCGTGATGCCGGAGAACACGTCGATCGAGCGGCGCCAGCTGCTGGAGCTCTACGGCGCCCGGATCATCTTCTCGCCGGCCGAGGGCGGGTCCAACACAGCCGTCGCGCACGCCAAGGAGCTCGCGGCCAACAACCCGTCCTGGGTGATGCTCTACCAGTACGGCAACCCGTCGAACTCCGACGCCCACTACGCCGGCACCGGCCCCGAGCTGCTGGCCGACCTGCCGGAAATCACCCACTTCGTCGCCGGCCTGGGCACCACCGGCACGCTGATGGGCGCCGGGCGGTTCCTGCGCGAGCGGGTCCCCGGCATCCAGATCGTCGCCGCCGAACCCCGCTACGGCGAAGGCGTCTACGCGCTGCGCAACATCGACGAGGGCTTCGTGCCCGAGCTGTACGACCCCGACGTGCTCACCACCCGCTACTCGGTCGGATCCTTCGACGCGATCCGGCGAACCCGCGAACTCGTGCGCACCGAGGGCATCTTCGCCGGCATCTCGACCGGTGCGGTGGTGCACGCCGCGCTGGGCATGGCCGCCAAGGCGCTGAAGGCCGGCCAGCGCGCCGACATCGCGTTCGTGGTGGCCGACGCCGGATGGAAGTACCTGTCGACCGGCGCGTACGCCGGTAGCCTGGACGAGGCCGAGGAGGCGTTGGAAGGGCAGCTATGGGCGTGACCGGGCCGGTCGGATATCCCGCCACCCCCGCGCGGCGGCCGAGGAAGCGGCCGGTGTGGGTGACCGGCGGCCTGACAATCCTGTCCTTCGTCGCACTGCTCTACGTCGTCGAGCTCATCGACACCCTCAACGGGCACCACCTCGACAACGACGGCATCCGGCCGCTGGAAACCGACGGCCTGTGGGGCATCATCGTCGCGCCCTTGCTGCACGCGAGCTGGCAGCACCTGGCCGCCAACACCGGTCCCGCGCTGGTGCTGGGATTCCTGATGACCCTGGCGGGGCTGTCGCGGTTCGTGTTCGCGACCGCGATCATCTGGATCGTCGGTGGCTTCGGCACCTGGTTGATCGGCAACATCGGCGCGCCGCCCGGCGTCGAAACCAATCACATCGGGGCATCCGGCCTGATCCTGGGCTGGCTGACGTTCCTGATCGTGTTCGGGTTCTTCACCCGCACGATGTGGCAGATCGTGGTGGGACTGCTGGTGCTGCTCGTCTACGGCGGCATCCTGCTGGGCGTGCTGCCCGGCACGTTCGGGGTGTCGTGGCAGGGTCACCTGTGCGGGGCGATCGCCGGCGTGCTGGCCGCCTACTGGCTGTCCGCACCCGAACGCAAGGCCCGCGAGCGGCGAGCGTGACTTCAAATTTCGCGCCCCTCGGGGTGTTCGACTCCGGCGTCGGAGGGCTAACCGTCGCCCGCGCGATCATCGACCAGCTGCCCGACGAGGACATCATCTACGTCGGCGACACCGCCAACGGCCCGTACGGCCCGCTGACCATCCCCCAGATCCGGGCTCACGCGCTGGCCCTCGGCGACGACCTCGTCGCCCGCGGCGTCAAGGCGCTGGTGATCGCCTGCAACAGCGCGTCGTCGGCCTGCCTGCGAGACGCCCGCGAGCGCTACGCCCCGGTGCCCGTCGTCGAGGTGATCCTGCCCGCGGTGCGCCGCGCCGTAGCCGCCACCCACAACGGGCGCATCGGCGTGATCGGCACCCAGGCCACCATCGCGTCCCGCGCCTACCAGGATGCGTTCGCCGCCGCCCGCGACACCGTCATCACCGGGGTGGCATGCCCGCGGTTCGTCGACTTCGTCGAGCGCGGCGTCACCAGCGGCCGCCAGGTGCTGGGCCTGGCCCAGGGCTATCTGGAGCCGCTGCAGCACGCCGGAGTGGACACGCTGGTGCTGGGCTGCACCCACTACCCGCTGCTGTCCGGGCTGATCCAGCTGGCGATGGGCGAGACGGTCACGCTGGTATCCAGCGCCGAGGAGACCGCGAAAGACCTCGTGCGGGTGCTGACCGAACAGGATTTGCTGCGGCCGCACCGCGCGCCGCCGGCGACCCGGGTGTTCGAGGCGACCGGCGATCCGGAGGCGTTCACCCGCCTCGCGGCCCGATTCCTCGGCCCCGCGCTCGACGGCATCCGGCCCGTCCGGCCTCACGTTCACGTCCAATCATGAGACGCGTCGCTGATTGCGAGGATGTCTTCGTCAACCAGACATCCGGCGTGGCAAGCTAGTGACTGTGCGAATCACCGTGCTCGGCTGCTCCGGCAGCGTCACCGGACCTGATTCGCCAGCGTCCGGCTACCTGCTGACCGCGCCGGGCGCCCCGCCGCTGGTCATCGACTTCGGCAACGGTGTGCTGGGCTCGCTGCAGCGCCACGCCGACCCCAGCTCCGTGCACGTGCTGCTGAGCCATCTGCACGCCGACCACTGCATCGACCTGCCCGCGCTGTTCGTGTGGCGCCGCTACCACCCCAATGCGCCCGCGGACAAGGCACTGATGTACGGGCCCAGCGACACCTGGTCGCGGCTGGCCCAGGCATCGTCGCCGTTCGGCGGGGAGCTCGACGACTTCTCCGACATCTTCGACGTGCGGCACTGGGGTGACGGCCAGGCAGTGGAGTTCGGATCGCTGACCGTGCTGCCGCGGGCGGTGGCCCATCCCACCGAAGCCTACGGAATGCGAATCACCGACCCCTCCGGTGCGGTGCTGGCATTCAGCGGTGACACCGGCATGTGCGACGCGGTGGTCGACCTCGCCCGCGGCGCCGACGTGTTCCTGTGCGAGGCCTCCTGGACCCACGCCCCCGGCGAGCGTCCGGAGAACCTGCACCTGTCGGGCACCGAGGCCGGCCAGATCGCCACCAAGGCCGGAGTGGGTGAGCTGCTGCTCACCCACATCCCGCCGTGGACATCCCGCGAGGACGTCATCACCGAGGCCAAGGCGGCCTTCGACGGGCCGGTGCGCGCGGTGGTGTGCCAGGAGACCGTCGACCTCGGCCATTAAGGGCCATTAAGGTTGATGACGTGTCGAGTCGAGAAGACGGCCGCCTCGACGACGAGCTGCGCCCGGTCACCATAACCCGCGGATTCACCTCGCACCCCGCCGGCTCGGTGCTAGTGGAATTCGGCCAGACCCGCGTCATGTGCACCGCCAGCGTCATCGACGGCGTGCCGCGCTGGCGCAAAGGCAGCGGCACCGGATGGCTCACCGCCGAATACGCGATGCTGCCCGCCGCCACCCACGAGCGCTCCGACCGCGAATCCGTGAAGGGCCGCATCGGCGGCCGCACCCAGGAGATCAGCCGGCTGGTCGGGCGGTCGCTGCGAGCCTGCATCGACCTGGCCGCGCTGGGCGAAAACACCATCGCCATCGACTGCGACGTCCTGCAGGCCGACGGCGGCACCCGCACCGCGGCGATCACCGGAGCCTACGTCGCACTCGCCGACGCCGTGACATACCTGGCCGCCGCCGGCAGGCTCTCCGACCCGCGACCGCTGTCGTGTGCGATCGCCGCGGTCAGCGTCGGCGTGGTCGACGGCCGGGTGCGGGTGGACCTGCCGTACGCCGAGGACGCGCGCGCCGAGGTCGACATGAACGTCGTCGCCACCGACACCGGAACGCTGGTGGAAATCCAGGGCACCGGTGAGGGCGCGACGTTCCCCCGCACGACGCTGGACAAGATGCTCGACGCGGCGCTCACCGCCACCGAGAAACTCTTCGCGGTACAGCGCGCCGCACTGGAGAAGCCGTATCCCGGCGTGCTTCCCGACGGACCCGCGCAGAAAAAGGCCTTCGGTAGTTGACGCGGCTGCTGGTGGCCAGCCGCAACCGCAAAAAGATGGCGGAGATGCGGCGGATGCTCGACGCGGCCGGGCTGCCGGACATCGCACTGGTCTGCCTCGACGACGTAGAGCCGTTCGAAGAGTCGCCGGAGACCGGAGCGACCTTCGAAGACAATGCGCTGGCCAAGGCCCGCGAAGCGTTCGCCGCCACCGGGCTGGCCTCGGTCGCCGACGACTCGGGCCTCGCCGTCGACGCGCTCAACGGGATGCCCGGTGTGCTGTCCGCGCGGTGGGCCGGGCGCCACGGCGACGACGCCGCCAACAATGCGTTGTTGCTGGCGCAGCTGCATGACGTGCCGTCGCAACGGCGGGGGGCGGCGTTCGTGTCCGCCTGCGCGCTGGTGACCGCCGACTTTCAGACCGTGGTGCGCGGCCAGTGGCCCGGTTCGATCGCCGGGGCACCCAGCGGTGACGGCGGATTCGGCTATGACCCGCTGTTCGTCCCCGAGGGCATGGATCGCACGGCCGCGCAGCTGAGCCCCGCAGAAAAAGATGCGATGTCCCATCGGGGACGTGCCCTGGCGCAGTTGATGCCGTCGCTACGCCGGATCGTTAAATAAAATACGCAAGGCGATCACAAACTGAACCGGGCCTTTAGTTCCCTGGTGCGGTAGTGCTCGACGATGACGCCCAGCAGCGGGATCGTGCCGGCCAGCAGCGTGCCGACCGTCTTCAGGATCGGCCACCGCACCCGCACCGCCAGGTTCAGCGTCGCCAGCAAATACGCGAAGTACACCCAGCCGTGCACCACGCCGATCCAGGTCGGCGGGTTATCCACCTTGACCACATAGTGCACGACGATCTCGTAGCACAGCGCGATCAGCCAGATGCCGGTCGCCCACGCCATCACCCGGTACGCCAGCAGCGCGGCGCGAATCTTGGGCGTGGGCTGGGTGGTGACCGGGGCGGTTTCCGGGCTCATGCCGTGGTCCTGTCGTGGTCCGGGGGACTGTCCTTTTTGGCGAGTTCGGCGAGTTCGGCGAGTTTGGCGAGTTCGGCGAGGTAGGCGTTGTACTCGCGCAGCGCGGGATCCTCGGGCTCGGGGACATCAGCCGACGGGCGTTCGGGCAGCAAGCCGGCCGGGATCTCAGTGAGCGCGCCGGGTTTGTGGGGCGGCGGTGGCTCCTGCTCGTACCGGACGAACTTGCGGTACGCGTAGACCACGAACGCGGCGAACAGCGGCCACTGCAGCGCGTACCCCAGGTTCTGGCCGGTGCCGGTTGCCGACTCGAAGCGCTGCCACTGCCACCAGCCCAGTGCCAGACACGCGAGCGCGGTGAACACGACCAACGCGATGAGCGCGGGCCGGCGATGAGCGCCCGTGCCAAGACCATCCTGGCTCCGACGCCGGGTAGTGGGCACCTCACGACGGTACCGCGACACGGGTCTTTCGCTCACGCACGCCGTCAGTCGCGCGGCTAATCCCGGACCGATAGCGGTAGGATCGCCAGGCCGCGGGCGTGATGGAATCAGGCAGACATGCCGGCTTTAGGTGCCGGTGCTCGTGAGAGCGTGAGGGTTCGAGTCCCTCCGCCCGCACCGTTTCTGCGGTGGGCGTTCCACGCCAGGATCGTCGCCGGCCGACGCGGCTGACACGAACCTCGAGTAGTTGCCTACTCTCGCGTCGCCGCGCGTGGCTGTGTGAATCTACCGACCTCGGATTCACTCATCGGTGAGACTCCGGCAAACAGGGGTTGTTGATGCGTACGGTTGCGATCTCGGTGGCGATCCTGTTCATGGCGGCGTTCTTCGGCTGCGGTGTGGCATCCGCCGACCTCTGGTCGCCACCCGAGCTCACTGACGATATGCAGCAGTTCCTGAGCACGCAGGAGTGGTATTCGGCACCGTCGGGGAGTAGCCAATGGGAGTTACCGCCAACGGCACCGCCAGAAAGCGCTTGGACCGGGTTCAGGAGTGCGATATGCACCCTGGCGGAAGACATCTTTCCGAAGGTCGGCGAGGCGGTAGCGGCGCGGTACCTCAAGAACTGGGTCGTAGCAAAGAACCTCGCCAAACTGGCCGTCGGGAAGTCGATTGAAATCAACGTGCACAAACACTGTGAGGATGCCGCCGACACCGCACGCGCACTCGTGAGCCAGCTATGGGACAGTTTGACGAGCTAGTCGCCACCGCGGGACCATCGCCGCGCGGATCGCGCCGTCGACAGCGGCTCTTACCTACGGCTCGCGGGCGGGAAACCACCTTGCTGAACTATGCAGTTCTGGTAGGTGCCGTACGGGGTAGTGCAGCCGCCGCCGTAACCGCCGTAACCGCCAATACCTGGCGTTGCGCCTGCCCCGCACTGCAACGCGACCGAGCCGTTGGTGTTGACCTGCGTACACGGGTCCGCGACGGTGCGCGACTGCGCCGTTACGGAGAGCCCGGCCGCAGGGGCGACGACGACCGCCGCCGCGAATGCAGCCGCGTAGGCCCCCCGCACTAGCCGGCTTTTAAGGATCGCCATCTTCAACGCCATCCTCAACGCCATCTTCAACGGCCTCCTGTCTCGACCCACTGTGTCTGGTCGCAATCCCAACTTTAGCCTCCAGTGATGGCGGAACGGTTGGCGATTGCTGGCAGAAACCTGTCGGCGCCGTAGGGCCACCGCCCGATCGGAGCAACGCTTGCAGCAAGCCAGCGCGAGTACAACTGCACGGTGCTATACCTATCGACATGCCTACACCGCCGTACCTGATGACAGGGCCAAACATCGCATTCTGGGTGCTGTTCGGCCTGTTCTGTCTAGGGGAGTGGGCGACGCAATTTCGCAGCCGGATGAACCGCAACGGCACCAGGGCCGAGCGCGGTGGTGTCCTAATGGTCAACGTTTGCGAGGTGGGAGGCCAGATTGTCACCTTCGGGCTGGCGCAGTGGCACCGGGCGGACTTTGTCGTCGGGATCTGGCCGGCCTTCGGAGTAGGTGTCGGGTTGATGGCTGCCGGCATCTTCATTCGCGACTGGTCAATCCTCACATTGGGCCGATTCTTCACCGTCGATGTCCGGGTCCACCGCAATCACACCGTCGTCGACAGTGGCCCGTACCGCTGGGTGCGCCATCCCTCATATACCGGGCTCATCATGTACAACGTCGGTCTGGGCCTGGCGTTGACCAACTGGGCGGCCCTGGCAGCAATGCTGCTGCTGCCGACAGTTGGGCTGATCGTGCGCATCCGATCCGAGGAACGTGCCCTAGTCGCGCAACTCGGCGACGACTACCGGCGCTTCGCCGGCACCCGTCGTCGTTTGCTGCCCGGTGTGTGGTGAAGGCCTGCGACAGAACTGAACCTGCTGCCTACACGTGGTGGAAGACGTGTGCGTACACGTGTCCGAAGTGGTCGTCGACGTGATCGCCGCCGTCATGCCCGTGTAGCCAGTGATCGAGGAGATGATCGAAGCAGTTGCCGCTGGTATTCATTCGTTAACCTCCCTTTTGGTCAAGCCCCGTCGCGCCGAAACATATGTATTGCACCTCGGAGCTCAGCAAACAAAACGGTACTCCAATCGCTGCGGCGCAGTTAACGAACGAGCAAAAATGTCCAATCCTAAACTTCACGGCAGGGAAAGCGGGGCTGGGCGAGCCTGAACAGGTCGGCACAGCAGGCGTGAGCCTAGGCGGCAGGACGGGGCGGCGCGGCCGCACCAACGGCGCCAGCATGCGGTTATTTCGCTGGCAACAATAACTGATTTCATGTGAAACAACATCAAATAGCTGTGACACAGTTACACCCGTGGACGGGCGAGCTGCACCCGTAATGGCGACTATGCGTCTCGCAGAGCAAACTCTATGCCAATTTCACGGGGACCATGCCCGGGAAGTGGGACCGTCCTGACATGCAGGCGTGGGACAAGGACTGGATCGGCGGCTATGCGCTCGCGGATTCAACCGGGAAGGCCTCCGCGCCGACGATGTCGTTACCGGACAGATCGTTTCGCGCAGCGCCGGGCGCGACAAAGATGCCCGAGTAATGCTTGCCGTGAATGGCATTGCCGGAAATCGTGTTGCCGGATGACGGCACGAAATCCAGATCGGCGACGGACGGGTCGGGCGGGGCGGCGCCGAGCTCGACACCGAAGAAATGAAACCTATCGGTCTCGACGGGGCTGTTGTCGACGATGACGTTCTGGCTGATCGTGTTGGACATCCCGGTGCGTACCAGCTTCACGCCGCCACCGAAATTCCCGCTGACATCGTTGCCCGAAACGTCGTTGTAGATGGCATTATCCAGCGAGATGCCGGGCAGTTTGGCCATCGAGGTGCCATCGGGCGCCCGGCCGACGTCGAGCACGGAGTCCAGCGCAAGATCGGTATCCGACTGTCCCCAGCGATTGCCGTTGTTGGTGACCTGATTACCGGAGAAGACATTTGCGGTGGCGCCGTTGTCGAAGCAGATGCCCTCTTTCGAATTGCCCTCGATCCGGTTGTCGAGGAACACGTTCGCGACGGCACCGTCATTGTAGATACCCGAGGAGAGACCGTTGCGGATGGAGTTGGCGGTGATCACATTTTGGGTGGGATTCGCCAGGCGCTGGACCAGCGGCTGATGGACGACCCAATAATGATCCGGCAGGAAAAAGGTGTCCGGATCGGCTCCGATGTCACCGCCGCGGCTGGTCAGCAGAATCCCGGCATCCCAATTCGAGGGACCGAGCAGATTGTCTATCGCATTGCCCTCGAGCGACGCCGCTTTGACCGGACCATCGAGCATGATGCCGGCGCGCCCCAGGTCATGCAGACGATTGGCGTGGATGAACAAGCTCGAGGACGAACCCGTGACCACGATGCCGTTTTCGGTCAGGCCGCCGACATCGTTGCCGTCGAGGGCGATATTGGATCCACCGTCGACAAGAAACCCGTTTGCGCCGCCGTTGACCTTCGCGTTCAGGACCGCGACGCCGCGTGCGTGCATGACTTTGACCAGCCAGACCGGAGCTTGGGCGCCGGCCTCGATCGCTGCACCGGAGAAGTCGACCGTCACGTTCTGCCCCGTTATGGTCAGCGGCGCGTCGGCTTGCAACGTCCGGCTGGTCACCGTGATGTGCGCCGGGCCGGCCGTCGCGATCAGCGCACTGAGCTGCGAGAGCTGGGTGCCGTCGAAGGTGAGTTTGGGCGCCGGCTGTTGCAACAGCGCGGGCAGAATGGCGCGATCGGCAGCCATTGTGTCGGCTGCTTTCGCGCGGGCGGCATGCGCCGTGCCGCTATCGACGTTCAGTAGTTGCGCGCGCTGGAAAACCTGGGTGCCGCGTGCGATGTCCGCGGGGGCTGCCGAAGGCGACGGCGGCGGTGACACCCACCAGGCCAGTACGCAGAATGCCACGACGGCGGCCACCCGGCGGGGGTTATTCATCTGTACCGGCTCCTCGCGTGTCGGGCGGCTGCGGTGATTGATCATTGCAGCGGATCGCGCTGCGCACATGACTTTTGCGAGGCGTTCGGCGGGTGGACCATGACCTCAGCGCAGAACCTCAACGCACCACGATCGTGTGCTGACGGCGTGGGACGAGCTCTCCGATGACGGCAGCGCCGGGGATCTCGCCCGCGATCAGCAGCCCGCCGGAGGTTTGCGCGTCGGCAAGCAGAAGCGCCTCCGGTTCAGCGATCGCCGACAGGTCGACATGCGGGGCCACCCACTCCAGGTTGCGCCGGGTGCCGCCGCTGACGTAGCCGGCCGCCAGCGCCTCCCGCGCACCATCCAGGTAGGGCACCGCCGTCGAGTCGATCACGGCCGTGACGCCGCTGGCCCGCGCCAGCTTGTGCAGGTGGCCCAACAGCCCGAAACCCGTGATGTCCGTGGCGCACTCGACGCCCGCCGCCAGCGCCGCCACGGCCGCAGCGGCGTTGAGCGTGGTCATCGCTTCAATCGCCTCGGGGAAGCGCTCCCCGGTGGCCTTGTGCCGGGCGTTGAGCACGCCGATCCCAAGTGGCTTGGTCAGCGACAGCGGCGTGCCCGGCTTGCCCTTGTCGTTGCGCAGCAACCGGTCAGGGTCTGCCGTTGCGGTCACCGCCAGCCCATACTTGGGTTCCGGATCGTCGACGCTGTGCCCGCCAGCGAGATGGCACCCAGCGCCGCCGCACACATCCAGCCCGCCGCGCAGCGTCTCGGCCGCGAGCTCGAACGGCAGCACCTCGCGCGGCCACCCCAGCAGGTTGACCGCAACCACCGGCCGCCCGCCCATCGCGTACACGTCGGAAAGTGCGTTGGTGGCCGCGATCCGGCCCCAGTCGTACGCGTCATCCACCACGGGGGTGAAAAAGTCGGTCGTCACGATCAGCGCCGGGCCGCCCGGGATGCGCACTGCGGCCGCGTCGTCGCCGCATTCCAGCCCAACCAGCAGCTCGCCGGCCGGATCCCGCGGCGCGGCCCGGCTCAGCCCGCGGATCACGTCCTCCAGCTCGCCGGGTGGAATCTTGCACGCGCAGCCGCCCCCGTGGGCGTACTGGGTCAGTCGGTAGGCCATGGGACTCATGCTGCACCCACCGGATTCGCCCGGCGCCGGAAGGCTTGCCATGATGTTCGCCATGGTCCCGGGAGGCGTGTCCGGTCTGGTGACCGGCGCGGTCTTCAAAACCGTGGAGCGGCAGATCCTGTCGCTGGCGGGTTCGATTCCCGTCCGCCTCCGCAACGCTGCGGGGATCTGAGATGGCTGATCGGCGGCGGCGGGTACCCCGCACCGACGTGCTGCTCGCCCATCCCCGCCTGGCCGAGGCTCAGCGCCTGCTGGGCCGGGCGCTGGTGAAGTCCGTGATCGCCGAGGCGCAGCAACGGGCGCGCGCCGGGGAGATCGAGCCGGAGCAGGTCGCCGAGCACGCCGTCGCCGCGCTGCCGGTCAACGCGGCGAGCCTGCGGCCCGTCGTCAACGCCACCGGCGTCGTCGTGCACACAAACCTCGGCCGTGCACCGCTGTCAGCGGCCGCGCTCGACGCGGTGGTCACCGCCGGCCGTGCCACCGACGTCGAGTTCGACCTGACCACCGGCCGCCGCGCCCGCCGCGGCCGGGGCGCGCTGGCCGCGCTCGCCGGGGCGGTGCCGGCCGCGGGGGGCGTGCACGTGGTGAACAACAACGCCGCCGCGCTGCTGCTGACCGCCATCACCCTGGCGCCCGGCAAGGAAATCGTGCTCAGCCGCGGCGAGCTGATCGAAATCGGCGACGGATTCCGCATTCCCGAGCTGCTCGAATCGACCGGGTCGCGCATCCGGGAGGTGGGAACGACCAACCGAACCGGCCTGCGCGACTACGCCGAGGCGATCGGACCGGACACCGGCTTTGTCCTGAAGGTCCACCCGTCGAACTTTCAGGTCACCGGGTTCACGTCGGCGGTCACGGTCGCCGAGTTGGCGCAGCTGGACGTCCCGCTGGTGGTCGACATCGGCTCCGGGCTGCTGACCCCGCACCCGGTGCTGCCCGGCGAGCCCGACGCGACGACCACACTGCGCGACGGCGCCGATCTCGTCACCGCCAGCGGCGACAAGCTGCTCGGCGGGCCGCAGGCGGGCCTGCTGTTCGGCGAGGCCGGCATGATCGAGCGGCTGCGGCGGCATCCCGCCGCGCGGGCCTTGCGCGTGGACAAGCTCACCCTCGCCGCGCTGGAAGCGACCGTGGCCGGACCTGCGCCGCCGGTGGCCCAGGCGCTGACCGCAGACGTGACCGAGCTGCGCGCCCGTGCGCAGCGGCTCGCCGCGCGGCTGCCCGACACGCGCGCGGTGGACTGCGTCGCGGTCATCGGCGGGGGCGGGGCGCCGGGCGTGGAACTGCCCAGCGCCGGGGTGAGCCTGCCCGAGTCCTACGCCGGCCGGCTGCGCACCGGCACCCCGCCGGTAGTCGGCAGGCTCGAGGCGGGCCGGTACCTGCTGGACCTGCGCACCGTCGCGCCCGAGGAAGACGAACTGCTGGTGACGGCCGTGCTGGCATGTTTGTCATAGCCACCGCCGGGCACGTCGACCACGGCAAGTCGACACTCGTGCACCGGCTGACCGGGATGTGGCCCGATCGGCTCGCCGAGGAACAGCGCCGTGGCCTCACGATCGACCTCGGGTACGCGTGGACCGAACTCGACGGGAGGCAGCTCGCCTTCGTCGACGTGCCGGGCCACCAACGGTTCGTCGCCAACATGCTCGCCGGCGTGGGCCCGGTGCCCGCTGTGCTGTTCGTGGTGGCGGCCACCGAAGGCTGGATGCCGCAATCCGGCGAGCATCTCGCCGCGCTCGACGCCCTGCGGGTGCGCGAGGCGCTGCTCGTGATCAGCAAGGCCGACCTCGCCGATCCCAGGCCCGTCATCGAGCAGGCCAGCGAACGGTTCGCGGGCACCTCGCTCGCCGATCCGCCCATCGTGCTCGGCACCGACCTCGACGGGGTGCGCGCGCAACTGCTCGAGCTGGTCGACCGGCTGCCGCAACCCGACCGGGACGCCGACGTGCGGCTGTGGGTGGACCGGTGCTTCACCGTACGCGGCGCCGGCACGGTCGTCACCGGGACGCTGGCCGCCGGCACCATACGGGTGGGCGATGAGCTCGAACACCACGGGCGGCACGTCACCGTACGCGGCCTGCAGTCGCTGGGTCTGGACCGGACCGAGGCCGCCGCGGTGGCCCGCGTCGCGGTGAACCTGCGGGGCGTCAACCGCCAGCAGATCCGTCGCGGCGACACCGTGCGCACGCCGGGCGCGTGGTTGGACACCGCGGAGATCGACGTCGTCCTGCGGTCGGCGGGCGCGCTGCACCGCCACCTCGTGCTGCACCTCGGATCCGCCGCCGTGCCGGTGCACGTCCGTCCACTGGGCACGGCCGCCGCGCGGCTGCGCCTGGCACGGCCGGTGCCGCTGCGCGTCGGGGACATCGGATTGCTGCGGGATCCCGGCGAGCACCGGATCGCCGCCGGGATCGAGGTGCTCGACGTGCGGCCGCCGCAGCTGCGCCGTCGCGGTGCGGCGCGGATGCGGGCCGAGGAGCTGGCGAGCGGCCGCCTGCGCCCACCAGACTGGGCACGAGCCGGTGACCTGCACGCGATGGGCCTGCCGGCGACCGGGCAGCCGGTGGGTGATTTCGTCGTGGACCCGCAGTGGTGGGCCGGGCGGCGCGAACGCGTGGCGGCGGTGGTGCGGCGCTGGGCCGCCGAGCACGACATCGCCGCAGGGATGCCGCTGGAGGCGCTGCGCCAGCAGCTCGGGCTGCCCGCCGCCGAGCTGGTGGGAAAGCTGCTCGAGGGCACGGGCCTCGAGGTGGCCGACGGACTGGTCCGCCCGCCGGGCGGGGGCCTGCCGCCGCGGGTGGACAGGGCGGTCCGCACGGTGCAGGAGTGGCTGGCCGCCGAGCCGTTCCGCGCCCCGGAGGCCGACGAGCTGGCCGACCTGAAGCTAGGCACCCGGGAACTGGCCGCGGCGGTGCGCGCCGGGCGGCTGACCCGCATCGCCGACGGTGTCGTGCTCGGTCCCGACGCGCTGGAGCGGGCAGCCGGAATACTCGCGACGCTGCCGCAGCCATTCACCGTCAGCGAGGCCCGGCGCGCCCTGGGCACCAGCCGCCGCGTCGCGGTGCCCCTGCTGGAACAGCTTGACGCGCGGCGGATCACCCGGCGAGGCAGTGACGGCACCCGGACGCTCGTTGTTGCGCAGCGCCGAGCCTGACGGTTTGATCACAACAAGGTTGATCACAACAAAGGCCGGGTCGCGGCTGGGCGACCGGACGGAGGGGAAGCCCATGGACATCGGGAAGTTGATCCGGTCGTGGCCGGTCTATCGGCAGGTGACCGGATCCGACGCATTGGGCCGCGGCAAGGCCGCGCAGTCCGCCCGCTCCGCGGGCCTCACGCCCCGCACCGCCGCCGCCGACCGCGTCGCCCACTCCGTCTGCCCCTTCTGTGCGGTCGGCTGCGCCCAGAACGTGTATGTCCGCGACGGGCAGGTCGACCAGATCGAGGGCAATCCGGACAGCCCGATCTCCCGAGGCCGGCTCTGCCCCAAGGGGTCGGCGAGCAAGCAGCTGGTCACCGGCCCGCAGCGCGAGCTGACGGTGCGCTACCGCCCCCCCTACGCGACCGAATGGCAGGAGCTCGACCTCGACACGGCGATGGACATGCTCGCCGACCGGGTGCTCGACGCCCGACGCAAAGGCTGGCAGGACACCGACGGCCACGGCAACCGGCTGCGCCGCACCATGGGCATTGCCAGCCTCGGCGGCGCGACGCTGGACAACGAAGAGAACTACCTCATCAAGAAGCTCTTCACGGCGCTGGGCGCGCTGCAGATCGAGAACCAAGCCCGTATTTGACACTCCGCCACGGTTCCCGGTCTGGGAACCTCCTTCGGTCGCGGCGGTGCCACGGACTACCAGCAGGACCTGGTCAACTCGGACTTCATCGTGATCATGGGCTCCAACATGGCCGAGGCCCATCCGGTGGGATTTCAGTGGGTGATGGAAGCCAAGGCCCGCGGCGTGCAGGTGGTGCACATCGACCCGCGGTTCACCCGCACCAGCGCGGTCGCCGACCGCTACGTGGCGCTGCGCGCGGGCAGTGACATCGCATTCCTCGGCGGGGTGATCAACTACATCCTGTCCAACGAGCTGGACTTCCGCGAGTACGTCACCGCGTACACCAACGCCTCGTTCCTCGTCGACGAGCGCTACCAGGACACCGAGGACCTGGACGGGCTGTTCAGCGGCTACGACCACGACTCCGCCTCCTACGATCCGGCCAGCTGGCACTACGAGTCGACGCATCCGGGCGGCCGCGGCGGGGCGGGCGCGAAGGAGCGCAGCGCGCCGGAGCAGCACGGATCCGGTGGGCCGCCGATCGAGGACGCAGCCGGCGACATCCCGGCCGACCCGACCCTGCAGCATGCGCGCTGTGTCTACCAGATCCTCAAGCGGCACTACGCCCGCTACACACCGGAAATGGTGGAGCGGGTGTGCGGTGTGCCGGCCGAGCAGTTGCTCGCGGTCGCGCGGGCCTGGGCAGACAACTCCGGCCCCGAGCGCACGGCGGCGCTGGTGTACAGCGTGGGCTGGACGCAGCACTCCATGGGCGCGCAGTTCATCCGTGCCGGATCCATCATCCAGCTGCTGCTGGGCAACATCGGCCGGCCCGGCGGCGGGGTGTTCGCGCTGCGCGGGCACGCCAGCATCCAGGGCTCCACGGACGTGCCGACGCTGTTCAACCTGCTGCCCGGTTACCTGGCGATGCCGCGCGCCGGCCACGCCACCCTGGCCGACTACCTCGGCACGATAGCCGCACGGAATCAGAAGGGCTTCTGGCGCAACGCCGACACCTACATGGTGTCGCTGCTGAAGGAGTACTGGGGGGAGCGGGCCACCGCCGACAACGACTACTGCTTCGACTACCTGCCGCGGATCAACGGCGACCATGGCACCTACCGCACCGTCATGGACATGGTCGACGGAAAGGTGTTCGGCTACTTCCTGCTGGGCCAGAACCCGGCGGTCGGGTCCGCCCACGGGCGGCTGCAGCGGCTGGGCATGGCCAACCTCGACTGGCTGGTCGTGCGCGACCTGGTCATGATCGAGAGCGCCACGTTCTGGAAGGACGGCCCCGAGGTCGAGACCGGCGAGATCCGCCCGCAAACCTGTCGGACCGAAGTGTTCTTCCTGCCGGCCGCGGCGCACGTGGAGAAGGCCGGCACATTCACCCAGACGCAGCGGATGCTGCAATGGCGGGAAAAGGCGGTCGACCCGCCGGGCGACGCCCGATCCGAGCTGTGGTTCATGTATCACCTGGGCCGCAGGCTGCGGGAAAAGCTGGCCGGCTCAACCGACGAGCGCGACCGGCCGCTGCTGGAGCTGACCTGGAACTATGCCATGGAGGGCGACGAGCCGTCGGGCGAGGACGTGCTCCGCCACATCAACGGCATCGAGTTGCGCACCGGCCGGGCGGTCAACAGCTACCTCGACCTCAAGGCCGACGGCAGCACCGCCTGCGGCTGCTGGATCTACAGCGGCGTCTACGCCGGCGAGGTCAACCAGGCGGCGCGACGCAAACCGCACGACCAGCAGAGGCCGTACGAGTCGGAGTGGGGCTGGACCTGGCCGATGAACCGGCGGGTGCTGTACAACCGGGCATCCGCCGACCCGCAGGGCCGGCCGTGGAGCGAGCGCAAGAAGCTCATCTGGTGGGACGCCGAAAAGGGCGAGTGGACCGGCCACGACGTGCCCGACTTCGAGAAGACCAAGCCGCCGGACTACCGCCCACCCGAGGGCGCGGTCGGCGTCGAGGCGCTGCGCGGCGATGACCCGTTCATCATGCAGGCCGACGGCAAGGGTTGGTTGTTCGCGCCCAACGGCATGCTGGACGGCCCGTTGCCGACGCACTACGAGCCGCACGAATCCCCGGTGCGCAACGCGCTGTACGCGCAGCAGGGCAACCCGGTGCGCAAGGTGTACGGCCGGCCGGACAACCCGTCGAACCCGTCGCCGCCGGAGCCGCACGGCGAGGTGTTCCCGTTCGTGTTCACCGCGGCGCGGCTGACCGAGCACCACACGGCGGGCGGCATGAGCCGGCAGCTGCCGTACCTCGCGGAGCTGCAGCCGGCCCTTTTCGTGGAGGTGTCCCCGGAGCTGGCCGCCCTGCGTGGGCTGGCCCACCTGGACTGGGCGCACGTGATCACCAGCCGCACCGCGGTGGACGCACGCGTGTTCGTGACCGACCGGATGACACCGCTGCGGATCGAGGACCGGGTGGTGCACCAGCTGTGGATGCCCTACCACTGGGGACACGTCGGGCTGGTTGACGGTGACGTGGTGAACGATCTCCTTGGGGTGGTCGCTGACCCGAACGTGTTCATCCAGGAGAGCAAGGTCGCCACCTGCGACATCCGGCCGGGGCGACGGCCGCGTGGTCCGGCGCTGCTGGAATACATCGCCGATTACCGGCGCCGGGCCGGCATCACACCGCGGACCGGCACCCAGCTGGACACCACCCGGACCGCGGGGGGCGCCCACATCGAGCCGGAGGAGCAGGCATGAGAGACAACAGCCGCTACGGGCCGCTGGACGATCCCGCGGGCAACGCCGGGTACACCGAACACCCGCGCCGGGTCGGGTTCTTCACCGACACCTCGGTGTGCATCGGCTGCAAGGCCTGCGAGGTGGCCTGCAAGGAGTGGAACCTGGTCCCCGACGACGGGTTCAACCTGCTCGGGATGTCCTTCGACAACACCGGCATGCTCGGCGCCGACACCTGGCGGCACGTCGCGTTCATCGAACAGGCGAAGCCGCTGGGCGGGCAGGACTCCGGCCTGGCGGGGCGACCGACCGGCCCGTCGGGCAGCCTGCGCTCGGCCGACAGGGTCGCCTCGGCGATCGAGCTGACCCAGCGGGGAGGCGGAGAGCTCGGCACGACTCCCGTCGAGCTCGGGATGCCGAAATTCGAGCGCCCGGGCGAGGGCACCGGTGCGCAGGCGCGCACCGCCTTCCGCTGGCTGATGAGCTCCGACGTGTGCAAGCACTGCACCCACGCAGGCTGTCTGGACGTGTGCCCGACCGGCGCGTTGTTCCGTACCGAGTTCGGCACCGTCGTGGTGCAGCAGGACATCTGCAACGGCTGCGGCTACTGCGTGTCGGGCTGCCCGTACGGGGTCATCGACCGGCGCGAGGGTGACGGCCGCGCGTGGAAGTGCACGCTGTGCTACGACCGGCTCCACGACGGGTTGGAACCGGCGTGCGCCAAGGCGTGCCCCACCGACTCGATCCAGTTCGGTCCGCTCGACGAGCTGCGCGGGCGCGCGGCCCGCCGCGTCGAGGAGCTGCACCAGCGCGGGATGGCCGAGGCGCGGCTTTACGGCCACGACCCGAACGACGGTGTGGGCGGCGACGGCGCGTTCTTCCTGCTACTGGACGAGCCGGAGGTGTACGGGCTGCCGCCCGACCCGGTGGTGCCGACCCGGGACGCGCCGGCGATGTGGAAATACGCCGGGATCGCGGCGTCGGCGCTCGTCGCCGCCGCGGCGTCAGCGTTCATCGGGCGGGGCAGGCGATGACCGGCGCCGGATTCCGGTCCTACTACGGGCGCGCGGTGCTCAAGAGTCCGGTTTGGGAATGGCGGATCGCGGCGTACCTGTTCACCGGAGGGCTGTCGGCGGGTTCGGCGTTGCTGGCCGCCGGAGCCGACCTCACCGGGCGGGAAGCGCTGCGCCGGGTAAGTCGGCTCGGGGCGCTGGCCAGCATCCTGGTGAGCATGTACTTCCTCATCGCGGACCTGGGCCGGCCGGAGCGCTTCCACCACATGCTGCGGGTGGCCAAGCCGAGCTCGCCGATGAGCGTCGGCACGTGGATCCTGTCCGCCTACGGGCCCGGCGCGGGACTCAGTGCGGTCGCGGAGCTGATGCCTGCGGCGCTGCGGCGCACCCGGTTGGGGAAACTGCTGAGCTGGTCGGCCCGCCCGGCCGGGCTGTCGGCGGCGGCCGCCGCGCCCGGGGTCGCGTCCTACACCGCGGTGCTGCTGTCCCAGACCGCCGTCCCGGCCTGGCATGAGGCGTATCCGTACCTGCCGTTCGTGTTCACCGGCTCCGCCGCGGCCAGCGGCGCCGGCCTGGGCATGCTGCTGGCGCCGCTCGACCAGGCAGGACCGGCCCGGCGGCTGGCCGTCGCGGGCGCTGGGCTGGAGGTCGCCGCGTCGCGGCTGCTGCAGCGGCGGCTCGGCCTGGCCGCCGAGGCGTACACGACCGGGAACGCCCACCGGATGCGGACCGGGGCGGAGTACCTGACCGTCGGCGGGGCGCTAGGCACGTTGGTGTCGAATCGGAGCCGGCCGGCGGCGGTGCTGTCCGGGCTGGCACTGCTCGCCGGCAGCGCGTTGCAGCGGTTCGGCGTGTTCGAGGCCGGGGTGGCGTCCACCCGCGACCCGAAGTACGTGGTGGTGCCGCAGCGGCAACGCCTCGAGGCGGCCCGCGAGGCGCGCGGCGAGGCGGCCCGCGAGGCGCGCGGCGAGGCCGCGACCCGAAAAACTTAGGTAACCTCAACGCCAGGACGGCGCCGGGCATATGGTGAACGGCATGCGCCATCATCGTCTCGGTCCTGCTCTTGGAGCCGCCGCTGCATCGCTCGCTTGCGGCATGGCTGCACTGGCGTTGCCGCGGGTCGCCGCGGCCGATTCCACCGAGGACTACCCGATACCGCACCGGATCATCGAAACAACCTGCACCGCAGAGCAACTATTGGCGGCCGCGCGCGACTACGAGCCGGTGTACTACGAGCGGTACATGATCGACATGCACAACCACCCGTACGACATACAGCAGGCCACCAGGGACAAAATTCACTGGTTTCTGTCCTTGAACTCCGCAGACCGCAGAAATTATTCGAACAACATGTTCTACAACGGCGTCGACCCGTTGTGGCTGGCATGGCCCAACAACATGAAGATCTTCTTCAACAACAAAGGCGTTGCCGCCCACGAAACCGACAACTGCGCCCAATATCGGGCCGACGACGAATCCGTGTGGGACTGGTCACCAAACCCCTCGCCGAACGCAGCGCCCCCGTACCCATCCTGAGGGGGTTGCGATCGCAGGCTACTGCGGGGGCGGTTCTGGCGGTGCCGGCTCCGGCGGCGCCGGCACAGGCGCCGGTGGCGGCCCGAGCACCGGGACGGTAATCGGCGGCAGCCCCGGAATGTCGACGACCGTCGAACCGCCCTGAGATGGAGGGCTCGGGCCGCTCGGGCCGTTTTCCGGCCCGCCGTAGGGCCTGCGCTCCACGGGAGCAGGCGGCGGGGCCGGCGCAATCCCGTTGCTCGTTTCGATCGTGACGATCGATCCGGGGATCGTTTGACCGCTCGGCGTGGTCCCCACCACCGCGCCGTAAGGCTCGTAACTGTTCACCGCTGTCGGCTGGTCGGCGACCTGGAAACCGGCGTCTTTGACCCGCTGGCGCGCCGCGTCCAGATTCAAGCCCGACACATCGGGCACCCGCCCGCCGGGCGCGCCGTCGACGTAGCGTGAATCGGTCGGCGGCAGACGCACGTCGCCGAACTGGGTGGCGATCGGATTCATCGCCTCGAACCAGGTGCGGGCCGGCTCGTTGCCGCCGAACAGGTCGCCGCTGGCGCACCTGCGCAACGGGAATGAACAAATGCCGGTCGGTGCGCCGGTGTCGTCGAAGATGTAGTTCGCCGCCGCGTAGTTGTTGGTGAAGGCGACGAATCCCGAGGACCGATGCGACTCGGTGGTGCCGGTCTTGCTCGACAGCGGCAGCTTCCACCCCACGGAGGCGGCCGAGCCCGCAGCGGTGCCGGCGCCCTGATCGTCCTTGCTCAACGCGTTGGCGAGCGTGTTCGCCAGTCCTTCCGGCACCGCCTGATCGCAGGCCTCGGTGGTCACGGACACCGGGTTGCCCTTACGGTCGAGGATCTTGTCGATCGGAGTCGGCGGGCACCACACGCCGCCGGACGCGAGGGTCGCCGCGACGTTGGAGAGCTCGAGCGCATTGAGCTGGAACGGGCCCAAAGTGAACGAGCCCATGTTCTGCTGCTTGATCAAGTCGGCCAAGCTCTCGTTGGCGCTGCGGTCATAGACCCGCGCCGTGCCGGGAATGGCGTAGGACCGCAGCCCGAGCCGGACCGCCATGTCGACCGCGCGCGGCACCCCAACCTGCTGAATCAGCTTGGCGAACGCTGTATTCGGCGAAGTGGCCAGCGCGTCGGTGACGTTCATCGAACCGCGGTAGTTGCCGGCGTTTCTCACGCACCAGGTCTCCTTCGGACAGCCGGGGGTATCGCTGCTGCCCATGCCGTGGGCCTCAAAGAAGCCCGGCACCTGTAATTGAGCATTGATACCCATGCCCATGTCCAGCGCCGCCGCCGTGGTGAAGATCTTGAAGATCGAACCGGCCCCGTCACCGACGAGCGAAAACGGCTGCGGCTGCACCGTCTCGGCGGCGTCGTCGTTGAGGCCATACGTCCGGTTGCTGGCCATCGCCATCACCTGATGCGCGTCCTTGCCGGGCCTGATCACGCTCATCACGCTGGCGATCCCGTCGAGCGTCGGACTGGCGACCTTGTCGATCGCCTGCTTGACCGAAGCCTGCACCTTCGGGTCCAGCGTCGTGCGGATCAGATAACCGCCGCGGGCAACCTGGTCCTTGCTGATACCCGCCCGCGCGAGATACTCCAGCACGTAGTCACAGAAGAAACCACGATCGCCGGCGGCGATACAACCACCGGGCAGCTGTTTTGGTGTGGGCAGCACGCCCAGCGGCTGTGCCTTGGCGGCGCGCAATTCGTCGGCGTGGGAAGGGAGGTTTTCAATCATGGTGTCGAGCACCACGTTCCGCCGCTGCAGAGCCCCTTCGGGGTTGGTGTAAGGGTCGAGCGCTGTCGTCGACTTCAGCATGCCGGCGAGCAACGCGGCCTGCTGCCAATTCAGCCGTGACGCGTCGACGCCGAAGTACGTCTGGGCGGCATCCTGAACACCGAACGCGCCGTTGCCGAACGGCACAAGGTTGAGGTAACGCGTCAGGATCTCCGGCTTGGAGAAGGTCTTGTCCAGTGTCAGCGCCATCCGGATCTCGCGCAGCTTGCGCGCCGGGGTGGTCTCCACAGCCGCCCGCCGCTCGGCGTCGGTCTGCGCGGTCACCAGCAGCTGGTAGTTCTTGACGTACTGCTGCTCGATCGTCGAACCGCCGCGGGTGTCGAGGTCACCCCGCAAGTAGCCGGACAGCCCGGTCAGCGTGCCCGGCCAGTCCACGCCGTTGTGATCGGCGAACCGCTTGTCCTCGATCGACACGATCGCCAGTTTCATGGTGTCGGCGATCTGATCGGTAGGGACCTCGAACCGGCGCTGGGTATACAGCCATGCGATCGGATGCCCGGCGGTGTCGACCATCGTGGACACCTGCGGGACGTCACCCTCCAGAAGCTGCGCAGAGCCGTTGGCCACCACGTCGGAGGCGCGGTTGGACATCAGCCCGATGCCGCCGGCGAACGGAAACATCAACGCCGCCGCCAGCACCCCGGCCAACAGACAACACCAGGCGAGCCTGGCGACGGTTGCGGATGTCGGTCTGCGCTCCGACATGCCTACAGACTATCGGCGGGCCCGCTGCGATCGGCCGGTTCAGCCGTCAAAGCGTGAGACCGTTTTCCAGGTGTGCGAGGGCTTGATCGATGAGCGCGCCGAGGTCGGCGTCGGGGCTGTCGGCGACGGTGTCCAGGCCCGCCAGGAACGCCCCCACGACCGCGCCGGCGACGGTGCGCACGGCGAAGTCGTCGGGTCGCCGGCGGGCGCGTTCGGCGATGGCCTCGCCCAGATCCCGTGCCGCCTGCAGGAACTGGTCGAGCATTCTGGCGCGCACCGCGGGAACCGACAGCACCAGCGCCACTCGTTCGTTCTGTTCGGTCCGTTGCGCCTGCGACATCCCGCCGAAAACCGCTGCCAGCGCCGCACGGATCGCCGCGACCGGCGCAACTTCGGGCGGCTGGGCCCGCAGCGCTTCGATGATCAGCGGGTCGTAGTCGTCCTGCAGCACGAGATCTTCCTTGGTGGGGAAATAGCGGAACAAGGTGCTTTCGGAGACATCGGCGGCCGCGATGATCTGTTCGATCGTGGTGGCGTGATAGCCCTGCTCGCGGAACAGACGCAGTGCGTGAGACTGAATCGCGGCGCGGGTTCGAGCCTTCTTGCGTTCCCGCAGACCAGGTTTGGGAGGGTCAGAGACGGACGGCATCGGCGACCTCCGGGGAATGGTCGTGGTGGGCAGCACGTCGCGCGCCGGGCAGGAAGGCGAGGGTCAGGACCGCGCCAGCGACGGCGATGCCGGTCGAGGTGAGCAGCGAGGTGTCCATCCCGTGCACGAACGCGCTGCGCACGGCGGCGGCCAGGGACGGTGAGCCGAGCCGCTCCGCGGCGGCCAGGGCGCTGAAGACGCTGTGGCGGGCCGCCGCATCGACGGCGGCCGGCATTGGCACCGCGTCGAGCCGGGACTGGTAGGCGGCGGCGAGCACGCTTCCCATGATGGCGGTTCCGAGGGGCCCTGCGGTCTTTTGAAACACCTGCACCACCGCCGACCCGGTGCCGCTGCGCTCGGCAGACAGCTGCGCCAGGGCGGCCGACACGGCCGCCGAGATCGCCAACCCGGTGCCGGCGCACAGCAGCGCCATCCAGGCCGCGATAAAGGCGATCCCGGAGGTGGCCGTGGTGGCCGAACCCATGGCTGAGCCGAGTGCAACCAGTAGGAATCCCGTCGTGACGGTCAGCTTGGCGCCAAACGTCTTGGCCATCCAGGACGACGGGAGCGTGCCGACAATCAGGCCGCCGACCAATGGAAGCAGGCGCAGACCCGATCCGAGCGCGTCGGCGCCGCGCACGGCCTGAAAATACTGCGGCATCGTGAACAGCAAGCCGATCATCGCCAGCCCGACCACGCCGGCCAGCAGGGAGCCCCAGGTAAACGACCGGGACCGGAACAACGTGGGGTCGATGAGCGGGTCGCCGTGCCCTGCCGAGAGCCGGCGTTCCCAGACGAAGAACCCGGCCAGCAGCAGCGCGCCGATCAACATCGACGCCAGCGCGACGCCGCTGCCCCAGCCATGGCGGCCGGCCTCGATCGCGCCGTAGGTCACCGCCACCAACCCGGTCACCGAGGCGCTGGTCCCCAGCGGATCCAGGCCCGGCCGCTGCGCGGCGCGCGACTCGGGCACCATGGCCGCGACCACGGCAACGCCGACGACCGCGACGGGCACGTTCACCAAGAACATCCAGCCCCACCAAAACCGCGACAACATCCAGCCGCCCAGAATCGGTCCCAGCGGAAGGGCCAGAAAGTTGGCCGCCTGAAATACACCGACCGCTTTCGGTCGCGTTGGTTCGTCGAACAGCACCGTCAGCTGGGAGAGCGCCATGACCGCCACACCGGCCCCCGCTGCGCCCATGACGAGGCGGGCGATGAGGAACGCGCCCGGCGAGGGCGAGTAGGCGCACCACGCCGACCCCGCGCCGAAGATCGCCAGCGATGCGACCAGCACGCCCCTGCGGCCGAAGCGGTCACCGAGCAGACCCACCGGCAGGGTGGCCGCGGCCAACACCAGCAGATACCCGGCCGAAAACCACTCCAGGTCCGACTCGGATGCGTGCAGAGACTTCGCCAGGGTCGGCAATGCCACCGACAGCACCGTGCCATCCAGGCTCACCGCCAGCACACCGAGGCTGACCGCGCCGAGGGCCCACCACCGAGCCGAACCAGTGCTCTTCATGATGGGTACCTCCTTTAGATATAGCCAGTTGTTAGAGGGTTACCGTCAGATTAGCCCACGCCGGGTCGCCGCACAAGAGCCGAAGGGGCGGCGGAGTGCTGGTCAAGAGCCGGACGCACGCCAGGTGCGCAGGAATGGCGTTCGGCAGCCGGGTGATAAGCGAGCAATTTCTATGGAATCCGGTACCTACGGTGCCGGTGGGTGTTCATACTCGCACCCGATGAGGAAAGCCGCGGTCCTGGCAGGCGCGCTCAGCGGCGGCCTGGGTGCGCTCAACCTTGTTCTGCCGCCGCCGGCTTCTGCTGACCCGGAATTGGCCGGAACCTACAGCTATTTCGTCACCGAAGAAATCAATCGCGGCGCCTTGGTAGACATCAACGCGGTCCGGACCTGGACCGTCGCACCGTGCGGCCCCGGATGCGCTCACGTCAGCAGTTCAGCGGATCGCGCGCCGGATGGCAGCGGCGGATACGACGGAGACCTGCAACTCGTCGACGGTGTCTGGCAGATGACCGTGGCTCGCCCGGATCTATCGGTTTGCAACGACGGGCGGCGCCTGCCGGGCACGGTGAACTATTCGGTGGACCCGACGACACTGACCGGCACCGCACACGGCACCGTGGCGGCCGACTGCGACGGCGCGCCAAGTGGTTTCGAAGACACCTTCCTGCTGACGCGCACCTAACGATCGCGGCCCGCCAGGGCACCCGTAATCAGCTACTTTGACGTGAAACCCGGATGGTCCTGTTCGATGGCTGAACGTGCTGGCCGAGACTAGGATTTTTCTCGGCGACCGGATGCAGTTGCGTGCGGCTTGTCTTGAGCACCAGCGTCCCGATTGGGAGGTCTCCGTATGGCTCGTCTGTCGACCGATCCGACGTTCTACCGGACCGCTGCGGAGGCGGCGGCCGCTCCTGGCGAGCAGCTCGCGTACGTGGTGGCCTTCGACCGCGCCGCGCAGAAGAACGACGCGATGACCGTCGTCGACGTCAATCCGGCCTCTGGCAGCTATGGGCGGGTGGTCGGCTGGACCGAGGTCCCCGGCCGCGGCGACGAGCTTCATCACTTCGGTTGGAATGCCTGCAGCAGCGCGCTCAAGCACGAGGGCCACGACATGGACGGCCTCGAGCGCCGTTATCTCCTGGTGCCAGGGCTGCGATCGTCCAACGTTCACGTGTTCGACACTCAGCCGGACCCACGCAACCCGACGCTGATCAAGACGATCGACGCCAAGAGCCTGTCCGAGAACGCCGGCTACTCGCGTCCGCACACCCTGCACTGCGGACCCGACGGGGTCTTCCTCACCTGCCTGGGCGGCCCTGAGGGCAACGATGACGGGCCGGGCGGGATCGCGCTGCTCGATCATCAGACTTTCGACGTCTTACGGGCCTGGGAGACCGACCGTGGGCCGCAGCACTTCCACTACGACGCCTGGTGGCACCTCAATCAGAACGTGCTGATCTCGAGCGAGTGGGGCAGCCCGTCGATGATCGAGAACGGCATCGTGCCGGAATTGTTGCTGGGCGGCAAGTACGGGCACGCCATCCACTTCTGGGACCTTGCCACCGGTGAACACATGCAGCGCGTCGACCTGGGCGGCCAGCACCAAATGGCACTGGAGCTGCGCCCGTCCCACGACCCCGAGGCGACCTGGGGCTTCGTTGGCCTAGTGATTTCCACCGAAGACCTGTCCGGCTCGGTCTGGCGCTGGTTTCGCGACGGGCACGAGTGGAAGGTCGAGAAGGTCGTCACCATCCCCGCGGAGCCCGCCGACCCAGACCTGCTGCCTCCCGCGCTCAAGCCGTTCTCCGCAGTGCCCCCGCTCGTCAGCGACATCGACCTGTCGGTCGATGACCGGTTCCTGTACGTGTCCTGTTGGGGCACCGGCGAGATGAAGCAGTTCGACGTGTCGGACCCCGCGAGCCCGAAGCAGGTGGGATCCGTGCGGCTAGGCGGCATCGTCGACCGCGCTCCGCACCCGGCGATGCCCGACATGCCGCTGGCCGGCGGGCCGCAGATGGTCGAGGTCAGCCGCGACGGCAAGCGGGTGTACTTCACCAACTCGCTGTACGGGGCGTGGGACGACCAGTTCTACCCGGACGGCGTCGGCACATGGATGGCCAAGCTGGATACCTCTCCCGACGGCGGGCTGAGCATCGACGAGAGGTTCTTCCCGAACGGCGAGGATTTCCGCGGCCTGCGCGTGCACCAGATCCGGCTGCAGGGTGGCGACGCTTCGTCGGACTCGTACTGCTACAGCTGATTCCCACCGCACGGCCACGTGAACGACGTCGCCAAAGCCAATCGCAGACGATACGCGAGGCGTTCGAGGGCTTGGTACGGAGAGTCAGACGAGCGCCAGCGCAGCAACCTTCGGGACGATCAGCCCCCGCAGGCCGCCGGTGGTATCCACTGCGACACAAACGGCGGTATCCACGCGCACGCGCCGTCGGACCCGTAGCCGGGTCCATAGCCGTAGCCGGGTCCATAGCCGTAGCCGGGTCCGCCGGCCCAGCCGTAGCCGGGCCCTGGGCCCGAACCGTAACCGGGTCCGTAACCCCAGTCGTCCAACGCGAATCCGCCGAGGTTCGACGCCGGAAGCGACGGTGCCTGGGCGTTCGCCGTTGCCAGCCCGAGGCCGGAGACGACCAGTGCGCCGGTGACGGCGGCACCCGCCGCGATCTTCTTCAGATAACCCATGAGACCCCCTACGGGTCACTGTCCTGTGGCGTCGACTCCGAACCGTCCGGCTGATCCAACGGGCAGAGAGCTCTTGCCATCTTCGTTGTGCCGACCCGCCGTCGATCATAGTCCGGACGCGCGAGAAGCGCTGGCATGGGCGAAGGTGCGGGCAAAATCACCGGCCGCTGGTCGCCGGGTCCGGCGTGGCGAAACAACGTTCTACGTTGGTGGTGATCAGCACTTCGCGCACAGTCGTGGCGTCGATGTTGGGGAAGTCGAAGATGAGCGGCTGCTGGACGGGATCGATGCTCGCCGACTTGGCGAAGTCGGTCCCAAAGCTGGTGCGTACCAGCGCCGTGACGAAGTCGTCCTGATCGTCCCAGTACGTGATGAAGATGCCGTTATCGGTGGGGGCTTTGCCCCAAGCGTCGGAGACCGGGCACGCCGGATTGCCGTCAGCGTCCGGCGGAGGCAGGGTGCCGCCAGCTGCGGCCATCGGAGCGGGCGGCCCGGCGGCGGTCATGATCTGGCTGGCCGGCCCCGGATCAGCCACCGGCCGCGCAGTCGCGTTCGTGCTGCAACCACCCAGCAGCACCGCCGCTGCCGAGGCCAGAGTTATGGCGCGTGTGGTGACCTCCATAGGCCCCTCTTGCGCGATCAGGACAACGTCGCGGCCTCGCGGCCGTTGTCGTTGTCAACGCTGGCGTACGATATTTCATCTTACCCGCGCCGAGCGAGGTTAAACGGGATCGGGCGGCGACAGTTCCGGTGGGACGCTCGACTCAGCCGGCCCGGCGCGCCAGCTGCTTGACCTTGCCCCACAACGGCGTCGGACCTGACGGCTGGCTCTGCGAAGCGATGATTGCCCGCACCGTCCGCTTACAGCGGCCGCATCCAGTTCCCGCGCCACAGGCAACCGCCACTTGCTTCGACGTCGCGGCGCCGTCGGCAACCGCCTCACGCACCGTCTCGGACGTCACACCCACGCACAGACACACATACATCGGCCAGAAAACCCCGCTCCCTCGGCGGCCCACCCTTGGTAGTAGGTAAGGCTAGCTTAACCTCGGGCACGGCGCAAAGGTGCGGCTTACTGGAAGTCTTACGAGAACCGTTGGTGGGCTTTCGCCGGTGCCCTACAGTGACAGCTGTCAAACGCACGTTCGCCGCTGAACTGGAGGCAGGGTGTCCGAATCTGACGCCGAGCGCATCGCACTGGTAACCGGCGGCGCATCCGGTATCGGCTGGGCGATCGCGCAGGGCCTGGCCGGCGAGGGCTGTCGCGTCACCATCGCCGACCGCAACACCGACGCCGCCACCGCACGCGCGGCCGAGCTCGGCCGGCCGCATGCCGCACACACCGTCGACGTCACCGAGGAGAGCACTGTCGCAGCGCTTTTCGACCGGGTCGGACCGCTGGACATCGTGGTCAACACGGCCGGGTTCAGCAACTTCGGACGCATCATCGAGATGCCCGTCGAGGAATTCCGCGCCGTGGTGGACGTCTGCCTCAACGGCGCCTTCATCGTCGCGAAATACGCCGGGCGGCAGCTGCGGGACGGGGGTTCACTGGTGTCGGTGACCTCGCTGAACGCGCGGCTGGCGGCACCCGGAATGAGCGCCTACTCCGCGGCAAAGGCCGGGCTGGCGATGCTGACCCAGGTCGCCGCTCTGGAATTCGCGCCGCGACACATCAGGGTCAACGCGGTGTCGCCCGGATTCGTGCACACGCCGCTGACACAGGCGGTGACCCAGGTGCCCGCTGTGCTCGACGACTATCTCGAGAACACCCCACTCGGACGGCTCGGCGCGCCCACCGATGTCGCCGACGCGGTGCTCTTCTTGTGTTCGGCCAAGGCGTCGTGGCTGACCGGCGAGGTGCTCGACCTCAACGGCGGCGCTCACCTGAAGCGCTATCCCGACATCCTCGCGCACCTCGACAGGATGGCGTCGGTGTGACGTCGCTGCCGGCGAAGATTCCGCGCCGCCCCACCGACGTCACCAGCGCATGGCTGTCGACCGTGCTGGGCGTCGAGATCACAGCTGTCGACATCACCGCCATCGGCACGGGTCAGACGGGCGCCACGTACCGTATCTCGGCGACCTATACGCGCGGTCAGGCTGGGCTGCCCGACACGTTTGTCATCAAACTGCCAGCACAGGACGACGCCGTTCGGGACAGGGTTGCGCTCGGCTACCGCAGCGAGGTCGCGTTTTACGAACGGGTCGCGCAACAGACGGCGGTACCGACGCCGCATTGCTTCTACTGCGACATCAGCGACGACGGTGCCGACTTCGCGCTGCTGCTTGCAGACATGGCACCGGCCGCGCAAGGGGACCAGGTCGCCGGCTGCACTGCGCTGGAGGCCCGCTTGGCGGTGACGGCGCTGGCGGGACTGCACGGACCGAGTTGGTGTGATCCCGCGTGGCTGGGACTGGACGAGGTGGCGATGCCGAAGCCCGGCGACGAAAACGCCGCGCGGGGACTCGGTGACGTTGCCCGGCTCAGCGCCGAAATCACCCTGGACAAGCTCGGGGCACAGTTGAGCCCGGCGGACAGCGAGACACTCACGGCGGCAATGAATGTGGTGACGCCGTGGCTGCTCGCCGAACCGGGCCGGTATTCGCTGATGCACGGCGACTATCGTCTCGACAACATGCTCTTCGACCCGGACCGCAGCCGTGTCACCATCGTGGACTGGCAGACAATGGGAATCGGGCTGCCCGCCCGGGACTTGGCGTATTTCGGCGCGACCAGCCTGCTTCCCGAAACCCGCACTGCCATCGAAGGGCAACTCGTCGGCGACTACCACCGAAGCTTGCTGACCCATGGCATAACGGACTACGACCGCGAGATGTGCTGGCGGGACTACCGGTTGGGAATGCTGCAGGCGCCGTTGCTCGCCAGCCTGGGCTTCGCATTCGCAGCATCCACCGAACGTGGCGATGCGATGGTCGCGGTCATGCTGCAACGCGGATGCCGGGCGATCCGTGAACTCAAGACCCTGGACCTGGTGAGCGATTTCAGTACTGGTTAGAACCGTGATCGACTGAGATCCCGTCGCGGTGACCAGCCGCGACTCGTCAGACGCCAGCCAGCACACGGCGTCGGCGATGTCTTCAGGCTGCGACACCCAGTCCGGCAGAAAAGGGGTCAGTGTGTTGGCCAACTGCGGATTGTTTTCGGTCGCCCTGCTGATCGCGGCGACCATGTCGCCCGACCCCATGTTGGTGTTGACCGGGCCGGGATGGACGCTGTTGACCCGGATCGAGAACTTGCCGAGCTCGGCGGCGAACGCGCGGGCCATCCCCGTCACCGCATGCTTGCTGGCCGTGTAGTGCACCATGAACGGTTGCATCTTGACGCCGGCGGCAGACCCAATGAAAATGATCGACCCGCCGCGGCCCCCCTCGATGATCTCCACGCCCCGGCCATCACGGTGTTCCAGGTGCCAGACACGTTGATTTCCATGACATCCCGAAACGATTCGGCCGTGATCTCATACCAGGTCTGGGGTGGCGGAAATCCCGGCGTTGGCGACGATGACGTCCAGCCGCCCCAACTCGGTCACGCCGTCGCCGACGGTCTGGCGGAGTCCGTCGAAGTCCCGGGTGTCCACCATCGACGCGAGGATCCGCCGACCGGTGGCCTCCACCAGCCGCACTGTGTCGGCAAGGTCGTCCGGCGTCGCAGACCGATACGGAACGCACGGCGGCAGCTTTCCGGCCAGATCGACGGCGATGATGTCGGCGCCCTCGTTGGCCATCCGGACGGCATGCGCCCGGCCCTGCCCGCGCGCCGCTCCGGTGATGAACGCAACCTTGCCCTCGAGCCGGCCGCTCAGCTGCACGCCTGCGCTTGCGCTGCCGTGGCATATCGTAATGCTCACGGTAAGGGTATCAGCGGCGCTGCGCCTCCTTGACGAGCCCGCCGCCGATGATCAGGCGCTGAATTTCGCTGGTGCCCTCGTAGAGCCGCAGTAGCCGGACATCGCGGTAGATCCGTTCCACCGGCACTCCGTGCAGGTAGCCACTGCCGCCGTGAATCTGTACCGCCAGGTCGGCCACCGCGCCCGCCATCTCGGTGCAGAAAAGCTTCGCCGCAGACGGGGCGATTCGCTGGTCTTCGTTGGTAACCCACTTGCGGGCGGCATCACGAACAAGGGCGCGACCGGCCAACACACCGGTCTGCTGGTCGGCGATCATCGCCTGCACCAATTGAAAATTTCCGATCGGAGTGCCGCCCTGCGTCGCGGTCGCGGCGTAGGCGACCGATTCGTCGAGCGCCCGCTGAGCCGTTCCCACGGCCAGCGCGGCGATGTGCACCCTGCCCCGGGCCAACGAGATCAGGGCCGCACGGTAACCGATGTCCGCACTGCCGCCAACCAGGGCACCGCCAGGCACGCGGACGTCGGTGAGGTTCACATCGGCCGTCCAGGCACCCTCCTGGCCCATCTTCGCGTCTTTGGCGCCCACCTCGACGCCGGGCGTGTCGGCGGGCACCAGGAAGACCGCGATGCCGGCGCCCCTGTCGTCGGCCGGGCGGGTGCGCGCGAAGACCACGAACAGGTCGGCGACCGGCGCGTTGGTGATGAAGCGCTTCTGTCCGGAGATCACCCAGTCCGAAGTTTGTGTTGAGCCATCGCGAATCGCCCTAGTGCGCAGCCCCGACGGGTTGGATCCGGCGCCGGGTTCGGTCAACGCGAAGGAGGCGACAACCTCGCCGGAGGCCATCGGCGCCAGCCAGCGGGCTTTCTGCTCGTCGGTGCCGAAGCCAACCAGCACCTGGCCCGCAATGCCGTTGTTGGTGCCGAACATCGACCGTAGCGCCAGCGATGTATAGCCCAATTCCATGGCCAGCTCGACGTCCTGTGCGAGATTCAGCCCGAGGCCGCCCCACTCCTGAGGGATGGCGTATCCGAACAAGCCCATCTTCTTGGCCTGGTCGCGCAGGTCGTCGGGAACCTTGTCTTCGGCCAGGATCTGCTGCTCGCGGGGGACCACGGCGGTGCGGACGAACTGACGGGTCTGCGCCAGGATGTCCCGAAAATCCTGGTCGCTGACAACGCTGTGTGGCGGCATGGATCGACGCTCCTTCCCGGGCAACGCGGGGGCCGGTCAACCGCAGGATCATATATGAAATACAATGTGTGATTACGTGTCGGGGCCCGCCGACCGGCGAGGCGGCGGGACAGGAGGACGGTTGACGGTGTCGATGCTGAGCGGTCAAACGGCGGTGGTGACCGGCGGGGCGCAGGGACTGGGTTTTGCCATCGCCGAGCGTTTCGTGGCCGAAGGCGCCCACGTCGTGCTGGGTGACCTGGACCTGGAAGCCACGGAGGCGGCGGTGAAGCGGCTGGAAGACGGCTTCGCAGCTACGGGTATCGCGGCCGCCGTGCGGTGCGACGTCACCCGGGCAGATGAGGTAAAGGCCCTGGTTGCCGGCGCCGTCGAGCGATTCGGCGGCCTGGACATCATGGTCAACAACGCTGGCATCACCCGCGACGCCACGATGCGCAAGATGACCGAGGAGCAGTTCGACCAGGTCATCGCCGTGCATTTGAAGGGCACCTGGAACGGCACCCGCACCGCGGCGGCGATCATGCGCGAGAACAAGCGCGGCGCGATCGTGAACATGTCGTCGCTGTCCGGGAAGATCGGCCTGGCGGGGCAGACGAACTACTCGGCGGCCAAGGCCGGCATCGTCGGCATGACCAAGGCCGCCGCCAAGGAACTCGCTCATCTCGGCGTGCGGGTCAACGCGATCGCGCCCGGACTGATCCGGTCTGCGATGACCGAGGCCATGCCGCAACACATCTGGGAGCAGAAGGTCGCCGAGGTTCCGATGGGCCGGGCGGGAGAGCCCTTCGAGGTCGCCAACGTGGCCCTGTTCCTGGCCAGCGGCCTATCCTCCTACATGACCGGCACCGTTCTGGAGGTCACCGGCGGACGGTTCATGTGACCGGCCAGCTGAGCAGCACGAATCACGACGAGGAAGACCATGCGCGACGCCGTCATCTGTGAACCCGTCCGCACGCCCATCGGCCGGTACGGCGGAATGCTGCGGTCACTGACCGCCGTCGACCTGGGGGTGGCGGCTCTACGCGGGCTGTTGGACCGAACCGCGATTGCGCCAGAGTCGGTGGGGGACGTCATCCTCGGGCACTGCTATCCGTCCAGCGAGGCACCGGCGATCGGGCGGGTGGTCGCACTGGACGCCGGTCTGCCGGTGACCGTTGGGGGCATGCAGGTCGACCGCCGGTGCGGATCAGGTCTGCAGGCGCTGATCCAGGCTGCCCTGCAGGTTGGCAACGGCGACAACGACATTGTCGTTGCCGGCGGCGCCGAGAGCATGAGCAACGTGCCCTTCTACTCCACCGACATGCGATGGGGGGGCGCCCGCGGCGGCATCAAGGTCCACGACGGGCTGGCGCGGGGCCGGACGACCGCCGGCGGCCGACATCACCCCGTTGCGGGCGGGATGCTGCAGACCGCCGAGAACCTGCGGCGGCAGTACGGCATCTCTCGCGCGGAGCAGGACGAACTTGCCGTCGTGTCACACCAGCGGGCAGTCGCCGCACAAAAGGACGGTATCCTCGCCGAGGAGATCATCGGGGTCGCGGTTGCGAGCCGTCACGGCGAGGAGGTCATCGAGGCCGACGAGCACCCGCGCGCGGACACCTCGCTGGAATCACTCGGCAGGCTCAAACCCATTCTGCTCAACGAGGATCCGGAGGCGACGGTCACGGCCGGAAATGCCAGCGGGCAGAACGATGCCGCGTCCATGTGCGTCGTCACGACACCGCAGAAGGCCGCCGAGCTGGGGCTCACACCGTTGGTGCGGCTGGTTTCGTGGGGGCTGGCCGGCGTGCCGCCCGGTGTGATGGGCATCGGTCCGGTGCCCGCGACCCAGGCCGCGCTCGCCAAAGCGGGCCTGCGGCTGAGCGACATCGACGTGATCGAACTCAACGAAGCCTTCGCCGCGCAGGCGCTTGCGGTCATGCGGGAGTGGCGATTCGGCGCAGCCGATCGCGAACGCACCAACATCCACGGGTCGGGAATCTCGCTGGGACATCCGGTCGGCGCCACCGGCGGACGGATGCTGGCCACGCTGGCGCGCGAGCTGGCGCGGCGGGAGGCACGCTACGGCCTGGAAACGATGTGCATCGGCGGCGGGCAAGGCCTTGCCGCGGTCTTCGAACGGGTTGCGCCTTGACCGCCGGGGGCCAGACGGCCGGATTGCCGCTGGCCGGCACCACCGTCGTGGAGGTTTCCAGCTTCGTCGCGGCCCCGCTGTGCGGCATGACCCTGGCTCAACTCGGAGCCGAGGTGATCCGTGTCGACCCGCTCGGCGGCGCGTCCGACTTCCGCCGGTGGCCGCTGGCCGCGAGCGGCGCCTCGATCTACTGGACCGGGTTGAACAAGGGAAAGCGCTCGGCCACAGTGGATCTACGCTCAGCCAACGGGCAGCGGCTGGTGCAGCGGCTCATCGTGGAGGGCGACGGCATCGTCGTGACCAACGCCGCCGGTCTGTCCTGGTTGGCGTACGACCAGCTAGCCAAGATGCGCCCGGATGTCATTCACGTCCAGCTGGTCGGCCGCGGCGACGGGTCCACCGGGGTGGATTACACCGTCAACGCCGCGACCGGCTTCCCGCTCGTCACCGGCCCGGTCGAGCACGCCGGCCCGGTGAACCATGTGCTTCCGGCATGGGATGTGTGCTGCGGCCTGTATGCCGCGCTCGCCGTGACCGCCGCGGTGCGCCGCCGCGATCGGTGCGGGCACGGCGCACGGGTCAGTCTGTCGTTGGAGGACGTGGCGCTGGCGACCGCGGGCAACCTGGGGTTACTGACCGAGCCGCAGGTGAACGGCACCGAACGGCCACGCCTCGGAAACGCCATCTACGGCCAGTACGGCCAGGATTTCGCCAGCAGCGACGGCGCCCGCTTCATGGTGGTCACGTTGACGCGGCGCCATTTTCGCGACCTGGTCGAGGTGTCGGGCACTGGGCCGGCGGTATCCGCGCTGGCCGAGGCGCTCGGCGTCGACTTCACCGAGGAAGGCGAGCGCTACCGCCACCGCGAGGTGTTGAGCGGCCTGTTCGCCACCTGGTTCGGCGATCACACCGCCGACGAGATCACCGATGCGCTGTCGGGCACGACGGTCCTGTTCGAGCGCTACCGCACGTTCGGGGAAGTCGCCGACGACGAGCGCGTCACCAAGAATCCGCTGTTCTGTCGGCTCAGCCAGCCCGATGTCGGTGAATACTTCGCCCCGGGGCTACCGGCCGAGCTCGACGGTGTGCATCCGGCCAGCGGGCCCGCCCCCGGGCTGGGCCAGGACACTGCCGACCTGCTCGCCGGGCGGCTGGGTTTGAGCCGCGACGACATCACCGGCCTGGTGTCCTCGGGCACGATCGGGCCGGATCGCGGATAGGGAGATCAGCGATGACCAGACTGGCCCAGACCCTCGGCCTCAGCGAGTTTCAGAGCGAAATCGTGTCGACCGTACGCCAATTCGTCGACAAGGAAGTCATTCCCAACGCGCCGGAATTGGAACGCACCGACACCTATCCGCAGGACATCGTCGACCGGATGCGCGAGATGGGTCTATTCGGCCTGATGATACCCGAGCAGTACGGGGGACTCGGTGAGTCGTTGCTGACCTACGCATTGTGCGTGGAGGAACTCGCGCGCGGCTGGATGAGCATCTCGGGCGTGATCAACACCCATTTCATCGTGGCCTACATGCTGCGCCAGCACGGAACCGACCGGCAGAAAGAGCATTTCCTGCCGCGCATGGCGACCGGCGAGGCCCGCGGTGCGTTTTCGATGTCCGAACCGGAGCTGGGTTCTGACGTCGCGGCGATACGCACCCGGGCCAGGCGCAATCCCGACGGCAACTACACCATCGACGGGCAGAAGATGTGGTTGACAAACGGCGGCAGTTCAACCCTGGTCGCCGTGTTGGTGCGAACCGACGAAGGAGCCGACAAGCCGCATCGGAACCTCACCGCGTTCCTCGTCGAAAAGCCCACCGGTTTCGGTGAAGTCGCGCCCGGTCTGCTCATTCCCGGCAAGATCGACAAACTCGGCTACAAGGGCATCGACACCACCGAGCTCATCTTCGACGGCTATCGGGCCGGCGCCGACGACGTGCTCGGCGGCAAGCCCGGACAGGGATTCTTCCAGATGATGGACGGCATCGAAGTCGGACGGGTGAACGTGTCGGCGCGTGCCTGCGGCGTGGGCATCCGCGCTTTCGAACTCGCCGTCCGATACGCGCAGCAGCGCAGCACATTCGGCAAGCCGATCGCCGAGCATCAGGCCATCGCGTTTTCGTTGGCCGAGATGGCCACGAAGGTCGAGGCGGCGCACCTGATGATGGTGAATGCTGCGCGCCTGAAGGACTCAGGGGAACGCAACGACCTGGCGGCCGGCATGGCCAAGTATCTGGCGAGCGAGTTCTGCAGCGAAGTGACCCAGCAGAGCTTCCGGATCCACGGCGGCTACGGCTACTCCAAGGAGTACGAGATCGAGCGGCTGATGCGCGACGCACCGTTCCTGCTGATCGGCGAAGGAACCAGCGAGATTCAGAAGCAGATCATCAGCAAGCGACTGCTGGCCGAGTACCAGATCTGATGGAGGTTGCGGATTTCGCGGCGCGGCCGCAGCTTTCCGACGATGTGGCGCGCTACGTTCGGCAGCGGATATTCGAGGGCACCTACGGCGCCGGCGAATACGTCAGGCTGGAACAGGTGGCGGCCGAGTTGGGCATCAGCGTCACGCCGGTCCGGGAGGCGCTGCTGCAGCTGCGCGCGGAGGGCCTGTTGGTGCAGCAACCCCGGCGAGGCTTCATGGTGTTGCCGGTCACCGGGCGCGACATCGCCGACGTATCGGATGTGCAGGCCCATATCGGCGGCGAACTGGCCGCCCGGGCGGCGACCAGAATCACCGAGGAGCAGCTGAGGAAGCTGACGGCGATCCAGGCCGCGCTCGAGGACGCGTACGGCCGCGACGACCACGATGGCGCGGTGCGCCTCAACCACGAGTTCCACCGCGCGATCAACGTCGCAGCCGATTCGCCGAAGTTGTCCCAGATGATGTCGCAGATCACCCGCTACGCGCCGGAATCCGTCTTCCCGACCGTCGCAGGATGGCCGGCCCAGTCGGTCAAAGACCACCGACGGGTCCTCGCCGCACTCGCGCAGCGCGACGCACGACGCGCACGCAGCGCGATGTCGGAGCACTTCATGGCCGGCGTGGCGCCGTTGATCGATCACCTCAGCCAGCACGGTGTGGTCGACGACGCGGCAGGCCGACGTCGGCGTCGCTGACGAACGCTGTTCCGGACCGGTGCTGGTGGACGTACTGTATCGGCTACAGTAGCTACATTCGGACCGCCCCGCAGCCGAGGAGTTGCCGATGAGCACGCGGATCATGGACGAGGCGGCGAAGGTGTTCGCCAATCCGATCGCCTACACCGACGAGGCGGGACTGCACGCCGCGCTGACCCATCTACGCGCCGACGCGCCGGTGTGCTGGGTCGACGTGCCGGGTTACCGCCCCTTCTGGGCGATTACCAAGCACGCCGACATCATGGAAATCGAGCGCGGCAACACGCTTTTCACCAACGCGCCGCGCCCGGTCCTGATGACGTCCGAAAGCGACGAACTGCAGGCCGCCGCGGGCGTGCGCACCCTGATCCACATGGACGACCCGCAGCATCGAGTCATCCGTGCGATCGGCGCCGACTGGTTCCGGCCCAAGGCCATGCGGGCACTGTCGAGAAGGGTCGTCGAGCTGGCCGGGCTCTATGTCGACAAGATGGTGGCGGCCGGCGGCGAGTGCGACTTCGTCCAGGAGGTGGCCGTCAACTACCCGCTCTACGTGATCCTGTCACTGCTCGGCCTGCCGGAATCCGACTTCCCCCGGATGCTGCGGCTGACACAAGAACTGTTCGGTGGCGACGACGACGAGTTCAAACGGGGAACCACCAGGCAGGAACAGATGGCTGCCCTGTTCGACATGTTCGAGTACTTCAACGCAGTCACCGCCTCGCGCCGCGAACACCCCACCGACGATCTCGCCTCGGCGATCGCCAACGCCCGAGTCGACGGTGAACCGCTGTCCGATGTGGACACCGTTTCCTACTACGCGATCGT
Source organism: Mycobacteriaceae bacterium (assembly GCA_019245755.1). GTDB lineage: Bacteria > Actinomycetota > Actinomycetes > Mycobacteriales > Mycobacteriaceae > Mycobacterium. Next base: position 26,945 of record JAFARC010000033.1, on the reverse strand, counting down.
GGCGACCGCTGGACACGACACCACCAGCGCGACGATCTCCGGTGGGTTGCTGGCGCTGATCGAACACCCAGATCAACGCGAGCTTCTGCGTGCGAAGCCAGCCCTGATGGCATTGGCGACGGAGGAAATGATTCGCTGGGTCACCCCGGTCAAAGCATTCATGCGCACGGCCGCGCAGGACACGACGGTGCGGGGCGTGCCGATCGCCGCCGGCGAATCCGTGCTGTTGTCGTACGTTTCCGGCAACCGCGACGAGGACGTCTTCGACGAGCCGTTCCGCTTCGATGTGGGTCGTGACCCTAACCGGCACGTCGCCTTCGGCTACGGCGTGCACTTCTGCCTCGGCGCCGCGCTGGCCCGGCTGGAGGTCAACAGCTTCTTGCGCGCGTTACTGCCACGATTGAGATCGGTCGAACTCACCGGGGCGCCAGCATACGTCGCGACGACATTCGTCGGCGGGCTCAAGCACCTGCCGATCCGCTACTCGCTGACCTGAGTCAACATCTCGCGCAGGCGGCGGGCGTCTACCTTGCCCGTCGGCAGCCGCGGCAGGGTGTCGTCGGCGTCGAGGAGCAGCCACACCGTGGGAACTTTGAACGAACTGAGCACGCTGCGCGCCGCGGTTCTCAACATGTCAACCGTGACGGTGGCGGTGTCGCACAGCACCGCGGCGGCGACGTGGTCGCCGTGGGCATCGGCGATGTTCGTGACGAAGGCCTTCGTAACACCGCCGATCGTCTGGAGGGCCTGTTGCACCTCGCTCGGGTAGACGGTGGCGCCGCGGACCTTGAACATGTCGTCGGATCGGCCGTGGTAGTACAAAAACCCGTCGCCGTCAAGATGACCGAGGTCGCCGGTCGGGTAGAAGCCGTCGACGGTGAAGATTTGCTCCCGGCTGCGCCGGCATATGCCGCGCAGGGCGTGGGGTCCACGCAGCTGAATATCTCCCACCGCACCGGCAGCCACCGGCTCTGCCGTTGAAGGATCGACGATGCGAACCTCGGTGCCTTCGAACGGTTTACCGCAGCTGCCCCATGCCGACCGCGGCATGTCGGTGTCGGCGCGGTAGCCGCAGTAGGGGCCGAACGTTTCCGTCATACCGAACAGGTTGGCCCGTGCGCCCGGTCTCGGCCTCGCGCTGTGCGGCAGGAGGGCTGGCAGGCTACCCGGCCGCAGCGCCGACAGATCGGCTCCGGTCGCCTCGCGCGCGAGGGCTTCCGCCTGGTCGGACCATCCCCGAAACAAGGTGACGCGTTCGCGTTCCAGCAGGCGCAGCGTCGCCTCCGGCCGGTGAACGGATTCGGTCACCAGGGTCGCGCCGGCTACGAGGGCCGTCATCAGTCCGCCGCCGAACCCCCCCGTCCAGAAGAACGGCATCGGCAGATAAAGCCGGCTGTCGGCGTCTACGCAGCGGTCGGCCAGGCCCGACCGCACCGCACCTATCGCGCTGCCGTGGGAGTGGACGACGCCCTTGGGTGGGCCACTGCTGCCGGAGGTGAACATGACGACCAAGGTGTCGCTGGGCGTCACCGATCCGGCCAGCGCATCGACCACCGCCGCTGCTCGATCGTCGGCATGCACCTGATCGAGTTCCTCAGCCGTCCACAGTCGCCGCAACGCGGGAAGCGCGGGATAGCACAGCGTTCCGGTGCTCAGTTGCGGCGCGGACAGCTCGTCGCACAACTCATCGAGATAGCGGTGGCCGCGAAACTCCTCGACCGTCACGAGGGCCTGAACGGACGCGACACGCAGGTGGGCGACGAGTTCACGAGCCGGCAACAGCGTGCTCAGCGGGACCAGGACGGCGCCGATCCGCATCAGCGCCAACGCGGTCCGGGCCCAGCCGACCCCGTTGGGCATGATCAAGCCCACCCGCGTTCCCTTGCCGACACCGGCGTCGATGAACCCGGCGGCCAGCAGCCGGGTGGTGCTGTCGAGTTCGGCATAACTAATCCGGTCGACCGGATCGATCATCATCGGCTTGCGCGGGTCCAGCGCTGCTCGGTGCTGCAGGAGTCGATGGATCGTGTCGGGCATGCCGGTGGCGTCAGGCATCGAGTTGGTGTCAGGCATCGAACATGGGTCGGAGCTGGGACCGGTCGACCTTGCCGCTCGACAACAACGGGACCTCGTCGTGCCGTACGACTGCGAATCGCCGGGGGATCTTGTACGCGGACAGTTCGGCTTCGAGCTCGCGGCGAAGGGCCACCTCGTCGAAATCGGCGTCGTCATCGAGGACGATCACCGCCGCGACCACCTGTCCGCGTTCGTCATCGGGAATGCCGATTACATGGGCGAGGATGCCGCCGGTGGCTTTGGCGATCGCCTTCTCCACCTCCGCCGGAGAGACATTGGCGCCGGCGGTCTTGATCATCGAGCCGCGCCTGCCGATGAAGTAAAAATAGCCGTCGGAATCGGTGCGGACGACATCGCCGGTGTGGAACCACCCGTCCGCATCGAAGCACTCCTCGCGGCTGTGCCCGTAGTACCGCTGCATCACATACGGGCCGCGGATGCACAATTCGCCGGTTTCGACCGGTCGACCGGTGTCGGGGTCGATGATCCGGGTTTCGAAGCCAGGCGCCGGCTTGCCGAACGAGCCGCGCCGGCTCTCCGGCTGGTCACCCTCGTCCCCACTGATCAGGAGCACGCTGCCGGCCTCGGTCATGCCCAGCATGTTGTGGCGCAACTCGGGATCGGCGGGCCGGACGTCGGGAGCCATGATGGGGTAAAGGTTGCCCCGGCGCAGCGACGACAGGTCACGTCGGGCAAAGCTGGGGTGACGAGCCAAGTGCGCGATGCCGGCCGCGAAACCGTTGGTGACGTTCGGCTTCTGGGCCTCGACCAGATCGAGCACGGCGCCTGCGTCAGCGGCGTTGGAGCACACCAGGGTTGCACCGGCGACCAGCGTGGCCAGTAGGCCGAACGCGAACCCCCCAATCCAGAAGAACGGCGAATTGCAGAACAGCTTGTCGCTGTGGGACAGGTTGCGAATCGCGTTGAGGTTCTTCTGGTGGGCCAGCAGGGCGCCGTGGGTGTGCACCACTCCCTTCGGTGCGCTGGCCGACCCCGAGGTGTAGATGACCGCGATTGGATCCGAGCCGTGGACATCGTCTTCGAGCGCGGTAAGCATTGCGTCGGCTACGGGACGACCTGGGGTTTCGGGGCTATCGGGATGATCGTGGCGCTCGGGAGAGGGGTTGGTGAACAGGATGTGGCGCAGTTGCGGCGCGGCGGTGCTGAAGACGCGGCCGTCGGCGCTGCCGTCAGCGAGGAATTCGGCCAGCCGCCGGCGATAGTCGTGCGAGCGGTACGACTCGGCGGCCAGAAGGATGGCGACGTCGCTCACGGCCAGTTGTTGGCCGAGCTCGCGTGCGGTCGAGAACGTGGAGAACGGTACAACGACGGCTCCGATCCGGGTCGCGGCCAACATGGCCACCAGGAACGGGACCCCGTTGGGATACAGCAGTCCCACATGTGTGCCCTTGCCGGCGCCCAGGCCGGTGAGACGGCGCGCCAGGTGGGCGGAACGACGGTCCGCGTCCAGGTAGGTGATCCGCTCGTCGTCACAGACAAGCAACGGGTGGTCGCGCCGGGTTCGCGACTGCTCACGCAGCACCGCGGCGACGGTGACGGAGTCATCGATCATGCTCGCCTCGGGCGGCGCCCACGGCACCGGAGAAGTGGCGCCGGATCGCGCTCAGTTCAGGCTTGCCGGACGGTGTCGTCGGGATGGCGTCCACGATTGCGATGTCGGTGGGGAGCTCATAGCCGGCCAGCCGTCTTCGCAGATACTCCAAAAGCTCGGCAGGTTGCGCCGATTTGGTGTCACGCAACTCCACCATGGCAACCGGTGTCTCGCCGAGGCGGTCGTCGGGCCGTCCGACCACCGCCGCAGCCCGCACCGCGGGATGGCTTTCCAACGCGCTCCGCACGTCGTCGGGCAGGATTTTGAAGCCGCCGCGGATGATCGCCTGATCCGCGCGGCCAAGGATCCACAGGAAGCCGTCCTCGTCGATACGCGCCAGGTCCGCGGTTCTGATCCAGTCGGCGGACGGGTAGCGCTGGCCGGGCTTCACCTCCAGCAGGCCCGGCTGGTTTGGACGGAGCGGCGTGCCGGCTTCGTCGACCACGCGCAACTGCGCCCCGGGGGTCGCGCGCCCGACGCTGCCCCGCTTGGCGCGCCAGTAGCGCTGGTGATCGGCCAGTGTCCAGCCGGCGACGCCGCCGCCGAACTCGGTGGCGGCATACGAGGTCAAAACGGGAATGCCGTACCGGGCGGTGAATGCGTCGGCGTCGTCGGCCGACAGCGGCGCGGTGCCCGACGTGACGGCGCGGATGCTCGCCAGGTCCGCACGCGGAAGGTCGGAGTGCAGCACCATCCGCAACGCGGCCGGCACCAGAGAAACGGCGCGGGGCCGGTACGTGCGAACGGCCGCCGCCCACTTGTCGAGCTCGAATCGTTCAAGCAGGACAAAGGGCCTCGCCTCGGTGACGCACTGCAGCACCCGGAAGACGCCGCCGATGTGCACCAGCGGCGCGCTGACAATCGCGATGCCGCGCCGCAGTTCCGTCGGTGGCGCGGCCTGCCCGGGGTCGGGTCCCATCACGCTTCGCGCCAGCATGTCGTAGCTGAGGTCCACCCGCTTGGGCGGGCCGGTGGTTCCGCTGGTCAACATCCGCACCGCGACGCCCGGCCGGTCGGCGGCGGTGTGGGCGTTTCGGTTGCCGACGGCAATCACCCGCGCCGCATCGAGGCTTCTGATCGAGAGCACGGTGGTGGCGGGTGAGGTGGTGACGAGGTTGCCCACATCGTCGGGCTCGCCGATGATCATCGGCAGGTGCAGTGAGCTGATATCGGCCGCGGTGCGGTCATCGCCGCGCGACGGGTTGATGGCGACGACACAGGATCCGCTGAGCAGCACACCAAGAAACGCGGCGACATGGGCGGGGCGATTGCGCAACAGAATGCCGACCTGGATGCCCTTGCCGCCGCCGTACTGCTCGACAAGTGAGCCGAGCCGGCGGGCGGTGGTGGCGAGTTGGCCCCAGGAAAACCAGTGGCCGTCGAACTCCAGGGCGCGCTCGCCGGGCTCGAGATCGAGCACCAGGGCGATCCGGCGGCCGAGTGGGTGATCTGTCATCAACGGATTTTCGGCTTGGTGGTGGTGCGGTGATCGGCCGGTTGCGCGGCCAGCTCGGCCTTACCGATCGGGTTGCCGAGGCGGGTGTAGATCAGTCCCTGCTCCATCGCCGCCCGATACGGTTTGTCCAGCGACTCCCAAATCGCCTTCACGGTGCCCTGGGTGGCGGACGGCGGGTAGGCGGCAATCGTCTTGGCGATCTCGTGCGCGCGTGCCCAAAGCTGATCTGCGGCCGCGATCTCCGACACCAGACCGATGCGCAGCGCGGTCTGCGCGCTGACGCGTTCGCTATTTCCCATCAGCGCTATCCGCAGCGTCTCCGCCAAACCGATCCGGCGCATCAACCCGATCGGCTCCAGCGCGCAGACCAGGCCGGTGGAGACGTGAGAGTCGAAAAACGTTGCGTCGGGTGAGCAGATCACCACGTCGGATTCGTTGAGGAAATAGAACGCGCCCGCGGTGCACATTCCGCGAACCGCGCACACCACCGGCTTCCACATCTTCTGCCACTTGGGGCTGAGCGCTTCGCCGGGATCTTCGTGATTCCAGACGTTGGGCGGCTGGCCGTAGGGCGTTTTCACGTCAAGCCCCGCGCTGAACGCGCGGTCGCCCGCCGCGCGCAGCACCACCGCATTGACGGATTCGTCCAACTTGACGATGCGCCAAGCCTTGACCATCTCATCGCACATCACGCGGTTGAATGCGTTGAGCCGGCCGGGCCGGTTCAGCGTGATGGTGGCGACGCGGTCGGCCGGATCCGTTTGCAGCAGAATCGTTTCGAACTCGGTGGTCATCGGCATTGCCAGTCGGGAGATCTTTTCTCGATGAACGCCTGCGGCCCCTCGAGCGAATCCTCGGTGTGCAGATTGCGTTCGCGGAAAGCCTCGGCCAGCATCTCTGCTTCGTGAAGCGGTAGGTCGAGGCCCTTGAGGATCGCCAGCCGAGTGCCCCGTACGGCCAGCGGCGCATTCGAGTTGACGATGCCCGCGATCTCGTGGGCGCGTTCGAGCAGGCGGTCGTGTTCGACGATCTCGCTGATCATCCCGAGTTCCAGAGCCCGCTGGGCGGTCATCCGCTCATGCTTGCCCATCAACGCCATCCGCAGCGCGACTGAGCGGGGCAGCACCCGCGCCAGACGCACCACTTCGCGCCCGGCGACCAGTCCAATACTGACGTGCGGGTCGAAGAAGGTGGCTTTCTCGGATGCGATCACGATGTCTGCGGTGGTCACCCAATCCAGGCCGGCACCACAACACAAACCGTTGATGGCCGCCAACACCGGTTTGGCCATCGTGCGGAACGGCGGGGTGCCCTCCTGAGGCGGTTCCCACTGCTCGTAGGTGGACAGGTACGGCCGTTTGTTGATGACCTTGCCGTCGCCGGGGATCACCTTGACGTCGGCGCCGGTGCAGAAAGCGCGCCCGGTGCCGGTGACGATCAGCAGCCAAACCCGGTCGTCGCTCTCGGCTTGCGCGTAAGCGGCTCGCAATTCGGTGATCATGTGCGGGCTGAGCGCGTTGAGGGCGTCGGGTCGGTTGAGCGTGATGGTGGCCGTGTGCTGGTCAACTTGATAGGTGATCGTGTCGAACGACTCAGCGGACATGTGCGTTTCCTTCGTCGGTCATCGGCCGTGAAACTCCGGCTCGCGCCGGTCGCGGAACGCGGCCAAGCCCTCTTTGAAATCCGATGTCCGACAGGACAGTTCAAGATCGAGTAATTCCTGGGTCATGGCCTGGGTGAGCGTCGCGTGCTGAGCAGTATGAATCGCCTGCTTGGTCAGGCCGATCGCGACCGTGGGCCCGGTCGCAAGCCGGGCCAACAAGTCTGCGGTCGCGCTGTCCAGTTGCGCTGCTGATACACACCGATGGATCAGACCCCACGCCGCCGCATCGGCCCCGCTTACCTTGTCGCCGAGCAGCAGCATCTGTTTGGCACGCGCCAGGCCCACAAGTCGCGGCAGCAGCCACGTGGATCCTGAATCCGGGCTGAAGCCGCGCGCCAGAAACGGCTCCCAGAACACGGCGTCGGGGGTTGCCACGGTGAAGTCGGCAGCGAGCGCGAGGTTGCAGCCCAGACCGGCCGCCCAGCCCCGGACGCCGCACACCACCGGCAGCTGAATGGTGGTGAGGAGCTCTATCACCCGGTGAGCCGCCTGCGGAATCCGGCGAAGGAGGTCGCCGGTGCGGGGCCGCGGTTGGCCGCCGCTATTGGTGGCCACCCAGTCGGCTCCGGCGCAGAAGTCGTCGGCCGCCCCATGGATGAGGACCGCACGAAGGGAGTCGTCGGTCGCGGCATCGGTCAACGCGGTCACAAGCGTGTCGATCATCGCGGGGCTCAACGCATTGCGTCTGGCCGGCCGATCGAGGACCAACCGCAGCACCGCCCCGGTCCGGTGGACCGTGACCGACCCGTCAGCCGCGGGCGGCGCGACGTCTTCGCTCACCGTTGAATCGCGTCCTCTCCACTTATACGGTGACCCATACAGTAGGCAATACGATTGTTATCGTGTACAACCTAGCAAGGAAAGGCTGGTGACGGAACGAGTCGCACCCGAATAGGACCGGTCGATGACCGCCGGTGAGGGGACCGGCGAGGCTGGTCCGCGGTTCGGCGAGGAACCGCTTGCACAGACAATCGCTGCGGCCGCCGCAATTCGTCGTCTGTCGGCGCTGTTGCTGTCGCTGGAGCGGGAACACCCGACGGTGAAGGCCATGCTGGCGCAATTCGCCGAGTGGGAGCGTGAGCTGGCTGTCGCGGCGTCACCCGACGCGGCCCCCCGCATCGGCCCGGATGCCGGGCACACGCAGCGTCTCTATCTTTCCCATGCCTTCGACATCGGCGCGTTCAACCCCTGCTTCCCCGAATACCGGTTCGACAGCCTCGGATCCGAGACAGCCTCCGGCGCCGTCAACTTCCCGCTGGTCTTCGAGGGGCCGCCAGGGTTGGTTCATGGCGGGTTCATCGCGGTCTTCTTCGACTGCGTCACTCAGCATCAGAACTGCGCCGCCGCGCTCTCCGGCAAGACGCGCTCACTGCGCGTGACGTTCCGTCGTCCGACGCCCATCCTGACCGAACTGCGCTTCGACATCGTCCGATCAGAGTCCGACGGGCAAATCACTTCGACCGCTCGGTTGATGCTCGACGAGCAGGTGCTGTGCAGTGGCGAGGTGACGACGCTGGCGTTGCCACCCGACAAGCTGGCCGGATCCCGATACGCCAAGCGGTGCGCGGACGGCCACGGATGGAAAAGGAGCTCCGGATGACGACAACCTCCGGCCCTGCGGATGACAGGGTTCTCTTCGAGGTCGATGCACAGCACCGGATTGCGACGATCACGCTGAACAACCCCAGGCACCGCAACTCCTACGATGCCGCAATGCGTGACCAGGTTACCCGCTACCTCGATCGCGTCGCCGAAGACGACGATCTGACCGTGGTGCTGCTGCGCGGCGCGGAGGGGGTGTTCAGTGCGGGCGCGGACATGAACAACGCCTACGGGTGGTACGGCGACGGCGCCGGGGCGAGCGCCGAAGCCGCGGAGCGGCCGGCGAAGGGCCGTCCCAGCCAGCGCCGGCGGCTCACCGTGGATCGCAAATCGTTCAGCTTCTACCACAACTTCATGGGCTTTCCCAAGGTGACCGTCGGCCAGATCGGCGGGTTCGCGCTCGGTGGCGGATTCGAGATGGCGCTGATGTCCGACATTTCCGTCATCGCGCGCGATACCAAGATCGGCATGCCGGCGACGCGGTTTCTCGGCCCGGCGCTGGGCAGCCTGCACATGTTCTTCCACCGTCTTGGCCCGGTTCTTGCTCGGCGTCTGCTGCTGACCGGTGATGTCATCGAGGCCGGCGAGGTCGAGCACCTCGGCATCTTCACCGAAACCTGCGACCCTGCTGCCGTCGCGCCGCGGGCGCGATTCTGGGCCGAGAAGGCGGCGAAGATGCCGGCCGACGGGGTGGTCATCGCCAAGGAGGCGTTCCGCCTGGTCGAACAGAGTCAGGCCTATCAGGGCGAAGAAGTTGCCAGCTACCTGTTCCACGCCTTCGGCACCAACCTGCAGTTCGCACCGGGGGAATTCAACTTCGTCAGAACGCGGGCCCAGCACGGGACCAAAGAGGCGTTCCGCCTGCGCGACGAGCATTTCCACGTGCCAGAACCCGGTGCGGAGTAGTCCTCGGGCGGCTGTGGAGTGGTGTGGGTGTCGACCGGCCGGGTCGCTGGGGGGCCGGGCGTGCGGCAGGGAGCCCGGTCGGCTACCGTTGGGCTTACGGTACGTTAGACGGCCAATCTAGCCAGAAAGCACGAGGTCGAGAAAATGACGGCACCCGTCATCGTCAGCGCCACGCGCACAGCGATCGGACGGTCATTCAAGGGGGCCCTGGCGAACACCTCCGCAGAGACGCTGGCCGCTACGGTGCTGCCTGAGGTTCTTCGCCGGGCGGGCATCGAACCGAGCGCCGTCGGCGACGTCATCTTCGCCGAATCGAACTACGGCGGTGGCGATCTCGCGCGCTACGCCGCGGCGGCATGCGGCATGAACGACGTACCAGGTCAGTCGGTGAATCGGCACTGCGCGGGCAGCCTCACCGCGATCGGGAACGCCGCCGCGCAGATCGGGTGTGGCATGGAGCGCGTCGTGGTCGCCGGGGGAGTGCAATCGCTGTCGATGCTGCCGGTGATGAAGTGGCGGGTACCCGGACCCGAGCCGGCGTTCATCGAGCCGTGGATGCCGCCCAGCCATCCCGAGGCGCCCGACGCTCCCACTGGCGACATGTCGATCACCGTAGGCTGGAACACCGCCACCGCGGCCGGCCTCAGCCGCGAGGAAATGGACGCGTGGGCGCTACGGTCACATCAGCGTGCGGTGACGGCAATCGACGACGGCAAGTTCGTCGACGAAATCGTGCCGCTGAAGGTCCAGGCGCCCGACGGCGCGCTGGTGGATTTCAGCGTCGACGAACATCCGCGCCGCGACACCACGATGGCACGGCTGGCGTCGCTTCCCGTCCTGCACCCCGAGATCGACGGGTTCTCGATCACGGCCGGCAACAGTAGCGGACTCAACGATGCCGCCGCGGCCGTGGCGCTGGCGGACAAGGACTATGCCGACTCCCGGGGGTTGAACGTGATGGCAACGGTAAAGGCCTGGGCCGCCGTGGGAGTCGCGCCGCGCGACACTGGGCTAGGTGCGGTGAAGGTGATCGGCAGGGTGCTGCAACGGGCCGGGCTGACGGCTGATGACGTCAACCTCTGGGAGATCAACGAAGCATTCGCGTCGGTCCCGATCGCCGCATGCCGCGAATACGACCTCGACGAGGAACGGGTGAACTTCTCCGGCAGCGGCTGCAGCCTCGGGCATCCCATCGCCGCCTCCGGCGCGCGCATGGTCACCACCCTGGTGTATGAACTGCGGCGGCGGGGAGGCGGTATCGGCGTGGCGGCCATGTGCGCGGGTGGTGGCCAGGGCGGCGCGGTCGTCGTCGAAGTGTGACCCGTCACCGCGCGCGACTACCGCGATGCATTGCGCCTGCGGCGCGCGGCAGGCTTGGTCGCGTTGGATTCCTGGTCGATCAGCCTGCCGGCATGGTCGAGGATGCACTCAAGGCCGTACTCGAAATTGTTCTCATCAGCCAGCGCGATGCGATGACCCTTGGCGGTCAGTTTCGCGATCAACGGGGTGCTCCTGGGATCGATCGCCGACGGTTCGTCGATGTCGTGACCGCCGTTGTCTGACGCCCGGGTCTTCTCGGACAGCCGCTGAAGGACCACAGAACCGCGCACGTGAACCGACACCGCCGAATAGGTGTCGAAGGCGTCCTCCGGTGACAGACCCGCTTCCACGAGGCTGGCAATCGCCTTTTCGACCTCCTCGATGCCCAGTCGCCGCGCCTTGTCGCTGAGCGCCCCGCGAATGAGGATCAGATCGCACAGAATCGGGCTGCTCAAAAAGGTCTTGCGCATCATCCGGGCGTGGTTGCGCAGCGACTCGCGCCAGTCGCTGGCCTCGACGTACGGCGTGGCGAACACGTACTTGCGCAGCGCGCGGTCCGTCATCGCGTTCAGAAGGTCATCCTTCTTGCGGAAGTACCAGTAGATGCTTGTCACACCCACACCGAGGTGCTTGCCCAACAACGGCATGCTCACGTTGTCGATGGAGATCTCATCCGCGAGTTCGAATGCGCCGTCGATAATGTCGTCGGGATTAATGGATCCGCGTTCACGTCGGTGACGCCTCTGCGCGGTTTGCTGCTTAGCCACGTCGGGCCCCCTCCATCACAAGCTGTCAACCTTACCGGTAAGCATACCGTTTGGGTGCTCAGCAAAGACCGCCGTAATGCACCCTCCTTCGAGCAACCGCCGCCGGCTACCGTAATGCCTATAGTAAGCTTTCTGGTAATTGTCGGGCCCGCTGTCAGTTCCATCGATCAAGGAGGGGATGTCGATGAAGGAGAGGCTGTGCCGTTCATAGGTGACGTTGTACTGGTGACCGGTGGCGCGGGAGGGCTGGGCGCTGCCACGGTTCGCAGACTGCACGGTGCGGGTGCGGCAGTCGTGATCGCCGACGTGGCGGATGACAAGGGCGCCGCGTTGGCCGACGAGCTCGGCAACAAAGCCGCCTATGTCCACACCGACGTCCTCGACGACGATGCGATCCAGGCGGCGTTCGCGGCAGCCGACCAACTCGGCACCCTGCGGTACGTGGTGATCGCGCACGGCGGGATCGGCGTTGCGGAAAGGATCATCAAACGCGACGGCAGCCCGGCAGCGCTTGACGGCTTCAAAAAGACGATCGATCTCTACCTGACCGGCACCTACAACGTCTTGCGGTTGGCCGCCGCCAAGATCGCCACGGTGGGGCCCAACGAAAACGGGGAACGCGGCGCGATAGTGATGACCGCGTCGATCGCCGGCTACGAGGGTCAAATCGGCCAATCGGCATACTCGTCGGCGAAGGGCGGCGTGATCGGATTGACGCTCATCGGTGCCCGCGACCTGAGTTCTGTTGGCGTCCGACTGAACACGATCGCGCCGGGAACGATTCGCACACCGCTGCTGGAATTGGCCCCGCCGGAGATGCTCGCCAAATTCGCCGAGACGGTGCCGTTCCCGAAGCGACTGGGCAGGCCGGACGAATACGCGAGCCTGGCCGAGCATCTGCTCGAAAACACCTACATCAACGGCGAAGTCGTCCGCATGGACGGCGCACAGCGCTTCCAGCCGCGCTGACGAGCGAGAACCGCTGCGCGATGGACCTGGGGCTCAAAGACGCGACGGCGGTAGTGGTCGGCGGTGGACGCGGCATGGGTCTGGCCACCGCGCGATGCTTTGCGGAAGACGGTGCGCGGGTGGCCGTCGTCGGCCGTTCACCGCAAGCCCTCGAGCAAGCCGCCGAGGACCTGACTCGTCGCGGCAGTCCCGACGCCCTGGGGCTGCCAGCGGACATCCGCGACGTCGAACAGGTCGACAGGGTGTTCGCCGAGTTGAGCGCCAGGTGGAACGGCGAACTCAATGTGCTGATCAACGCCGTCGGTCCGAGTGCGGTCGGCAGCTTCGAAGAGCTGAGCGACGACCAGTGGCGAGCGGCGGTCGACGACGGCGTGATGGGAATGGTGCACTGCGTGCGTGCCGCACTTCCCCTGCTGCGGCAGGCGGCGTGGGCGCGCATCGTCAACTTCTCCGCCCACTCCACGCAGCGGCAAAGCACCATGCTGCCCGCGTACACCGCCGCCAAAGCCATGGTGAACAGCGTCTCCAAGAACCTGTCGCTGCTGTTGGCAAAGGACGAGATCCTCGTCAACGTGGTGTCGCCGGGCAGCATCGCCTCGGAGTCCCTGGTGGGCTGGGCGGGGTCGGTGGGTGTCGACGGCGGTGACCCGTACGCGCTCATGCAGGCCATTGGCAAGCATTTCGGCCACCCGGCTCAGCTGCCGCGGGCCGGCCTTCCGAACGAAATCGGCCCCGTCGTGGCCTTTGTGGCGTCGCGGCGCAACTCGTACATGACCGGGGCCAATATCAACGTCGACGGCGGCAGCGATTTCACCTGAGCTCCGCCCGCCGTGAAGGAGGGAATCATGCCTCACGCCAGCGAGGCCCGCGCATGGGCGCAGTCAAGTCTGAGGGGCATCGGCGACTCGCTCTACACGCCGTTCTGCGGAGTCGATGGGGACGACATCGACTGGGACGCCTACCGCGCACTCGTGCGCTACTGCGTCGGAGAGCTGCGGCACCCCATGCTGTGGGTGACAAGCGGTGTAGCGGAGTTCTGGTCGCTGACCATCGCCGAGCGCAAGCGGCTGCTGGAGGTGGCGATCGAAGAGGCCCGGACCATCAACCCCGACACCGTCATCCAGTCGTGCACGGCGGCGCTGTCGGCCAAGGACTGCCTCGAACTGACACGGCACGCCCAGGACTCCGGCGCCGACATCGTCTACATCCAAACCCCGATGATGGAAGTGCACGCGGGGGAGGGCGTTCTGCGGTTCTTCCGCTATATCAGCGATCGAACCGACATCGCGTTGGGCATGTTCAACTCGCCGTCGTCGGGTTATGTGCTCAACGCCGCAGAGAGCGCGCGCATCGCCGAAGAGATCCCCGCGGTGTGTGCGACCAAGGAGGGTGCGTTCCGGCCGGCGAACAGTCACCTGCTGCATGAGTTGGCGCCCGACTTGGTGATCTGGGAATGCGACACAACCGTGTACCGGGCGGGGTGGTTGCGCGCCGGGATCGTCGGGCCGGCCCAACTGGGCACCACGGGGTATCTCTACGAGACGCCGCAGCGGCGGATCCTCACCGAGTATTGGGAGCTGATCTGGAACGACAAGCTGGTGGAAGCCATGGACTACGCCGTCGAATCGGGACTGGACCGGTTCGGGGTCGACATACGGTCGTGGTTCACCAGCTATCCCGGCCGGCCGGACTACTTCACACACTGGGGTGGCGCGTTCAAGCACGCGGCATCGCTGCTGGGACTACCGGTGGGCGACCACCCCGATTCGCGACCTCCGCAGGCCGAGCTGCCGGCCGCGGCGCGGGAGCAGATACGCGGCGCCTACCGGCGCTTCGGCCTCATCGCGGGCTGAGCGGGGCCGCGCCGCCCCGTTACGGCTTGTTGCGGAACGCACTACCGATAGGTATACAGTATGTGTGCATAGTGGCCCGCAGGAGTCGGCCGCCCCCGAGGAGGTTGCGCACGACATGTCCGGCCTGGGCGCCGCCGTCGACGTCTGGGAGCCAGTCCAATGAGCGCGGGCAGGGTTGGGCCCGGCGGAGGGCCGGCGGCCGAGGACGCGGTGCTCTACGAGCGCACCCCGACCGGCGTCGCCGTCATCACGTTGAACCGGCCGGACCGGCTGAACACCTGGGGTGGAGATTTAGCAGCCGGGTTCTACGCCTGCATCGACCGTGCCGAGGACGATCCGGCCGTTCGGGTGATCGTGCTGACCGGTCGCGGCAAGGCGTTCTGCGCCGGTGCCCATCTTGGTTCGATGGCGGCGATCGGCGAGTCGCTGGAGAACACGAATCACCAAGAGGTGACCGACCTGGTCGGCGAACGACACCCGCACTTCGTGACGACCCTGCGCAAGCCGGTAATCGCTGCCATCAACGGCGCGTGCGTGGGTATCGGCCTCACCCAGGCCCTGATGTGCGATGTCCGGTTCGCCGCCGACGGCGCCAAGTTCGCCACCTCGTTCGCGCGGCGGGGACTGATCGCCGAATACGGCATTTCCTGGATACTACCCCGGCTGGCCGGCTGGGGAGTCGCCCTCGACCTGTTGCTCACCGGGCGAACCTTCAACGCCGACGAAGCGGCCGAGCTGGGCCTGGTCAAGGAAGTCGTCGCACCGGAGCTGCTGATGAAGCAGGCGTTGGACTACGCCGAGGACGTCGCGAAGAATTGCTCACCGGCGTCACTGGCGGTGATCAAACGGCAGGCCTACGGCGACGCGAGCAGCGACGTGGCGGACACCAGTGCGCGAGCTGAGATGTTGATGCACGAGTCGCTGCTCCGGCCGGACGTCGTCGAGGGTATCTCGAGCTTTTTCGAGAAGAGAACACCGAGATTTCCGGCGCTTCGGCCACGACACGCCACCGCTGCTAGAACAATTTCCGGTACCGGGAAGGATCAACCATGAGCGGTCTTGAGTACCAGGCCATCGACGTCGACAACCACTACTACGAGCCGCTGGACGCCTTCACCCGCCATCTGGACAAGAAGTTCCGTCGCCGTGGTGTGCAGATGCTCAGCGATGGAAAGCACACGCAGGCGATCATCGGGGACCGGGTCAACCGGTTCATCCCGAACCCCACATTCGATCCGATCATCGTGCCGGGTTGCCTGGACCTGCTGTTCCGTGGCGAGATACCCGACGGTGTCGACCCGGCATCGCTGATGAAGGTCGAGGAACTGGAACTGCGGCCCGAATACCAGGACCGGGACGCCCGGGTCGCGGTGCTCGACAGCCAGGGCATCGAAACGATCTTCACGTTCCCGACGTTCGGCTGCGGTGTCGAAGAGGCGCTCAAGAACGACATCGGCGCTACGATGGCGTCCCTGCACGCGTTCAACCTGTGGCTGGACGAGGACTGGGGCTTCGACCGGCCGGATCACCGAGTCATCGCCGCGCCGATGATTTCGCTCGCCGACCCGCAAAAAGCGGTGGACGAAGTCGAGTTCGTTCTCGACCGCGGAGCCAGGATCGTCCACATCCGGCCGGCGCCGGTACCGGGCGTGGCCAAGCCAAGGTCGCTGGGCCATCGCGATCACGACCCGGTCTGGGCCCGACTGGCCGAGGCCGATGTGCCGGTGGCATTCCATCTCGGCGACAGCGGATATCTGAAGATTGCCGCGATGTGGGGTGGCAAGGACACCTTCGAGGCGTTCTCCGCCCCCGATCCACTGGACAAGATCGTCGTCGACGACCGCGCGATCCACGACACCATCGCGTCGCTGATCGTGCACGGGGTGTTCGACCGCCATCCGGCGCTGCGGGTGGCCAGCATCGAGAACGGGTCAGAGTGGGTGCATCGGCTGACCAAGCGACTGAAGAAGGTAGCCAACCAGCAGCCCCGATGGTTCCCGAACGACCCGGTCGACACATTGCGCGATCACGTGTGGGTGTCGCCGTACTACGAGGAAGATCTGTCGCTGCTGGCCGAAAAGATCGGCGCCGACCGCATCCTGTTCGGTTCCGACTGGCCGCACGGCGAAGGCCTGGAGTCGCCGCTGGCATTCACCGACGAGCTGCGCGGATTTAGCGACACCGATGCGCAGAAAGTCATGCGAGACAACGCATTGGAGCTACTGGGAGTAAAGGTCGTGGCCCGGGCTCGATGACGTCGAGGAAATGCCGATGAGCGAGTGGACGCTGGGAGAAGTGCTCGACGCTATCGCCGAAGCGATCCCCGAGCGGCTGATGACGATATGCGGGGATCGGCGAAGTACTTTCGCCGAGTCGGCAGACCGCACCCGTCGGCTGGCCAACTTCCTGGTCGAAAAGGGCTTCGGTGCTTATCAGGAGCGGCCGACACTCAACCGGTGGCAGTGCGGCCAAGACCGCGTCGCGCTCATCATGCACAACGATCTGTACCCCGACATGGTGATCGGATGCCTGAAGGCGCGCGCCGTTCCGGTGAACATCAACCACCACTACACCCCGCGGGAAGTCGCTGAGCTCCTCCGGTATGTGGGGCCGCGGGGCATCATCTATCACCGGTCGTTGGGCGGGCGGTTCGCCGACGTGCTATCCGCTGACAGCGCTGAGCTGTTGGTGTCGATCGATGACGGAACCGCCGCACCCGCACTCGCGGGCGCGGTGTCGTTGGACGAGGCATTGGCGTGCGGTCTCACCGACCACGATGTGGCCGGTTCGCCCGATGATCTGATCATGATGTGCACCGGCGGCACGACAGGTCGTCCGAAAGGCGTGCTGTGGCGGCAGAGCGACATGTACGTGACGTCGATGGTCGGTGCCGATCATGCCTGCGCCGAGGAGATCGGCGAAAAAGTGCGCCGAACCGGGCCGCCCTGGTTCGCCGTCTCCCCGCTCATGCATGCGGCCGGCATGTGGACCGCATTCGCCGCGATCATGAACGGCACGCCGGTCGTTCTGTACGACACCGCAACGAAGTTCGACCCGCGGACAGTCTGGGAAACCGCCGAACGCGAAAAAGTCGGGATGATGACGATGGTCGGTGACGCGTACGCCGGGCCGCTCGTCGACGAGCTGCGGCGGCGTGCCTACGACTTATCTTCGCTCTACGCCATCGGCACCGGAGGAGCCGCGACAAATCCCCTTTACCAGCGTGCGCTGCTCGAATGCCTACCGCAGATCACGCTCATCAACGGCTACGGTTCGTCGGAGACCGGGAACATGGGTTTCGGGCACAGTCAACGCGGAACGTACCGTGACACCTTCGAGTTCAGGACCGGCGGAGCGGTCGTGTCGGCCGATCGCACCCGCTTCCTGCAACCCGGCGAGCGGGAGGTCGGCTGGATCGTCAGGACCGGTCGCATACCGCTGGGATACTTCAACGATTCGCAAGCCACCCGGGACACCTTCCCCGTGATCGACGGTCAGCGGGTGGTGATATCCGGGGACCGGGCATCGATCGAAGAGGACGGCACCCTTCGGTTGTTCGGCCGCGATTCGCTGGTCGTGAACACCGGCGGCGAAAAGGTATTCGTCGAAGAAGTCGAAGAAGTTTTGCGTGCGCACCCCGGCGTCGCCGATGCGCTGGTGGTTGGGCGGCCAAGCGGACGCTGGGGCCAAGAAATCGTCGCGGTGGTCGCTTTGCGCGACGGCGTCGATGTCACACAAGAGGTGCTCCGCACACACTGCACCGCACAGTTGGCGCGGTTCAAGGCGCCCAAGGAGGTCATCGTCGTTGAGCAGGTCCGCCGACTCGGCAATGGTAAGGCGGACTATCGCTGGGCCAAATCGATCGCGTCCCGGCGTGCGCCCCAGCCGACCTAACCGGTGTGAATCTCGAGGAATGACATGAGCCGTAAAGCCATCGACTGCCTGGTCAACGTGCACTTCGGCGAATCCGAGCGCCAGCCGACGTGGATGCTCAAAGTCAGAGACGACTACTTCAAGGGCCCGCGATCAATGTTCGGGCCGGTCGACATGGCCGAGCTGCTCGACGAGATGGACGAGCAGGGCGTGCAGAAGGCGGTCCTGATGGACTCGCTCGAGAAGCCATCGACGACCGCCCGGAAGTTCGTCGAGGCCAAACCCGAACGTTTCGCCCTGGCAATGGGGGGTGTAAACCTGCTTCGCCCGATGCCGTCGCTGCGGGAACTGGCCGCGGTCGTCGAGTACTTGCCGGTCGCCTATGCCGTGGTGGGACCCAGCTTCTGGGGCGACGGTCAGTATCCGCCAAGCGACGCCGTCTACTATCCGCTGTACACCAAGTGCGCCGAGTTGGAGCTGCCGCTGTGTATCAACACCGGACTCCCCGGGCCGCCGATTCCGGGCGAGGCGCAGCACCCCATCCATCTGGACCGGGTCTGCGTGCGATTCCCCGAGCTGCGGCTGTGCATGATCCACGGCGCCGACCCGTGGTGGGACGTCGCGATCCGGCTGATGCTCAAATACAACAACCTGCACCTGATGACCTCGGCCTGGTCGCCCAAGCGCCTGCCGGAGAACCTGCTGCACTTCATGCGCACCCGAGGCCAGAACAAGGTCATCTATGCGTCGGACTGGCCGGTGCTGCGGATGCGCCGAGTGGTTCCCGAGGCGTTGGCGCTCGATCTGCCGCCCGAGGTGCTGGACAACTATCTCTACAACAACGCACGGGATTTCTTCTTCAGATCACAGGAGCAGTGAATGGATCGCTACGAGCTACGCAGGGAGGATTACAGCCTTTCCAAAGATCAGGCGGACCTTCAAGCGGCCTACGCCAAGTTTTTCAAGACCCACTGCCCGATCGAAGTCGTTCGGGCGGCCGAGCGGACCGGGTTCGACAAGAGGCTGTGGGAGCGGTTGTGCGCCACCGGTGCGACAACGATGGCGGTACCGGAGTCGTCCGGCGGGGACGGAGCAAGCCTGGTCGACCTCGCCCTGGTGGCCGAAGAAGTCGGGCGGTCACTCGCCCCGGTTCCATGGGTCGATCACGTGTGCGCCACGCGGCTACTTGCGCGGCTGGGCGCGCTCGCGCCTGATGCTGACTACACGGCCGACGTCGTAAACGGAAAACAGGTGGTCGGGTTCGATCCGCAGCCCAGAAACGTTTCCGGGACAAGGCTGATCCCCACCGGCTCGATCGCCGATCACGTCATCGTCCGCGACGGAAGCGCGCTGGTGCGTCTGACGTACGCCAGCCGCCCATCGAGGGTCGACAACATCGGCAAGCTGCCGATGGCCTGGGTCGATCCCGAAGCCGCCGACCGCCGGACGGCGCTGGCAGATGGGCCTCCGGTGATGGTCGAGTACCAACGGGCGCTTGATGAATGGCGGGTGCTGACCGCCGCTGCGTTGGCGGGCCTGGTTGAGGAGACGATGACGATCGCGGCAGACTTCGCCAAGACCCGCTACACCATGGGTGTGCCGATCTCGACGCTGCAGGCCATCTCGCACCCGTTGGCCAACATGGCGATCGTGGTAAAGGGTGGACGAAATCTCGCCCGGCGTGCCGCGTGGTATCTCGACAACGAACCCGACGAACGGCCGGAGTTGGCGGCGTCGGCGTTCGTGTTCATGAGCGAGGAAGCCGCCAAGGCGGCGACGATGGCGGTGCACATCCAGGGTGGGCTCGGCGTGTCGGAAGAAGCCGCGGCCACCGCCTACCTGGTGCGCGCCAGGGGATGGCCGTTGGCTGCCGGCGATCCTGGCGCCAGCGCTGTGCAGATAGCCGAGATCGTCGCAGCGCGGGAAAGCAGAGACCGTGCCCGGGCATCGGAAGCCGCGCGGGCGTAGGGCGGGAGCACGTCAATGGATTTCGCAAGGGTGCAGCTGTCGGACGAGGATCAGGCGTTTCTCGACGACGCACGATCGTTTCTCAAAAGCCATGTGACCGAGGACGTCAGGCGTCGCGATCGAGAAACCGGCGACAACTTCGATGAAGGTGTGCACCTCGCCATGGGCGCGGACGGCTGGCTGGCCGCCGAGATGAAACCCGAATCCGAGGGCGGTTTCAGCCGGGTGCGTCGACGGATGTGGCAGCTGGAGAAGCGACGGGCTCACGTGCCGTGGGTCACCTGGGGCACGACCATGATGGTCGCGCGGTCGGTGGAGAAGTTCGGCTCTGCGGAACTGCGGGATGAGGTTTTACCCGGTGTGCTGACAGGGCATGTTCGACTGTGCCTGGGCTACACCGAACCCGAAGGCGGATCCGACGTCGCCACATGCAAGACGCGTGCGGTTCGCGACGGCGACGGTTGGGTGATCAACGGATCGAAGATGTTCACCACCGGCGCGCACAACTGCCAGTACGTCTTTCTCATCACGAACACCGACCCCGACGCGCCCAAGCACAACAGCCTGACCATGTTCCTGGTTCCGCTGAACTCACCGGGCATCGAGATCCAGGGCATCCGCACCGTGGACGGCGATCGGACAAACATCGTCTACTACAGCGATGTCCGGGTCCCCGACAAATACCGGCTGGGACCGGTGAACGGGGGCTGGACCGTGCTGCGCGAGCCTCTCAACGTCGAGCACGGCGTGGTCGAAGCGAATGCGGACGGGCTGCAGGACGTGTCGATCATGGCCCATCAGGGCGGTTTCATGGTGGACGCTGTCGACAACGCGGCGGCATTGGTGGCCAGGGAGGATACCCAGGGCGACCGAGTGCTCGACGACCAGTCGGTCGCGTATCGACTGGGGCGCAGCATTGCCCGGATGGAGGCCGCGCTGAGCGCCCCCCACATGTATGGCCGAGTCGCCATCGCGCAGACAATGCGTGACATCGCCCCGGATCTGATGGACATCCTCGGCGCCGCATCGGTGTTGCCGATCGGCACCTCGGGGGCCATCGATGCTGGCGGTGCCCAGTACACTTTCCGTTTCGCACCGTTGGTCGGCATCTACGGCGGCACCCTCGAGGTCTTCCGCAATATGATCGGGCAATACGCGCTCGGCCTGGGGCGACCCAACTACTCGCCGCCGGTGCGCTGAGTCACAGAATCGCGCCAGCCTCCTTGGCGGCGATGATCTCGTCCCAACCCATGCCAAGCTCCAACAGGATCTCCTCGGTGTGCTGACCGTACTCCGGAGACCGGCACGGCGCGGCTGCTCTCTCGTCGAACTGCACCGGCGCAGAGACGGTTCGATAAGCATTGCCGGCGTCGTCCGCAAGGTTCATGAGGTAGCCGTTGGCGTCCACCTGCGGATCGTCGAGGACCTCCTGCGGCGTGGCCAGTGTCGCCCACACGCCGGGCTCGTCCACCAGGATCTGCTGCCAGTCACTCAAATCCCGCTCCGCGAATACCATTCGCAATTCGGCAGTCGCCGCCTCGCTGTTGGCGACCAGATTCGCTAGCGGCGTGAACCTGTTGTCGGTGCCCATCTCCGGTCTGCCGATCCGGTCACAGAAGCCGCTCCAGAAGCGGTCGGCCTGCAGGAACACCAGCTGGATCCACCGGCCGTCGCGGGTTTTGTACCGGTTGACTGCCGGATTGGGCGCCTCACCCGGAGCGTAGGCCGGGATGCGGTCGATGCCGTAGTAGTCGGCCGCGCAAATGTCGGGGGCAACCGCCCACATTCCCTGGGCGAGCAGGGAGCTGTCGACGATAGCGGCATGGCCGGTGCGCTCGCGGTGGAAGAGCGCGGCCGCGATGCCGCCGGCCAACGTGGCGCCGCCCTGAAGGTCGCCCAGCGCGGGCCCCTGGGCGAACGGGTAGTCCGCGGCCGCCGGCGTGAGCGCATAGGCGACCCCGGCACGGGCGGGGTAGCCGGACGCGTCGAAGCCGCCCTTGTCGCGGTCCGGCCCGCGACTGCCTTGACCGCTTCCCCTCGCGACGATGACGCGGGGGTTGAACTCGCGGATCGTCTCGACGCTGAGTCCGGCGCGCGCCAACTGTCCGGGCAGCCAGTTCGTCAGGAAGACGTCCGCCCGCGCGATCAATTCGGCGAGGATACGGCGCCCAGGCGGCGTCTTGATGTCCAGCCCGATGCTGCGCTTGCCGTGGTTGCCGATCTCCATCATGAAATTCGCGCGCACCCGGGACTCCGCCGGATCCAGCCCCCCCACGGTCAGATACCGGCACGGGTCGCCCCCGCGGGTGTCCTCGACCTTGATCACGTCAGCACCCCAGTCGCGAAGAACGACACCCGCGCTGGGCACATATGTCCACGAGGCCAGCTCCACGACCGTGACACCGCTCAGCAGACTTGACATCGGTAGCTTCCTTCCCGCCTGCAGGACAGCGCGGCGACAGTGGAACATACTACTGTAATGTTTACAGTTAATCGTCTGAGGTCTGCGCCCCGCCAAGGTTTGCCGGAGAACTAGATTGCGAGTGCTCACTATCTATGTTACCATGGCGGGAGACCAATGATGGGGAGCTTTGCATGAGCTACGACGTGATCATCCGCGACGGACTGTGGTTCGACGGGACAGGCAAGGCCCCGCAGATCCGCAGCTTGGGTGTCCGTGCGGGCTTCGTGTCCACTGTGTCGGCCGGCCCACTGGAGGACGATGGCTGCCCCGACGTCATCGACGCGACGGGCAAGTGGATCGTTCCCGGCTTCATCGACGTGCACACCCACTACGACGCCGAGGTCCTGCTCGATCCCGGCCTGCGTGAGTCCGTGCGCCACGGGGTGACGACAGTGCTGCTGGGCAACTGTTCGCTGTCGGCGGTCTACGCCGACAACGCCGACGCAGCCGACCTTTTCAGTCGTGTCGAGGCGGTGCCGCGGACGTTCGTCCTCGGTGCGCTGGAGACCAAGAAGACGTGGTCGACGGCGGCCGAATATGTCCGCGGACTAGACGAGCTGCCGCTTGGACCGAACGTCGGGTCACTGCTCGGCCATTCGGATCTGCGGACCTCGGTGCTGGGTCTCGACCGCGCCACCGATCACACGGTCCGGCCCACGAATGCCGAACTGAACCGGATGGCGGCGATGCTGCAGGAATCGCTGGACGCCGGTCTTGTGGGTCTGTCCGGGATGGACGCGGCGATCGACAAGCTCGACGGCGACCGGTACCGTTCGCGCGCACTGCCGTCGACATTCGCAAAATGGCCTGAGCGGCGCAAGCTGATTGGTGTGCTGCGCGAGCGCGGGCGGATTCTGCAGAGCGCGCCCGACGTGGCGAATCCGGCGTCGGCGCTGCTGTTCTTCCTGGCGAGCAGCCGGATGTTCGGCCGCCGCAAGGGCGTGCGGATGAGCCTGTTGGTGTCGGCGGACGCCAAGTCCAGCCCGGCTGCCGCACATGTGTTCGGTCCCGGCACTCGGCTGCTCAACGCCCTACTGGGCGCCAGCGTGCGGTTCCAGCATCTGCCGGTTCCGTTCGAGTTGTATTCCGACGGAATCGATCTGCCGGTGTTCGAAGAGTTCGGCGCCGGGACGGCGGCCCTACATCTGCGGGATCAACTCGAGCGCAACAAGTTGCTTTCTGACACCGAATACCGGCGTCGATTCCGCCGCGAGTTCGACCGCATGAAGCTCGGGCCGACGCTGTGGCATCGCGACTTTCACGACGCAGTGATCGTCGAGTGTCCGGACAAGAAACTTGTCGGCAAGAGCTTCGGGCGGATCGCCGACGAGCGCGGACTGCATCCGCTGGATGCGTTTCTCGACGTGCTCGTCGACAATGGCGAGCGCAACGTCCGCTGGACAACCACGGTGGCCAATCACCGGCCCACGCAGCTCAACAAGCTCGCCGCGGAGCCGACAATCCACATGGGCTTCTCGGATGCCGGCGCGCATCTGCGCAACATGGCTTTTTACAACTTCCCACTGCGGCTGCTCAAGCGCACGCTGGATGCTGAGCGGGCTTCAGATCCGTTCCTGTCCCCCCAAAAGGCGGTGTACCGCCTCACCGCGGAAGTCGCCGACTGGTTCGGAATCAACGCCGGCACCTTGCGGGAGGGCGACCCCGCCGACTTCGTAATCATCGATCCCGCAGGCCTCGACGACTCGGTGAACGGCTACTACGAGGAGACCGTGCCGTTCTACGGGGGGTTGAGCCGTATGGTGAACCGCAACGACGCCGCGGTCGTCGCGACAGGTGTCAACGGCATCGTGGTCTACCGCACCGGCGAGTTCTGTGAACAATACGGCAGGACGTTGAAGTCCGGCTGCGTGCTTCGAGCAGGTGTCCGCCGACAGCAGCCGAACCGCACGCGCGTTCAGGGCTGACATGGCCAGGACTCAGCAGCAGCGGCGCGAGGAAACGATCGCGCGCCTGCTCGACGCCAGCATCGGGGCAATCATCGAGTTCGGGTATGCCCGGGCCTCGGCCGCGGTGATCACCCGGCGTGCCGAGGTGTCGGTGGGCGCGCTGTTCCGGCATTTCGACACGATGGGCGATTTCATGGCCGCAACCGCATACGAAGTGTTGCGCCGTCAGCTGCACCTGTTCACCAAGCAGGTCGCGGAGATACCCGCGGACAAGCCGCCCATCGAGGCGATGCTCACGATGCTTCGCGACATCACCCACAATCCCACCAACGCGGTGATGTACGAACTGATGGTTGCTGCGCGCACCGACGAAAAGCTGAGGCGCACGCTGCGTGACGTTCTCGCCGAGTACAGCGCCAAAATCTTCGACACCGCCCGTGCGCTGCCCGGAACGGAGAACCTGCCGGACGCAACATTGGCGGCTGTGGTCGCGATGCTCACCGGCACGTTCGACGGCACCGCGATCGTGCGCGCCGTACTGCCGCAACCGGATATCGATGCGCAACTGATCCCGCTGCTGGCCGCGCTGCTGACCGAGGCCTACGGTCCGTCCATGGGGTCGAACGTCACCGGAAGCGCCGTCGGTGACCGGAAGGGCTGACCGTGGATGTGCGGATCGTGACCGGTGAGAAGCTCGAGGTTGGTCAACCGGTCGAGAAGGCACTCGAGCGCCACCCGGGTTTCCAGCCGCGCGAGGTGCAGGCCCAGGCAGGTGTGTTCTCCCGCGGCGAAGGAGATGTGCGGCAGCGGCTTGCGGAAGATGTCGAATTCCTCCGAACGTTCCCACCGGCGCTCGTCGCGGTTGGCCGATCCGATGCAGACGTCAACCAGTGAGTGCGCCGGTATCTTGACGCCCTCAAGCTCGGCGTCTTCGGTTGCGAACCGTTGCACGGTAGTCAACGGGGTCTCGTAGCGAAGGTTTTCTTCAATCGCCCTCGGGATCAGGTCGCGGTCGGCCCGGACGGCCGCGAATTGGTCGGGATGGGTCAGCAGCAGGTAGAGCAGGTTTCCCGAGGAACGGTAGGTGGTTTCCAATCCGGCGGGCAGCAGAAGCCGCAGGAACGAGTAAATCGCTTCGTCGCTGAGCTTTTCGCCGTCGATTTCCGCGGTGACCAGATCGCCGATGATGTCCTCGGTCGGCTTCGACCTGCGCTGTTCGATCTGCTGGAGGAAATACTCTTTCAACGCCGCCGACGCCTCGAAGGCGCGTTTGTAGTCGATGTTGTAGCTGATGAGCTGGATCGCCCTCTTGCGGAAGGTGGACAAATCTTCCTCGGGAAGGCCCAGCAGCCTGGAGATGACGCGGGTGGGAAATTCGAAGGTGAACTTACGCACCAGATCCGTCTCGCCGGCGTCGACGAACTCATCGATCAATGCGTTGCAGACCGGACGGACGATGGCCGGCTCCCAACGCGCCAGCGACTTGGGCTTGAACGCCGCAGAAACCAGGTTCCGGTGCTCGCGATGCTGCGTGCCCTCCATCGCCAGGATGGTTTTGCCGATGAACAGGCCGATCGAGGTGTCGTAGCCGCCCGAGCTGAAGACGTGTCCGTCGCGGAACGCCTTGTTCACCGCGTCGAACGACAGCGCCGTGTAGACGTCTTTTGGTCGCATCGACTCGGGAAGCTTGGAATAGTCCATGACGGCCCCGTGGACAACGCCACCATGGCGACGTTTCTCGGCGAATAACGGGTATGGGTCGCGGATCCAATCGGCGGAGCGGTCGACGGTGAGAACGTCGCGGGCTTCGGTGTCCACTGCTGATCTCCGCCTTGTCTCGTACGGGGCAGGGGTGCTGCCGTATAGAACCTACTGTAAAGATTACAGTATAAGCACCAGCACGTCCCTGGAAGGTGGCACGACGATGAGCGTTCTCAGATCACCCAGTGGCTCGGCGGAGCGGACATGAACGACGTAGCCATCATCGGGGTGGGCCTGCACCCGTTCGGCCGGTTCGAGGGCAAGACCGCAATGCAAATGGGCGTCGACGCGATCCAGGCCGCGCTGGCCGATGCCGGGCTGGACTGGAAGGACATCGAGTTCGGTGTCGGCGGCAGCTGGACGGTGGCCAACCCCGACGCGATCGTCGGCCTGGTCGGACTGACCGGGATCCCGTTCACCGACGTGTTCAACGCCTGCGCCACCGCGGCCAGCGCCACCCAGGTATGCGCCGACACCATCCGGCTGGGTAGGCACGACATCGGGATCGCCGTCGGCATGGACAAGCACCCGCGCGGTGCGTTCACCGAGGACCCCGCCCTGGTCGGGATGCCGCAGTGGTATGCCCAGAACGGGCAGTACCTCACGACCAAGTTCTTCGGGATGAAGGCCAACCGCTACCTGCACGAGCACGCCATCTCGCGCGAGACCCTGGCCAAGGTGGCGGCGAAGAACTTGCGCAACGGGGCGCTGAACCCCAACGCCTTCCGGCGCAAGCCCATCGCCGAGG
>JAFARC010000066.1 GCA_019245755.1 Mycobacteriaceae bacterium | reverse complement strand
GGCCCTGGCGGTGACTTCGCCGCCGCTGTTCCCCGGCGTGGCGGTCACCGCGAACCTGGGCAACGGCCCCGGCATTCAGGAAATCGCGACTTTCTCCGTCGATGTCACCGGATCCGACGGCGCCGTGACGGTCTCCAACGCTCACGGCACCGTGACCGGCGCGGGCGGCGGTGTGCTGCTGCGCCCGTTCGCGCGGCTGATCTCCAAGGCCGGGGACAGCGTCACCACCTACGGCGATCCATGGAACATGAACTAGCTCTGCCCACAAACGAATCAGCCCCCGGTCGACAGCCGGGGGCTGATTCGTTGCGTGTCAGCCTTTGTCCGCGCTGGTGGTCGTCGCGGTATCCGGGCTCGGCCCGGTACCCGGCGTGGTCGTGTGCCGGCCCGCTTGACCATCGGATGACAGGATGTCGCGGATCTCGGTCAACAGGCTCAACTCGGTGTCCTGAGCCTGCTCCACCTCGCCGCGCTTGCGGAACGTGTTGTACGGCAACACCACCAGGAAGTACACGACGGTGGCGATGAGGATGAAGTTGATCGCCGCCGACACAACGACGTTCAGGTCGATGGTCTGGCCACCGCCGATATTGATTCGCAAAACGCCGTAGTGCGACTTGCCGCCCGCGCCGACCCGGTTGATCAGCGGCTGAATGACGCTGTCGGTGAACCTGGTGACAAGCGCCGTGAACGCGGTACCGATCACCACCGCGACGGCCAGGTCGACGATATTGCCGCGCGCCAGAAACTCCTTGAACCCTTTCAGCATGGGATGGCCCTCCTGTAGTTCGCCCAACCGATCGCGAGTTCGAACGTTAGTCGCATCGAGGCCGGGCGGGGCCTGCGTGAAACGGATCAGCTGGCCGCGGCGGCCGGTGCAGGTGACGATTCCGACTTGGCAGCCGGCGTGCCGGCCTGCTCGGACGAGCCGGACGACTCTGTGCCCGCACCGCCCGAGGAGGCCTTCCCCGATGCCAACCGGCTGTCGGTGCGATAAAAGCCCGGGCCCTTGAACACCACGCCCACCGAGTTGAACAGCTTGCGCAACCGGCCCGAGCACGCCGGGCAAGTCGTCAGCGCATCGTCGGTGAAGGCCTGCACGGCATCCAACCTGTTACCGCATTCGGTGCACGCGTAGGAGTAGGTCGGCACAGGAACCTCCGATTAGTTCAGCTCGTTAGCACTCTACCCATTCAAGTGCCAACAGGCCACCGGACATTCCCGCTCATGGCAACGCCACCAGGCCGCGCCCGGGCGTCAGCGCATGCGTCATCGGCACATCATGGGGTTCCACCGGGAGCTCGTCGACGAGCTCCTCGTCGCGCACCACTGCGATCAGCCGCGCACCCGGATCGCGGAAGCTCAGCGAGCGGTCGTAGAACCCGGCACCCCGGCCCAACCGTACGCCGTGCCGGTCGACAGCCAAGGCGGGCACGAACACCGTGCGCACCGTCCCCAGCGCGGGCGGCCCGAGCCAGGCGCTGACCGGCTCGAACAGACCGAACGGGGCCGGCACGAGCCCGGCCCGCCGATGCTCCGCCCAGCGCAACGGTAGCGGCGTGCCGTCGCCAGAAGTGCGGGCGACCGGCAACAACACCCGAACTCCGAGGTCCAGCAGGGCATCGGGTAAATCCGGATAGCCCGGCTCGCTTTCGGTCGGCGCATACGCGGCAACAACTTCATCATCGCTCACAACAGCGAACAGGTGCTCACAGAGGGCCCGGCTCTCCGCCCGGCGGACGGCATCGGTGACCATTCGCCGCGCGGCGACTCGATCCGCCCTGATGCGGTCCTTTAACGTGAGCGCCACCGATACACGATGACAGGGGGATGACAGCGATGGAACAAAGAACCAAGCGCCTACCGGCGTTAGGGTGTCAGGGATGACACGGCCAGAGTTGGCGATACCACGGACCGCGATAGTGCCGGCCGCAGGTTTGGGTACCCGGTTTTTGCCCGCGACCAAGACGATCCCCAAAGAGTTGCTGCCCGTCGTCGACACCCCGGGCATCGAACTCGTCGCTGCCGAAGCTGCCGAGGCCGGCGCCGAGCGGCTCGTCATCATCACCTCGGAAGGCAAGGACGGCGTCGTCGCCCACTTCGTCGAAGACCTGGTGCTCGAAGGCACGCTGGAAGCGCGCGGCAAGGAGGCGATGCTGGAGAAGGTGCGTCGTGCGCCCGCGCTGATCAAAGTCGAATCGGTGATCCAGACCGAACCGCTCGGCCTCGGCCATGCCGTCTCCTGCGTGGAACCGGTGCTGTCCGACGACGAGGATGCGGTGTCGGTCCTGCTGCCGGACGACCTGGTGTTGCCCACCGGTGTGCTGGAAACCATGTCCAAGGTTCGCGCCAAGCGCGGCGGCACCGTGTTGTGCGCGATCCAGGTTCCACCGCAAGAGATCGGTGCCTACGGCGTGTTCGACGTCCAGGAGGTCCCCGACGCCGCCAACCCGAACGTTTTGCGCGTCAAGGGAATGGTGGAAAAGCCCAAGGCCGAGGAGGCCCCCTCGCCGTATGCGGCCGCCGGCCGTTACGTGTTGGACCGGGCAATCTTCGCGGCGCTGCGCCGCGTGCAGCGCGGCGCCGGCGGCGAGATCCAACTCACCGACGCGATTGCGCTGCTGATCGATGAGGGCCACCCCGTGCACGTCGTCGTGCACCGCGGCTCTCGACACGACCTGGGAAATCCCGGCGGATACCTCAAAGCTGCGGTTGACTTTGCATTGGACCGTGACGACTATGGCCCAGACCTGCGGCGCTGGTTGGTCGAACGATTGGGCTTGACCGAACAGTAGGTGCCCCGGCCCCGCACTCGATGGCAGAAAGGCATGCTGTGCGTTCGGTGGAGGACCAGCAGGCTCGGGTAATGGCCGCCGCGGTCGCGCCCAGGCCGGTGCGGGTCGCCATCGCCGAAGCGCAGGGCCTGATGTGCGCCGAAGAAGTGGTCACCGAACGCCCGCTGCCGGGCTTCGACCAGGCCGCCATCGACGGATACGCCGTCCGCAGCGTCGACGTGGCGACCGTTGGTGAGGGTGAGGCCGACAAAGCGAGTGACGACGTCGATTTCGAGCCGGCGGGTGTCGAGGTACGGCTGCCGGTCGTCGGCGAGATCGAAGCCGGGGCCCGCATCCCGAGTCGGCTGCAACCGCGGCAAGCGGCGCGGGTGCAGACCGGCGCGCCGATGCCTACCCTCGCCGACGCGGTGCTGCCGCTGCGCTGGACCGACGGCGGTCAGTCCAAGATCCGGGTGCTGCGCGGGATCCGTTCCGGCGCCTACGTCCGGCGGGCCGGCGACGATGTGCAGCCCGGCGACGTTGCGGTGCGCGCCGGCACCATCATCGGTGCTGCGCAGGTGGGACTGTTGGCGGCCGTCGGCCGCGAGCGCGTGCTGGTGCACCCGCGGCCGCGGCTATCGGTGCTGAGCATCGGCGGCGAATTGGTCGACATCAGCCGCACGCCGGGCAACGGTCAGGTGTACGACGTCAACTCCCATGCGCTGGCGGCGGCAGGACGTGACGCCGGCGCCGAGGTCAACCGGGTCGGAATCGTCAGCAGCGACCCCGCAGAACTTCGCGAGGTCGTCGAAGGCCAGCTCAACCGCGCAGAGGTGGTCGTGATCGCGGGCGCCGTCGGCGGTATCGCAGCCGAGAACGTGCTTTCGGTGTTGTCCAAGCTCGGCGAGATGGAGGTGACCCGCGTCGCGATGCATCCCGGCTCGGTACAGGGCTTCGGCCAGCTGGGTAGTGAGGGTGTGCCGACGTTCCTGCTGCCCGCCAACCCGGTCAGCGCGCTGGTCGTCTTCGAGGTGATCGTGCGGCCGCTGATCCGGTTGTCGCTGGGCAAGCGCCAACCCATGCGCCGCATCGTCGAGGCCCGAACCCTGTCGCCGATCTCGTCGGTAGCCGGCCGCAAGGGGTACCTGCGGGGCCAGTTGATGCGGGACCAGGAAACCGGCGAGTACCTGGTGCAGGCGCTGGGCGCGCCCGGTGCGTCCTCGCACCTGCTCGCCACCCTGGCCGAGGCCAACTGCCTCGTCGTGGTGCCCAGCGGCGCCGAACAGATCCGGACCGGCGAAATCGTCAGCGTCGCGTTTCTCGCCCAGCGCGGCTGAGCAACGGGACCGGCGTCGCGTGAAGATCCTTCGTTCTACGTCCATTCATCCGGGATGGCCGGCGACCGTCGGACCGATCAGGGTGCAGGCCGGAGTCGTGCGGTTGCGGCCGGTGCGCATGCGCGACGCCGCACAGTGGAGCCGGATCCGGCTCGCCGATCGCGGCCATCTCGAGCCTTGGGAGCCGACCGCGGATTCCAATTGGGAAGCGCGGCAGAATATATCGGCATGGCCGGCGGTGTGTTCGGGGCTGCGCAGCGAGGCGCGAAAGGGTCGGATGCTGCCGTTCGCGATCGAGCTTGACGGCCACTTCTGCGGACAGCTGACCATCGGCAATGTCACGCACGGCGCTTTGCGGTCGGCGTGGATCGGTTACTGGGTGGCGAGTACGGCGACCGGTGGCGGAGTTGCCACCGCGGCGCTGGCGCTGGGATTGGACCACTGTTTCGGCCCGGTGATGCTGCACCGCGTGGAGGCGACGGTCCGGCCGGAGAACGCGGCGAGCCGGCGCGTGCTCGCGAAGGTGGGCTTCCGTGAAGAAGGGCTGCTGCAGCGTTACCTGGACGTCGACGGGGCGTGGCGGGATCACCTGCTGGTCGCCATCACCGTGGAAGAGGTATACGGTTCGGTCACTTCGGCATTGGTGCGGGCCGGCCACGCCAGTTGGTCCTAAAAGCTGTGACAGAAGTGGCGTAAGTGCCCCTGGATGCTTGTCAGCGGCGAATTACAGGTGTGTAATTGCCTTGGTCAGCTATTTCTAGCGGGACCGGCGCGCCTCATGCCTTCGCGCTGATCGCGGACCTAGCCTGGTGCTGAAAGGAGCAGGCAGCATGCCAAGCGTCCCCCAATCACTGCTGTGGATCTCCCTTGTGGTGCTCTGGCTGTTCGTCCTTGTTCCGATGCTGATCAGCAAGCGCGACGCCGTTCGCCGCACCAGCGATGTCGCGCTGGCCACGCGGGTGCTCAACAGCGCCGGCGCCCGCAAATCGAGGCGCGGCCCGGCCGCGGGACACCGCAGCGATCCGGACTGGCAGCCGGCCGAGGATCTCGACGACGAGCTGGACAGCGAGGAGATCGTTCCCCAGGCCGCCGTGGTGACAGGCGCAGAAACGGGGTTCTCGACCGAGGAGCCCGACTATCTCGACGTGGATGTCGTCGAAGAGGACTCCGGTGCGCTGCCCGTGGTCTCCAGAGCTGCCATCGACGAGCCGGAAGACGCCGTCGGCGAACGCGCCGTGCGCGAAGAGGTTGGCGAAGACCAGGTTGACGAAGAGCCGGTCGGCGAAGAGCCGGTCGGTGAAGACGAGGGCCTCGTCGAGGAGGAACAGCCCGTCTCATCCGGGGAGGACGACACCGAGGACGAGTACGAATACGTCGAGGACACCTCGGGTCTGGAGGCGGAGGACGAGCCGCCGAGCACGGTGTCACCGACGGGGTCTCGTCGCCGCATGTACGAGTCGAAGACCGCAGCCGTCGTGAGCGCACGCAAGTACAGGTTCCGCAAGCGCACGGTTTCCCTAATGGTATTGATGCTGGCGGTGTCGGCGGTCGCCGCGTTCACGGTGTGGCCCGAAGGCAAGTGGCTGTGCGCCGCCGCAGGCGCGATCACCATGCTGTACTTGGCCTACCTCCGGCGGCAGACCCGCATCGAGCAACGGCTGCGACGGCGGCGCGTGCAGCGCATGGCTCGGTCCCGGCTGGGTGTCGAGAACGCCGGCGACCGCGACTTCGACCTGGTGCCCTCGCGGTTACGCCGCCCGGGGGCCGTCGTGCTCGAAATCGACGAGGAGGACCCCATTTTCGAGCACCTCGACGATGCGTCCGTCCGGACGGAGTATCATCTGCCGCGCGCTGCCGGGCAGTGACCGTCGGTGCCGGCGACCTCGTTCTTCGCGCCCGATCCCGTCGACTGGTAGCCTGTCCTTCCGACCATGGGGCTATGGCGCAGTTGGTAGCGCGACTCGTTCGCATCGAGTAGGTCAGGGGTTCGAGTCCCCTTAGCTCCACACCACAAAACCGCGGCTATCACGACCGGCCCGACAATTCGTCGCTACTTGTTCCAATAGGTGCGCATCGAGTGCAAGGCGTCGCGCTGCACCGCCTCAGTCACCCCGACGCTGGTGCCGTTGTCGCCGTGATCGAGCTGTGGCGCAGGATCCGCTGCACCGTGGTCGGCTGCACGCCCATGGTGAACAGCGGGGTGGCACAGGAATGCAGTAGGTCATGGAGGCGCACCAGTGGCACGTTCGCGATCTCGCCATTTCTGCGGCCTTGTGCGGCGGTTGCGTCGGTACGGTACGCGTCCAGACCGGTGCGGTCTGATTCGTTTCTTTACTAGTTTTAAATGGGCCACGGTTTTGGTGGGCGCGTCTTGCCACCGCGGAGTCACCGTTGGCGCCGGCCAGCATGTTCCCTTCGATCAGCTCGCGCGGACAGCCGCATAGGCAGCGCGTTTCAGGTAGGGCCACGCCAACGTCGGCGGTATCCCGCCACAGAGCGGCGCGAGCGGCAGGGCGTGGCCGCCGCGCATGTAGTCGGCCGCCTCGTCGATGGTGAAGACGCGGTACGGGCCGTTGGCCGATCGCAGCCCGCCGACATCCATCGCACGCGAGATGCTGGCGACGCCGTCGTCGCCTTGCCGGTAGGACGCTGCCGTGATCGCGTCGTGCAGCAGGTGCGGTCCCAGCTCATCCCACGCCTTGTCCACGTCGTTGGTGACGAACACCGCGGTCGGCGCGTTACGGGCGGGCAGCTGAACGAAGCCGGGTTCGTGCCCGTGCGCGCGACACTGTTTCTCGTACAACTTGTCCAGGCCGCCGTGGTTGGTCTGAAGAACGACACCCAGTCCGTGCCTGGCCGCACGCTTGACCGCGGCTTCGCTGCCGCCGGCCAGCATGATGAACGGTCCGCCGGATGACGTGCACGGCGGCGTGACGCGGATTTGTCGGCCGTTGAACTCCACCGGCTCACCGGTGAGCAGTTGCCTCAGCATGCCCAGTTTCTCGTCGGCGAGCCGACCCCGCCGACGCATGTCGACTCCGAACATCTGGTACTCCTCCGGCCGGTGTCCAATGCCGAACACGTATGACACGCGGCCTTTGCTGATGATGTCGAGCACGCTCATTTCCTCGGCGAGCCGGACCGGATCCCAGAACGGCAGGACCACCGCCGCCAGCATGATCGGCAGCCAATTGGTGCGGGCCGCCACCGCCGAGGCCAGTACGATCGGCGACGGCAGGTGATTGTCTTCGGCGCCATGGTGCTCGGATAACACCGCCACAATCGCTCCGCGGGTTTCTGCGAAGGCGCACATGTCGATCGCGGCGGCGTACAGATCACTCGTCGGCGCGCCGGACGAGGGCGCGCGCATGTCGAACCGGATGGTGAACACCAGAGCGGACTATAACCCGATTCCCATTGACGATAATAGTACTCACTGTTAATTTCGGAGCAAAAGTTAGGTCGAGCTGAGCCGCGCGCAAGGAGGAATGGTGACAGCAGGTCAGCACCGCGTTGTGGTGTGGGCGACTGGCGGCATCGGGTCGATTGCGATTCGCACAATTCATCGACGGCCGAACCTCGACCTTGTCGGCGTGTGGGTGCACTCGAAGGACAAGGTCGGCCGGGACGCCGGGGAACTCGCTAACGGTGAGCCCATCGGCGTGGCCGCGACCGACGACGCCGAGGCACTCATAGCCGTGAAACCGGACTGCGTCGTCTACGCGGCCAGCGGTCCCGAGCGCGACGCGTTGGCCATCCCCGACTACGTGAGGCTGCTCAGCGCGGGCATCAATGTGGTGACGACGAGCACTACACGACTGGTGAACCCGCATGCCTATGAACCCGCCGATTGGCGGGATCAACTCGTCGCCGCGGCGAAAGAGGGCAAGGTCTCGCTCTACGCGTCGGGCATAGAGCCGGATTCGCTGCCGACTATCTGCCCCTGGTTCTGACCACGCAGTCGTCGCAGATCGAGAAGATCCACGCATACGAGATCGGCCTGTACGATGACTACGGCGTGCCCGACATCATGAGTGATGCAATGGGATTCGGCCGACCGCTGGACTACCAGCCGTGGATCGGTTTCCCTGGCGCGATCGCCGGCGAGTGGCAGGGTCAGATCCGGATGGTCGCCGACGCGCTCGGCGTGGAAGTGCAGGACGTGCGTGAGACGTTGGACCGCGCAGTCACCGAACGGACATTGGAAGTCGCTATGGGAACCGTTGAGGCAGGAATGTGCGGCGCGCTGCGGATGCAGGCGATCGGTGTCGTCGACGGACGAGAAGCTATTGTGATCGAACACGTCACCCGGCTGGCACCCGACGTCGCACCCGACTGGCCGACGCTTCCTGGGGCCCTTGGCTACCGCATTGTCATCACCGGCCAGCCCGATATCGACTGCACCCTGGCGGCCACAGTCCGTGACCGGCGCCAAGCCGGTATCGAAGGGATGACGTCAGGAGCGGGCGCGATGGTCGCCACGGCGATGCGCGTGGTCAACGCGGTGCCGTATGTCGTTGCCGCAGAGCCCGGTCTGCTCGGCTCTCTCGATTTGCCGCTCACCATTCCGCGTGGGGCGTTCAATCCCGCGTAATCGTGCCGAGTTTTTGGCGGACGCCGCGAAATGCTATCCGGTCTTGACCGGCAATCGCGCCCAGCCCCGCACACTGGACGTCCGCGCCCGGCTGGCGTTGTCGTAGTCGACCTCCCAGTCAGTCCATCGCTTGAGTACCTCTTCGAACGCAACTCGCCCCTCGAGCCGTGCCAGCGCCGAACCAAGACAGAAGTGCAGGCCCTGCCCGAAACTCAGATGTCCACCCTGGCGATGGATGTCGTAGCGGTCGGGTTCGCTGAACTTCGTCTCGTCGCGATTGGCGGACCCGTTTAGCAACAACATGTAGGAGCCCTTGGAGACGGTGTGCCCGTACAGCTCGACGTCGGCGGCGACGTAGCGGGCCTGTACCGGTGACGGCGGTTCGTACCTCAGGGTCTCCTCCACGGCCAGCGGAATCAGCGACGGATCCGCGACGAGTTCGCGTCGTTGGTCGGGATGTTCGCCGAGTAGTTGCCCCATGAACCCGATCAGCCGCGCGGTGGTTTCGTTTCCGGCACCGGCGATCATCGCAGTGTAAGCAAGAACTTCTGTGCGCTCGAGGCGACGACACGTCCCGTCGGCTTCTTCGATCTCCGCGGTGAGCAGCTCCGTCATCAGATCATCGGAAGGATGTGTTGCCCTCCACTCGATGTACTCAGCGAACATCGCGATCGTGTCTTGGATGATCGTCTGGCTGAGTTCATCGAAGCCACCCCGCGATGCGCGGAGCGTGATGCTCTTGTCATTGCGATCGCGGATCTGCTGCTGGCCTTCCTCCGGGATACCGAGTAGGTAGCCGATCGTACGCATCGGCATGAATGCCCCGAGATCGATGACGAAGTCGAAGCCGTCGGCATCACGGAGGGGATCCAGTGCGCGGACGCAGAATGCGCGCACCAGATCCTCTACCGCCAGCATCCGTCTAGGTGTGAAGACCCGCGATAGAAGCCGCCGGTGCAGATCGTGCAATGGCGGGTCCTCGAACAGCAGGATTCCCGGCGGTACTTCGATCCCGCTGAACAGAATGTCTGCGGTGGTGCCCCGTCCCGAACGATACGTTTGCCAATCGGCAAGTGCGCGCGCGACGTCGCGATAGCGACTCAGCGCGTAGAAGTTGTATTTGTCGTTGAAATATAAGGGCGCTTCGGCGCGCATGCGTTTCCAGATGGAATACGGATCGTCGTCGATTGTGTAGTCGAACGGGTCGTAGTACAGCCCGGCGGTCGGACTATCGGACACATCTCCTCCGTGGCGGCACTATCTGGGTTGGTTCGGTACCCCGGGGAACAACTGTTCTCCTGTTCCCGAGGTCACGTAGCCTAGTTGCTTTGTGATGAGGTGAGGCGCGAAAACCGAGGCATACAGGGCATTTCCGATCACGATGACAGCGACGATGGGCAGCGCTGTCGATTGAAGACGCGTTGTCGACACCTTGTCGGCCCACATCTCGATGATGTTTCGCCCTTGCGAGTCGGTCCGGCCGAGGAGGTAGGTGAAGACCATCATCGGCACGGCCATAGCGATGGCGTCGTAGATGGGGTATTGGTGCTTGGTGCCTTCGAACAGGCCGAGCCCCGGGATCACATAGGCGTAGTAGAAGACGCCGAGCCGGGCTCCGATGCCAGCGTTAAAGAGCACGGCCCAGCAGAAGCCGATGACGAGACCGACGGTGAGAAGCGTTATCGGTCTACGCCAGTGGAAACGGGCACTCAGCCCTCGCCCGAGCGCCGCACTGATGACGGCAGGCAGCACGAAGTAGCCGATGTAGCCGCTCGGCACCGACGAGGGCAGACCACCCCAGGTCATGTTCAGCGGCCACCACGACGGCATCCGCGGGAGCGTCGGAGGGAACTGCGCGTACATCGCCCAGTCGTAGGGGGCCTCGATCCACGAGAACGAGATCGCCGAGACGCAGAGGAGAAGCAGAGGGTGGAGCCGACGGTGGCGAATGCTCAGGTACACGCCGGCGACGGTGAACAGGATGCCGCTGGCCCAGCCGAAGATCACAGACGCCGTGAGCAACGGGGTCAACCCAGTGCTCATCGATCCCGCGCTTCACTCGTGCCGCCGCGGGCTTCCGGGTCGAAGTACATGACCACCGCGAAGAGGGCGATGATTAGCCCAAACAACGTGCCGAGCATGATGAGCTGACCCACGTCCCGCCCCTTCCGCTCCGACCAACCTTTTTAATAGTGGACACTATTATGAGAGGTTGGTCAAGGCCGACTATCGTGTGTGCGTCAACCGCGCAGCGCGCTTCGAGGAGGTGACAACCGTGCCGCAGCGACAGGCGGCCAGAAAACCGAGGGCCACGATGGCGCCGGTTCAGCCGGTCCGCCGGCCTCGCGGCGAACCCCGCCGACTTCTGCTCGATGCTGCCCGCGACCTGTTCGCCCGCAAGGACTACCGCAGCACCACGACGCGCGAGATCGCCGAGAGCGCGGGCGTCACTGAGTACCTCCTCTTTCGCCACTTCGGCTCCAAGGCCGGATTGTTCCGCGAGGCTCTCGTCCTGCCGTTTATCAACATCGTCGACGAGTTCGCCATGACATGGCAGGCACTCGTTCCCGAGGAGACCGACGAGGTCGATCTGGCGCGCCACTTCGTCGAACAGATCTACGACGTGGTCGTCGATCATCGCGGTCTTCTCCTTACCCTGGTGGCATCGGAGGCGTTCAGCGAGGAAGAGATCGCCGACATCGGCGTCGCCGACATCAGACGGGCACTCGGCGTGCTGGGTCAGATCAGCGTCGAGGGTATGCAGTTGCGTGGGTTGCGATCTAGCCAGCCGGACCTACCTGCGCACTCGACGGTGGCTATGATCGTCGGCATGGTCGCACTGCGTTCCACTTTCTTTGGAACCAAGCCGCCCGCACGGAATGCGATCGTCGACGAACTCGTCCAAGCGACACTGCATGGCTTCCTGCACCGCGGTCGCTGAGATCGTTTACGGCTTCGCGAAACTAAACGGTGGCGAAAGTGACGACATCTGAGACCACCTGTCGACGTGCACACACTTGGTTTCGGATGAGCCGAGTCGTGGTGGACGACAACCGTCACGATAAGTTGCGTCCTCGACGCCGACATCAACAGATAGATTCCCTGCTATCGTGCCTGTTCACCGCTTCTCGGCTCTTGGCAGTGTGGGGGTCAGGAGTTCGAGTCCGGTTAGCTCCACCCAAATAGCACGCTTCAAAAGGCCCAATCTCCGATTGACCGGTGGTTCCGTCAACAGTCCCTGAACAGACCCAGGCTGAGGTCAGATGTGACGGCCGTCTCGGTGGCCTCAGGGGATCGCCGGGTGGTCCGACGACCAGGGGTGGGCCGATTCCAGCTGGCAGGCAACCCGGATGAGGAGGTCCTCCCGGCCATAGGCGGCAGCCAGCTGGATGCCGATGGGCAGGCCCTCGGTGTTGCGATGCAGGGGAAGGCTGATCGCCGGTTGTCCGCTCATGTTGAACGGCGGCGTGAAGGCGGCGAACCGCCCGGCCCGCCGCATCGGCGCTGTCGGGTGTTCGGTGTCGTTCTGGAATTCGGTCAGTGGTGGCGGCGGCTCGGCAAGCGTCGGCGTGAGCAGCAGATCCCAGCCGTCGGCCCACCACTGCTGCAGCGCTCGCCGGAAGGCCCACCCGGCCCCTTGCGCCGCGGCGTAGTCGACGGCGGTCAACCGCTGCGCCTGCTCGACGAGCACCCAGTTCACCGGCTCGATGTCGTCTGCCGTCACCTCACGCCCGAGCGTCTTGCTGAACTCGCGGGCCGCCATCGCAATCTGCGTCGCCCACAACGCCATGAACTTCTCGGGCAACGTTGTGTCGGCGAGGCACTGCGGCCACGCACGCTCGACTGTGTGCCCTAGGCCCTCCAGCATCGACGCAGCGTCGCGTACCGCCGAGAGGCAGTCCTCGTGCAGGAAGTCCCCGCGCGGGTGCACGTCGAGCAGCCCGATGCGCAACCGACCAGGATCGGCGCCGACTTCGTCGACGTAGGGCCGTTCGGGCGCCGGCGCGATTACGGTGTCGCCGATGCCCGGGCCGCGCACCGCGTCGAGCAGCCCCGCCGTGTCGCGCACAGTGCGGCTGATGCACAATTCGACACCCAGCCCAGCCTCGGAGCGCACCGGCCCGACGGTGATCCGTCCCTGGCTTGGCTTGAGTCCCACCAGCCCGCAGCACGAGGCCGGGATCCGGATGCTGCCGCCGCCATCCGAGGCGTTGGCGAACGGCACCATCCCGACGGCCACCGCCGCTGCCGTGCCACCACTGGACCCACCCGGCGTGCGCTCCAGCGCCCACGGGTTACGGGTCGCACCCCAGGCAACCGGCTGCGTCGTCGGCAGGCTGCCCATCTCAGGGCTGTTCGTTCGCCCGGCGATGACCAGCCCGGCCGCCTTGAACCGGGCGACCAGCGTGGTGTCGGCGGCGTCGATCTTGGCCGTCTCCTTCAGCGCCGCGTTGCCGTTCGACAGGGTCTGGCCGGCGAAGCTCGTGTACAGGTCCTTGAGCAGGAATGGAACGCCGCGAAAAGGGCCGTCGGGCAGGTCCTGATCGGCGGCCACGGACCGGGCGTGGTCGAACCACTCGATAACTACGGCGTTCACCGCCGGGTTCGACTGTTCAATCCGCTCGATCGCCGCCTCCAACAATTCGCTCGGCGCCACATCGCCCTTGGCCACCAGCGCCGCCTGATCCGTGGCATCCATCCACCGTGTCTCATCAGCAAGACCACCCATGGCTTCCGGTTGTAGCACGACCGATACCGCCGCCGAGCTCGATGGCTCGTTAAGAAGAAGCGCCATTTGGGGGCGCCACCCGCCCCGCGACGGGACGGTCGGAGGCTACCTGCCCTTTAGCCGGATCTTCCAGCGGACGAGTGTGGCGTAGCCGATGAACAGCACGACAAGCATGCCCATATCGACGATCCACGCCGTCGGCGTGTGCTGCCAGTGCGAATCTGTGTCCGCCCGCGGCCCGGGCACAAGCTTGAGCAGATCCACCGTCGAGGCCGACGCGGCGAAGCCCCACCGGGCCGGTGTGAACCAGGACAGCTGGTCCAGCAGCAGCCGGTGCGCCACGGGGATCATGCCGCCGGAGAAAACCAGCTGCGACATAATCGATACGACCAGCAACGGCATGAGTTGCTCATTGGACCGGGCCAGCGCAGACAGCGCCAACCCGAGTATCGCCGCCGTCACGCATGTTCCGGCGACATCAAGGAACAGCCCGACGTTCGCATTGCCGACCACCACATCGCCCTTTGCGGGGCCGCCTTTGCCGTACACCACCAGCGCCACCAGGACCGCCGACTGCGTCATCGCCGCGGTGCAGTACACGCAGATCTTGGCCAGCAGATACGCCGTCGTCGACAACCCCACCGCCTGCTCGCGCCGGAAGATCGCGCGCTCGCCAATCAGGTCCCGGATCGTCAGCGCGGCCCCCATGAAGATCGCACCGATGTTCAGCAGCACCAGAATCTGGTCTGGCTCGTTGGGCGTCTTCCCCATCGGGTTGGGTACACCGAAGCCCACGGTTCCAGGCACAGCCAGCGACAGCACACCCAGGATGAATGGCAGCAGCGCCAGGAACACGAAGTAGCCGCGGTCGGACACGATTAACCGCAGCTGCCGACGACCGATCGTCGAGAACTGCCGCCACAAACTCGTATGGACCGGCTTGCCCAAGTCGGAAGGCTTGTTCGTCGGCGCCACCGGCGGCGGATTCGCCTGCTCCAGGAACCGCCGGTTCGCCCCATCCGGATCGGCGCCAACCTTCGTGAAAATGTCGGCCCAGTCGGTCGTGCCCATGACCCGGCCGATTTCGCGCGGCGGCCCACAGAACGCGGTCTTCCCGCCAGAAGCCAACAGCAGCACCTGATCGCAGACATCGACGTACGTCAGCGAGTGTGTCACCACCACGACCACGCGGCCGGCATTGGCGAGCTGCCGCAACATCGTCATCACCTGGCGATCCAGCGCGGGATCCAGGCCAGATGTGGGCTCGTCGAGGATCAACAGCGACGGGCCCGTCAGCAACTCCATCGCCACCGAAGCCCGCTTTCGCTGGCCGCCGGAGAGCCTGTCCACTCGTGTCTGCGCGTGCGGCGTCAGCTCGAGTTCCTCGAGCACTTGCGCCGTTACTTGGCGCCGATCTTGCTTGGTGGTATCCGGCGGCAACCGCAACTCGGCCGCATAGCCCAGCGCCTGATCCACGGTGAGCTGCCTGTGCACAACGTCGTCCTGCGGCACCATGCCGATACGACTGCGCAACGAGGCGTACTCGCCGTGGATGTCGTGTCCCTCGAACGACACCTTCCCGCTGGTGGGATTCGTCGTCCCGACAATGACTTTGGCAAGCGTCGACTTGCCGGCTCCCGACGGGCCGATCACCGCGGTCAGCGTGCCCGGCCGCG
Organism: Mycobacteriaceae bacterium; assembly: GCA_019245755.1. Taxonomy (GTDB): domain Bacteria; phylum Actinomycetota; class Actinomycetes; order Mycobacteriales; family Mycobacteriaceae; genus Mycobacterium. The sequence continues at coordinate 293,979 of JAFARC010000066.1, read as the reverse complement.
CGAAGAACGAGACATTGTCCAACAGCATGCGCCCATGCTCGATCGTCAGGCTGATCCCGCGAACCTGCAAACCACCTGTGCGAGTATCGGCCTCGGTTTCGCTGCGATGAACCAGGGTGCCGTTATGGAAGACCAAGTCGACGTTGCCGATCGTCACCACGTCGCCCTCGCGCAACAGCGCCTCATCGACGCGGGCCCCGTTGACGAACGTCCCGTTGATGCTGCGAGCGTCCAGGATCTCGACACCCTCGCGGCTCGGTACCAACGTCGCGTGGTGACGCGACGCCAGCACGTCGGCGATCACGATGTCGTTGTTGGTAGCGCGGCCGATGGTGATCGATCCCAGCGGCGCGGCCAACGTACCGCCGCGCAGGATCCGGATCACGCTCGTCGCGAGGTTCGACACGTCGGCGGGTCCGGGCCGTGCCAACGGCCTGATCTGCGCGAGGTGGTGATTGTCCGGTTGTGACGCCGGCTGCCCGACATGCCGCCGTGCGGGGCGCGACCCCAGCTCGGGGCTACCGGGCCATCGGCCGGGCCGCGGACCGCTGGACGACCGGCTGACCGCGCCCACGTGGCGCCCGACCTCAAATGTCAGCCGCGGCCCGTCCGGATTACTGATATTGATGCTCTGCCCATCGCGGATGACCACAGTCGACACCCGTTGATGATCAATGAACATTCCGTTCAGGCTGCCGTTGTCGATCGCCACCCAGCGACCGTTGTCGAAGCGCAACACAATATGTGCCCGCGACACCAGCGGATGGGCCACCCGCACGTCGGCTCCCACATCACGTCCGATGACCACGTCATCGCCCGGCGCAAACGTGCGTTGTGACCCGCCGGTCCGAACTGTCAGCGCGGGCATCGGGACCTCCTGTTTGATGCGGCGCGCGCCACAATCAACTGCGGTAACTCTGCTTAACAGAAGTCACATTTACAACGCGATGAGGTAAAGGCTTCACACACTTAGGCGTTTCTTAGCCTGGCCGCTCGGCGCCATGATCTGAGCGTCCCCGGCGCGAGGGCGCGTCGTCTCCTCGGTCTCCGATGACGCACCTGAAGGGAGTTGTGGTTGCGGCTGCGCGCGAAGTTACGGCATCGGCGCGGGTGAAGGTGTTTGCCGTCCGGCGGCCCGTGACACTTGTCGGCTGCGGACACGCCCCTCGCTGAAATATTGGACGCCGTCGACGCAAACACCTGTCGGCCGCCCCAGCGTTTCGGGCGCGAGCTGCGCGTTGATTAGCATGAGCTTGCTCGCGGTGTCATAGGCACACCGCTTCCCAACCGGCTGGTGGGCCAGCAACGAGCTGGTCCGCATAGCGAATCACGGAGCGAGCCAAGGGTCATCGGCAATGATGATGAGCGTTATTGACATAAACGTAAGGATTGTGAGCTAAATTTGCAGAAGTTGCGTCGCGGTCGTGACGAAGCGGGCCCTACAACGACGTAGGAGTGTGACATGACGGCACCCAGCAAGGCCTTCGATTCACCGCGACCGCGGACACGAGCAACCAGATTCCCAGCAGCCAGAAGATACCGAGTTAGCGACCGGACGGCCGTCGAGGTGGTCGAGGACGGCCCCAGCATTGCTGGTCGGCTGGCGTGGCTCGGCGCGCGATTAACGATCCGGCCGGCATTAGCGGTCGGCAGCTACTTCGCATTTCTGCCCTGGCCATGGGGTGTCGTCGACTTCGCCTCGCGAGCCCTCATGCCCATCCCGGGCACCATCCGTGCCACGCTCAGGCTGCCGCACTGCACGGCTGAGTTGATCCGCGCGAACGGCGTGCTGCCCGCGGACGGGACGCGCCGCATTGTTCTGTACATGCACGGCGGCGCATTTTTGACGTGCGGGCCCCATTCGCACGGGCGGCTGGCGACACTGATCTCCAGGTACGCGGACGCGCCGGTGATGGTCATGAACTATCGGATGATCCCGAAACACTCGGTCGGTGAGGCGGTGGCGGACTGCTACGACGGCTGGCTGTGGTTGCGCGAGCGCGGTTATGAGCCCGACCAGATCGTGCTGGCCGGCGACTCGGCCGGCGGGTATCTCGCGCTGGCGACCGCTGAACGCCTGGTCACGCAGGGCGAAGAGCCCGCCGCCCTGGTGTCGTTGTCACCGCTGATGCAGCTGAAGATGGCCGCCAAACAGGCGCACCCCAATATCCGAACCGACGCGATGTTCCCATCAAAGGGATTCGAGGTCCTGGCCAAGTTGATGGAGAAAGCTGCGGCGCGGAGAGTTATCGACGGCGGACCGGAAGAGCTGTTCGAGCCGCTTGACCACCTCGCGCCCGGGCTGCCCCGCACACTGATCCACGTGTCCGGTTCCGAGGTGCTTCTACACGACGCTCGGCTGGCGGCCCAGCGGCTGGCCGCCGCGGGCGTTCCCGCCGAGGTTCGGATCTGGCCCGGACAGATGCATGTCTTCCAGATGTGCGCGCCCGCCGTCCCGGAAGCGACGCGTTCATTACGCCAGATCGGCGATTACATCCGGGAAGCGACCGGATAAGCGAGTGGAAGGACGTTGAATCCCGCTATCAGGGGCAACGACCGAGGTCAACCTGGACGGCAACCATAGGCTGCGAACGCCACTGAATGCTGGCCGCCGAAGATCGCAGCGTCGAGTCATGTGCGCGAAGGCCTTGACGTCGCGACACGCAAACACACTTGGTGGACCAAATCGGTGCCCTAGCCAGGGGCGGCAAACTACGCTCATCACACCCAAGCTCTAACCGGCAACGGTGCAGGGGTAGCGCGCCGGGTGGCCTCGGTGGCGTTACGGCGGAATGGGGGACGAACACATGCGCCAATTAATAGCCGCACTCGCCGTTGCCGGCATCTGCATTCTCACCGCCGGGTGTAGCAGCGGCAGCAACCATGGCACCAAAAAGTCGACCACTACAACGCCGACCACGACCACCGCGCCCCCGGTCGCAGAAGATACGCTGGACGGGTTGCTGCTCGGCCCCGATCAGGTCAATCCCATCATGGGCGCAACCGGAATGACGGTCACAAAAACGCACGCCCAGATGTCTGACGACGCCGCCACGATGGCGCCCAAGGAGTGCCTGGCCATCGACGGCTCCGCGCAGGCCCAGGTCTACGCCGGCAGCGGCTACACCGCCGAGCGCGATCAGACCCTCCAGGAGGGCGATAACTTCGCTCACTACATCGAGCAGGCCGTGGTGTTATTTCCCACCGCCCAACAAGCCGGCGCGTTCTTCACCGCGTCGGCCCAACAGTGGCCGACCTGCCACCAATACACCCACATCCAGTCCAATTCTCAGTGGGCAGTGGGCCGGATATCCAACGGCAACGGCACACTGAGCACCACCGCAACTCAACAGAACGCCACCGCTCCCGGCTGGGCCTGCGGACGGGCGCTGGCGGTAAGAAACAACGTCGTGGTCGACGTCAACACCTGCAGCGCCAACCCCACGGACACCGCCGTCAAGATCGCCAACCAGATCGCCGCCAAAGTACCCACATAAGGCAGACGCGTTCAGCACCCATTTCGCTGACTGCCCCTCGGGAGGACCGGACATGGCTATTCGACGATTCAACCGGAGTGTGATGGGCGCCGCCCTGCTGGCCGCGGGAGCACTGGCCGCCGGAGTCTTCTCGGCAAGCGCGGCGCGGGCCGAGCCCGTATTCTGCGGCGCGCACGAACCACCTCCGGCGAGCTGTCTGCCGACCTCGGGTGAAACCGCGTTCCTGACCGACGTGCGCGGCCACGTCCCAGGCGACGACGCGCGGCTGCTGGCAACCGGCCGGGGCATCTGCCACATGCTCAAAGGCGGCGATAACGTCAACTACGTGGTTGTACAGGTGGCCGTGCAGCTGGGAATCACCGGCGAGGTTGCCGGTCAAGTGGTGGACGCCGCGACTGCCTACGCGTGCCCTGGCGCACCTCTAAACGAGTAGGTCCCTGCGGAGGCGATCAGCATTCGGCGAAGCCGCGAGTTGCCAGCCCGGGAGTGCGAGTTCGATGCCGGCGTGTTGCGGTGACGCCGATTGGGTATGGGTCAGGCGTGAGGCTGCGGTCGATGGTCGCCGCGATCGGTGGAGGTTTGGCTGGCGTTGCCGGCTGGGATCTGCTGCAGCGTCATCACACGATCCTGCGCAACTTCCCCGTCGTCGGCCACCTGCGGTTCATTCTCGAAGGAGTCGGTCCCGAGCTGCGCCAATACATCGTCACCGACAACAACGAGGAACGGCCGTTCAGCCGTGACCAGCGGACCTGGGTGTACGCGTCGTCGAAGTTGAGCAACCGCTACTTCGGATTCGGCAGCGACAACGATTTGGAACGGTCGCCCAACTATCTCATCGTCAAACACGCGGCATTCCCGGTGTCGGCCCCAGACGACGAGCCCAACCACCCCGACCCTGCCGTGCCGCTGCCCGCGGCCAAGGTGCTCGGCGGGGCCCGGGTCCGCCCCAAGGCGTTTCGTCCCTCATCGCTGGTAAACATCTCGGCGATGAGCTTCGGGTCGTTGAGCGGCGCGGCGATCACCGCCCTGAACAAGGGCGCGGCCATGGCCGGGGCGCTGCACACCACCGGGGAGGGCGGGGTGTCGCCCTACCACCTCAACGGCGGTGACCTCGTCTGGCAGATCGGCACCGGCTATTTCGGCTGCCGCAACGAAGACGGCACCTTCTGTCTCCCCCGCCTCGTCGACCGGGTGGCCGCCACCCCGTCGATCCGGGCGATCGAGATCAAGCTGAGTCAGGGTGCCAAACCCGGTCTGGGCGGCATGCTGCCAGGCACCAAGGTCACACGCGAAATCGCCGACATCCGCGGCATCCCCATCGGGGTCGACTGCAAGAGCCCCGCCGGGCACGGTGCGTTCCGCGACGTCGACGGGCTGCTTGACCTAGTCGAGACCATCGCGGCCGAGACCGGCCTGCCCGTTGGCATCAAATCCGCCGTCGGGGAAGGTCCGTTCTGGCGCGACCTCGCCGAACGCATGGCTCGTACCGGGCGCGGCGTTGACTTCGTCACCGTTGACGGCGGCGAAGGCGGCACCGGTGCGGCGCCGCTGGTGTTCAGCGACCACGTCGCGCTGCCCTTCAAATGGGCTTTTCCACGCGTCTACCGGGCTTTCGCGGAGCAGGACCTACACCACGACGTCGTCTTCATCGGGGCGGGCAAACTCGGCATCGTGGAGAACGCCTTGCTCGCCATGGCGATGGGCTGCGACATGCTCAACGTCGCGCGCACGGCAATGTTCTCGATCGGTTGCATCCAGGCACAGCGATGCCACACCGGCAGGTGTCCCACCGGCGTGGCAACTCAGTCGCGGTGGCTCGAGCACGGCCTGGATCCCGAGCTGAAGTCGGTACGGTGCGCCAACTACCTCGCGACCGTGCGCTTCGAACTGCTGACACTGGCGCGCGCATGCGGCCACGTGCACCCCGCCCTGGTGCCCCTCGACGCACTCGAGCTTCTCGACGCCGACCTAAAGGCAATGCGGGTGAGCGAGTTGTTCGACTACAAGGACGGGTGGGGCATGCCTGGACCCGCCGATGTCGAGGCGATCACGGCGGTGATGGCCCGATGACGGCAGTGACGACCGCGGCTTTTTCAGTTTCCCAGCCCGGGCGGAAAGAATTCTGGACGCCGTGCGGCATGGCCGCTGGCCTCATGTGTCGAGAAATCCCTGGACGGCCTCGACGAAACGCTCGTACAACGCGATGTAGTAGGCGCTGCAATCGGATGCGACCTCCTGAATCACCTGGCTGTATTCGGCGAAAAACCCGTTGAGTCTCGCCTGGGTCGGGTCATCGGAGTCGGGGTCTTCGCCCACGGGCGCAAGAGAACTCAGCGCGATCCTGGCGCTCGTCTGGTCGCGTAGGCGTCGTGTGATATCGACGAGGTTGGTCCGGAAAGCTCGCGCCGACGGCTCCTGCGACAGTCCCCTGAACCGCCCTGCGAAGCGACGGAAGTCGGGAAAACACTGGCGAGGATATCGTTGGCGCCGATGAGCACGATCACACGGTCGGGCCTCGCTTCGATCGCGTGGGCGACCCGGCTGCGGGTGTTGAAGGACAAATCACCGCCTACGCCGAGATTGACGAATTGGAAGCAACTTTGTGGACGTTTCTTTAGCTCGGCGATCCAGTTGTAGGTACCGCGCGCCGCGGTGGTGCTCGAGCCCAAGCAAGCCACCCGCTCGACTCTTCGGCCCGAAACCCGCCGACGTGGTCTGGACATCATGGGCGCCTTTGGATGCCGGAGCTGAGCAAAGAAGCTCGCGACGGCGCTTCCAGGGCGTAGGCCTGCACTCCAGAGATTCGGTTATCGACTACGTCGTTCTGCGCCGAACCGGAGCCGAAGAATATGCCGGCATAATGTTCGCCGCGAATTGTGTTGCCGATGAGGAAGTTGCCGGATGACCCAACGAAATCCAGATCCGCAGCGGGGTGGTCAGCCGGGGCGGCGCCAAGCTCGATGCCAAAGAAATGAAAAAACGCGTTTCCGCCGAGGTTGTTGTCGCTGATGACGTTCTGCGCAAGGATGTTGAACAGGCCGGTTCGTACCAGCTTCACACCGCCGCCGAAGTTACCCATGACATCGTTGCCGTAAATCTCGTTGTACAGGGCGTTGTCAATCGAGATTCCCGGCAGTTTGGCCATCGGCGTGCCATCGGGCGCACGGCCGGCTTCAAGCACCGAGTCGAGTGCCAGATCGGTATCCGGCTGGCCCCAGCGTCCGCCGTTGCCGGCCACCAGATTACCGGCGAACACATTCGCGGTGGCACCGTTGTCGAAGCAGATGCCCTCTTTTGAGTTGCCCTCGATCCGGTTGCCCACGAATATGTTGGCAACTGCACCGTCGTTGTAGATGCCCGAAGATAGGCCGTCCCGGATCGTGTTGTCCATGATCACGTTCCCGTCGGGGTTCTGCAGGCGCTGGACAAGCGGCGTCGTGACCACCCAGTAACCGTCGGGGAGAAAAAACGTGTTGGGATCGGCTGCGATATCACCGCCGCGGCTAGTCAGCAGGATGCCGGCATGCCAGTTCGAATGACCGAGCAACTGATCTATCGCATTGTTGTCGAGCAATGCTGTACGGACCGGGCCGTCGAGCATGATGCCGGCGCGGCTCAGGTCATGCACGTGATTGGCTCCGACCTCCAGGTTCGACGCCCGACCGGTCACCACGATGCCGTTTTCCGTCAGGCCGCCGACGTCGTTGCGGTCAACGGCGATATTCGACCCACCATCGATGAGTAACCCATTCGTGCCGCCGTCGATTCTCGCGTTGATCACCGCGACGTCGTGGGCATGCACCAGCCTGATCAGCCAGACCGGAGGCGTCGCGCCGGCCTCGATCACTGCGCCCGAGAAGTCGACGGTCACGTTGTATCCAGTGATGCTCAGCGCCGTGTCGGCCTGCAGCTTTCGGCTGATCACCCGGATGTGCGCCGACTTGGCGGTAGCGATCAGCGCGGTGAGCTGAGAGAGTCGCGTGCCGTCGAAAGTCAAATTCTGCAGTGGCCGCTGCAGCAGGGTTTGCAAAATCCCGCGATCCGCGCCGACAGTTTCAGCGCCCGCCACCCACGCGGTGTCCAGGGTTCGGTTGTCGATGTTCAGCAAGCGCGCACGCCGGAAAACCTGGGTGCTTCGCGCGGTGTCAGCGGTCCGATCCCCGGCGCCGTCCTGGAGGTCGAATGCGTGCAGCGCCGCCGGGCGACGTCCCAACGAGGACCCCGGGGCGCCGGGGAGTGCGCCGGTCGCAGGAAACAGCGCTGGCTCCGACGCTGACGGAGACGAGCACCAGCCCACAAGGCCGAGCACAAACACGGCGACCAACCCAAGCACCTTATTCATCTGTACCGGTCCTCGTGCGCGTTGGGCGGCAATCAGTTAATCGATCTTCGCACCTTATAGCGGTGCTTGGTGGGGCACCCGGTGTGTGTCAAGTCAGCGGCGCAACCCGGCCGAGCCGTGGTGGCGGCTGCCGACGGCAGGGCTGATTGGCGTGGACGGAAATCGGGTAACCGTGGGGCCACCAAGCGGTACGGAACCAACGCCGCGGGCGACGCGCGAGGAGCCTATGAGAGTCGCCGGACCTGCTGTCAGTGCGGCCGCAGCGGCCGTGGCGCTGATCGCCGGCTGCAGTACCGGGATTGGCGCCGGGCGTGGCGGCCAGCCGCGGTCGGCACCCATCCACACCGCAGCCAACGCCATCATCGTGTCACCGTCGTCGGTCGCCGACCCACGTGGTTCCACCGGGAGCGGCTTGGCGAGCAACCCGCAGGCGATGCCCGACGCCGACGGGAATCCGGCATGCCCGGTCTTCGACACCTGGGGAGCGGCCGGCGGAGATGCGGGCATCGCGGTCGCCTACTGGGCACACGGTGCCGACTACGTCACCGTTCTGGTGCGCACGACCCAGGGTCATGACATCGCGCGATCCGTCAATGTGCAGCCCGGTCAGGCGTTGCAGTTGTTCGAATTCCCGGACACCAGCCCCAAGGCGGTGCACGAGGTTCTCATCATCACCAATGACACGCGCTGCTATGCGACGGCCGATCCCGCGCTGCGGGAGCGCTAAACCGCTCAGCGCAACGATGGACCTGATCCGGCTGACAAGGGTTGAATCGAACACGTCCGCGGGCCGGAGCCGGCGCTGCGGCCCACCGGTGGTCGGTCAAGCGGTTCACTGGGAGCGCTCACAGTGCGGTGGCTTTGCGGCGCGGCGGGCTTGGCGCCGGCTTCGGCACCGGAGCAATGGCGCGGTGACGCCGGCCCTCAGCTGCGGTTATACCTTCGAAGTCGTTGACTTCGAAAACGATCCGACCGGTCGTCCAGAAATGCTTGCTTTCGACATCAATCTTCGCTGGGTCAACTTGGGGATTTCACTACCGAACGGTCACATCGTGCGGCAGGATGTGGCTATCGCGAGTCGGGGAGATTCGTCGGTTCCTCGCGGACAATTTCAAACTTCAATACCGCTCTGGGGGGAGGGTCACATGCGCCGAGCTGCCCGCGTGATGCTTGTTGCATTGGTAGCGATTTTTGCTGCGGTTCTGCTGGTTATCGGTCAGACCATGACGTCGCTTGTCGCGCTGATGGCCGCGGGAACCGTATATATCGTGAAGGGCACCAACAGCGCCTTCAACCAGATACCGGACTCGGCGTACCCGCAGTTCGCATACAACTACGACCACGCGGTCGGCGCTCCGGCTCCCACGCCACTAACCACGCCCTACCCGTATTACCTAGTCCCCTATCCGGCGAGCTTTTGGCCGATCACACCGCCTGGCTACATATTCTCCCCGACCTACGACCAGTCGGTCGCCGCGGGTGTGGCCTCGCTCGAGTCGAGCAGACCCGTTTCGTCGACCGAGACCGGGGACGTTGTGTGGGGTTATTCGCAGGGTGCGACGGTAGTCACGCAATACAAGCGCGACTACAACCAGGCGTATCCGAGCAATCCGACCGCTGTGGCGCCCACATTCGTGCTGGTCGCGAACCCGAACAGGCCCAACGGCGGGATCCTCGAGCGGGGCGTGGCTTTCGGGACCATTCCCATCCTGGGCGTGACGTTCAGCGGCGCCACACCGACTCAGACGGCAGGCTCAACCGGCATCACCACTTACGACGTTGCCCGGCAATACGACGGCGTTGCCGACGCCCCGGAGAATCCGCTCAATGTCGTCGCCGACGCCAACGCCGCCATGGGCTTCTTCTACCTGCACGGCCAGTACCCCAACGTCACTCCGAGCGGTCCCGATGTGATCAACCAGGGCACCTACGGCGACACGCAGTACTACATGATCGCCACCTACCCGTTGCCGCTGCTGATGCCGCTGGAGTCCATCCCGGTCATCGGGTTCCCGCTGGCCGACACGCTGGATCCGCCGTTGCGCGTGATCGTGGAGTCGGCGTACGACCGCACTACCTCCCCCGGTGTACCGACTCCGTTCAATCCGCTGTACTTCCCCAACCCGGTCACGTTCGGCACCAACCTGCTCACCGCGATTCCGACCGGACTGGACAACGGCATCAGCGACTTCACGGGGACTCGTCCGTTCGGAACCGTCAGGCCTGGACCATTCGGCGTCGGTGGCCCGCCGACGCCCGTGCTCAGCACCCCGACGCCGGGCACAACGCCGACGATTCCGGTGCTGTTCGGTTCGCCCGGGGGTGGCTTCCTGGCGCTCCTCAACCCGACGACGCTGCTCGCGGACATCACATCGTTCAGCCAGCTGACCGGCATTTTGAACGCTGGGCTACCGGTGAGCATCCCGTCACTGTTGAATCCGATGAGCGCGCTGGCGGATCTCGCGCCGGCGACCGGCCAAAGCCCGACTGGACCAAGCCACGTCGTGCCTGCCGTCGTTTCGTCGCCGAATGACCCGTCGGCATCGTCGACCACCACGCCGGCTACGCAAATCGTGACAGCCCACAAGGTGCAGGATTCGGAGGGAACGGATTCCGACCAGGGGACGGCGCCGCGGAACGATGCCCACAACGATGTGGTCCCGGTGAGCGCGCCAGACACCTCGCCACAAGTGCAGCCGTCCACGGACAAAGATTCCAGCGACACCAAATCAGGACCGAAACTGAACGTGTCGCGACCCTCGCCGTGGTGGACGCCGGGCTCGGAGTCGGGAACCAGCTCGACGACCGGGTCGCAACCCGCTGTCACGAACCCGATCGGGACCGCTATCTCCGGGGTGGCCAGTTCGATCAAGTCGGCACTCGGTGGACTGACGAAAGCCGCCAGTGCAGGTAAGTAAGTAGCGCTCGCCGCGTCGGTCGGCTGACCGCGCTGCCTAACCAACCGCGCTATCTGCCACGGTGTGGGGCCGGCCCGGCAGAATTGGGTACATTGCGCAGATGTCGATCGGAAGAATGTCCGTCGGCGTGGTATGCGCCGCCACGTTGGTGGTCTCGACCGCATGCTTGGACAGCTCGATGCTGAACCGACACATCGACATCAACAAGATCTTCGCGGTCAAGTCGACCTTCGGCCCACAGTACAGGGTCGTCACCAGCGGTCCCGCCGCCATTGACCCTCGGCTGCTCACAGCTCCGAAACTCCCGCCGGATATGACCTTCGATCCCGCCGACTGTTCGAAATACGCATCGGGTCAAACACTCCCGCCAGGCCTCACGGGAAAGATGGCCAGCGTGTCCGCCGAAGGTGACAACAACCGCTTCCTGACGGTAGCGGTGGAGACCTCGGCACAGGTCCCCTTCGAGGCGGTCAGCGACAACTGCAAGCACATCGCGTTCACCGGCCGAAGTGTGAAGGGCGTCATCGACGTCATCGACGCCCCCCACATCCCCGCCGCACAGACCCTGGGCACCCACCGGGTGCTCGAAGCCACGCTCGGGGGGCAGAACCACTCCGGCGAGCTGTACAACTACACCGCATATCTGGGCAACTGCCTCGTGCTCGTCGCCGCCAACCCGTTGATGGCGCCGAACCGGCCGCCAGTCCCGGTCAACCTACGCCAAGCGCGCCGGCTGCTGACCGACTCGGTGTCGGCCATCCGCGGAGGGTGATAGACCTATAGCCACCAACTCACGTCCGTCGCCTCCTTGGGGAGGAAGCATCGCCATCCGGGGTTTATCCCAGCTGCCGTCGCGCATCGGCGACGAGGCGTGGTCGCTTCTCAAAATCGCCCGCGCCGGTGTTCTGCGGCCCCAGTCGCCCCGCCAGATCGCCCGCGTGCTGCGCGCGGTGCGCGACTACGGCGAGATGGGCGCTCTGGTACGGATCGCCGCCATCTGCGACCCGGAAGACACCGCGGTGATCGACGAGCGCGGCCCCGTGACCTTCGGCGAGCTCGACGCGCGCTCGAACGCGCTGGCCAACGAATGGCGGCACCGCGGACTTGCGGCCTGCGCCGGTGTGGCCATTTTAGTGCGCAACCACCGGGGATTCCTCGACGCCTTCTTCGCCGCCGCCAAAAGCGGAGCGCGGATCCTGCTGCTCAACACCGACTTCGGCAGCGGGCAGCTCGAAGAAGTCGTCGAGCGGGAGGGTGCCGACCTTCTGGTGTACGACGACGAATACGCCGATGCGGTCGCCGGCATCGAGCCGCGGCACGGGCGGATGCGGGCCTGGACCGACTCGCCCGCAGCTGACACCCTCGACGCGGCCATCGCGCACGGCGATCCCTCAACTCCGCCCGCACCCAGGGTCACGTCCAAAATCGTGATCCTGACCAGCGGCACCACCGGAACCCCCAAAGGCGCCACCCGCTCGCAACCATGGTCGCTGGTTCCGCTCGGCGGGCTGCTCGGCAAGGTGCCTTTCCGGGCCCGGGAAGTGACCGAATGCTGCGCGCCGATGTTTCATTCACTGGGTTTCGGCCACGCCATGATCACCATGATCATGGGCTCCACGCTCGTGCTGCGCCGCAGGTTCGACCCGCAGCGCACACTCGACAGCCTCGCCCGGCACCGCGCCACGACGATGACCGCAGTCCCAATCATGTTGCAGCGCATGCTGGACCTCGGAGCTGAGGCGTTCGACAGCCGTGACCTTTCGGCGCTGCGGATCATCTTCGTGTCCGGATCGCAGCTGGGACCGGAGCTGTGCGCCCGCGCGATGAACACGTTCGGTCCCGTTATTTATAACTTGTACGGATCCACAGAAGTTGCCTACGCGACCATCGCCACCCCCCGGGACCTGGCTGACGAGCCCGGCTGTGTCGGCACGGTGGTGCGCGGCGCGGTGGTCAAAGTCTTCGACGACGACGATCAGGAGGTGCCCGTCGGCACCACCGGCCGAATCTTCGTCGGCAACAGCGTCCAATTCGAGGGATACACCGGCGGCGGCACCAAAGAATCGCTGCACGGGCTGATGTCCAGCGGCGACCTCGGTCACTTCGACGACGTCGGCAGGCTGTTCATCGACGGCCGCGACGACGAGATGATCGTCTCCGGAGGCGAAAACGTCTTCCCCGGCGAGCTGGAGCAGACCCTGCTCGCCCACCCCGCCATCGCCGAGGCCGCCGTCGTGGGCGTCAGCGACGACGCGTACGGGCAGCGGCTGCGCAGCTTCGTCGTGCTGCGCCAGGGCGCCTCGCTCACCGAGCAAGACGTCAAGGACTACGTCAAGGGCCGACTGGCGCGGTTCAAGGTTCCACGCGATGTCCGTTTCCTCGACGCGTTACCGAGGAACCCGACGGGAAAGGTGCTCAAACGGCACCTCGACGGTGAGGATGAGAGGCAGTCATGAACGCAGAGCAGTACGAAAAGATGGGCAAAGGCGCAGGCTTCGTGGCCGCCCTCGACCAAAGCGGCGGCAGTACACCCAAGGCACTGGCCCTCTACGGCATCGGTGAGGACGAGTACTCCGGCGAGGACGAGATGTTCGACCTGGTGCACCAGATGCGTACCCGCATCATCACCAGCCCCAGCTTCGACGGCAACCGGATCGTCGGCGCGATCCTGTTCGAGAACACGATGGACCGCGCGATAGCGGGGCGCGCCAGCGCGGACTACCTGTGGAACGTCAAACACGTCGTGCCGATCCTCAAGGTCGACAAGGGATTGGCCGACGAAGCCGACGGCGCCCGCGTCATGAAGCCGATCCCCAACCTCGACGAGCTGCTGGGCCGCGCCGCTGGCAACGGAGTATTCGGCACAAAAATGCGTTCGTTCATCACGATGCCCGGAAAGGGAGTCGACGCGGTGGTCGAGCAGCAGTTCGCCATCGCGCGGCAGATCCTCGCCGCCGGCCTGGTACCCATCATCGAGCCCGAAGTCGACATCCACAGCCCCGAAAAATCCGACGCCGAAAACCAGCTCAAGGCCGGTCTTTTCGACGAGGTCGACAAGCTCGACACAGATCAGGTCGTGATGCTGAAACTCACGCTGCCCGATACCGACAACCTGTACCAGGATTTCGTCGAGCACCCCAAGGTGCTTCGCGTGCTCGCGCTCTCCGGGGGCTACAGCCGCGACGAAGCCAGCGCCCGGCTCGCGCGCAACAACGGAGTCATCGCGAGTTTCTCACGGGCACTGACCGAAGGGCTGTCGGTGAACCAGAGCGCCGAGGAGTTCGACGCGACGCTCGACAAGTCGATCGCCGAAATCTACGCCGCGTCAGTCACTTAGCCGCTACGAACCCGGCTTGGTGTTGATATCCACGGATCGTCGCGTGTCCGGGGGCGGCGTCCTTGGCGTTGTAGCACGCCAGCGTCAGGAAAACCTGTCCCGTTGTTGGCTCGTTGGGCAGCTTCATCGGGTAGAGCGTCGGCTGATCACCGCCGAAAAAACCGAGTTCTGGCCCGAAAGCTGCGATGTCGACCACGGCCCGATGCCCGCCGGCAGATCCTGCTGCCGGATCGCCTTGCAGTTCGCCTGGGCCGCTTTGTCGCCGATCACAGTCGCCGCTATCGCGGTGTAGCCCATCGACGACAACCCGGGAGGGCCCCGGGCGCTCGGTGCGGTGGCTGTCACGGGCCGGCAGCATGTGTGTTCCGGCCGTAACAAACGGGATCGCGGCTCTCGGCTGTTCGCGCGCGGCCCGGGTCGCTATCTGGGTGGGGCGATTCTCTTGTTGGCGGCGGCCATCGCCGCGTTGACCCGGGCCGTGGCGTGGTCGACCATCGCGCGCACGTTCTCCCCAGCCAGGCCGAGGTCGTCGGCGGCACTGCGCATATACGCGGTGACGTTGATGCGCCACTGGTCACCGATGTGCGCCAGCCGACGGCGCAGCCGGTCGTCAACCTCGACGGTGACGTACGGCAACTGGAACTTCATCCTGGTACTCCCCGATCGCGAATCTGAGACCTTCACCGTAAAGCCCCGCCGCATTCGACCGCCATGACCCCCGTCGCAATCGCGGGACCGGCCCGGCGATTGGCGGCCCCCATGAAAAACCCGCAGCCGGCGGTTGCGACCGGCTGCGGGAATTCGTTCACCTCCTAGGAGGATTCGACGGTCGTCGGTTCAATCGACCGCTGACCACCAGCGCTGGTCACCTCGATGCGGTGCGGCTTGGCCCTCTCGGCCAGCGGAATGGTGACCGACAGCACGCCATTTTCGTAGGTCGCCGAGATCTTGGAGCTGTCGACGCCTTCGCCGAGCGACAGCTGCCTGCGGTAGATGCCGAAGAACCGCTCGTTGGCCAGCCACTGCACCGACTCACCCGGCTTGGCCGTGCGCTGGGCGGTCAAAGTCAGAGTGCCGTTGTCGACGCTGACATCGACCGAACCCGGGTCGACGCCGGGCAGGTCGGCGGTCAAAACGTAATGATCCTCGACCTTGTAGAGGTCCATCGGCATGAAACGCGGACTGCGATTCGATCCGGTCTCACCCGAGAGCAACGCACGGGTCAGAGCATCCAAGTCGCTGAACGGATCAAAACGAAGCACAGCAATTCACCTCCTCGTCACACCCGGAGCCCGCCACCCTGGCGGGCAGCACTGTGCGGTGACAAGATTAGCACTCACACATCCAGAGTGCTAATAGGTGGAGGAAAAATTTTCCGCACCGCGCTCGGGGCGGGGTAGTCTGCGGCCGTGGACGGCATCAGCCGGGCCCCGACGCCATGACGGCGCCGTTGACGCTGCCGGCGGTTCTCGACTCGTGGCGTTGGGACACCGGGTCAGCGCCGCTGATCCTGGTCATCGGTGCTGGCTACGCCTGGGCGTACCGACGGGCCCGCGCCCGCGGTGCCGATGTCGGGCGAGGGCGAGCATGGTGCTTCGCTGTCGCCATCGCCCTGTGGGTGGTGGCGACCATGAGCATGGTGGGTGTCTACGCCCACGTCTTGTTCTGGGTCCGGGCGCTGCAGGTGCTGCTGCTGCTGATGATCGTCCCGTTCTTCCTCGCGACGAGCCGGCCGGTGACCGTGCTGCGCGCAGCGCTGACCCCGCGGGCCCAGCAGCGACTCGACGCGGCGCTGGCGACGCGGTGGGCCCGGGTGCTGGCCCATCCCCTCACCACATCGGTGGCGATGCTGGCGACGCCGTGGCTGCTATACCTAACCCCGTGGTACGTCGCCGCGCTGCAGAACCCGGCGCTGGACGCGATCACCCGGCTGCTGCTTGTCGTCATCGGGTTCGGCTACTTTTATGCCCGCCTGCAAACCGATCCGGTGCCGCGCCGCTACTCTCAGATGATCTCGCTGATCATCAGCATCGTGGAGACGCTCGGCGACGGTCTGCTCGGCATCGTGCTGTGGCTGGGACCACTGATCGCCGCCGACTACTACCTGGCGCTGCACCGCGACTGGGGACCCAGCCAACGGGTCGATCAGTCAATCGGTGCCGGCATCCTGTGGCTCCTCGGCGACGTGCTCGGAGTTCCGTTCCTGGTCGTATTGATGCGCGCGTTCTCGGCCGACGACAAGGTCACCGCCACAGAGGTCGATGCCGCCCTGGACCAGGCCGAGCAAACCGAATCCCAGGACGGCGGCTCCACGCTGTGGTGGGAAAAAGACCCCCAGCTGCGTGAGCGGTTCCGGCGCGGATAGCGGCTCGTCGTCCTTGCCGTGCCAGCGGCGACGGTCGTAACGTCGGACCCACGAGCGACCCGATACCCAGCCGCGGCGAAGGGCAGACATGGCCGAGCTGAGCACCGTCAACGTCGACGACCTCGCGGCGCTGCCCAGCTTCGCCGGCGTCCTGCCCGCCCACCTGACCGACCTGGCCGCCAGCCTGGAACCGGTGCGCATCCCGGCCGGCGAAGTGATGATGCACCAGGGAGAGCCGGCACAGTCGTTCATGATCACGGCCACCGGAGCGGTCGAGGTCCGCCACACCGGCCCTGACGGGATAACCGCCGTGGCCAGCCTGTCGGCCGGGCTGATCGTCGGCGAGATCGCCCTGCTGCGCCACGCCCGCCGGACCGCGACGGTCATCGCGATCGACGAGGTACACGGCTACGTCGGATACGAGGAAGCCTTCCAGCGGCTGCTGGCGATCCCCGGCATTGCCGAGATGCTGGTGCGTACGGCGCGGCAGCGCCTGGCCGCGTTCATCACACCGATCCCGGTCCAGGCGCGCGACGGCACCGAACTGACGCTGCGTCCGGTGCTACCGGGAGACACCGAGCGGGTGGCGCACGGACACGTGCGGTTCTCGCCGGAGACGCTGTATCGCCGATTCCTGTCCGTACGGACACCCACCGAAGCCATGCTGCGCTACTTGTTCGAGGTCGACTACGTGGACCACTTCGTATGGATCGTCACCGACGGCGGCGACGGGCCCGTCGTCGCCGACGGCCGATTCGTCCGCGACACGGACGACCCCACCATGGCCGAGATCGCGTTCACCGTCGCCGACGCCTATCAGGGCCGCGGCATCGGCATGCTGCTGCTGTCCGCGCTCGCCGTCGCGGCACGCGTGGACGGCGTCAAGAAATTCCAGGCCCGCGTGCTGACCGACAACCTGCCGGCCCGCGCGATGCTCGATCGGTTCAACGCGCCGTGGGACCGCGACGAACCCGGCGTCGTGACCACAGTCCTCGAGGTGCCCAAGCCCCGGGACCTGCCGGTGCGGCCCAAGGTGCTCAAGCAGATCGGCTACGTCGCGCGTCAGGTCATCGAAGCCTTCGACTGAAGGTGGGCCTGCGCGCTGCCGGTGTAATCAACATCGGGACGGCGCCAGATGTCCAGGCGGTTCGCCCCGCCGAATTCGCCGTAACTGATGTCGGCGTCATGGGCATAGTCGCGGTAGATCCGCAACATCCGGACGGCGCCCGGCGCCTTGGCCGTCCCGCTGCCCGGCGCACGCCACAGATCGCCGGAATCAGTGCGGCGCCGCCGACCGAGCCCACGGTCCAGCCCCGTGGTCAGCGTCCGATCAGTCCGGTGGGCAACACGATCGACGTTGAGCAGGCCGAGGGCGGAGACGGCCACGGTCAACCAGGCTACGGCTCGCACCCGGGGCGTGAGCCGCGTCGTCAACGCCAGTCCGGCGAGCTGGCTCACCAGCGTCTGCACCGGAAATTCGGTGACGATCAGGCCCCACGCCCACGACACCAACGATCGGTATCCCGTGCGGGCCAACGGGTGATACCTGTTCAGGGTCGCGACCGCGCCCAGCGCCACGGCCGTCAACGCCCCGATCTGCCGTGCGATGAACGAGAGCCGAGAACTGCGCATCCGGCCACCATACGAGCAGCGCCGGATGCCGGCGATATCGCGATCAACCTAGAGCGTGTCTGACAATGCTCGGGTTCAGGCGATCACGGCGTTCGCGGGCGACGGCTGCACGGTGGGTGATGGTCTAGCGGGCAGACTTGCGACCTCGACGAGGTCTAGCAACACACTCTAAATGGGTCGATCAGCCGTCAGTTCTTCTTCAGCTCCTCGGCGAGCATCACGATGATGTCGCTGGGACCGCGAACGTAAGTGAGCTTGTAGACGTCCTCATAGGTCGCCACGCCACGAAGCGGACGGCAGCCGTGCCTCGCGGCTATCTCAAGGGCTTTGTCGATGTCATCGACTGAGAACGCGACGCGGTGCATGCCAATCTCGTTGGGACGAGTGGGCTTCGACTCGATCGCTTTGGGATGGATGTACTCAAAGAGCTCGAGGCGACCATGACCGTCTGGCGTCTGGAGCATCGCAATGTTTGCGTGGTTGCCATCAAGGCCGACGGCAGTGTCGGTCCACTCGCCGCTGACCGTGTCACGGCCGACGACCGTGAGACCAAGGTCGGTGAAAAACGCGATCGTTGCTTCGAGGTCACGAACGGCGATGCCGACGTTCTCGAGTTTGATGGCCATGCGTTGCATGCTACCGAGCCGGGCCGATTAGGTCTGGTGGCGAGCTGGGAATCGAACAAGCCCTTGGGCATCCAGGAGCTTCGGAAGGTCTGACAATTGCCGGGTCCAAGCGATGACGGCATTGAGAACGACGGCGCCGCGGTAGACGATGGCGTGCTTGTCGTAGCACGTCGCGAGTCCTCGCCACTGCTTGATGTGGCAGTAGCGGCGTTCGATCACGTTGCGGTTCTTGTAGTCGGCGGCATCGAGCGCGACGGGGCGCCCGCCGCATGAGCCGCGGCGTTTGCGGTGGCCCTTCTGGTCGTCGGGTTCAGGGATCACGACCTTGATCCCGCGTGAGCGCAAGTGGCCGCGGATCGCGCGGGACGAGTACGCCTTGTCTCCGCGGACCGCGTTGGGCCGGGTGCGCGGGCGGCCGATCTCGCGGGCGACGCGCAGTTGCGCCAGCAGCGGCAGGAACATCGGCGAGTCGTTCGCCTGGCCGGGCGTGATCAGCGTCACCAGCGGGAGCCCGTTGCCGTCCACGAGCTGATGGATCTTCGTGGACAGGCCGCCTCGGGACCGGCCAACACCGTGATCAGGCGGCTCGACGGCCGGATTTGTGTAATTCGATCCAGCCCCGTGTGTGGCGGGTTGTGTTCGTCGCGTGCTGATGCGCCCGAACGATCGTCGAGTCCACCGACAGCGACCAGTCGACCAACTCGGCCGCGTCGGCCATGGCGGTGAGCTTGGCGAGCACCTTGTCCCACGTGCCGTCGGTCGCCATCCGGTGATGCCAGCTCCACACCGTCTGCCACGGCCCGAACGCTGCGGGCAAGTCAGGCCACGCGATGCCTGTCCGATACCGATAGACGATTGCCTCGCCCATCGTCCGCGCGTCCGAGAACGGCCGTCCCTGCCTTCCCCTCGAACTCAGCAGCATCGGCCCGATCAACGACCACTGAGCAGCTGAAAGCGCCCGGAACCGCGATACAAAACGATCGCCTCAGCCAGCACGCCCAACCTTTGTCAGACACGCCCTAGGTCTTGATCGTGGTCTGCTGGTCGACGATGCCGGTAGCCGCCGAGACGACGTCCCGCTGGTTCTGCAGGCCATCGGCGTCGAGCTGCAGCACGTAGACGCCGCCGTTGCCGGGGATGACGACGGTCTGCTGGGCGACGACCTTCGTCCGCCCGTCCTGCACCCATGTGCCGCCCAGCCGGTAGGCGGGGAAACCGCCCAGCATGGCGGTCGAGCCAGGAGTGGTGGGCTGATAGTCGTTGAGGTTCTCCAACTCCCCCGGCGCGCGGTCGATGATCTGCTGCGGGTCGACGTTGCCGGTCAACTTGGACACCACCGCAACGATGCTGGAGGAGTAGTCCTGAGCCTGCGGGCCGTCGAAGACGATGGCGTCGTACGCCCAGTCCGGGGTGTCCTGACCCGCGTCGGCCCAGCCGGGGGGCAAAGCCAGGTTGATCGTCGGCGCGCCCGGGTCACCGCGGTGCACCGGCGTCTCGGTGATGCCGTTGTCCTGGATGTAGGTGGCGATCGTCGGGTGGGGTCCGGGCGCGCTCCCGGTGCGCGGCGTCAGCTTCGCCGCGGCCCTGGTAGGACCCGCGGACGTTTTCGGCGGGTTGCTGCCGGGTTTCGAGCTGCACCCGAGTAGGCCGAAGCTGAGGACCACAGCGACGACCGCGACACAGCTGGCTGCTGGCATCATCCTCATCGAGTCTTCTCCTATCGATCGGGCCGGCTTCGACTGGCGGAATCGTCGCGCATCGTAGCCCGTGCGGCTTGGAACCGGCGGTGTGTCGGCCGTGGCGGTAAGCGGTGACCGGCATCGGCGTCATCGACTCGTAAGGCGCTGACACACACGATCACGCGCCGGGTCGCGTAGCGTCGGACTCGATGCGAGCAACGACACTGATCGGCACCGTGGTGCCCGTCGCCGCCGCCGCTGTCGCCGGCAGCCTGGCGACCAGGCCAGCCGAATCCCGGTGGTATCGGCGGCTGCGCAAGCCGCGGTACCAGCCGCCGCGCCAAGCCTTTCCAATCGTCTGGACGCTGTTGTACGCCGACCTCGCCATCTCGTCGGCGGCAACCATTGACCGGTCGATCACCCGCGAACAGGCGCTGGACTACCTTCGCGCGCTCGGCGTCAATCTCGCCTTGAACGCCAGCTGGTCCTGGCTGTTCTTCAACCGTCACATGCTCAAGACATCAGCCGCCGTCGCAGCGGCCCTCGCGCTCAGCAGCGCGGATCTCACCCGCCGTGCGGACCGACGAGTCGCACCGGTGTTGGGGCTTTACCCACTGTGGTGCGCGTTCGCGAGCGTTCTGGCGGCGCACATCTGGCAGCTCAACCACTGACGCTATGTCCTTGCTCCCGGGGGCGGTCGCGGTTGCGAACCGGTTCGGTAATCTGCCGGATGTCGCGGGTCGTTGCGGTTGTGGGCGGCGAGTGGCCCGCCAGGAGGTGTGCGGTGAGCGGTGGGCAGGGAGCAGCGTTCGCCGGCTTCGCACCCTGGATCATCTACTGGGTGGTGGCCGACAGTCCCAGCAACTGGCTGTACGCCGCCCTTTGCGCGGTGATCTCCGCCGTCATCCTCGGCGTGTCCCTCGGCCGCGGCGGCCTAAAGTCGCTCGACGTCGTGACGATCGTGTTCTTCGCGGGGGTAACGATCGCCGGGGTGGTGGTGCACGCCAGGCACCGGGACTGGATGAACACCTACGCCAACACAATCTCCAGCGGGGTGCTGGCCGCGATGGTCCTCGCCTCGTTGGCGTTTGTGCCGTTCACCGAGCAGTACGCCCGTGAGACGGCGGCCGCGCAACTGTGGGATGATCCGTCCTTCAAGCGGGCGCACCGACTGCTCACACTGATGTGGGGATTGGTGTTCGCCGCCACCGCGATTCTGGGCTACGTGGCGGTGAAGTTTCCGGAGACAGCCGACTGGACCGACTGGGTGGTGCCAATCGTGTTGATCCTTGCGGCCGTTGCGGTGTCGCAACGTTACCCGGCCGCCCGGCCCGCAACGCGGTGACCGGGCGGGGTCGCGGCGACGGGGGAACGGTCGCCGTGCTGGGCGAACGGTCGCCACGGCCCGGCGGCGGAAGCCGCCGCGAATTGGTCGCGGTGACACTTGCGGCGGTGTTGGTCATGTCGGCGTTCGTCGTGCCCTACCTGCACCTCGGCATCGTCACACCGCTCTTTCACCGCAGGCCACTGCGGATACCACCCTTTTCCGGGACAGCGCCGATCTTCGGATGGTGGGACCCACACACGGGCTGGGGCAGCATCGCCGCGGTGCTCATCGGCGGGGCCGGCGTGTGGTGCGGGCCCACCGTCGCGGCGCGGTTGTCCTGGCGCGCACTACCATTCGTCGCCTGGCTGACGTCTTGCGGCTGGGCTTTCGCACTAGCGATGGTCGACGGGTGGCAGCGGGGCTTCGCCGGTCGGCTACTGGATCGCTACGAATACCTGCCGCAAGTTCGGTTGGTCACCGATATCCCCGCGACGGTGCGCACCTTCTCCAGCCGCATCCCCGACTTCCATCCGAACTCCTGGATCACCCAGGTAGCCGGTCATCCTCCAGGCGCTCTTCTCACGTTCGTCTGGCTGGATCGCAGCGGCCTGCGCGGCGGTGCGTGGGCCGGTGCGTTCTGCGTGCTGATCGGATCCAGTGCCGCGGCCGCGGTGATCGTCACGGTACGCGTATTGGGAGACGAGGCCACCGCCCGCCGAGCGGCGCCCTTCGTTTCGCTCGCACCCACCGTCATCTGGATCGCGGTGTCCGCCGACGCCTACTTCACCGGCGTCGCCTCGTGGGGCATCGCGCTGCTCGCCTTGTCAGCCACCCGCACCGCACGACTGCCCTCGCTTGCCGCGGTGTCGGCGGGCCTGCTGCTCGGGTGGGCCATCTTCCTCAATTACGGTCTCGCTTTGATGGCGCTGCCCGCGCTGGCGGTTCTGGTCGCAGCGCGGCAACGGCATTCCGCGCTGCGGACACTGGCGTTCGCCATTCCCGCGGTGCTCGCCGTTGTCGCGGTGTTCGCATGGGCGGGTTTCTGGTGGTTCGACGGATATCACCTGGTGCAGCAGCGCTATTGGCAAGGGGTAGCGCATGACCGGCCATTCCAGTATTGGAGCTGGGCCAATTTCGCGTCGGTGGTGTGCGCGATCGGGCTGGGAAGCGTCGCCGGGGTCGGCAAGGCCTTCGACTGCGCGGCGATCCGCCGCCGTCGCGGCCTACACCTGCTGGTGCTCGCCGCGCTGACCGCGATGCTGTGTGCCGACCTGAGCATGCTCAGCAAGGCCGAGGTCGAGCGGATCTGGTTACCGTTCAGCGTCTGGCTGACGGCCGCGCCGGCACTGCTGCCGTCGTCGCACCGCTGGTGGCTGGCCGCCAACATCGTCGGGGCTCTGGCAGTCAACCACCTCATTTTCACCAACTGGTAGGTCGGGCCCTTGACAGCGGCGGCTGGAATAGGACGATCTGAAGCCGTGGAGCACCGATGGCCAGCGTGCTGATTCCGATCCCCGATCGCGACTTCGATCCCACCGAAGTCGCCGTCAGCTGGCAGGTGCTGACCGAACACGGGCACCGAGTGGTGTTCGCCACCGAAAGCGGCTGCGCGGGAGAAGCCGACGACATCATGCTCACCGGCCGGGGGCTCGATGTCTGGTCATCGATTCCGGTGATCGGCCGGTTCTGCGTCGTCGGGCGGGCGTTGCGGGCCAACAAAGCCGCCCGCCGCGCCTACGCCGCGATGCGGCAGTCACCGGAATACCGCGGGCCGCTCACCTGGACCGAGGCGAGCAGCGACACCTTCGACGCGCTGCTGTTGCCCGGGGGCCACCGCGCCCGCGGGATGCGCAGCTACATCGACAGCGCGACGCTGCACCGGCTGGTCGTCGACGCGTTCGGGCGGCGGCTGCCGGTGGCCGCGATCTGTCACGGCGTGCTGCTCGCCGCCCGCAGCGTCGACCCCGTCACCGGCCGATCGGTGCTCTACGGCCGCAACACCACCGCTCTGACATGGTCGTTGGAACGGCGGGCCTGGCGGCTCACCCGGACGACGCGCTTCTGGGATCCCGACTACTACCGCACCTACACCGAGCAGCCCGGTCAGCCCATCGGGTACCTGTCGGTGCAAGCCGAAGTGACCCGTGCGCTTGCGGAACCGGCCGACTTCCGCGACGTTGTGCCGCACTCGCCGCACTGGCGGATGAAGACGTCCGGCCTGGCTCGCGACACCGCAACGGATTCGCGACCGGCCTTCGTCGTCGAAGACGCCAATTACCTGTCCGCGCGGTGGCCCGGCGACACCCACACCTTCGCCGCTGCGTTGTCGCTGAAGCTGGCCTCGGCCAGCGAATCGTCGCAAAATTGAAGCCGCTGAAGGCTGTTGGGCTCGCGGGCACGCAGCGGGACATCACGGCAGTCCGGCTACCGTGGCGAGTTGCCGCTCCACGGTGCGTTTGAGCAGCTCGACCTTGAACGCGTTGCCCGACAGTGGTTTCGCCCCGTCCGCGGCCACGCTGGCTGCGGTCTTCCACAGCGCCGCATCCGGTGTGTGGCCCTGCAGCGCCTGCTCGACCGCCGGCAATCGCCACGGCACCGTGGCCACCCCGCCGACCGCCACGCGTGCCGCGCGGACCGTGCCCTGCCGGATGTCGAGCGCCACCGCCGCCGAGGCCAACGCGAACTCGAACGACTGGCGGTCGCGCACCTTCAAATAGCCCGAGCGGCGCGTCTGGGGTCCAGTGGGCACCTCGACAGCCACGATGAGTTCGTCGCTGGACAGGTTGTGCTCCTGGTCGGGTGTGTTTCCGGGTCGACGGAACAGCCGACTGATGGGAATCCTGCGTTCCCCGTGACTGGTTCGTGCCACAACGACCGCGTCGAGCGCGGTGAGAGCAACGGCGAGGTCCGAGGGATGGGTTGCGACGCACTGCGGGCTCGCGCCCAGAATCGCGTGCCCGCGATTGAGCCCCCCGATGGCCGAGCATCCCGAGCCGGGAGTCCTGCGGTTGCATGCGGCCGACACGTCCCGGAAATACAGGCATCGCGGCCGCTGCAGCAGATTGCCGCCGATCGACGCCATGTTTCGCACCTGCGCCGACGCGCTGAGCTCCAACGCCTCTGCGATCAGCGGAAACTCGCGCCGTACGTCGGGATGCGCGGCGACATCCGACATTCGTGCCAGCGAACCGATCCGCAGGGCCGACGACCGCAGCTCGATGGAGTGGTAGGGCAGTGCGTTGATGTCCACCAATGCCCGGGGCCGCAGCACCGTCTCGCGCATCAGGTCGATCAGCGTCGTGCCACCCGCGATAAAAACGGCGCCGGGGTTTGCCGCCGCGAACGCCGAGCGCTCGTCGGCGGCCTTGGTGAACCGGAACGGGAACATGGTCACGCCTCGGGTGTCTTGGCGATGGCCGCGACGATGTTGGTGTAGGCGCCACACCGGCAGATGTTGCCGCTCATCCATTCCCGGATCTCGGCTGCCGAGCCGGCGTGTCCCTCTTTGATGCAGCCGACACCCGAGACGATCTGCCCGGCGGTGCAGTAGCCGCACTGGAACGCGTCTTCGTCGACGAAGGCCTGCTGCAGGGGGTGCAGCCGACCATCCTTGGCCAGGCCCTCGATCGTGACGATGTCCGCGCCGTCGTGCATCACCGCCAGCGTCAGGCAGGAGAGGACGCGGGCCCCGTTGACCAGGACCGTGCACGCGCCGCACGCGCCCTGGTCACAACCTTTCTTGGTCCCGGTCAAACCGGCGCGTTCGCGCAACATGTCGAGAAGCGAGGTGCGGTTGTCGACAGCGATGTCGTGCGGCTGCCCGTTGATCTGCAGACGCACCACCGTGGATTCGCCGTGACCGGCGTTACTGCCAGCCTTTTCGCAGGAACTGAGCAGCGGCGCGGTGACGACCGCGCCGCTCACCGCAAGGGATCCCCCGACGAACGTCCTGCGGTCTATCCGCAGACACAAAAACGATTGCGTAGCCCCGCCTCGGCGGTCATCTTCAGTCATCGCGTCTCCCCGTTGACCAGTGGGACCGCTGCAGGCCGCACCGGCCCGCGCCGACATCACTCACTGTATAGAGGTGAGCTGAAGTGCCACATCTGCGCACGTTACAGCCCGAAATCCGGGCGGGCTGGGCGACCGGCGGCTACCTTCGTCGGATGCGGATGGTACTGCTTCACGGCTTGACGAACTCCAAGCGTGCGTTTGACCGGCTGCTGCCCCTGCTGGACGACTTCGCCGTGACGGCGTTGGATCTGCCCGGCCACGGCACCAAGGCGCGCCAGCGGTGTGTGGCCACGATTCCCGCGATGGCGGCAGCGGTGGCCGCTGAAATCACCGGTCCCTCGCTGCTACTGGGGCATTCGCTCGGCGGCGTCGTGGCGACCGCGATCGCCGAGCGCCGGCCTGACCTGGTGACCCATCTGGTCGTCGTCGACTCCCCGCCCGACGTGGCGAGCCGGATCGCGGTCAAGGGCCACGAACGTGTACTGCGCCACCCCTTGCTGGGCCCGCTGCTGTGGCGCACCCTGCCCCGCCGGACGGTGCGCAACGGGATGAAAACCGCTTTCGCCCCCGGTTTCGATTTCCCGGAATTCTTCGTCGACGACTTCCGTCTGCTGAGGTGGAGCACGTTCGCCGACGCCATGGCTTTCACCGACGCATTCATCTCGGCGAAAACACTGTACGACAGGGTCAGCGCGATTCCAGCGCCGACAACCGTCGTGTTCGGGGACAACGAGCAGCGCATCGATCCGGCGTCGGTGGCCGGTTGGGACGCCACCGGGGCAGAGGTGGTCAGGATCGCCCAGGCCGGGCACACGCCCACTTGGGAGACCCCCGATCAGGTCGCAGAAGCGCTGCGGGTCACCGCCGCCCGGACCGCCTGACGCGGGCTAGGTCGGCCGCAGGTCACCGGTTTGCGGTGGGGTTCTCTTCAGGAGTGGAGTCGAGCGCGGCTGACAAACCGACGTTCCGAGGGTCCGGAGGAACTACGACGCGCAATACAGCGATATCTGCACGGTCCTGCTGACGATGATGGGCACCAGGGTGGAGGGGGTGTTTTCGTTGCGTCCGCCGGTGCGCACCGTTCTGGTGATCGTGTTGGGGTTGCGCACACTTGTCACAACGCAGTTCTCGATCGGGCCGGTACCGACCCGGTCGATGTTGACCTGGTAGCCCTGGTCTTCCCACTGTTGGATGACCTGTTGCGCTGACTGATCGGCCGCGGCGAATCCCGCGGGCGCTACGACGGCCCCGCAGGTGCCCAAAGCCGCTGCGGCGAGCGCGACCACCGTACGCATGACTCGCCTCCCATCCCTTCCATTAAAGGCCTGTTTCTACCCAGATTCAGCACTTTTTGGGGCGCAATAATTCCCAGGAATCACCCGCCGTCGCCGTGGTATCAACGGGCGTGCGCCCGCTGTCGTTCAACGGGTGAGCCGCGCTGCGCCATCGATCGACGCGGCGATCACGTTGGCGATGAGCGTCGCGACGCGGACCGTGGCGGAGGGTGGCACCGCGACCGACCCCGGCTCGACACAGCCGCAGCTGTCGCCGGATTTCGCTTCGGCCGTGATGGTCCGCATGGTGGCGGGGTTGCCAGGAGCTGATCTGCCGACAATTAGGTAGATTGCCCGGGTGCCGTCCGGGAAGCTGCTCCTCGTGCTCGCCTGTGCCGCCCTCAGCGGCGGCTGCAGTTCCGAACAAGTCCCACACAACATCGACATCGGCAAGGTGCAGTCGGTGAAATCGACCTTCGGTCCCGGCTTCAAAGTGGTCTCCGCGGGACCGACAGGCATCGATCCGAGGTTGTTGGCGCCCCAGACCATGCCCGCCGGCCTGACCTTCGACCCGGCCGACTGCGCGAAATACGCGTCCGGGCAAACGCTGCCGTCGGGCCTGAAGGGCAACATGGCCGCCGTATCGGCCGAAGGCCTAGGCAACCGGTTCATCGCGATCGCGCTCGAGACCTCCCAACAAGTGGCGTTCGACTCCGCCAGCACCGAAAAGTGCAAACACGTCACGTTCACCGGCGGTGCTGTCCACGGTGTGGTCGACGTCGTCGATGCTCCGCACGTCGACGGCGGCCAGACGGTGGGTCTGCACCGGGTTCTGCAGGCGACTATCAACGGAACAGCACGCACCGGCGAGATTTACAGCTACGTCGCCTATCTGGGCAACTACCTTGTGCTCACCACCGCCAACCCGCTGGTCGTCCCGAATCAGCCGGTGGGACCGGTGGACGTTGCGCGGGCGCAGAAGCTGTTCACCGATGCCGTAGCGGCCGTTGGCAGCTGAGCCTTCAGCGCACGTTGGCGGGTCGGAACTGGATGCTGATGCGCGGACCGCACGGTTTGGTGGTCTTCGGAACGGCGTGTTCCCACGTCCGTTGACACGATCCGCCCATCACCAGCAGGTCGCCGTGGCCCTGCGGGAGCCGCAGCGAGCGGCCGCCGCCACGCGGTCGCAACGCGAACACGCGGGTGGCACCGAGGCTGACGATGGCCACCATGGTGTCCTGTCTGCGGCCGCGGCCAATTTTGTCGCCGTGCCAGGCGACGCTGTCGTTGCCGTCGCGATACAGGCACAAACCGGCAGTGGTGAACGGCTCGCCGAGTTCGCCGGCGTACATGTCGTTGAGCCGGTCACACAACTCGCCGATCCGCGGGTGCGGGGCGGGTTCGGCTGCCAGGTCGTGGAAGCTGAGCAGCCTGGGAACGGCGACGACGCGGTCGTACATCGGGCGGCGCTCGGCGCGCCACGGTGTGGTGTCAACTAGTGCGTCGAACAGTCCGTCGCAGCCGGCGAGCCAGCCCGACCACACCTCAATCCACGCCCCGTCGCCCAGCCAGCGGCGGTCGGCATGGTCAAACAACGTGCCTTGAACCGCGGAGGTCATCGGGCACAGCCTATCGCACGCGCGTTCGACGTCATTGGAGCCGGACCGGGCCGGGGCCCCGCTCGGCGAGGATGTCGCCGGGGTTGGAAAGAGCGCAGCTGCGCAGGCTCAGGCAGCCGCAGCCAATGCAGTCGGCCAAGTTGTCGCGGAGCCGCTGCAGGTGCACGATGCGGTCGTCGAGATCCTGCCGCCAGCCTGCGGACAACCTGGCCCAGTCCCTGCTGGTCGGAACTCGGTCGACCGGCAGCGTGGCCAGCGCGTCGCGCACCTTGGCCAGCGGGATGCCCAGGCGCTGCGACATCCTGATGAACGCCACCCGCCGCATCGTCTCCCGGCTGTACCGGCGCTGGTTGCCGGACGTGCGCCTGCTGGTGATCAGTCCCTCGCGCTCGTAGAAGTGCAGCGCAGAGATGGCCACACCGCTGCGGCCAGCGAGATCGCCGGGTGTCAGCTCGCGGTGGTCCACACCTCAACCATAGTTGAGGTCGGGTTTCGCGATACCGTGCACGGTGTGAGCGAGATCGTTCTTGGCTCGAATTCCGAGGTCGGCACGCTTCGGGCGGTGATCCTGCACCGTCCCGGACCCGAGCTGCAACGGCTCACGCCCCGCAACAGCGACAAGCTGCTATTCGACGGACTGCCCTGGGTGACGCGGGCGCAGGAGGAACACGACGCATTCGCCGACCTGCTTCGTTCGCGCGGCGTCGAGGTGATGCTGCTGGCCGACCTGCTCACCGAGGCGCTGGACAGCGGGGCCGCCCGAATGCAAGGCATCGGCGCCGCAGTGGACGCGCGCCGGCTGGGACACCCGTTGGCGCAGGAACTTTCTGAGTACCTGCGCGGCCTGGCGCCGGACGTGCTCGCCCACGTGTTGATGGCCGGCATGACGTTCACCGAGCTGCCGTTCAGCAAGTCCGCCGAACTTTCGTTGGTGCGGC
Source organism: Mycobacteriaceae bacterium (assembly GCA_019245755.1). Taxonomy (GTDB): domain Bacteria; phylum Actinomycetota; class Actinomycetes; order Mycobacteriales; family Mycobacteriaceae; genus Mycobacterium. The sequence continues at coordinate 264,411 of JAFARC010000066.1, read as the reverse complement.
GGATGCATCATGGCGCCGACTTCGTGATCGATCCGCTGCCGAATCTGCTGTTCACCCGCGATTCGTCGTTCTGGATCGGCCCTCGGGTGGCGATCACCTCGCTGGCCTTGCCGGCCCGTGCCCGGGAAGCTTCTCTGACAGACATCATCTACGCGCACCATCCGCGATTCCTGGGTGTCCGGCGCGCCTACGAGTCGCACACCGCACCGGTGGAAGGCGGTGACGTGCTGCTGCTGGCGCCGGGCGTGGTCGCCGTCGGGGTGGGGGAGCGCACCACGCCCGCGGGGGCCGAAGCCTTGGCGCGCAGCCTGTTCGACGACGACCTTGCGCATACCGTGCTGGCAGTGCCGATCGCTCAGGAGCGGGCGCAGATGCATCTCGACACGGTGTGCACAATGGTGGACACCGACGCGGTGCTGATGTACCCCAACGTGGTCGACACGCTGTCGGCCGTCACGATCACGCGCACAGCAGGCGGCGTGAGGATCGACGACGCGGCGCCGTTCGTCGAGGCTGCCGCCAACGCGATGGGGATTTCCAAGCTGCGGGTGATCGACACCGGCCTCGACCCGGTGACCGCCGAGCGTGAACAATGGGACGACGGCAACAACACGCTGGCACTGGCCCCGGGGGTCGTCGTCGCTTACGAACGTAACGTCGAAACCAATTCGCGGCTGCAGGATTTCGGTATCGAGGTGCTGCCCATCGCGGCGTCGGAACTGGGCACCGGCCGAGGTGGTCCGCGCTGCATGTCCTGTCCGGCGGCCCGCGACCTGCTCTAACCGGTGTACGCCGCTCAGCGCCAGCTGGGTAACCAGATCTCCATGTTCCAGGTCGCATTCGATATCGGGATGCCGGCGAGAATCGGATACAGCCAGGCGAAGTTGGCGACCACCAGGGCGACGTAGAAGCTGACCGCCAGCAGGCCCAGCGTTCGTCGCTCCGGGGACTGGTTCGGCTGATACAAAACATCCCCACATATCAACGCGATCGCCATCACCAAAAACGGCGCCATCGTCGCGGCGTAAAAGAAGTACATCTGGCGGTCGATGTCGGAGAACCAGGGCAGCCAGCCCGCACAGTATCCGACAAGCACTGCGGCGAAACGCCAGTCGCGGTGAACCAATGTCCGCCACGCCGCAAAGAACAGCACCGGCACCGCCACCCACCACATCGCCGGCGTGCCAACGAACATCACGGCCTTGATACAGGACTGCGGCCCGCAACCGGGAACGTTCTGCTGATCAATCGCATAAAGCACCGGTCGCAGCGACATCGGCCATGTCCACGGCTTGGACTCCCACGGGTGGTGATTGCCGGCGGCGTTGGTCAACCCGGAATGGAACTTATACACCCCGTACGTGTAGTGCCAGAGCGAGCGGATTGCGTCCGGCAGCGGCCCTGACGCCCCGATCGACCGCCCGACCTCGTAGCGGTCCACCGCCGTCTCGGACGCGAACCACGGCGCGTACGACGCCAAGTACACCCCAAACGGGATGAGCACCGTCGTGTACACGGTGGGCCCCAGGTCGCGGCGCAGTACCCCCAACCACGGCCGCGGCACCCGATACTGGCGGCGCGCCGCCACGTCGAATGCGAGCGACAACACCCCGAAAAACAGCATGTAATACAGTCCCGACCACTTGGTCGCGAAGGCTAATCCCAGCAGCACGCCCGCGCCGAACCGCCACCACCGCACCCCCAGCCTCGGTCCCCACGGCGTGTCGGCGATCCGTCCATCGAGCCACGCGATATGCATCCGCTGTCGCACGTCGTCCCGGTCGACGATCAGCGCCCCGAACGCCGCCACCACGAAGAACGCCAGGTAGCCATCGAGCAGCGCGGTGCGGGCCGACACGAAACTGACCCCGTCGCAGATCAGCAGCAGGCCGGCTATACCACCGACCAGCGTCGACCGGCTGATGCGGCGGGTGATCCGCACCACCAGCGCGACCAGGATGACGCCGCAGACGGCGCCGCTGAATCGCCAGCCCAGCCCGTTGTAGCCGAACAGCCATTCGCCGATCGCGATCAGGAACTTGCCGACCGGCGGGTGCACGACCAGGCCGAACCCCGGGTTGTCCTCCACGCCCCCGTTGTGCAGCAGCTGCCAGGCCTGCGGAGCGTAGTGCTTCTCGTCGAAGATGGGCGTGCCGCCGTCTGTCGGCTGTGACAGGCTGATGAACCGCGTCACCGCCGCCAGCGCGGTAATGACCGCCGTCGTCGCCCAGCCCTGCAGGCGGTCGGTGGGTCCGAAGTCGGCCACCGGGACCAGCGGGCCGGGGCTGATCACCGGAACAGGGCGCGCGCCGTGGCGAGTTTCGGCGGCGGTGACAGTCACATCGGCGATCGTAGGCTGTCGTTCATGGGCGGTGGTCGATTGCTGCTGGCGGCCACACCGCTGGGGCAGCCGTCGGACGCGTCCGCGCGGCTCATCGCCGCGCTGGGTTCGGCGGACATCGTTGCCGCCGAAGACACCCGCCGGGTCCGGACGCTGGCCCATGCCCTCGGTGTGCGCATCGGCGGCAGGGTGGTCAGCCTGTTCGATCAGAACGAGGTGACGCGGACCCCTTCGCTGCTCGCCGAGCTCAAGTCCGGCTCGACCGTTCTGGTGGTCACCGACGCCGGGATGCCGCTGATCAACGACCCGGGCTACCGGCTGGTGACGAGCTGCGTGGCGGACGGGGTGGCGGTCAGCTGCCTGCCCGGCCCGTCGGCGGTGACCACCGCGCTGGTCGTTTCGGGCTTGCCGGCCGACCGGTTCTGCTTCGAGGGATTCACCCCCCGCAAGCACTCGGCGCGGGTGGCGTGGCTGGCGTCGCTGGCCGCCGAGCCGCGCACCATCGTGTTCTTCGAGTCGCCCCGCCGCCTGCCGGCCTGCCTGCGGGACGCCGCCGATCAGCTTGGCGGATCCCGGCGGGCGGTTGTCTGCCGCGAGCTGACCAAGGTGCACGAAGAGGTCGTGCGCGGATCGCTGGCCGAGCTCGCCGAATGGGCCGCCGGCGGTGTGCTCGGTGAGATCACCGTCGTCGTGGCGGGCGCGCAACCGCACGCCGACGTGCCATCGCTGATCGCCGAAGTGAACGCGCTGGTGGACGCGGGCATGCGGGTGAAGGACGCGTGCGCGGAGGTGATCGGTGCGCATCCCGGCGCGCCGTCGCGGCGTGAACTCTACGACGCGGTCCTGCGGGCACGCGCTTGACGCGTCAGCTGCCCGGCCCGCTGTCAATGAGTTTGGCCGGCGAGCCCCGAACCGCGGTAGCCGCCGTCGGGTTCTCGCCAACCGTCGGCGCGACGAACGGGGCGGCCTTGTGCAGGCATTCCTGCCATTCGTTTTCGGGATCGGAGTCGGCGGTGATCCCGCCGCCCACACCGAGTATCGCGGTGTCTCCCGCATCGAACTCCACCGTGCGGATCGCGACGTTGAGCTCGGTGCCCGCGGCCGGCGAAGCCAAACCCACCGTGCCGCAGAAGATGCCGCGCCGACGCGGCTCCCACTGGCAAAGAAGTTGGCGGGCACGGGTTTTGGGCGTACCGGTCACCGACGCCGGCGGGAACGCCGCGTCCAGCAGTGCGGTGATCGGCAGGTCGGCGGGCACGTGAGCGCAGACCGTCGACACGAGATGCCACACGCCCGGCGCCGGCCGGACGGCCAGCAGTTCGGGCACGCCCACCGTGCCGGTGACCGCGACGCGGCCCAGGTCGTTGCGGACCAGGTCGACGATCATGATGTTCTCGGCGACGTCCTTGGCCGAATTCCGAAGCTCCGAGGGCCGCGCGTTCCTCGGCAGGGTGCCCTTGATCGGGCTGGACGTCACCATGGCGCCGACGCGCCGCAGGAACAGCTCGGGCGACAGCGACGCCACCGCGCCCCACGACCCGGCGACGAACGCGGCCCGCGCCGGCGCCGTCCGGGCCACCGCCTCGGCAAAGAAGTCGACGGGCGAGCCCGCCACCCGCCCGGAGAACTGTGTGCAGACACAGGCCTGGTAAACCTCGCCCGCGGCGATCGCGTCCAGACACGCAACTACGCCGGCGCGGTGACCGTCGCGATCGGGGTCGTCCCAGGCGATGTGGCACCACGGCCGCCGCCGCGGCGACAGGACTGAGCGAGAAACCCACCCGGGCACCGGATCGCCGGAAAGACTTTCATACCACCAGGTCCCGTCGTGATCCTGCCGCAGCACGCAGCTGGCCCAGCCCCCGGCGGCGTCCGGGATCCGGGCCGGTCGCCCGTCGGCGCCCGCGTCCGGATACGACAGGTAGCCGATCCAGCCGCCGCCGACGCCGGCGCCGTGTACGGGCGCCGCAGCGAACACCCGCCGTGGGTCGACCGGTGATGCGGTCACAGACGGCGCGATCACCGCACGCGAACCGAACCAGTCGCCGATCAGGGCCGCGGGCGGCGGCAGGCCCATGCGCGATGCGCCGTCGGCGAGGGCCAGCAACACCGCCGGGGCCTCGCCCAGGGCGCCGAGCCGATCGATGCGCACCGACCCAGGGTTGCAGATGCCGTCAACGGCGGGAGATCTCCCTAGGGATCGCGACCGTGGCCAGCTTCTCCGGATTGCGGATCGCGTACAGTGCCGAGATCAGGCCGTCGGTGATGTCCGCGGTGATCACCAGGTCGACGTTCTGCCCGCTGTAGACGACGGCCGCCGGGGCTCCGTTGTAGGTGGCCAGATCGATGCGCATGTCCGGAACGCCTTTGCGGCCCAGGCCGACCACTGCGGCTGCCACCTTCCGTGCGCCGATCACCGGCCGGCGGGCAGTGCTGACTTTTCCGCCGCCGTCGGCGATCCACACGGCGTCGGGCGCGAGCATCGACACCAACGCCTCCACGTCGCCGTTGGCAGCGGTCGCGAGGAATTGCGCGGTGATCTGCGCGCCGACCTGTGGGTCCACCGGCTCAAACCGTTTCCGACGCGCCTGAACGTGCTCGCGTGCGCGGTGCGCCATCTGCCGCACGGCCGCCGCGGACCTGCCTACGGCGGCACCGATCTCCTGGTAGCCGAAACCGAACACCTCACGTAACACGAACACCGCGCGCTCGTCGGGACCGAGCGTCTCCAGGACCACCAGCATGGCAATCGATACGGATTCGGCCAGCACCACGTCCGCCGACGGGTCCCGTTCATCCAGCAGCAGCGGCTCGGGAAGCCAGGGACCGACGTATTGTTCACGACGACGAGCGCCGGCCCGCAGTGCGTTGAGCGCCTGGCGGGTAACCAGCTGCGCCAAATAGGATTTCGTGTCCCGCACGGTGGTCGGGTCCACCTGTGCCCATCGCAGGTAGCTGTCCTGCAACACGTCGTCGGATTCGGTTGCCGAGCCGAGGATTTCGTAGACGATCGTAAACAGCAGCGGCCGCAGATGAGTGAACCGTTCGGCGTGTTCGTCGGTCATGACGCCGCCACCGCCAGCGGCGCCGCTGTGCGCCGCTGGCCGCCGCGCAGCCAGAAATACGAGCCAGGCTTGCGGCCCTCGCGGGCAAGGTAGAACACCGTGGCCCGACAAACCTGCTCTTTGATCACGGCGGCGAGCCGGCCACCGATGTAAAGCCGTCGCGCAGTGTCATCGGTGTGCTGGACCTGAAGGATGCCCAACGACCGGCCGAGGCTGACGCACTGTCCGACAAAGGCTTGGTTGACGACGGCGGGCGTTGCGCCGGCGATGCGGCTGAGCACCGTGTTGGCGGCCTGCGCGCCAAGTGGCATCGCCGCCTGACAGCTCATCCGCAGCGGCTGATCCGATGGCGCCGCCGCGTCACCGGCGGCGACAATCCGCTCGTCGTCGATGCTGGTGAGCGTCTCGTCGGTGAGCAGCCGGCCGATGGGGTCGGTGCTCAGACCGCTGCGCGCCGCCAGATCCGGAACGCCGAACCCGGCGGCCCAGACCGTCACCGCGCTGGGCAGCTCTCGTCCGTCATCGAGCAGCACGCCGAACTCACGCACCTGGGCGACCGCGCTGCCTTCACGCACGTGGACGCCGAGCCGCGCCAACTGCCGAGCCACCGACCGGCGGCCGGGCTCGCTCAGCGACGGGCCCAACCGGCCATCACACACCAGTGTCACGGAGTGGCGCTGCTGGGCAAGCTCAGCAGCCGTCTCGATGCCGGTCAGCCCGCCGCCCACAACGCAGATCGGGGCGTCGGGGCGCAGGTCGGCGAGGCGGTTGTGCAGCCGGGCGGCATGTTCGAATTCTGCAATGCGGCAGGCGTACTCGGCGGCGCCAGGCACCGCATCGGCGGCGGCGGTGCTGCCCACCGCGTAGATCAAATAGTCGTAGCGCAGCTGAGGGCCGGACGCCAGCCGCACTCGGCGTCCACAGGCGTCGATCTGGGTGGCGGTGTCGACGACGAGCCGGATCCGCGGGTTGAGCAGCTTCTGGTAGTCCACGGTGGCGGAGCCGGTTTCGGCGACCATCTGGTGCAGCCGAATACGCTCGACGAACGCGGCGCGCGGGTTGACCAGCGTCACGTCGACGTCGTAGCGGGTCTGCAAATGATTGGCCGCCAGCGTGCCGGCGTAACCGCCGCCGATGACCACGACGACGTTGGTGCCCTGTGTCCGGTTCATCATGTCTGCTCCTGTCCCGATGTCGCTTCGCCCTCAAGACACCGGTGTGCCATCAGACGTGACGGTCGCCGGCGCGGATGTGACCCGACTCACAGTCGGTTGCCGGTTCGCCGCCGAACAGGCCGGCCAGCAGTTCGATGCGCTGCACTTCGCAGTCCGGACGCAGCCGGCCGTTCCGTCCCAGCGTGGCAAGACCATGCAGCGCTGCCCAGACGACTTCGGTGAGCGTGTCCACTTCCGACTCGGCCACGATCGCCGCAACCGTCGCGCGCAGCTCGCCGAACGCCCGCGTCAGCTGGGGTGGTGTGTCCTCGGCAGCGAAATGCAGCGTCGTGGTTCGGGTGAACATCGCGTCGTAGAGGGCCGGGTTGTCGCGGGCGAAGTCGACGTACGCGTGCGCAATACCTCGCAGCGCATGCTGGGGCGACGTGGTGGCGGTGCGGGCGCTGGACAACGCATCAGCGAGTTGGCCGAATCCCTCGATCGCGACGGCCTCGGCGATCGCGTCCATGCCGGCGAAGTGTTTGTACAGCACGGGTTGGCTGTACTCGATCTCGGTGGACAGCCTCCGCGTGGTCACGGCGTCCCAGCCCTCGGCTTCGGCGATTTTTCGGGCGGTGGTGAGGATCAGCTGGCGCCGGGCGGCGCGGTCGCGGGCGCGACGCTGCTCTATGGCCATGACCTATGGTAGCGCTGCTATAAATACGAGCGCCGCTATTGACGTCGGCGTGGCAGGGGGTTAGCATTGCTAACACCCGACCGAAGGGAGTGCTGATGACCGACGCGCCGCGAACCTGCTCCGGGAGTGCCGCGTGATCGAACTCGCACGGTTCGCGGCCTTGGTGGCGGTGCTGGGCGCAGCGGTCATCTACGGCACCGATGTGTTTTGCGCGGTCGTGCAGCGACCCGCCCTGGCCCGGGTCGATGATCGAGCGCTGGTCGCGGTGATGGGCAACGTGCATCGCTACGGCGACCGGCGGATGCCGATACCGGGTGCGCTCAGCCTCGTCGCGGCGGCACTGAGCGCCGCGCTGGCCGGCTGGGCCGGTCGCTGGAGCGCGGCCAGCGCCGCCGCCGCCGCCGTTGGGCTGCTGTCGACGTGGCTCGCCATCTACGTGGGGGTCAGTGCACCGATCAACCGACGGCTCACCACAGCGGCCAAGGCCGGCGAAGTCCCGGCTGATGCGCGTACGTTGCAGACCGACTGGGATCGCGTCATCACCGCCAGAGCCGTTCTGCAGGGCTTGGCGATCGTCGCGCTGTGCGTCGCGCTGCTGCGCTGAGGACCGGGATTTCACTGGTAGCGCGGGAAGACGGCTATCGGAGCCGGCAATACGGTGCCCGGTGCCAGGCGGTTCTCGATCGCGCCGAACGTGCGCTGGTCGGCGGGCTGGCCGAGCAGATCGAGCAGCTTGGCCGTTGAGTCCGGCATGACCGGTTGGGCCAGCAGCGTGGCGATGCGCACAACCTCCAGCGTCGCGTACAGCACGGTGCGGAAGCGCGCTTGGTCTTCCTTCGCTTCGGACTTGCGCAGCACCCACGGCTGCTGGGCGGAGAAGTACTTGTTGGCTGCCCCGAGAACGAGCCAAATCGACTCGAGGGCAAGGTGCATGGCCGGCGCGTCGAAGTCGCGCCGCACCTTCTCCAGCAGGGCGTCCGCCGCGGCGAGGAGTTCCCGGTCATCGTTGTTGAGCGCGGTCGGCTCGGGGACCACGCCGTCGAGGTTCTTGGCCACCATCGACAGCGAGCGCTGCGCCAGGTTGCCCAGTTCGTTGGCCAGATCCGCGTTGATGCGCGCGACGATCGCGTCTTCGCTATAGCTGCCGTCCTGCCCGAACGGCACCTCCCGCAGCAGGAAGTACCGCAGCTGGTCAACCCCGAACCCGTCCGCGAGCACGACCGGATCGATCACATTGCCGACCGACTTGCTCATCTTCTCGCCACGGTTGTAGACGAAGCCGTGCGCGAAAACCCTTCGCGGCAAGGCGATGTCGGCAGACATCAGAAACGCCGGCCAGTACACGGCGTGAAACCGGATGATGTCCTTGCCAATCATGTGCAGATCGGCAGGCCAGTATCGGCGGAACAGCCCCGATTCGGTGTCGGGAAAGCCCACGCCGGTGAGGTAGTTCGTCAGCGCGTCGACCCACACGTACATGACGTGATCGCCGTGGCCGGGCACCGGTACGCCCCAGTCGAACGACGTACGCGAGATCGAGAGATCCCGCAGCCCGCCGGACACGAAGCTGATCACTTCATTGCGCCGCACATCCGGGCCGATGAACTCGGGATGCGCCTCGTAATGGGCGAGCAGCCGGTCGGCGTAGGCCGACAGCCGAAAGAAGTACGTCTGCTCCTGTGTCCAGGTCACCGGCGCGCCCGTTTCGAACGCCACCCGGGTGCCGTCACAATCCACCCTGGTCTCGTCCTCGCTGAAATAGCGCTCGTCGCGCACCGAGTACCACCCGGAATAGGCGTCGAGGTAGATGTCACCCGCATCGGCCATCCGGCGCCAAATCGCCTTGGAGGCTTCGTAGTGGTCGGGGTCCGTAGTGCGGATGAATCGGTCGAAGGAGATATTCAGCTTTTCCTGCAGCAACTGGAACACATCGGAGTAGCGCCGCGCCAACTGCGCGGTCGGCAGGCCCTGCGCGGCGGCAGTTTCCACCATCTTGAGGCCGTGTTCGTCGGTGCCGGTGAGGAAGCGCACGTCGAGACCGTCGAGCCGCTTGAACCGCGCGATGGCATCGGTGGCGATGTACTCATAGGCATGGCCCACGTGCGGCGCCGCGTTCGGATAGGCGATCGCCGTCGTCACATAAAAAGGCCTCATTTGTTTTCACCTTATGGTGTGGCTGTGAGCCCCTCGACCGCCCGCCCGGCGCCGCCGCCACCCGAACCGCTGGCGCCGCTCGTCGACGCGCATACTCATCTGGACGCCTGCGGTGCCCATGACTCCGACGGGGTGCGTGAGATCGTCGAGCGCGCGGCGGCTGTGGGCGTCCGAGCGGTGGTGACAATCGCCGATGACCTGGCGTCGGCCCGGTGGGTCACGCGGGCCGCCGGCTGGGATCCCCGGGTCTACGCCGCGGTCGGGCTGCATCCGACCCGCGCCGACAGCCTCGACGCGCCGGCATGCGCCGAGATCGAGGCACTGGCCGCCCAACCGCGGGTGGTGGCGATCGGGGAGACCGGGCTCGACTGGTATTGGCCGGGACGCCTGGAAGGCTGCGCCGAGCCGGCAGCGCAGCGGGCGGCGTTCGCCTGGCACATTGATCTGGCCAAGCGCACCGGCAAACCGCTGATGATTCACAACCGCGACGCCGACGCCGGCGTGCTCGACGTGTTGCGGGCCGAAGGCGCCCCGGACACCGTGATCTTCCACTGCTTCTCCTCGGGGCCGGCGATGGCCAGGACATGCGTGGACGCCGGCTGGGTGTTGAGCCTGGCGGGCACGGTCAGTTTCAAGAATGCCGCCGAGCTGCGGGAGGCCGCCAGGCTGATCCCGCCAGGGCAGCTGATGGTGGAGACCGACGCGCCGTTTCTGACTCCACACCCGTACCGGGGAGCACCGAACGAGCCGTACTGTCTGCCCTACACGGTGCGGGCGCTGGCAGATGCCACCGGACGCTCCGCCGAGGACCTGGCTTGCGACCTGACCGCCACCGCGGCCCGCGTGTACGGGTTATCAAGGTCAAACCTGATACAACCCCGCTGAAGATTTGCCTTAAGTAGGCCTGTTCGTTACCGTCTTGTGATCAGATCAGGGCCCACGGGCCCACGCAGCTGACGTCGACACCGGGATAGACGCCACCTTGAATGCTCTGACCAAGCTCCACCAAACCGAATCACCCATGCTGCGCGCCTTCGTCGGCGTCTTCCTCGGCGCCCTCACCGTAGCCGGCAGCTACGCGGTGGCGGCGCACAAGACCGTCACCCTGTCCGTCGACGGCTCACCGATGACGGTGTCGACGATGAAGTCCCGGGTGATCGACGTCGTGCACGAGAACGGCTTCATGGTCGGCGAACGTGACGACCTGTACCCCGCCGCTAACCAGCCGGTCCACCAGGCCGACACCATCATGCTGCGGCGCAGCAAGCCGCTCGAGGTGTCGATGGACGGCCAGGAGAGCAAGGAGATGTGGACGACGGCCTCGACGGTGGGTGAGGCGCTCAAGCAGCTGTCGCTGACCGACACCGCCCCGGCCGCCGCCTCGCGGTCCAGCCGACTGCCGCTCGCAGGCATGGCGCTGCCAGTGGTCAGCGCCAAGGACGTGCACATCAACGACGGCGGCGCGATCAGCGACCAGCGGCTCGCGGCACCCAACGTCGGCCAGCTGCTGGTCGCGGCCGGCGTGCCGCTCGAGCAGGGTGACAAAGTCGATCCGCCCCCATCTGTCCCGGTTACCGAGGGAATGCAGGTTACTGTTACTAGAATTCGATTGGAGAAGGTCACCGAACAGATGCCGCTGCCCCCGCCCGCGCAACGCATCGAGGATCCGACGATGAACATGAGCCGCCAGGTCGTCGAGGATCCCGGCACGCCTGGTAGCGAGGAGGTGACGTTCGCCGTCTCCATCGTCAACGGCGTCGAGACCGGTCGACTGCCGGTTGCCAACGACGTCCTGACCCCGGCGCGTGAATCCGTCGTGCGGGTGGGCGCCAAGCCGGGCACCGAAGTGCCTCCGGTGCGCGAAGGCGGGGCCTGGGACATGCTCGCGTCCTGCGAGGCCGGCGGAAATTGGCATATCAATACCGGTAACGGCTTCTACGGCGGGGTACAGTTCGACCAGAACACATGGCAGCGCAGCGGCGGGCTCCGCTACGCCCCGCGCGCCGACCTCGCCACTCGCGAAGAGCAGATCGCGATCGCCGAGGTCACCAGGGCGCGGCAGGGCTGGGGAGCATGGCCAGTGTGCGGCGGAAGGTTGGGGGGACACTGACCATCCGACTGCTCGGGCGCACCGAGATACGGCATCTGGCCAAGGATATTGACTTTCGGCCGAGGAAGTCGTTGGGCCAGAACTTCGTTCACGACGCCAACACAGTGCGTCGCGTGGTGTCGGCGTCCGGGATCAACCGCCATGATCACGTGCTCGAGGTCGGCCCCGGTCTGGGGTCGCTGACGCTCGGCCTACTCGACCGGGGCGCCACAGTAACGGCGGTGGAGGTGGACCCGATGCTGGCCGAGCGGCTGCCCAAGACGATCGCCGAGCATTCACACAGCGAGATTCAGCGCCTGGCGGTGCTCAACCGCGACATCCTGACCCTGAAGCGTTGCGACCTCGACATCGAGCCCACCGCGCTGGTGGCCAACCTGCCATACAACATCGCCGTGCCGGCGCTGCTACACCTGCTGGCCGAATTCCCGTCAATCCGGGTGGTGATGGTGATGGTGCAGGCGGAAGTGGCCGAACGGTTGGCCGCCGAGCCGGGCAACAAGAACTACGGCGTGCCGAGCGTGAAGGTGCGTTTCTTCGGGCAGGTGCGTCGCTTCGGCATGGTGTCGCCGACGGTGTTCTGGCCGATTCCGCGGGTCTACTCCGGGCTGGTGCGCATCGACCGTTTCGAGACGTCGCCGTGGCTGACCGACGCTGCGTTTCGCACACGCGTGTTCGAACTGATCGACATCGGGTTCGCGCAACGCCGCAAGACCGCCCGCAACGCTTTCGCCGAATGGGCCGGGTCAGGTAATGAGTCCGCGCAACGGCTGCTGGCGGCCAGCATCGATCCTGCCCGTCGCGGTGAGACTCTGGGCATCGCTGACTTCGTGCGGCTGCTGCAGCGGTCAGACGAGCGGCCGCAGGTGCCGACCGAGCCGCAGTCCCATGCCGGGCGGCATTAGTTTTGAGCGCCCTGCAAGGCTTTCCGCGCGACGCATGTCATCGCATCACCTTCAAGACCATGTCGATGAACTCGGTGCAGCTCTGGTAACGTTCCTCGCGGTCCTTGGCCATCGCCCGCTGCAGGATCGAATCGAAGGCACGCGGCACATCGGCAACGGACTGGGAGACGCGTGGCGGCGGCTCATATAGCTGTGCGTCGACGATTCCCATTGATGTGCCGGCCACGAATGGCGGTGAGCCGGTGAGCATTTCAACTGTGGTGCAGGCGAGCGCGTATTCGTCGGTTACCGCGGTGGGCATCTGGCCGCGCAGCAGTTCGGGCGCCAAGTAGGGCAGTGACGCTTGAATTTGCAACGGCCTCTTCAGATGGACGTCCTCGGCGACGGCGCGCGCGACACCGAAGTCGATCAGCACCGCGCCGTCGCGGCAGAAGTCCTTGGCAACAAGGATGTTGGTCGGCTTGACGTCGCAATGCACGATGCCGCAGTAGTGAACGTGGTCGAGCGCGTCTGCGATCTGCCGTAGCGCCGCCAGGCGCAGGGCGAAGGTGTGCAGGCCGGTCACATTGCCCCCGTCGACCAACTGCATCGTCAGCCAGCCGTCCCCGTGCCGCTCGACCGATATGACATGGGGATGATCTATCCGGCTGGCGACATCGAATTCTCTTTGCAGTCGCGTCAATTCGGCGGGCAGGCGGTGCTGGTCGTCAAGGATCTTCAGCGCGACGAGATGGTGCGGGTCGGCCGCGTCGTGCGCCCGGTACACGGTGGCAGAGCCGCCACGGCCCAGGACCCCGTCGATGACGCAGTTCTCGAAGGCCCGGCCTGGTGGCAGCACATTCTCAGCCTAGGAGCCTGGTCGAGCGACCCTGTCTGGGGCTACACATGCCAGTACGCGACCCGGTGGTTTGAGCGCGACCGGCGCCGGGTATCTGTCACCAAGGTGGCGAGGTGGCCGAGGGGTCCATCTCGCCACTGCATTTCTTGCAGTGGTTTGTTGCGCCGGACGATAGTCTCTTGCCGTGTCCGACGGCAGCACCGCTCCCGAATGGGTGGCTACCGGTTCGGTGACGGTGCGGGTGCCGGGGAAGGTCAACCTCTATCTCGCGGTCGGGGATCGCCGCGACGACGGCTACCACGAGCTCACCACCATCTTCCACGCCGTCTCGCTGCTCGACGAGGTCACCGTGCGCAACTCCGACGTCCTGTCGCTGCAGGTGGCCGGTGAGGGCGCCGACATCCTGCCCGCCGACGAGCGCAACTTGGCCTGGCAGGCTGCGGAACTGATGGCCGACCACGTGGGCCGCGCTCCGGACGTCGCGATCACGATCGAGAAGTCGATTCCGGTGGCCGGCGGCATGGCGGGTGGCAGCGCGGACGCCGCCGCGGTGCTGGTCGCGATGAACAACCTATGGGAGCTCGGGGTGCCCCGCAGGGACCTGCATGCGCTCGCCGCCCGGCTGGGCAGCGACGTGCCGTTCGCGCTGCACGGCGGCACCGCGCTGGGCAGCGGGCGGGGCGAGGAGCTGGCCACGGTGCTCGCCCGAAACACCTTCCACTGGGTGCTGGCGTTCGGCGAGGGCGGGTTGTCCACGGGCGCGGTGTTCGCCGAGATGGACCGGTTGCGCGACACCGGCGACCCCCCCAGACTGCCCGAGCCCGAGCCGCTGCTGGCAGCGCTGGCCGCCGGGGATCCTGCCGAGCTGGCCCCGCTACTGGGCAACGAGCTGCAGGCGGCTGCGGTGAGCCTGGACCCGGCGCTGCGCCGTACCCTGCGCGCCGGAACCGAGGCCGGGGGACTGGCCGGGATCGTCTCCGGTTCGGGGCCCACCTGCGCGTTCCTGTGCACGACAGCCGCGTCCGCGGTCGATGTCGGCACGCAGCTGGCCGGCGCGGGCGTCTGCCGTACCGTTCGGGTAGCCAGTGGCCCGGTCCAGGGCGCCCGAGTAGTGCCCGCGCCCACGACCGGGGTGTGACCCACGCCTCAAAAAAACGGGCTAGATTTGTGCCCTTCCTAAGAGGAGTTTAAGATCACTCGCGGTGTCCACCAGCGGTCAGATCATGCACCCGTTGTCGCCCACCCGAACAAGTGGTGGGCGACAGTCGTACCGCAAAGACACCACTGGAGCCTGCGTGTGGGCACGCCGCGCGAAGTTGCCCGGGTCAACACCGATTCGCAATACAACCGGTGCCCAATTGTGCGCGCGCGCCTCCTGTAAAGCACCTTCTAGCAGGCGGAACATCAGATTCGGGGCGTTTGTGCTGCGGGTAACGTCGCTGCAGGCGCGGCTCCGGACACCCAGGAGGTTGTCGTGAGTCGATTCACCGAGAAGATGTTCCGCAACGCCCTGACAGCCACCACGGGGATGGTTACCGGCGAGCCCTACGAGCCGGTGCGGCACACCTGGGGCGAGGTGCATCAGAAGGCGCGCCGGATCGCCGGTGGGCTGGCCAGGGCCGGTGTCGGTCGCGGCGACGCGGTCGGTGTGCTGGCCGGTGCCCCGGTGGAGATCGCCCCGACCGCGCAGGGTGTGTGGGTGCGCGGCGCCAGCCTGACGATGCTGCACCAGCCCACGCCGCGCACCGATTTGCAGAGCTGGGCCACGGACACCACCACGGTCATCGACATGATCGAGGCCCGGGTGGTCATCGTCTCCGATCCGTTCATGGTGGCGATCCCGGTGCTTGCCGAGCGCGGAGTCAGGGTTGTGACGGTGCCGGAGCTGCTGGCCGCCGACCCCATCGATCCGGTCGACACCGACGAGGACGATCTGGCGCTGATGCAGCTGACCTCGGGGTCAACGGGTTCGCCCAAGGCGGTTCAGATCACCCATCGCAACCTGTACTCCAACGCCGAGGCGATGTTCATCGGCGCCCGCTACGACGTCGACAACGACGTCATGGTCAGCTGGCTGCCGCTGTTTCACGATATGGGCATGATCGGCTTCCTGACCGTTCCGATGTACTTCGGCGCCGAACTGGTCAAGGTCACCCCGATGGATTTTTTGCGTGACACGTTGCTGTGGGCCAAGCTCATCGACAAATACCAGGGCACCATGACCGCGGCGCCGAACTTCGCCTACGCGCTGTTCGCCAAGCGGCTGCGCAAACAGGCCAAACCCGGGCAGTTCGACCTGTCGACGCTGCGGTTCGCGCTGTCGGGCGCCGAGCCGGTCGAACCTGCCGACGTGGAGGACCTCATCGACGCCGGCAAGCCGTTCGGGCTGCGGCCCGAGGCGATCCTGCCGGCCTACGGGATGGCCGAGACCACGTTGGCGGTGTCGTTCTCAGAGTGCGGCGCCGGACTCGTCGTCGACGAGGTCGACGCCGACCTGCTCGCCGCACTGCGCCGCGCGGTGCCCGCCACGAAGGGCAACACCCGCCGGCTGGCGTCGCTGGGTCCGCTGCTGGAGGGCATCGAGGCCCGCGTCGTCGACGACGACGGCAACGTGCTGCCGCCGCGCGGTGTGGGCGTGATCGAGTTGCGCGGCGAGCCACTGACCCCCGGTTACATCACAATGGCCGGCTTCGTACCCGCGCAGGACGAGCACGGCTGGTACGACACCGGCGACCTGGGCTACCAGATGGAGAACGGTCACATCGTGGTCTGCGGCCGGGTCAAGGACGTCATCATCATGGCGGGCCGCAACATCTATCCCACCGACATCGAGCGCGCCGCCAGCCGGGTGGGCGGCGTGCGCCCGGGCTGCGCCGTGGCGGTGCGGCTGGACGCCGGGCATTCGCGGGAGTCCTTCGCCGTCGCGGTGGAGTCCAACAACTGGCAGGATTCGGCCGAGGTGCGGCGCATCGAGCACCAGGTTGCCCACGAGGTCGTCGCCGAGGTCGACGTGCGGCCACGCAACGTCGTGGTGCTGGGGCCCGGCACCATTCCCAAGACGCCGTCGGGGAAGCTGCGCCGCGCGAATTCGGTGTCGTTGGTCAGCTAGTCCTCGCACCGGTCACAAACGGTTGGCGTGGTGTCGGTGTCCGCCGATACCGTCGACGTCATGCCTGGTTCTCGCCCGGCCATCGAAGCGCTCGACCTGGTCAAGAAATTCGGTGACAACGTCGCCGTCGACGGGGTGAGCTTTACCGTGGCCGAGGGCACCGTGCTGGGGCTGCTCGGGCCGAACGGGGCGGGCAAAACCACCACCGTGCGGATCATGGCGACGCTGACCGAGCCGACCAGCGGAACCGCGCGCGTCGCCGGGTACGACGTCCGCAGGGAGGCGGACATGGTGCGGCGAAACGTGGGCCTGACCGGACAGGTCGCGACCGTTGACGAGATGCTCACCGGCCGGGAGAACATCCGGATGATCGGCGGACTCTACGGGATCAGACGCAATGAACTCGATCGGCTGGGCGCACAGCTGCTCGACCAGTTCGCGATCGCCGACGCCGCCGATCGCCCGGTCAAGTCGTATTCGGGCGGGATGCGCCGCCGACTGGACCTGGCAGTCAGTCTGCTGGCCGGCCCACCCGTGCTGTTTCTCGACGAACCCACCACCGGACTGGATCCGCGCAGCCGCACCGACCTGTGGGAAGTGCTGCGCGGCCTCGTCCGGGACGGCACCACCTTGCTGCTGACAACGCAGTACCTCGAGGAGGCCGACCAGCTGGCCGACAACATCATCGTGATGGACCGGGGACGCATCATCGCCGAGGGGACGCCGTTGCAGCTCAAGCGGCAGGCGGGCAACGCGAGGTTGGTCGTGACCGTGTCTTCGGCCAACGACCTGCCCGCGGTGAAAGCGCTGCTGGCCAAGGCCGGAGCCGAGGTTTTCGTGGACGCCGCAACGCGTCAGCTCACCGCTGCCGCCGACGGGCTGCCGGACATGACCAGGCTTGCCGGCTGGCTTCTGGACAGCAACATCGACGTCGATGACATCGGCCTGTCCCGGCCCAGCCTGGACGACGTGTTCCTGTCGCTGACCGGCCATCGCACCGGCGAAAAGTGGCCGGCGCGACCAGACCAGGAGGCGAGCGCATGACGACCGTCGCCCAGAGGCCGCCGACGCACGCCAGGCGGCCGCGGACCCGCCCGACCAACATCGCACAGCAGTCCTGGATCATGGTCAAGCGCAACATGATCCACACGAAGCGCATGCCCGAGATGCTGAGCGACGTGACCGCACAGCCCATCATGTTCGTGCTGTTGTTCGCCTTCGTGTTCGGCGCGTCAATCACCAACACCGGGGGCGCCTCGTATCGGGAGTTCCTGCTGCCCGGCATTCAGGCGCAGACCATCGTCTTCTCGGCGTTCGTCGTCGCATCCGGTATCACGTCCGATCTCGAAAAGGGAATCATCGACCGGTTCCGGGCACTGCCGATCGCGCGGTCGTCGGTGCTGATCGGGCGCAGCGTCGCGAGCCTGATGCACTCGTCGATCGGTATCGTCGTGATGGCGCTGACCGGGCTTGCCATCGGTTGGCGCATCCGCGGCAGCATCGCCGAAGCCATGCTGGCGTTCGCGCTGGTGCTGGTCTTCGGCTTCGGGATCATTTGGTTCGGCATCCTGGTCGGCTCCCTGATGCGGACCGTCGAGGCGGTCAACGGCGTGATGTTCACGGTGCTGTTCCCGATCACTTTCCTGGCCAACACCTTTGCGCCGACCGAGCCTATGCAGCACTGGCTGCGGGTAATCGCGGAGTGGAACCCGGTGTCGTCGCTGGCTCAGGCGATGCGGGAATTGTGGGGCAACGGGCCGGCGGCGCCGCCGAGCGCCCAGCTGCCGCTGCACCACCCCGTGCTGGCGACGATCATCTGGTCGCTGCTGCTGACGGCCGTCTTCGCGCCCGTAGCATTGCGGGCCTACGCCCGGCGCACAGCGGACTGACGCGGTGAGTCACAGGATCGGGCGGCCGCCGGTGACTGGCACCCGGGCCCCGGAGACATAGCTGGCTTCATCGGATGCCAGCAACACATAGATCGGGGCGAGTTCCGCCGGTTGTCCGGCCCGCCCCAGCGGGGTGTTGCTGCCGAAGTTGGTGACCTTCTCCGACGGCATCGTCGACGGGATCAGCGGAGTCCAAATCGGCCCGGGTGCCACACTGTTCACCCGTATTCCCTTCGGCCCGAGAAGCTCGGCGAGGCTGGCGGAGAAATTGGCGATCGCGGCCTTCGTCGCCGCGTACGGCGCGAGTTGCGGTGAGGGCATGTCGGAGTTAATCGACGACGTCGCGATGATCGACGACCCCGGACGCATATGCGGCACAGCGGCCTTGGCGAGGCGGAAGTAGGCGCCGATGTTCAGCCGGAACGTGTAGTCCCATTCCTCGTCGCTGATCTCATCCAAACTCTGGTGGTTCATCTGGAACGCGGCGTTGCTCACCAGCACATCGATGCGGTCGAACTCATCGAGCGCCCGTTGGACAACCGCGCGGCAATGATCGGCATCCGAAAGGTCACCGGACATCAGCACCGCTTTGCGGCCTGCGTCCTCGACGAGCCGCGCGACGGCCTTGGCGTCCTCGTGCTCGTCGAGGTAGGCGATCAGCACATCGGCACCCTCCCGGGCGAAGGCAATCGCGACCGCACGCCCGATGCCGCTGTCAGCGCCGGTGACCACCGCCTTCTTGCCGGTCAACCGGCCACTGCCGCGATAGGTGTACTCGCCGCTGTCGGGTGTCGGCGACATCTCGGCCTCAACGCCGGGGGGCTGCTGGTGCTGGTCGGGAAACGACATGACGGCTCCTTTCGCGGGGTTGCACGCTCATCACGGTCAACGGTTTGGCCGCGTAGCTCCGACGGGCTCTCCGGGGGATAACCCGTCCCGGCGGTGGGGAAACGGCGTTCGCGCTGTCGCTACAGCTAGGCTCCGGCGACGGCGGGAGGTGGGCGGGGTGAGTTGAATCGCCCGATAAGTTGCATGATGCAACTTTCTTTGCACGTGGCCGCCAACGTTACCAGGCGTGCACCTGATTCTGGGCGGCCTCCAGCCCTAGCTTCATCAGCAACTCGGTGGCATCCGCGGCCTGCTCACACATCACCGGCACGTCGGGACGTTCGGCAGTGGCGAAATTCTCCAACACGAACGCGGCGGGGTCCTTGCGACCCGGCGGGCGGCCGATGCCGATCCGCACGCGGTGAAAGTCCTTGGTGCCCAACGCCGCAGCCACCGAGCGGACGCCATTGTGTCCGCCTTCGCCGCCACCGAGCTTCAGTCGGATCTTGCCGAAGTCGACGTCGAGTTCATCGTGGATGACGATCAGGTCAGCCGGCGGCATGGAATAGAACTTGGCGAGCGCGGCGACCTGGCGGCCCGACTCGTTCATGTAACTGCGCGGCCGACCGAGAATCACCGGTCTGCCGGCCAGGCGTCCAGTGGCGACATCGGCACCGGAACGCTTGTGCAGCTTGTAGTTCGAGCCGGCACGCGCCGCCAGCAGGTCGGCCACCATGAACCCGATGTTGTGCCGGGTCTTGGCGTAGACCGGCCCGGGATTGCCCAGGCCGACCACCAGCAGCGGCTCGGCCACCGGCTATTCGGTGGCCGAGTCGGCGCCAGACTGCTCTTCAGCCGTCGCCGCGGCAGCTGCCTCGCCCTCAGCCGCAGCCTCGGCTTCCGGCTCCTCAATGGTCGGCGCGGTGACGACGTTGACCACCAGCATGTCGGGATCGGACACCAGCGTGACACCCCGCGGCAGCTCAATCTGCCCGGCGAGGAACTGGGTACCCTCCTCAACGCCCTCGACCGACAGCGTCAGCTGCTCGGGAATCGACAGCGCCTCGGCCTCGATCTCGACGGTGCTGGAGTCCTGGGTCACCAGCGTGCCGGGAGCCGCCTCACCCTCGACCGACACGGGCACCTCCACGGTGACCTTCTCGCCGCGACGCACAACCAGAAGATCGGCGTGCTGGATGTTGCGGCGGATCGGGTGGATGTCCAGCGCCTTGGTCAGCGCCAGCTGTTCTTGACCCTCGATGTCGAGGGTGAGCACGGCGTTGGTTCCGGAATGGCGCAGCACCGCCGCGAAGTCATGGCCGGGCAACTCCAAGTGTTGAGGGTCGGTGCCGTGACCGTAAAGAACCGCGGGAATCCTGCCCTGGCGGCGCGCCCGCCGGGACGCGCCTTTTCCGGTCTGGGTGCGCACCGATGCGGTGAGCCGATTGGTGGTGATCGCCATGTCGCTCCTGTGGTTGCCGTGACGGTTCGGGGCACGGCAAGAGAGCATCCGCCTTGGACGGGCAAGTCTCCGTCGATAACGGTGGCCGCAACCACCCTCGCCGTGACGCCCGAACAGGTTAGCGCATCAGGGCATCAGAGCGGAAATTTCGTGCCCGTGAGCTGCTCGGACAGCTCCCACAGAGCGGCCGCGGTGCCGACGTTTTTGGCGCGCGGGCTGCGGCCGACGGGCTGAGTACGGCCGGACAGCCCGAACCGGGGACCGATGAACGTGTCACCCGGCAGCTGCTGTGACACGGCGAACATCGTCTGTCGCGCACCGAAGTGCGCGTCGGTGGCCATCACGTTGCCACCAAAGGTCATCAGCGCATCGCTGATCCGACGGCCGCTGTGTCCCTGAAGGTTCGTGGTGGAATAACCGGGATGGGCGGCCAGCGACAGTACCGACGAGCCGATCTTATCCAAGCGGCGCTGCAACTCGCGGGTGAACAGCAGGTTGGCCAGCTTCGACTGCGCGTAGGCAAGCCATGCGTGGTACGGCCGCGACTTCCAGTTCAGGTCTTCGAGGCTGATCTGGCCGATCCAGTGGAACATCGACGACACCGTTACGACACGGTCGCTGATCTTGGGCAGCAGCAGGTTGGTCAACGTGAAATGGCCGAGATGGTTGGTGCCGATCTGGCTTTCGAAGCCGTCCTTGGTAACGGCGTACGGCACGGCCATGATGCCGGCGTTGTTGACGACGACATCGACCGCGGTGATCCCGTCGGCGAATTCGTGAACCGAAGCCAGATCCTGCAGGTCCAAGCGGCGCACCTCGACATCGCCCGGCATTCCCGCGGCGGCCGCGTCGCCCTTGGTGGTGTTGCGGACGGCGAGCACCACACGCGCACCGGCAGCGGCCAGTTCGCGCGCGGTCACCAGCCCAAGACCGCTGTTGGCGCCGGTCACGACGACCGTGCGTCCGGCGAACGAGGGCAGCTCGGTTGCGGTCCAGTCCGTCACGACAGATACCCTATGTCAGTGGCGGTCAGGATTTCAGTCGCGGTCAGGCGGCGGCGACGGCGAAACCCTTAATGATCGACCCGACGTCGGGACCCAGGGACTCGGCCTGATCAGCCGCCGTGGTGACCGAAAACTGCACCAGATACCGCTGATTGGCCGGCGGCGGCCCCGTCGCGATCACGATGCGGTTGTAGGTGTGCAGCCGCTGCTCGCCGACGTTATAGCTGCCCTCGATCATCGCCGACGGCATCCCGCGGAAATCGGCCATCGAAGCATTCAGCCGATTGAACCGGTCGCTCAACTCGGCGTCCGCGTAGCCGTGCCGAATCGCCTCCGCCACGTCGAAGTTGCCGATCAGCCTGAACACCATCAGCATCGCGGTGGGTTGATAAGCGGCGACGGTGGTCTTGCGGATGACCTCGAACGTGGCCTCCTGCTTCGGATCACTGACCACCGACCAGCCGGGCGGGCACGGCATCGACACCTTGACGCCGGTCAGCGTTGCCTGCGTCATCGGCACGCCGTTGACGCCGTGGCCGAGCAGGTAATCGGCGATCGGCACCGGCCGCTCCGCGGCGGTGGTCGCCGTCTTCGGCGAGGACGGCGGCAGAACAGACCGGTAGTCCGGCGCCTTGGCGCCGCACCCGGCGACCAGCACCGACAGCGCCAGCCCCGCGAGGACACTACAACGCCTCACAGAATCTCTCGGACGGCGTGCGCGGGCCGGCACCGTCGAGTCCCCTTCGGCGTGACGACGAACGGCCGCTCGATGAGCATCGGGTAGGCGGCCATCGCGTCGAGCAGTTCGTCATCGCTGGTGTCGGCGAGGTTCAGCTGCGCGTAGGGCGTCTCTTTGTTTCGGACCGCGCCGCGCACGTCGATGCCGGCGTCGCGAATCATGTCGACCAACCGGCCCCGGGTCGGCGCAGTTTTCAGGTATTCCACCATCGTTGGCTCCACGCCGTTGTCGCGCAGCAGCTGCAGCCCCGTGCGTGCGGTCGAGCAGCGCGGGTTGTGGTAGATGACCGTCCTGTTCGACTCGCCGCCCGGCATTACGCCTCCCCGTCGAAAAGCCCTGTCACCGAACCATTTTCGAAGACAGCCCGGATCGTGCTGGCGAGCAGCGGCGCGATCGACAATACGGTCAGCTGCGGGAACCGCTTGTCCTCACCGATCGGCAGGGTATTGGTCACGATCACCTCTTTGGCGCCACTTGCCGCCAGCCGCTCCGGCGCGGGATGCGACAGCACGCCGTGCGACGCGGCGATGATCACGTCGCGGGCACCGGCGTCGCGCAGCAGCCGCACCGCACCGGCGATGGTGCCACCGGTGTCGATCATGTCGTCGATCAGCACACAGGTGCGGCCCGCCACGTCACCGACCACCCGGTTGGACACCACCTGGTTGGGCACCCGCGGATCGCGCGTTTTGTGGATGAAGGCCAACGGGACACCGCCGAGCGCATCGGCCCACTTCTCGGCGATGCGGACCCGGCCCGAGTCGGGGGACACCACGACCTTGTCGTGGTTGGGGTAGTTGTCCTTGATATAACCGGTGAGCAGGTTCTGGGCGCGCATGTGGTCGACCGGGCCGTCAAAGAACCCCTGAATCTGGTCGGTGTGCAGGTCCACGGTGATGATTCGGTCAGCGCCGGCGGTCTTGAGCAGGTCGGCGACCAGCCGTGCCGAAATGGGTTCGCGGCCCCGGTGCTTCTTGTCCTGCCGAGCGTAGGGGTAGAACGGCAGGATTGCGGTGATCCGCTTGGCGCTGCCGCGCTTGAGCGCGTCCAACATGATCAACTGCTCCATCAGCCACGTGTTCAACGGGGCCGGATGGGACTGCAGGACGAAAGCGTCGCAGCCGCGGACAGACTCCTCGAAGCGGACGAAGATCTCGCCGTTGGCGAAGTCGCGAGCGGTCTGTGCGGTGACGGGGACGTCGAGTTCCTTGGCAACCTGATCGGCGAGTTCGGGGTGCGCGCGGCCGGCGAACAGCATCAGGTTCTTGCGGTTATCGGTCCATTCGGTGCCCACGGTGCCTCGCCGGTTCAGGATCGGGATGTCGGCCTAATCGTACGTAGGGAAACGCGCGCCCGGGTGCCGGGTTGCCGCTAAACCAACAATCGGCAACACAATTTACGGCGAGTCCTCGTCGCGTGACGGCGGGTTGGGTGCCCGCCGAGCAGCCTCGGCGGCTTCGGCGGCCGCCGAACCCGGGCGTTTGCGGGCCACCCAGCCCTCGATGTTGCGCTGAGGTCCCGCCGACACCGCCAGCGCACCCGGCGGCACGTCCTCACGCAGCACGGTGCCGGCCCCGGTGTACGCCCCATCGCCGACGGTCACCGGGGCGACAAACATGGTGTCGGAGCCGGTGCGCACATGCGAACCCACCTTTGTGCGGCGCTTGGTTTGGCCGTCGTAATTGACGAAGACGCTGGACGCGCCGATGTTGCTGTGCTCACCGATATCGGCGTCGCCGACATACGTCAGGTGGGGCACCTTCGTGCCGGCGCCGATCGTCGAATTCTTCGCCTCGACGAACGCCCCCAGCTTGGCGTCGGCGCCCAGCACGGTTCCCGGCCGCAGGTACGTGAACGGGCCGACGTTCGCGGCATCGCCGATCGTCGACGAGGACCCGTGCGTGCGCACCACCGAAGCGGCGTCGCCGACGGTCACGTCGGTGAGCGTGGTGTCCGGGCCGATCACGCACCGGGCGCCTATCCGGGTGGCGCCGAATAGCTGCGTGTTGGGCAGAACCACGGTGTCGCGGCCGATCGTCACATCCACGTCGATCCACGTCGTCGCGGGGTCGATGATCGTCACCCCGGCACGCTGATGGCCCGTGGCGATGCGCCGGTTCAGCTCGGCGGACAGGGCGCCCAGCTGCACCCGATCGTTCACGCCGGCTACCACGGTGCTGTCATCGACGTGCTTGGCGTGCACGATCCTGCCGTCCTGGCGGACGATCGAGATCACGTCGGTCAAATAGAGCTCGTGCTGGGCGTTGTCGGAGCGCAATCGGCTCAACGCCGAGCGCAGCACAGCGATGTCGAACGCGTACACCCCCGCGTTGACCTCGCGGATTTCTCGCTGCGACGGGGTCGCGTCGGCCTGCTCGACGACTGCAATCACCTCGCGGTCCCGGCTGCGCAGGATGCGGCCGTATCCGGAGGGGTCGGGCAGCGTCGTGGTCAGCACCGTGACCGCTGCCGGCCCGGCGCTGTGCGTGGTGATCAGCTCGGCGAGGGTGTCGGCGTCCAAGAGTGGGATGTCGGCAGAGGTGACCACCACGACACCGGTAAAGTCCGCACGCAGCGCGTTCAGGCCACACGCGGCGGCATGGCCGGTGCCCAGCTGCTGCTCCTGCACGGCGACCTCGATGCTGCGGCCCAGGTGGTCGGCCAGCTCGGCGACGGTGGGCTCGATCTTGTCGCGGTCGCGGCCGAGCACGACCACGAGGTGTTGGGGCGCCAGCGTGGCCACGGATTGCAGCGTGTGGGCGAGCATGGTGCGCCCCGCGATCGGATGCAGCACCTTGGGGGTATCCGACCGCATGCGGGTCCCGGCCCCGGCGGCCAGTACCACGACCGCTGAATCGCCGTGGGTTGTCATCGAACCTCCCGCCCCGGGCGCGCCACCTCACTCCGTGCCAAGTGTCACCCGGCAAGCCTGGTTTGTCTGCTCGCTCGGCAGGCCTAGCTGGCTGCTCCGTCGCCAGGACTCGAACCTGAACTCTCAGAACCAAAATCTGATGTGCTGCCGATTACACCACGACGGACCGGTCAACTGGTTCAGCGTAGCGACTCTATTGGACCGGGATACGCTGGTAGGCGTGGCGGCACCGGAGAAAGAAGTGCGCACCCGCGCGCGCATGACCGGTGCAGAGCGACGCCACCAGCTCATCGAGATCGCCCGGTCGCTGTTCGCCGAGCGCGGATACGAGGGCACCTCGATCGAGGAGATCGCGCAGCGGGCCAACGTCTCCAAACCAGTGGTCTACGAGCACTTCGGTGGCAAGGAGGGGCTGTACGCGGTCGTCGTCGACCGGGAGATGTCGGCACTGCTCGACGGCATCACCTCGTCACTGACGAACAACCGCTCACGGGTGCGTGTCGAGCGGGTGGCCCTTGCGTTGCTGACCTACGTCGAGGAACGCACCGACGGATTCCGGATCCTGATCCGCGACTCCCCGGCGAGCATCACCTCGGGCACCTACTCCACCCTGCTCAACGAGGCGGTCAACCAGGTGTCGTCGATCCTGGCCGGCGACTTCGCCCGCCGAGGCCTGGACCCCGAGATGGCGCCGCTCTACGCGCAGGCGCTCGTGGGCTCGGTCTCGATGACGGCGCAGTGGTGGCTCGACGCGCGCGAGCCGAAAAAAGAAGTGGTGGCCGCGCACCTGGTCAACCTGTGCTGGAACGGCCTGACCCACCTCGAGGCCGACCCGGTGCTCCACGACGATTAGCCTTCGCGCGCATTACTTTTCGCATTCATCCCGCTCTGCACCTAGAATGGCGGCATCATGACCTCCGCGGGGACCGCCCAGGCGGCGCACGCCCGAACGGCGCTCGAGACCCCGATCGCGGGGCTTGTCGACCTGGCCCTGCGCGACCCAGAACTTCAGGACGTCGCGCGACGAGCCGCCGGCAAACCACCCGAGCTTTCGCTGGTGGGCCCCGCTGCCGCGCGGCCGTTCGTCGCGGCGGCGATGGCCAAGGCCGGCCCGCTGCTCGTCGTCACCGCCACCGGCCGCGAGGCCGATGACCTCAGCGCGGAGCTGCGCGGAGCCTACGGCGACGCGGTAGCCCTATTCCCGTCATGGGAGACCCTGCCGCACGAGCGGCTCTCGCCGGGTGTCGACACCGTGGGCGCGCGGCTGATGGTGCTGCGCCGACTTGCCATTCCCGACGACGCAAGGCTGGGGCCGCCGCTGCGGATCGTGATCACCACGATCCGGTCGCTGCTACAGCCGATGCCGCCCGAACTGGCCCGCATCGAACCCGTCACGCTCACTGTCGGGCAGGAGATCGGCTTCGAGGACGTGATCGCACGGCTGGTCCAGATGGCCTACACCCGCGTGGACATGGTCGGCAAGCGCGGCGAATTCGCGGTTCGGGGCGGCATCCTGGATGTCTTCCCGCCGACCGCCGAGCATCCGGTGCGCGTCGAGTTCTGGGGCGACGAGGTCAGCGAAATGCGGATGTTCTCGGTCGCCGACCAGCGGTCGATCCCCGAGATCACCGTCGATACCATGATCGCCGTCGCCGCCCGCGAGATGCTGGTCACCGATCAAGTCCGGGAGCGTGCCGCCCGGCTCGACGGGCACGGCGCCACCGAGCACGGCCCGCTGGGCACCGTCACCGACATGCTGGCCAAGCTCGCACAGGGCATTCCCGTCGACGGGATGGAGTCGCTGCTACCGGTCCTCGGCGCCGGCGAGCTGACGCTGCTGATCGACCACCTGCCCGCCGGCACCCCGCTGCTGGTATGCGATCCGGAGAAGGTCCGCAGGAGGGCTGTCGACCTCATCAAAACCGGCCGCGAATTCCTGGAGGCGTCGTGGTCGACGGCCGCGATCGGCGGGGACGCCCCGATCGACATCGAACGGCTCGGTGCGTCGGGCTACCTCGACCTTGACGACGTGCGGGCCGCCGCCGCCGAAGACGCCCACCCATGGTGGACGCTGAGCCAGCTCGGCGAGGCCACCGCCACCACCCTCGACATCCGCCCCGCCCCAACGGCCCGCGGCCAACAGCGCGGCATCCAGGAGATCTTCGCGATGCTGCGTGCCCACGTCGCCACGGGGGGCTACGCCGCGATCGTGGCGCCCGGGACCGGCACCGCGCACCGCGTCGTCGAACAGCTCGGCGAGGCCGACGTTCCCGCCGCCTGCGTGGAGCCGGGCGACGTGCCGCGCCCGGGTGTGGTCGGCGTGCTGCGCGGACCGCTGCACGACGGGGTCATCCTTCCCGGAAGCAACCTCGTGGTGGTCACCGAAACCGACCTCACCGGCAACCGGGTCGCCGCCACCGAGGGCAAGCGCCTGGCCGCCAAGCGCCGCAACGTCGTCGACCCGCTGGCGCTGACCGCGGGCGACTTGGTTGTGCACAACCAGCACGGGATCGGCCGGTTCGTCGAGATGACGGAACGGATCGTCGGTGGTGCGCGCCGCGAGTACCTGGTGCTCGAATACGCCTCGACCAGGCGCGGCGCCGACAAGCAGACGGACAAGCTGTACGTGCCGATGGACTCCCTAGACCAGCTGTCGCGGTACGTCGGCGGGCAAGCGCCCGCTCTGAGCCGGCTTGGCGGCAGCGACTGGGCCAACACCAAGACCAAGGCCCGGCGCGCGGTGCGCGAGATCGCCAGCGAGCTCGTGGCGCTGTACGCCAAGCGGCAGGCCTCCGCTGGCTTCGTGTTCAGCCCGGACACTCCGTGGCAGGCCGAAATGGAGGACGCGTTCGGCTTCACCGAGACCGTCGACCAGCTGACCGCCATCACGGAGGTCAAGGCCGACATGGAAAAGGCCATCCCAATGGACCGGGTGATCTGCGGCGACGTCGGCTACGGCAAGACCGAGATCGCGGTGCGGGCGGCGTTCAAGGCCGTGCAGGACGGCAAGCAGGTTGCGGTGCTGGTGCCCACCACGCTGCTGGCAGACCAGCACCTACAGACCTTCACCGAGCGGATGGCGGGCTTCCCGGTCACCATCAACGGGCTCTCGCGGTTCACCGACCCGGCCGAGTCGCGGGCCGTGCTCGATGGCATGGCCGACGGCGCCGTCGACATCGTGATCGGCACCCACCGGCTGCTGCAGACCGGCGTGCGGTGGAAGGACCTCGGGCTGGTCGTCGTCGACGAGGAGCAGCGGTTCGGAGTCGAGCACAAAGAGCACATCAAGGCGCTGCGCACCCACGTCGACGTGCTGACGATGAGCGCCACACCGATCCCGCGCACCCTGGAGATGAGCCTGGCCGGCATCAGGGAGATGTCCACGATCCTGACCCCGCCGGAGGAGCGCTACCCGGTGCTGACCTACGTCGGCCCGCACGACGACAAGCAGATCGCGGCCGCGCTTCGCCGCGAGCTGCTGCGCGACGGTCAGGCGTTCTACATCCACAACCGGGTCAGCTCGATCGACCAGGCCGCGGCACGGGTGCGGGCCCTGGTCCCCGAAGCCCGCGTCGTCGTCGCGCACGGCCAGATGAACGAGGACGCGCTGGAGCGCACCGTCGAGGGGTTCTGGAACCGCGAATACGACATCCTCGTGTGCACAACAATCGTCGAGACCGGCCTGGACATCTCAAACGCCAACACACTTGTCGTCGAGCGGGCGGACAGCTTCGGGCTGTCGCAGTTGCACCAGCTGCGCGGCCGCGTCGGGCGCAGCCGCGAACGCGGCTACGCCTACTTCATGTATCCACCGGAAATACCGCTGACCGAAACGGCCTATGACCGGCTCGCGACGATTGCGCAGAACAACGAGCTCGGAGCGGGCATGGCCGTGGCGATGAAAGACCTCGAGATCCGCGGCGCGGGTAACGTGCTGGGCGTTGAGCAGTCCGGCCACGTCGCCGGGGTCGGCTTCGACCTCTACGTGCGGCTGGTCGGCGAGGCCGTCGAGGCCTACCGCGCCGCGGTCGACGGCAAGACCGTCGGAGTCAGCGAAGAGCCCAACGAAGTTCGCATCGACCTGCCCGTCGACGCTCACCTGCCGCCCGACTACATCGCCAGCGACCGACTGCGGTTAGAGGCCTACCGCAGGCTGGCCGCGGCAGCCGACGAGGACGCGATCGCCGCCGCAGTCGACGAGCTGATCGACCGTTACGGGCCGCTCCCCGAGCCCGCGCTGCGGCTGGTCGCTGTCGCCCGGCTGCGTTTGCTGCTGCGGCGCTGCGGGATCACCGAGGTGGCGGCAACCGGCACCGGCGAACCCACGACGCTGCGGCTGGCGCCGCTCACGCTGCCCGATTCCGGCCAACTGCGGCTCAAGCGGCTCTACCCTGGCGCGAACTACCGCGCGACCACATCAACGGTGCAGCTGCCGATACCGCGCTCCGGCGGCGGCGTCGGCTCACCGCGCGTCCGTGACCTTGAATTGGTCCAGATGGTCGCCGATCTGGTCCTGGCACTCGATGGAAAGCCCCACCAGGATGTTGATATAACCGGAGTCAACCGTGCCGCCGACACAAGCGAGGAGGTCAAGCACGATGACCGTCGTCTTGGTCGATCCTCGTCGTCCGTCGCTGGTTCCGGTCGACGCGATCGCGCTCCTGATGGGTGAGGTCCAATACACCGAAGAGATGCCCGTCAAGGTGCCGTGGTCGCTGCCCGGGGCACGGCCGGTGCACGCGGGCGGCACTGACGCGCCGGTGTTGCTGTCGTCGGACCCCGAGCACCCCGCGGTGAAGGAACGCCTGGAAGCCGGCGACACGCTCATCGCGGCGCCGGATCCGCAGCCCGGGGAGCGGCTGATCGACGCTGTCGCCTTGATGGACACGCTGCGCACCGACGGTCCATGGGAGAGCGAGCAGACCCACGATTCGCTGCGTCGCTACCTGCTGGAGGAAACTTACGAGCTGTTCGACGCCGTCCGCAGCGGCAACGCCGACGATCTGCGCGAGGAGCTGGGCGACGTGCTGCTGCAGGTGCTCTTCCACGCCCGCATCGCCGAGGACGCGCCGCAGCACCCGTTCACCATCGATGACGTCGCCGACTCGCTGTTGCGCAAGCTCGGCAACCGCGTGCCCGGTGTGATCGCGGGAGAGTCCATTTCGCTGGAGGACCAGATCGCCCAGTGGGACCAGCGCAAGGCCGTCGAGAAGCCGCGCGGGTCCTGCCTGGACGGGGTGCCGACGGGTCAGCCGGCGCTGGCGCTGGCGCAGAAGGTGCTTGTGCGGGTTCGCGACGCGGGCCTGCCCGAGGATCTGATCCCCGCTGCGCTCACCACGGTGACGGTGTCGCCGGACGTCGACGCCGAAACCAACCTGCGCAGCGAGGTGCTGGAATTCATGGATGCGGTGCGCCTGGCCGAGAAGGCAATCGCCACTGAGCGGCGAGGCGACGAGGTACCCGAGGAACTCGACGTCGCTGCTTTGGATTCCATCTCGGAGGACGAGTGGCGCGCGTACTGGCCGCTGGCCGCGGCCACTGCGTCGACCCCGGAGCCGGTCCCGGAACCCACACCGCAACACCAACCCGAGCCCAAACGAGAGCCGGAGCCCGGACCGGCAGACGTGCCGGAGCCGGGGCCGGTCGAGGTGCCGGAACCGGCGCCGGTCGAGGTGCCCGAACCGACGCCGCAGCAGCAAGCCGGCGACGAGCAGCCGGGCGTGGAGCAGGAACTTCCCGCCGAGAAGTTCGAAGCCGACGAAGACGTTCCGGCCAACGGCAGCCCCGCTGAGCAAGCTGCCGCGGCCCCCGATGGTCAGGCAAACAAGCTCGAGCCGCAGTAGGGCGGCGCGTTACCGTCGCGCAGCCCGGCGGCCCGACGCCGGGTGTGGGCGAGCTAGTCGGTGCGCCGGACACCGTGGGTCGCCGGGTGCCTTGGGGATTCAGGTTGGTGGCGCGCAGGCTGCTGACGTAGAGGCCACGACTTCGTGATGAAGACCATAGACTGCAGGCTGCGCAGCCAAGCGGCTGCGCGCTGCAAAACCGACGGGCTGGGAGGCGGTGCGGCATTGGTGTACATGTCCCGTCACGCCTCCAGGGCATCGCAACGGCGTTGATGAGCCCGAGCTCACGGCGGATCCGCTCCGTTGCGGCGCCGAGTACGCGCCGCCCCGCTGTGCGGGCATCAAATCGGACGGCCCTGAACGATTCCCGGTCACGCGATGGACTGTGACAGTAACCCAGATCGCCGGCAGGGTGACGCGATGCCCCGCGCGGTGTCGACCGGCGTCGGAGTGTATTTCGGCTTGATGCAACTCTTCTTCACGCTGAGTTGGGTCATCTACGTGATCTTCCTGCCGAAACTTGCGGCGCAAGCGGGGATCCAAGCCGGCGTAGTCCCGTGGATTCTGTTGCTCGACCAAGTCATCTTCGCGCTGTGTGACTGGCTGACCGGCATCGCCGCCGACCGCGTTGCCAACATTGTTGGCCGGCTCGGCAAGGTGGTCGCCGGGGTGACCGCGCTGTCGGCGTTGGCGTTTTTGCTGTTACCGTTGGCAACCGGCTTGGGGACGACAGCCTTTCTCGCTCTGGTGGTCATCTGGGCAATCACGTCCTCGGCCCTGCGCGCGCCGCCGCTGAAGCTGCTCGGCCAGTACACGCCGCGCGATCAGCAGCCCTGGGTGGGATCGCTGTTCCTACTCGGTATCGGCATCGCCGACTTGCTGGCGCCATTTCTCGCCGGCTGGCTGACGGCCTACGACCCCCGCATCATGTTCGCCGCGTCGGCCGCCTCGGTCGTCGTGGTGACCTTCTCGATCGCGTGGGCGGAAAAGCTGCTGGCCCGCTCCGCCCCCGTCGAAAAACAGCCAGGCGGCAAAATTCGGTCGGCCACCTTCCTGATGTTCCTGGCGGCGATTCTGCTGCTGGCGATGGGGTTCCAGGTGCATTCCTTCATCAACGCCGAGCCGCTCTTCGCGAAATTCGCGCCGCCGGCCGATCTTCCCGCCCTCCTCACGCTGTTCTGGATCGGGTTCAGTCTGCTGATGGTGCCAGCGTCGTGGCTTACGAAGCGGTTCGGCGGCATCGTCGTCATGGCGCTGGCGGCGCTGGCCGCCGCCGCTTCGGCCTGGGCGGCGGCAAAAGCCACGGACGTGGTCTCGCTCGGGGCTGCGCAGTTCGTTTGCGGCGGCGCGTGGGGCTGCGTGATGATGAGCGCGGTTGCGGCAGCCCTCGCGCTCGGCCACACCGGCGATGAAGGCAAGGCGGTCGGTGCCATGTTCTCGCTCATGGCGGTTGCGGCGATCGCGCGCATCGCCCTGGTCGCGGGACACTTCCAGCGGGTTCCCGTGCTTGCGCTGGCGTTGCCCTGGTTGCCGGGGTTCGCCTGGTTGGGAGCGGGGCTCATGCTGCTGCCGGCAGTACGACGGCCAGTGCAGCGGGCCTAGATCCTCGAGGGCCGCTGTGTGGGCCAGGTGGGACGATCGGTCGACCGAGAGGGTAGAGGAGGGCAGTGTCGCGGTTGCGGTGGATGCGCGCAGTCGCCGTGGTCGGCGCAACCGCGGTGTTGATGGCGTCCGGCTGTTCATGGCAGCTCGGTACGCCGATTCCGGAAGGCGTCCCGCCCCCGGCCGGCGACCCGGTCCCCGGCGTCGACACCCACATGCAACGCCGGCCCGCCGACCAACTGCAGGCGTGGGCCGCTGAGCGCGCGCCCGCACTAGATATGCCGGTCGGGGCATTGAAGGCCTACGCCTATGCCGCGAAGGTTGCGGAGGTCGAGAATCCCAAGTGCCACCTGGCGTGGACGACGCTGGCCGGTATCGGGATGGTCGAGAGCCACCACGGAACGTATCGCGGCGCCACCATCGCGCCGAACGGCGACGTCAGCCCGCCCATTCGTGGTGTGCGGCTGGACGGCACCGACGGCAACCTGGAGATCATCGACACGGGACAGCTCGACGGCGATCCCGTCTACGCCCGGGCGATGGGTCCGATGCAGTTCATTCCGGAAACCTGGCGGCGCTACGGCGTCGATGCCAACAACGACGGAATTATCAGCCCGGATAATTTCAACGACGCTGCGCTGTCGGCGGCCGGCTACCTGTGCTGGAACGGCAAGAACCTCGCGACGCCGCGCGGCTGGATGAACGCGCTGCGCGCCTACAACCTGTCGGACGCGTACGCCAAGACCGTCCGCGACTGGGCGACGGCATACGCGCGCGGCCACCCGTTGTAGCGCACCGATCGGCGGTCCAACCTCTAGGCTGAGTGCGTTCTGCCCACCGACGCTAGGAGAAGCCAGTGCCCATCATCGAGCAGGTCGGGGCCCGCGAGATCCTCGACTCCCGCGGCAATCCGACCGTCGAGGTCGAGCTGGCGCTGGTTGACGGGACCTTTGCCAGGGCGGCGGTACCGTCAGGTGCCTCGACGGGCGAGCACGAGGCCGTCGAGCTGCGTGACGCCGATCCCAAACGTTACAGCGGCAAGGGCGTCGGGAAGGCTGTCGAAGCGGTACTTGATGAAATCGCCCCCGCAGTAATGGGTCTCAGCGCTGACGACCAGCGGCTCGTGGACCAGGTGCTGCTGGACCTCGACGGCACCCCAGACAAGTCGCGCCTGGGCGCCAACGCCATCCTCGGCGTGTCGCTGGCCGTCGCGAAGGCCGCCGCCGAATCGGCCGGTCTGCCGATGTTCCGCTATGTCGGCGGACCGAACGCCCACATCCTGCCGGTGCCGATGATGAACATCCTCAACGGCGGTGCACACGCCGACACCGGCGTAGACGTGCAGGAATTCATGATCGCCCCAATCGGTGCGCCCAGCTTCAAGGAGGCGCTGCGCTGGGGCGCCGAGGTTTACCACGCACTGAAATCGGTGCTCAAGAAGCAAGGCCTGGCCACCGGGCTCGGCGACGAAGGCGGCTTCGCACCCGACGTGCCCGGCACCAAGGCGGCGCTAGACCTCATCCTGTCCGCGGTCGAATCAGCCGGCTACCAGCCGGGCGGGGACATCGCGCTGGCGCTTGACGTGGCCGCCACCGAATTCTTCACTGCCGAACAGGGTTACGCCTTCGAGAAGGAAACCCGCGACGCGGCGCAGATGGCCGAGTTCTACACGCAACTGCTCGACACCTATCCGCTGGTGTCGATCGAAGACCCGCTGGCCGAGGACGACTGGGACGGCTGGGTCGCGCTGACAACGACGATCGGCGATCGGGTACAGCTCGTCGGCGACGACCTTTTCGTCACCAACCCCGAGCGCCTCGAGGAAGGCATCGAACGGGGCGCGGCGAACGCGCTGCTGGTCAAGGTCAACCAGATCGGCACGCTGACCGAAACCCTGGACGCCGTCACGTTGGCGCACAACAGCGGATACCGCACCATGATGAGTCACCGCAGCGGCGAGACCGAGGACACCACGATCGCCGATCTCGCCGTCGCGGTCGGCAGCGGCCAGATCAAGACCGGCGCGCCCGCCCGCAGCGAGCGCGTCGCCAAGTACAACCAGCTGCTGCGCATCGAGGAAGCGCTCGGCGACGCCGCACGGTACGCCGGTGACCTCGCATTCCCGCGTTTCAGTGTGGAGGCCAAATAACAAGTGCCGGAAGGGAAACGGACCGAATCCAAGCGGCGCTCCCCAGCCCCTCGGCCGGGGAAGCCCGGCGACCCGAGCCGTGGCCGGCAACGCTCGGCGCAACGCCGTGAACCGCGGCCGCCCGAACCGCGCCCGCAGCCAGAAGCCGTCACCGACTCGATCGGCGCGTCGATCGCCGCGGCCGCCGCGCACCAATCCGAGCAGCGGCTCGGATCTGCGGCGCGCCGCGCAGCCATCCTCGCGGCGGTGGTCTGCGTGCTGACTCTGACGATCGCCGGGCCGGTGCGGACATACTTCGCGCAGCGCACAGAGATGCGGCAACTATCGGCGTCGGAGGCGGCGCTGCGCGCACAGATCGCCGACCTGGAGCAGCAGAAGGCCAAGCTTGCCGACCCGGTATTCGTCGCGGCCCAGGCACGGGAGCGGCTCGGGTTCGTCATGCCCGGCGACATCCCGTATCAGGTGCAACTGCCGCCGGACGCGGCCGCGCCCCCGCAGGAGCCAGGCACCCAGGCGCCGAAGTCGGGCGGCAACGATCCGTGGTACACGTCGCTGTGGCGCACAATCGCCGACACACCGCATAACATCGCGCCCACTGTTGTACCCGGCGCGCCCGCTACCAACCCGCCACCGCCCGGCCCGCCGCCCGGTGCTTGACCCTGCCGACCTCCAAGCCGTTGCGCGCCAGCTCGGGCGTGAGCCGCGCGGAGTCCTCGAGATCGCCTACCGATGCCCCAACGGAGAGCCCGGTGTCATCAAGACCGCGCCGCGGCTTCCGGACGGCACCCCGTTCCCCACGCTGTATTACCTGACCCACCCCGTGCTGACGGCCGCGGCGAGCCGGCTGGAATCCTTGGGGCTGATGAAGGAGATGACCGTACGCCTGACAACCGATCATAAACTGGCGACGGCGTACCGGCGTGCTCACGAGTCCTATCTCGCCGAGCGTGACGCGATCGAACCGCTCGGCACGACGTTCTCCGGCGGCGGCATGCCGGACCGGGTCAAGTGCCTGCACGTGCTGATCGCGCATTCACTGGCCAAGGGCCGCGGAGTGAACCCGTTGGGCGACGAGGCGCTCGCGGTGCTGGCCACAGAACCGGAGATGGCGGGAATTCTGGTGCCGGAGGGGTGGGCATGAAACGCGTCGCGGCAATCGACTGCGGCACCAACTCGATCCGTCTGTTGATCGCCGACGTGCTCGACGGGCGGTTGCACGAACTCCACCGCGACATGCGGATAGTGCGCCTCGGCCAA
This sequence comes from Mycobacteriaceae bacterium, assembly GCA_019245755.1. GTDB lineage: Bacteria > Actinomycetota > Actinomycetes > Mycobacteriales > Mycobacteriaceae > Mycobacterium. Next base: position 228,396 of record JAFARC010000066.1, on the reverse strand, counting down.
GGCGTGGACGCGACAGGACGGTTCGCGCCGGCGGCCCTGGCCCGCACCCGGAGCGCGCTGGACGACTACACGGCCCTGCTACGGCAGTTTCAGGTGCCGAAGGTACGCATGGTTGCGACGTCGGCCACCCGCGACGCGGCCAACCGGGAAGAATTCTTCGCGATGACCGCCGAGGTCCTCGATTTCGCTGTGGCCGAGGTGATCACCGGCGAAGAGGAAGCCGCGCTGTCATTTCACGGCGCGGTCGCCGAACTCGACTCCGCAGACGCACCTTTCGTGGTCGTCGACCTCGGCGGTGGATCGACCGAACTGGTGCTCGGCTCCGGTGAAGTAGAGGCCAGCTTCTCCGCCGACATCGGATGCGTCCGGCTCACTGAACGCTGCCTGCACTCCGATCCGCCGACGGCCAGCGAAGTGGCGGCGGCCAGGGAAGTGGTGCGGGAACGGCTCGGTGAGGCGTTGCGAGCGGTGCCCGTCGACCGGGCCCGGACGTGGGTCGGCGTGGCCGGGACGATGACAACGCTGGCTGCACTGGCGCAGCGGATGACGACGTACGACCCGGCGGCAATCCACCTGTCGCGCGTAAGATTTCCCGAATTGCTCGATGTATGCGAGGGGCTGATCGCGATGCCGCGGGCGCAGCGCGCGGTGCTGGGGCCGATGCACCCCGGCCGTGTCGACGTGATCGGCGCAGGGGCGATCATCGTCGAGGAACTCGCCGATGCGCTGGGCCAGCGCGCCCGCATCAACGAGCTCGTGGTCAGCGAGCACGACATCCTGGACGGCATCGCGCTGTCGATCTCGGGCTAATGGACCGTCGGGCCCAAAGCCGCTGGCGCCTGTCTCAGGGGATGCGGTAGAACGGATCAGGCAGCAGGAACGTCTGCTGGGCATGACCGCCGGCGAGGTCCGACGGCTGGTCGCCGATGTTGGCGATGATCACGTATCCCTGGCCCTCGATCGCGGCCCGTTGCGGGGCCTTGAAGTCCGCCGCCGATGCGTAGGTGGCACCGACCGGTGCCAGGACCAGTCCGGCCCAACCGGCGTAGCCCGCGTTGCGCAGGTTCGCCTCCGTGGCGGCGCGCTGACCCTCGTCCCGAGTGCTGATGAAAAACACGGCAGCGTCAAGGCTTTTGGCCATGTTGTAGGTGTCGAGCGTCGGCTGGATCACCCGTGACTGCGCGGTGAGGTCCCACGCGCGCCAGGCGCACGCGTCCGGCAGATTGCACGGCCCGTTGATGAAGCGGCCGAAGTCGTTGGCCCTGATCACCTCCCAATTGGACAGGGCCGTCTCGTCGATGTCGAACACCACGGCCGGACGGTCGGTGCTCGGCGCCGCGGTGGCGATCCAGTTCATCGCCTGCGCGTTCACTTCGGCCAGGCCCGCGTCGTAAGCCCCGCTGTCGTGGTACTGGATGGCCGCGGTCTTCGCGTCACCCACGTTGGCAGGCTCGCCGGTGGTGTCTCCGATCGGGTCGGCGACCGCAACGGCCGCTGACCCGAGCAGCAGAGCCAGCGCGGTAAACACGGTGACAACATCGCGCGCGAACATGCAGCGAACATTAGCGGTACGGTCGCGGGTATGTGTCGCTTGTTCGGTCTGCACGCCGGCCGTTCGTTGGTGACGGCCACGTTCTGGCTGCTCGATGCGCCCGACAACTTGGTTGCGCAGAGCAGGCGCAATCCGGACGGCACCGGCATCGGGGCCTTCAACGCCGACGCCAAGCCGAAGCTCTACAAGCAGCCCATGGCGGCCTGGGAGGATCGCGAATTCGCCTGTGAAGCACACGAATTGAGCGGCACAACGTTCATCGCGCACGTGCGCTACGCGTCGACCGGAGACCTCGATGTGGTCAATACACATCCGTTCCTGCAGGACGGACGGCTGTTCGCGCACAACGGCGTGGTCACCGGTCTGGATTTGCTCGACGCGCGATTGGCAGAGTTGTCGGTGGCGGAGCTGGTGTTGGGACAGACCGACAGCGAGCGGGTCTTCGCGCTCGTCACCGGGTCGGTTCGCGCCCGCGGCGGCGACGTGGACGCCGGGCTGCTCGACGCGCTGCAGTGGCTGGCGGACACGGTGCCGATCTATGCGGTCAATCTGGTGCTGTGCACGGCCACCGACGTGTGGGCGGTGCGTTATCCCGAACCCAACCGGCTCTACCTGCTGGACCGGCGGCAGACCGCCACCTGCCCCCGGTTCGACATGCAGACGTCACGCATCCACGCGCAGTCGTCCAACCTCGATGAGGGGCCGTCGGTGGTGTTCGCGAGCGAGCCGATGGACGACGATCCCGGTTGGGAACTCATCGAGCCGGGCCTGCTGGTGCACGTCGACGACCACCTGAGGATCAGCCGTCGCATGCTACTGCCGGATCCGCCCAAACACCAGCTGCAGCGGTCCGATCTGACTGCGACGGCGTCGTCGTCGCAACACAGGGCCTAATGAAGATCGATCGAGCCAAATGAATCGATTGGGCTTAATGAAAAGCGATTGGCCCCGGGCTGACCGCGCCGCGCCTGAATGTTCGCAAGCCGGTACTCGCAGTTTCGTGGGGTGAAATCATCCTGATAGCGGCCTGCGAGGCCCCCATAGCCCAATAGGCAGAGGCAGCGGACTTAAAATCCGTCCAGTGTCGGTTCGAGTCCGACTGGGGGCACGGCATAACAGCAGTAATGGGCACGTCATGGCCTTCCATGCTTGTTGCTGATCGGCTTTGTCTGTATGCAGGTTGTAAACGGGCTTCCATGGCGACGCCAGCCGAGACAGCCGAGACGCCGACCAAGCCCATCAAGAGAACCCCAGGTACGGGCGGGGTAATTGACCTCTGGAAAAACAGCAGCGACGGGACACCGACCAAACTGGCCACGGGGCGGTGGGCCGAAGGCCAGGGCAAGCCCCAGGGTGTCGGTAACCGATGGCGCGGCTGGTACGTCGGGGACGACGGCAAGCGAGCACACTAAGCGGTTCCGCACCGAGGTCGAGGCCAAGGCATGGTCCGACACGGAGCGCGGCAGGGTGGTCATCAACCAGTGGGTGAGTCCCGACGTGGGCGCGGACACATTCCGCGCCGTGGCCGAGCAGTGGATACGGACCAAGAATCACCGCAAGCCGAAGACGCTCGCCGGATACCGCTCCATCCTGGACACGCTGGTGTTGCCCAGGTGGGGCGATACCCCGATGAAAGGGATCACCTACCCCGACCTGTCCGCGTGGATCGCTGGCCTGTCGGTGAACGGCTCGCAGTCTGGCACCGGCCTATCGGCCAGCCGCATCCGGCAGACACACCAACTCATGGGCGCAGTGTTCAAGTACGCGGTCAAGGCTGGGCTGGCGTCCAAGAACATCTCCGCCGAGATCGACCGACGCCACGATCTGCCAGAGACGGCAGAGGCAGAGCAGCACTACCTGACCCACGCCCAGCTGCTCGACTTCGCTGGGGAGGCGGGACGGTTCGAGACTATGACGCTGATACTCGGCTACTGCGGTCTGCGGTTCGGTGAGGCGGCAGCGTTGCGGCGCAGGGATGTCGGAGACAAAGAGATCACAGTCCGAAACTCTGCCACCTACGTGCAGGGCCAGGGCATCGTAGAGACAGGCACCAAGACCAAGCGGACCCGCCGCGTGCCAGTGCCTGGTCCTGTCTGGGATCGCCTCAAGGCAGAGCTGCCCGGCGAGCCTGACGCGTTCGTTTTCCCGAGCCGCAAGGGTGGCCGCCTGCCGCTGGGTGAGTACCGCTGGGCATTCGACAATGCACTGAAAGCGGTGCAGCCCCGCGCCAGGGCCACGCGTCAGCAAGAGATTGCCGACGGCGGGGAGGCGACAACACCAGACTTCCCGACCATCACGCCGAAGGGCCTGCGCCACACCTGTGCATCCTTGGCCATCTCGGCAGGGGCGAACGTGAAGGTCGTGCAGCGCATGCTTGGCCACGCCACTGCAGCGATCACGCTAGACCTCTACGGGCACTTGATGAGTGATGACCTGGCGGGGGTGGCCGATGCCTTGGACAAGGCCATGGCTGCAGCGCAGAAGACCGCCGCATAAGAACCGGGCTTCAGGCCCCTCGCATCGATCCTGACCGACGTGCAGGGCTGGCCTGGCGTGAAGGTATGGCAGTTTCGGCACAAGCCAACTCAGCCGCAGATCGCGGCCCGGTTTACGTAAAACGGATCGGGTTAGGGTGAAAAGGGCCGAGATACGCTAGGTGCGTTGGTGAGACGGTGACACTCAGCGACGATCTTCGGAATCCATGGGATAGAGGGGGACCAGGCTTTGCTTCTCTGAATCACTCTCGCGATGCGGTGAGTGAAGCCCGTTCGGGCGCAACAAATATCGACATTGGAGCAGCAATGACCCAACTTCTTCGCACCAGCGAAGTATCCGAGATGACCGGCATATCTAAGGACACCCTCCGCTGGTGGCGTCATCGCGGCGAAGGGCCGCCATCGTTCAAAATGGGCAAGAAGATCGTCGTGTATCCGGCTGACGCACTAACGGTTTGGATCGACAATCAGCGATCCGCCCGCACAAAAGGTGACGTTCTTTGAGCGCCACTCGCAACACTTGGGCCAAACACTTCCAGAGCGTGTGCTGACACGGGCGTATCCGAGTTGAGCGCCTGCGGCTGGGGCGGCGGTGGCAGTCATGACTTCAGCATGTCGCAGAAATCGCGGAGGTACAAGATTTGAGACGAGAGTTTTGAGTCGGGTTTTGCGACAGATCGACGTGGGCTTTCTTCTGCCGCAGACCCACTCGCACCGCTCGTCTCACAACCAAAGAATTGATACGGCGCGGATGGGGAGCGGCTGTCCGTCAGATAGTGCCAGTTCGACGAACACGATTGCTTCTGCATTGGGTGTATCGCGTGCGACGGTCTACCGCGTTTTGGCGGAAGACGCCGACGACTAGCTGGGCGGGTCGGCTTGCGCGGCCAAGTCGGCATCGTCTGTGTAGGGCGGCCCGAGGAATCGGCGCACCATAACCTCCTCAGCCTCATGATCTTTGAGGGGCCAGTACCAGAGTGCTAGGAACACGCGGATTAGCCACTGGGCGGCCAGGGGATCGGGCTTGCACAGACCGATCATTTCGGTTGCAAAGCGGGCGACGATTGGCGAGTCGGTCAGCCACTCGTTGCCAGGGGGGCCTGTCATTGAGCGCATGATCTGCGCGAGTGGGTCCGCTCGCATGCGCTGTAGGGCGACAGTAGTGGCGGTGACGATCCGCTCAGAACCAGTCAGCCCCGTGATGGCTTCGCGGACCGAGTCGAGGATGCGTTCTGCTTGCCGGCTCATCACTGCGTCACGGATCGCCGACTTACCTCCGGCATGGCGGTAGATAGTCGCCGGTGAACAGTGAACGATGTCGGCCAGGGCGTCGATGCTGAATGCGTCGTAGCCCTGCCGCGACATGAGATCAGCGGCTGCTGCGTAGATCCGTTCAGCACCCTCGCTGTGTCGATCCCGACCGACCAGCCAGTCGGTTGCCACCGTCAGTCGTTCCCTCGCGGCGAAACCATGAAATAGTTTTATCACTGTGAGAAGACAATCGGTGCTCCTCTCACAAACAGTGCTGGTTAGCCCAGTGGACTGAGAAAGACCCCCAGCCGCCTTATCGAACCGGTTCTGCAAGTTCTGCGGGCACTGTTGACGCAGTTCACAGGCCACGTTCAGCCTGAATCTATGACTGCCGTGGTGGACCCGACTGACTTCTTCGGTAGCGCCGCAATCCAGGACCCCAACCCCTTGTATGACCGGATGCGGGGTCGCGCGGGGGTGAACCGCATCGGTGAGTCCGTGTTCTACGCGGTGTGCGGCTGGGACGCCGTCGTGGAAGCCGTGAACCGCGTCGAGGATTTCTCGTCGAACCTGACCGCGACGATGGTGTACCACGACGACGGGACCGTCACACCGTATGAAATGGGGACGCTCGGGGGGCCGATGCATGCACTAGCCACCGCAGACGATCCGCTGCACGCGTTGCACCGAAAGTTGCTGCTGCCTCACCTTTCGGCCAGGCGGGTGCGCGTCATCGAGGAGTTCGCCGAAGCCACTGCGAAGCGACTCTGGTCCGAAGCATTGATCGACGGGCAGATCGAATGGATGAGCGCCATGGCCAATCGGCTGCCGATGATGGTGGTCGCCCACCTGCTCGGACTACCAGAGGAGGATGTCGACAAGCTGATCCGACTGGGGTACGCGACCACCACCCTGCTCGACGGAATCGTCAGTCCACCCCAACTCGAAGCCGCTGGCATGGCCGCGATGGAACTGTCCGGATACGTCCTAGAACACTTCGAGAACGCCGCCGAAAGCCCGAAGCCGGGCCTCATCGGCGACCTCGCGGCGCGCAACAAATCCGGCGAGTTAGACCAGCTTCAGGCGCTCGCAATCATGCTCACCTTGTTCAGCGCAGCGGGTGAATCAACCGCGTCGTTACTCGGCAGCGCCGCATGGATTCTGGCCGACCGCCCCCGCGTCCAAGAGCAACTGCGTGCCAACCCAGAACTGCTAGGTGCGTTCATTGAGGAAACGCTGCGATACGAGTCGCCATTTCGTGGCCACTATCGGCATGTGGTGAGAGATACCACCCTGGCCGACGTCGAGTTGCCCGCCGATTCGCATCTGTTACTGATGTGGGGAGCGGCCAACCGCGATCCCCAGCAGTTCGACACACCTAACGACTTCCAGCTCGACCGTAGCGCCGTGAAAGGGCATGTGACCTTCGGTAAGGGCGCGCACTTTTGTGTCGGGGCTTCGCTGGCTCGTTTGGAAGCCCAGATCGTCTTTCGGATGCTGCTTGAGCAGACCAGCTGGATTGACGCCGCCGACGTTGGCCGTTGGCTGCCAAGCATTTTGGTACGTCGACTTGAACGGCTACAACTGACCATCCGCTGACCTCGCCGAAGTGCGAATCTGTTACTGCACTCGCTAGCGAATACGGTGTAAGCCGTCAGACCGTCTACAACTACAAGATCGCCTGACTTGCACCAGTAACGAACGGGCTGCAACGCCAGGTCATGGCGACTACTCACAGACCTCGCGCCCGAGCCGCTGCGCAGCCCCCGATCAAGACTCCGAAGCGGGTGCTGGCCAAGCCCAGTCGAAGGCGACTCAGGCGCAGCGAGTGCACGCAGTGGTGAGTCTGCGGAGTCCGTCAGGGGTGGGCGACGAGGTACGTTTCGTTGTCCAGCTCGGCGGTGAGTTCTTCGACGTTGAAGGGTCGGTCGAGTCGTGCGTGCAACGCCTTCGGGTCGATGAGGAGGCCGATTTCTGCGGTTTGGCGGGCGAAGAGTCGTCCGATGAGTGGGTAGATACGACGCATTATCGCCCGCTCTCCGGATGTGCAGCGTGACGCGCAGTAGCCGACGTGGCCGATTTCGTCGGTAAGGATTTCGCTGTAGAGCAGTTCGATTCGTTCGCCGACTGCGGGTTCGTCGGCGAACAGTTTTCTGCCGACGCGGCGTAGTTCGTCGAACATGATGCAGCCCGCCATCTCTGCGGCTCCGACAAACATGAAGCCAAGCCGTTCGGGGAGGAACACGCCGGTCTTGACGAACTGTCGCATCACGAAAGGCGGGGGGACAACTTGGAAGTTCAGATCGAATGCGTCTAGTGCGTATGCCAGCAGCCGTGTGTGGTAGTGCTCTTCCAGTTCGAGGTAGACGTTCTCGGGCGGCAGATTCTCATCGCTGTTGCGCCCATAGGTTTCGCCCAGTCCGACGCCGAACCGCTCAGCCTGATTCAGTTTGGCGGTCGCTAGCAGGAACAGCATTTTGCTGTCCAGGCCGTGTTCGGGTCGTCGGCGGCGCACATTGCGAAGGAACGTCGGTCGGTCGGCGGGATGGGCTGAGCGGACGGGGTTCGCTTCAAGTTCGTTGAAGAACTGCTCTCGATTCGCTAACCGTCTATTGAGGAGGTCGGCTTCGCCGTCACGCCTGGCCAAGAAATCCCTGTAGCCTTCGATGCCTGTGCGATTCATCGTTTCTCCATCCCTTTGACAATCGTTGTCACGTACCGACTTAACAGCGCAGCATCGTGTTCTCCAGTGGCCAGTAGCGCGAATAGTCCGGTAAGGAAGAACGTCCCGAGTTCCGATGCATCTACGTCCGAGGACACTTGCCCTTCGCGTTGTGCCCGGCTGATCACTCCCACCAGAAACTCTGCGAGCGGGTGTTGCGCTAACTCGTCTTCGACCGGACGGGCTGAGGAGAAATGCAGTCCGAGCATGTCCCGGAAGACGACTGCGCCTAACCGACGTTCAGCACTGAGTACGTGATGTACGAGTTGGGAAAGCACCGACGCCAGATCGCCCTTGGCTTCGCCCAGTTCACTGATGATCCGAGTCTCCTCGTTGCGCTCCACCTCGATAAGGACGTGCTCCTTGGTCGGGAAGTGGAAGTAGAACGTCCCCCTCACCACGCCCGCAGCAGCGGCGATGGCACTGACATCAGCGGCGGCAAACCCACGTTGTGAAATCTCAGCCAACGCGGCGTCAAACAAGCGTGCTCGAGTTTCGAGTCGCCGAACCTCCCGGACGCCTCCGGCTGGTGATTCAGCCACTGATGATGCGGGTGGTGACTCCATGGAAGCAGGGTACACCCGTCGTTGACGGGCGTCAATGACGGGTGTCAACGACGGGTGGAACATGCCAAGAGCCATTAGCCGCATGGCTGTCATGAGTTAGTTGTAAACGGAGTGTATGCACACAGCTCCGAAACGCTCCCAACCTCGCGGGTGCGCCCCACGGAGTGGTGTAAGTCGAGCAGGCCTTTCGCTTGAGGCTCTGCGGGTTTTCACTATGCCGTGATCGCGCAGGTCTCGCAATATTCTGGTTGGGGTTTTGTCGCTCGGATTGGGCAGCGCGAGGGGTGTTTCGGAGAGGCAACGCTCATGCTCGTAAGCGACCTAGCATTTATCGTGCGGGTTCACGAGGGCGATACCGGCCAGGTTCAGCACAGCGACCGGTTTGGAAGATCCCGACGACGTTTGTCAGGTGTGTGATCTGGGCTGAGTCGGGAGCGGATTGGTCGACCTGGTCGGCCAAATCTGTTTCCCGAGCCACGCACTCGTTCAAGCTGTCGGTATGCAACGCAGCACCGGAATCTGTCGTTCGCCGGCCATCTCTTGATACTTCCTAAGTGGTGGGTTCCGCCGCATCGCCAAGGCCCACAACTGCTCGCGCTCGGCGTTCACGGCTTCACGAACGACATACCTGCCCTGCCGGCCCCGGGCCCGCAGCGTGACCTCGGGGTGGGATTTCACGTTGTAGTACCACGCCGGATGCCGTGGAAGCCCATAATTCGAGGCGATAAGAACGACATCGTCGCCGTCGGTGAAGTATGTCAGGGGCGTGATCCTCGGTTCGCTAGTCTTCGCTCCACGTGTGTGAAGAAAGACGATCGGGACGATTGGCAGCGATGTGAGTCGTCCGTGAGTCCACTGATAAAGCGCCGGTTCGATGCGGGGCACAACGTTCTTCAGGTACCACGCGGCACACCGCATGCCGACGTCGGTCTCGGCAGCTGTAGCAGCGAGACGCGTTATCGCCGATGGCGCTCTTCGTGCGTCTTCGGGTGGCACCGGCATGGGCGAAGCATAGCCTCCCGCCTGGGGACCTCTCCGGACGCAGTAGGTTGTGTCATGTGGAGTAGGTAGGTGTAAGTCGAGGGGCATTTCGCTTGAGGCTGCGGGTTTTTGCTATGCGGTGAGCGCGGCGGGTGTCGCAACATTCTGTTCGGGTTGGTCGCCGGGCTGGTTGAGTAGGCCCAGGGTGGTTTCGGACAGGTAGCGTTTGTCGGCGACCTGCCATTCGTCGTGAGCTTCGACGAGCACGGAGCCGGCTAGTCGCAGCAGCGCGGCCGGGTTGGGAAACACCCCGACGACGTCGGTGCGGCGTTTGATCTCTTTGTTGAGCCGCTCCAGCGGGTTGGTGCTCCAGATCTTTTTCCAGTGCGGGACAGGGAAATCGGTGACGGCGGTGATGTCGGGGGCGGCGTCGCGCAGCATGGTTTCGACCTTGGGGAACTGGCGGCCGAGCATGGCGGCGATGGTGTCGAGTTGTTCGCGTACGTGCTCGGCGTCGGGTTGGGCGAAGATGGTGCGGATCGCCGCAGCGACCATCTCGGCCGACCCTTTGGGGACCTGAGCTAACACGTTGCGCAAGAAATGCACCCGACATCTCTGCCAGGCCGCGCCGATCAGGATCGCCTCGACGGCGCCGCGCAGCCCGCTGTGGGCATCGGAGATCGCCAGCTGCACCCCGGCCAGGCCGCGTGATTTCAGCGACCGCAAAAACGCCATCCAAAACGCGCCGTCCTCCGAATCGCCAACCTCAAATCCCAGCACCTCGCGCCGGCCGTCGGCGGCCACCCCGGTGGCAATTACCACCGCCTGCGACACCACCCGATGGTTGACCCGGGCCTTGCAGTAGGTGGCATCGAGAAACACATACGGAAACGCCTGCCCCGATAGTGGCCGATCCCGAAACGCGGCAACTTCGGTGTCCCGATCCGCGCAGATCCGCGACACCTCGCTTTTGGAAATCCCCGAATCAGCACCAAGGGCTTTGATCAGATCATCGACCTTGCGGGTGGAGGTGCCGTGCAGGTAGGCCTCCATCACCACCGCGAACAGGCACTGATCCACCCGGCGGCGCCGTTCCAACAACGCCGGGAAAAACGAGCCGGTGCGCAGCTTGGGAATCCGCAACTCCAAATCCCCGGCGATCGTGGACAGCGTGCGCTGCCGCGATCCGTTGCGCTGATTGGTCCGCGACTCCGTGCGCTCATAAGGCCCGGCGCCGATCAGCGCGGTCAGCTCCGCATCGATGAGCGCCTGATAAATCGTCTCGGCGGCCTGCGTGATCCGATCAGCGGCATCGGCATTGCGTAATGCGTCGAGCACCTCCAACAAGGCAAACTGATCCAGGGCCATCGCGCTGTTCCTCTCGGTAGTGATACTTGGTCGTTTCACCACAGAGACTCACGCGATGGCCCCTTCACATCAGGACCGACACGCCGCTAGTTACACCACACCCCGGGACGCAACCAACCTCGCCAACGCAAACTTTCACATAAGCGCAGTTGACAAAGGGTTTTGACATACATGCCAACGTACGCCAACGCTAGCAAACGCCCTGCTATGCGGACTTAAAATCCGTCCAGTTTCGGTTCGAGTCCGACTGGGCGCACCAGAAGCGGCAGGTAAAAGGCAGTATATGACGCTTCTCCAGACTGGTGATCCGGTCTCGGTGTCACCGGTTGTCACATGCCGACGGTAATTACTTCGGGCGTCGCGGAGGGCGTCATCCTGTGCGTGCGTGATAGACCGCCATCGTGACGGCCGCGCTGGCGCGTCCGAGCCAGGCCGCCACCACGGCGATCGGCACCCCAGGTAGGTGCATCAATGTCCCACAGGTGTGGCGCGCATTGTGCAGTCGCACTTGCTTGATGTCGAGGTCGTCGAGCAGCCGCCTCCACCTAAACCTGCAATCCTGCCCGCAGTCGGCGAGCTGGTCCGTTGCACCGATGGCTCGTGGATGGTTCGGCCGCCGCAGCGCTGCCTAGACGGCCACCAGCCGTGCTCATGGCGCGGCGGGCTCACGAGCTGGCGCTGCCGATGTTGTGATGCGGTGCTATATCTACGCCCCGCCAGTGGCGCCGTCCTGTCGAGCGGTGGTCGGCCCGCGGTGCGATGAACGCGGCTGGCATTCCGGCTATCCAAAAGCGTTTCGCCCTTCGGCCGTAGGGCTACACCAAGCATCAGCAGCGCGTCCCCAATGAGTTAGGAGGTGTCGATGTCACACGAACATGTGGAGAACGACCTGGACAAGTTGAAGGGGATCGGGCCTAAGCACAAGGCCATGCTCAAGGACATAGGGGTCGACTCGATCAAGGAGCTGCGCCACCGCAATCCAGCGCACCTGAAGGAGATGATCGAGCAGCGGCACGGTTCGGTGATCGGGCTATCGGAGCAGGAATGCCGAACGTGGATCGATGAGGCGAAAGCTTTCGACGGCTGAACAATGCGGCTAATTGACGGTGTCGACGTTCTACCGGGTGGTCACCGTGAACCCGGCCGGTGAGGCGAGCTCCCGACTTGTGGGATGACGGTGACACGGGCCGCCCTCGAAGTTCCCGCCGACAGTCGCATGCCCTTTAACATTGAGTTAACATTGAGGATCCCCTGGGGAGGGGAAGGAGTTTTCATGATCCGAACATTCGCGGCTGCAGCAGCCCTCGCAGGCGCCATCCTGTTCCCGCCCGTTGCCCAAGCCCAGCCCGACGGCAGCACTGGTAACCAGTCCAACTCACCGGCAAATGGGGCAACGTTTTCACGCGGCCCCAATAGGTTTGTGCCGGCCATCACGGCTACACCGTTCGGCGCTCCCGGCACCATCGCCGATCAGCCTGGGCTTGCGATAGCGGCGACGAATGGGAACTTGGTAGTGCCCACGGGTACACCGTTCGGCGCCGCGACACCGATGGCGAATGGCAACATGGTGGTACCGGCCACCACAACTACGCCGCTTACCGGCGGCGTCCGGACCCGCCATGCGAACCCAGGGCCAACGACGTTCGCCGTTTTAGCGCGACTGTTCGGCTAAACCAGCTCGATAGTGGCGCCCTGAGCGACAGCCCTGAATCCGCCCCACAGGGTGTTTCTCGACTGTTCAATTCTCTCGGCCGAACATCACCCACGGGGTGACGCGCTAAACCGGGGCAAGAACATCCGAGGAGTAGAAATCACCCGGCGGACCCTCAATAAACACCCAGGCGCCGGTGGTGCCGGGGAGCACGGGTTCCGCCAAACTGACACTCCCGTTTCCGCCACCATCGGTGTCGATCGTGGCCGCGGTGACGCCCGGATTCCCCGGCCTGCACCTGTCGATCGGCGGCGGGCTCTCGACCAGCCTGACGAAGTAACGAATGCCGGGTGCCGCCCGAATCAGGCTGACGTCCGCGCGGACGTCAGACGCGGTTGAGCTGATGATGGAAACGGCCGAGCCGGTGCCCGATGCCGGTACGTGAGTGTCATCGGTGAAGTCGCATCTTTTGAGCACCTCGCTCATCGGCACGACGGTCGCACGCTCCGCCGTTGTCCCAGTGGGCCCGTCCGCCGCCGAAACTCCGGAGCCCACGGCCACCATCACCGCTGCAGCCATCGGTATCGCGACGCATTTGAGCTGACTCATGGTCACTCCATCCCCTCTACATCGATAGTTTGCCAGTTCCCGGCAGGCTGTCCATGCCCTTTCGAAGGACGCGGCGTCCCCCGTGGGAAAACGGCACGTTGAAGGTGCAAATATTTACGGCATGGACCGCTTGTCGCAGATCGGGCGGAAGCGCGCCCGCCGCCGTGAAGTCGCCGCCGAGGCCAGCGTCTTAGACGAGCAGCTCGGCGAACTGGTCCGTGCCGCGTTTGCCGACGGCTACACCGGACCGCGAATCGCCGAAGTCGCGCAGCTGTCCAAGCCGCGGGTCTACCAGATCAGAAGCCGACGACGCTGAGGCACTGGCCGTCGCGCACCGACAGTGCGACGATCTGATCAATACTCGGCGTGGGGGAGGAGCGCAATGCCCATCTTGGCGATAATCCTGCTGGTGGTCGGGGCCGCGGTGCTGGCGTTGGGGGTGGTGCTGTTCGCCAACGGGGAGCGAGCGGGCACCCGTGAGCAAGACGTCGAACCCGGTGGCGCCGAAGGCACCAAGCAGGAGCTGCAGCAGCTGCCCTGGAAGCGGCTGTTCGCTATGACCGGTAGCTCCGTCAAGGTCTTCACCAACGCGCAGGCCAGCCACGACGACAGGTTGAAGGCGGGCGGCGCGTTCTGCTTCCTCGTCGGGATCGTGCTGGTGTGCCTGGCGGTCCTGGCCTTCATTGCCTGGATGCTGTAGAGCCCAGGCGCGTCAGGCCGCCTCGAGCGGCGTGCTGTCCCGCCCCCCGTGCTCAGCACCCGTGTCAGCGTCGATGATCACGTCGATCGCTCCCCACCGCGCCTGAACCCGGCTGATCACCCGGGGCAACTGGGATTGCGAGGCGGCGATGGCCAGCACCTGCCCGGCCGGGTAGCCGGGCAAGATCCGGGCCAGGTCGGTGACGCACCGGCCGGTCACCGCGACCCGGCACCCGGCTTGAAGCAAGCCCCGCGCGATCCGGTAACCGCGGTCGCTGCCCGCGTGCAGCACCAGGAACGTCGCGTCCTCGGTCACCAATCCGATCATGATTCGGTCCTCAACTACTCGTGCTGACAATCACTTTCATTGAACGGCGGCAAGCTAGGTGCCCGATGAGTGTGCCGTGTGACGACGGCATGGATTCACGTCACCGGCGCCGTGAGGTCGTAGTAGGTGACTCCGTCGACCGTCGTGGGCGTGAAAGTCTGCCTCACCCACGCCGCGATCTTGTCGCCCTCGGTATCCGGGCGTCCACCCGGCGACGCGCCGCGAGCATCTCCAGCCCTCGGCGTTCCGGGCCGGTGGCCCTCGAGGTAGTAGTGGACCCGGCCGTCGGCAACGTCGCGCTGAAACTGCGCCAGCGTCGGCGACGGATCGCTGCCAATAAAGCCGCCGATGGGCATCACCGCGTCGCCCGTCGCCAACTGGTAGGCCGCCGCCTCGTTGGCGCCGGTGGTTGCCGCCACCCAGGTGTAGGCGGCCGCATCCTGCGACAGCATCCGCACGATCCGGTCGCTGGGCGGCTGACCCATCCCCGGCGGCATCCCTGGGAATCGGCTGCCCCGGACGGACGGACCGGCCGTAACAATGCCGCCGTTGTGCGGGCTGCCGACGGTCTCGACCGAGTAGGCCAGCGGGCCGGCCAGTGCCGCCGCCGCGGCCAGCGCCGCAGCCCACCACGCGACGTGACCGCCGAATCGGTGGACCCGCAGCACATACGCCAGCACCCAACCCAGCGCGGCCGCCAGCACCACCCAGCGCAGCGGCGGCACGAAACCGGGAGACCGGCCCAGCAACACCCACGACCACGCCGCGGTCAACGCCACCGTGACCGCCAGCGTCACGCCGACCCACCGCGACCCCCGTCGCGCCCACAGCTGTGTCACGCCGATTCCGACGAGCGCGGCGATCGCCGGCGACAACGCGACCGTGTAGTAGTCGTGGAACATGCCGGACATGAAACTGAGCACGGCACCGGTGCCGATCAGCCAGCCGCCCCACACCAGGTACTGCGCCCGCCGCTCATCGGTGCGAGACACACGCCCGCACAACACGATCCCGCCGGCCAGGAAGATCAACGCCGCCGGCAGCAGCCACGAGATCTGACCGCCCGCCTCGCCACTGAACAGCCGGGTCAGGCCCGCGTGGGAACCGAACGAGAAACCGGGGCCCGCGCCGCCGGGACCACCCGGGGGCTGCCGAGGGCCGCCGCGGAACTCGCCCAGGTGGCCGCCGAGCAGCCGCGACACGCCGTTGTAGCCGAAGGTCAGGTTCAAGAAGCTGTCATCGGTGGACCCGCCGATGTACGGCCGGTCCGCGGCCGGGATCAACGACACCACAAGGACCCACCAGCCCGCGGCGGCGACCATCGCAAGCAGCCCCGCGCCGAGCTGAAGAACGCGCACCCGCAGCCGGACCGGTCCGGCGACCAGATACGTTAACGCCAACCCCGGCACCACCAGCATCACCTGCAGCTGTTTGGTGAGAAAGCCGAATCCGATCAGGGCGCCGCACAGCACCAGCCATCGCGTCCGCCCATCGCCGACCCCCCGCATCAGCGCCCAGGCCGCAGCGATCATCACGAAGACCAGGAGCGCGTCGGGGTTGTTATAGCGGAACATCAGCGTCGCCACCGGGGTGAGCGCCAGGACGCCGCCCGCGATCAGGCCCGCGGTCGGACCGAAGTGGCGCTTGACGATCACGTACACCAGCGCTACCGAGGCCAGGCCCAGCAGCACCTCCGGCAGCAGGACAGACCAGGTGTTGACCCCGAAGACCCGGCCGCTGAGCTCCATCGGCCACAGCGACGCCGGCGGCTTGTCGACGGTGATCGAATTGCCGGCGTCCGACGAGCCGAACAGGAACGCCGTCCAGCTCTTCGTGCCGGCCTGCACCGCGGCCGAGTAGAACGGGTTGGCCCATCCCGTGCGGCTCAACCCGGTCACCCAGAACAAGGCGGTAACCGCGAGCAGCGCCGCCAAGGCCGGCCGCGCCCAGCGCGGATCCGGGGGCACGGTCGGCCCGGTGGCCGGCCGGTCGCGGTGGGCGGCGTCGGCGACGCTCAACGCGGGCGCGCTCATGCAAGCTCCTCGGTGGTCGGCAGGTCAGCGATTGCGATGCGGGTGGAAAACCCAGCCGCGCAGCAGGACGAATCGCACCACCGTAGCGGCCAGGTTTGCCGCCACCAGCACAGCCAGTTCGACAGTGTGTGAGGCGTTGCCGACCGCGTGCAGCGCGGCCAGTGAACCGCTGGTGATGGCTAGCGCGATGCCGAACACAGCCAGACCCTCGAAGTGGTGGCGGCTGGCGCGGCCGCGGCCGCGCACCCCAAACGTAAAGCGTCGGTTCGCCGCCGTGTTGGCGACCGCGGTGACCAGCAGCGCGAACAGATTCGCCGCCTGGGCGCCCACGATGCCGTGCAGCACCGTGAACAGCAGCAGATAGGCAATCGTGCTGGCGGTGCCGATCGCGCAGAAGCGAACGGCCTGCCGCAGCAGCGACTTCGGCGCCGCCGCCCGGGTAGATCCCAGCTGCGCGGCGATGTCGGCCACCGGAATGGCCCCGGTGGCAAAGCCCTTCAGCAACCGTGCGACCCCCTTCAAGTCAGCCGTGGCCGTCGCAACAATGTCGACACGGCTGTCCGGGTCGTCGATCCAGTCGACCGGAACCTCGTGAATGCGCAGCCCCGATCGTTCGGCCAGCACAAGCAGTTCGGTGTCGAAAAACCAGCCGGTGTCGACCACGTGTGGCAGCAGCTCGCGGGCCACGTCCGCGCGGATCGCCTTAAACCCGCACTGGGCGTCGGAAAACTTCGCGGCCAGAGTCGATTTCAGGATCAGGTTGTAGCAGCGGGAGATGACCTCGCGCTTGGCGCCCCGCACCACCCGCGAGCCACGGGTGAGCCGGCTGCCGATCGCCACGTCGGAGTGACCGGAGATCAGCGGCGCCGTCAACGGGGCCAATGCCGCCAAATCCGTGGACAAGTCGACGTCCATGTACGCCAGGACCGGCGAGTCCGACGTGGACCAGACGAAGTGCAGCGCGCGGCCGCGGCCCTTCTGCTCCAACCGGACAACACGCACGCCGTCGAGTTCGCGGGCCAACTCGCCCGCGATCCGGGGAGTGTCGTCGACGCTGGCGTTGTCGGCGATCGTGATCCGCGTCGAAAACGGGAAATGCTCCTGCAGATAACGATGCAGACGCCGGACAGACTGCGCGAGGGTGCCCTGCTCGTTATAGACAGGAACAACCACGTCGACAACCGGCACCCCCGCGGCACGGGCCAGAACCGCGGCATTGGGGCGGGACGCGAACGTGCGCCGAGCGGTGGTGGGCCGCTCAGCGGCCGTTGAATCGCCAACGGCGGCGGGAATTTCCAGCAGGCTGTGGGTCATGGCTCCCATCGTCAGGGGCGACAGTGGGTGCACCGTTGGCGCAAGCTATGTGCCTGCTGTGAATCCCGCGCCCGCCGATACCCTGCCGTTATGCGACGGCCCGGGCAGCCGCACCCGGAATTCCGTCCGTCCCGGCATGCTGTCCAAGTCGATCGTTCCGTGATGGGCCTTGACCACCGCGTCCACGATTGCCAGCCCCAGGCCCGTGCTGCCGTCACGCCGCGACCGCGACGAGTCCCCGCGGACGAACCGCCCGAAGATCTCGGCCTGGTGTTCCGGCGGGATGCCCGGCCCGTCGTCGACAACGGCCAGCGTGGCGCCCCCGTCGCCGTCGGCCGCCAACGACACCGTCACCGACGTGCCGGCCGGAGTGTGAGTGCGGCAATTGGCCAGCAGGTTGGTCAGCACCTGATGCAACCGGGCGCCATCCCCGGTGATCACCACCGGCTCGTCCGGCAAATCCAGCGACCACAGGTGATCAGGCCCGGCGATGTGGGCGTCGCTGACCGCGTCGACGACGACGCTGGACAGATCCACCGGCTCCTGGTCCAGGGGCCGGCCGGCGTCCAGCCGCGCCAACAGCAGCATGTCCTCGACCAGGTGCGTCATCCGCCGCGCCTCCGACTCGACGCGGCTCATCGCGTGCGCGACATCCTCGGGCATCTGGTCTCGTTTGCGCTGCGCAAGCTCCGTGTAGCCCTGGATCGCCGCCAACGGGGTGCGCAGCTCATGGCTGGCGTCGGCGACGAACTGGCGGACCCGTATCTCGGTGGCGTGCCGCGCCGACAGCGCGGCGGCGATGCGCTCCACCATGCGGTTGAGGGCCGCCCCGACCTGGCCCACCTCGGTGTGCGCGCTCGCCTCATCAACCTCCACGATCGGGGTGGGAAGGTTCACCTCGCCGCGTTCCAGCTCGAGGTCGGACACCTCCCGCGCCGCCGCGGCGACGTTCGACAGCGGCGCCAGCTGCCGCCGAATGATCACCACGCCGGCGACGACCGCCATGACCAGCGCCAACGCGCCGACGATCCCGAACATGACAGACGTCGACACCAGCGTCTTGTCGACACCCGACACCGGCAGGCCAGTCACGATGACCGCGCCGGCACGGGTATGAAGCGCCACCACCCGGTACTCGCCGACGCCGCTGAGGTCCACCGTGACGGGATGGCGGTCCGGCCGAAGCCCGGCCAACTGCGCGGACGCCGGGGACGGCAGCAAGGTCCGGGAGCCGTTGCTGCTGACCACGGCGGCAGTGACGGCGTGGCCGTCCGACACCACCGCGCCCAGGGTCCCGACAGCCTGGCCGGGCGCGTTGAGGAACTCCGGACCCGGGCCGCGGTGGCGCATCGGCGGCGGCATCCCCGGGGGCGTCCCGAGGTCGTTGATCACAGCCGATCGGTGCGCGGCCTCCACCACCTGCTGATCGAGCTGGTGCATCAGAAAGCTGCGCAACGCCAGCTGCGTGCCGGCGCCGATGCCCACACACACGAAGGCCAACAACGCGATCAGCGCCGCCAACAGGCGGGTGCGCAGCGACCAGCTGCGGGGCGACCCCAGGCGCCGCAGCAAAGCCGGTTTGGTCGATGGCCCGGGCCGCTCAGCGGGGCGGCTTGAGGACATAGCCCGCTCCGCGCAGCGTATGGATCATCGGCTCACGGCCACTGTCGATCTTCTTGCGCAAGTAGGACACATACAGCTCGACGATGTTCGAACGCCCGCCGAAGTCGTAACTCCACACCCGGTCCAGGATCTGCGCCTTGCTCAGCACCCGCTTCGGGTTGCGCATCAAAAAGCGCAACAGCTCGAACTCCGTCGCGGTCAGCGAAATCGGTTCGCCCCCGCGGGTGACATCGTGGCTGTCCTCGTCGAGAACGAGATCACCGACCACCAGCTGCGAGCCCGCGGCGTCGATGGTCGCGCCCGTCCGCCGCAACAGCGCGCGCAGCCGCAGCACCACCTCTTCCAGGCTGAACGGCTTGGTGACGTAGTCATCACCCCCAGCGGTGAGCCCGGCGATCCGGTCCTCCACCGCATCCTTGGCGGTCAACAGCAACAGCGGCAGACCCGGGTTCTGCTCGCGAAGCTTGCGCAGCACCTCAAGACCGCTCATGTCGGGCAGCATCACGTCCAGCACAACAACGTCGGGGCGGCGCTCCCGGGCCACCGCGATCGCGCTCGCGCCGTCACCGGCGGTCGAGATGTCCCAGCCCTCGTAACGCAACGCCATCGACACCATTTCGGCCAGCACCGGTTCGTCGTCGACGACCAAAACATGGATCGGGCTGCCGTCGGCACGACGCATCACCACCCGGCCCGAGCCAGAGTCGGTTCGATGGTCGCTCGTCGAGCCTCGCTCCGTGGTTCGATGGTCGCTCGTCGAGCCTCGCTCCGTGGTCGCCACGACTCAGAAGTATGGCCGCCGCGACTAGGGCATAGCTGTGTGAATTCTATGTGCCAGCTGTGAAGAATCGGTGGATCACGCCGCCGAGACCGCAAGCTCGCGCTGACCCGGTGGGTTTGCGTAGACGGCAGCGGGACGACATTGGACGCAGGTGGCGTCCGGGCCACTGAGAGGGCAGAGAATTAGCCAGGCGGTCAAGAGGTTTGGGTCCCCGCATTGTCGGGAATACAGCTCTTGCGGCGGGCCGAAGATGGTGCTGTCCGTCACGGGTGAGGGAGCGCCACGCTGGGTGTCACACCTGTGAAACACAAGAACGTCAGCCAATCAGGGAGGAATCCATGGCGGAGAAAAGCGGGCCCAAGGAAGGCCTCGAGGGCGTCGTCGAAGGCGTCAAGGGTAAGGCGAAAGAAGCCGTCGGCACGGTGACCGGCCGCGGCGATCTCGCCGAAGAGGGCGAGGCCCAACAGGACAAGGCTGAGGCACAGCGCGATGCCGCGAAGAAGGAAGCGCAAGCCGAATCGGCCCGCGGTGGTGCGAAGGCTGCCGAACAGCGGGAGAAGAGCAACCAGTAGCTGATCCCAGACGGGCCCGGTCCACTTAGGTGGGCCGGGCCCGTCGTCTGTGTCAGGTTTCAGGCCGGGAACGGGCTGCGCAATACATACCGGCTGGTCGGCACCGTATCGACGTCGATGTTCGCGCCGAACGCCGACGTGCTGGCGACCATCCGGCTCATGCGATCCCGCAAGTCCGCGTCGTCGGACGCGCCGAAGAACGCGTGAAGATCGGTGACTGCCGCTGCGGGGAAAAGCTCCTCGACGATGCCGTGGATCGCCGGGGCGCCCGGGGTCAGCGCGCGCACCACCACATTCTGGGTGTACCCGAAGGTGGCCTGCGTTTCGATCGCCACCGGGGTGTGGCCGACCTGCCATCGCTGCAGCCAGATGGTTTCGTCGAGGTCAGCGGGCCTGCGCAGCAGCGCAATGTTAGCCAACCCGGTTGTCCGCTCTCCGGGTTCGGTGGCCGGCGGGACCAGCGGCACCGACTCGGTCACCAGATACGCGGCCGAGGTTTCGCAGTGCTTCTCCAGCAACGCGACGGCCTCGCGGGCCTGCTCGCCGTACGACTGCTGGGTCCACAGGCTCACCACAGCCACCACCGGTGGGTCCATCGTCGTGATCGTCATGAGCGAACCCCGCACCACGCCATCGCGGACGTTGACCGCCAGCCCCGGCACACCAAGCGCGAGGATCTTGTCAGCGACCCGTCCGCGGAGCTCACAACACCATGCGTCATCCCATACGGCATCGCGAAGCAGCACGATCACTTTCTCCACGCGATCAACCTAGCGGTGAACGACGCGTGCT
Organism: Mycobacteriaceae bacterium; assembly: GCA_019245755.1. GTDB lineage: Bacteria > Actinomycetota > Actinomycetes > Mycobacteriales > Mycobacteriaceae > Mycobacterium. The sequence goes on along the minus strand of JAFARC010000066.1, from coordinate 207,059 downwards.
GATAGCGGCTCCCGGGACGCCTGCCCTCAGCAAATTTTCCGCCGGGAAGGCCGTTCGTCGGTGAGCAGATGGACTTTGCCGGGAGACGGTTTAGCGAGCGATGCAGCCGCGCGTCGTTTCAGTTTGCTGACTCGAAATGTGATTTACGCCGCAGTTCTCGCCCCAATGCTAAGAATTCGTTATCTGGGGATAATCGACGTAACGTCCGCAAGCAGTTGCTGCAATGCTTAACCATGCACATGGTTAGGACCTTATGGATTGCTGAAGCGGTACTAGTATTCGGCAAACCCGAAATCTATGAGAAGGTTCTGAGAATCAGACGCTGTGCGGCGGCGGGTCGTCGCGGACGGTGCCCACCGCCGGCTTTTTCGTCGCTACACTCGGCGAAGATCTGCGCCAACGAACGCGGTGAGACCAAACAACGAATAGCCGGTGGCCGTCCCGCCGGCGGAGGTATCGATGAATGTAGCAAAGAACGTGACACCCATGGGGCCGCTCGCGTCGGCCCCCGATGACGTGCTGCGCGACGCCCGCGCCGACGCGGAGTTCACCGAGCTGGGCAAGCTCGCAGTAGGCGGTGGGCCCATCGGCGAGCTCACTGTGGCGGCCAGCGCAGTCATTGTCAGCAGCTACAGCGACAACGCTGTTGCGGTGATCGACGCCGACGGGCTGACCGTGCGAGCAGTCGTGGCGCTCGGCGGCGAACCCGTCGCCACCGCTGCCGCTGACAGCCGGGTCTATGTCGGCACGACCTCGGCGAGCCACGACTCAGTGTCGGTGGTCGACGCACAGACCGGCACGATCGCCGCGACGTACCCGGTGGACCTCGGCATCACCGCCGTCGCGGTCTCGCGCGACGGCCGGCGCATCTTCGCCGGCCGCAGCGGCCGGGGCCGGGCCGACATCGCGATCCTCGACACCGCCGCCGGGGCGGTCGGTGCGATCGACGTGGCCGCCACCCCAGGCGTTGTCGTGGACACGGTGCGGCTCAGCCCCGAAGGGCGGCGTCTCTACGCCGCGGTGTCCGATGCCCACAGCAGCGACCTGCGGGTATTCGACGCCGATGCGGCCGGTCTGATCGCAACCGTGCCGATCGGGTCCCCGATCCGGGATTTGGCGGTCAGCCCCGACGGCGGCACCGCGTACGTTCTGGTCAGCCACCCGCGGAGTGGCGGTTTGATCGACGTGGTCGACACACGAGCCAACCGGGTCAAGACGACCATTGCGATCGGCGGGGTCCCCATGCAGATGACACTCAACGCCGACGGCACCCGCGCGTACGTCGTCGATCGCGACGACGTGCTGGTGATCTGCACCGTGACCCAACAGATCGTCGCCACCGTACGGGTTGGCGGGCCGGCCTCCAGCGTCGCGGCCAGTCCGCACGGCGGCCGACTGTACGTCGCCGACTACTGCGGTGCGGTGACGATGGTCGGTGTCGCGCCGGCCAAGACCGTTCCGCTGTTCGGGGCGATCGCCAGGGAGCTGCCGCGCGGGGCAGGGGTTCGCGAACTCCAGCCCGCGGTCTGAGGAGACGGTTTCGCGACCGGTACATCCTCCGTTGCGGCCATTACCGGCGCCCGACACCGGGCGGCGCGCCAAGATGGACCACAGACAGGCAGTCGCGACGCGAAGGTGGGTGCCGATGGAAAGCACGATGCAGGACGTCCCGTTGACCGTGACAGGGATACTGCGGCACGGCACCGAGTGGCACTGCGAGCGCAGGGTCGTCACCGCCACCGTCGACGGCTACCGCGAGACCTGCTACCGCCAGCTCGGCGAACGGGTGGCCCAGCTGGCCCACGGGCTGCGTGGCATTGGCGTCAACGGCGACGAACGGGTCGCCACGTTCATGTGGAACAACCAGGAGCACCTCGAGGCATACTTCGCGATTCCCTGCATGGGCGCGGTGCTGCACACCCTGAACATCCGGTTGCCCGCCGAACAGCTTGCCTACATCGCCGAGCAGGCCGAGGACCGGGTCATCATCGCCGACGCGTCACTGGCACCTTTGCTGGCCGCGGTGCTGCCGCGGATGGCAACGGTGCAAACGGTCATCGCCGCCGGGCAGGGCGATATCGGGGGTCTGAGCGCCGCCGGCAAGGACATAATCCGCTACGACGACCTGCTCGACGAGCAGCCCACCACCTTCGACTGGCCATTGCTCGACGAACGGTCAGCCGCGGCGATGTGCTACACCAGCGGCACCACCGGCAACCCGAAGGGCGTCGTGTACAGCCACCGCTCCGCGTATCTGCATTCGATGGCGGTGTGCAGTGCCAACGGGTTGACCGTGGTCGACGGCGACCGGATCCTGCCCATCGTCCCGATGTTTCACGCCAACGCCTGGGGATTGCCCTATGCGGCCGTGATGGCCGGCGCGGATCTCTTGATGCCGGACCGCTTCCTGGCGGCCGACCGGCTGATCGACATCATCGAAACCCACCGGGCCACCATCGCCGGAGCGGTGCCGACCATCTGGAACGACGTACTGCACTGCCTGGCCGCCAACCCCGGCCGCGACATCTCGTCGCTGCGCGTGGTGCCGTGCGGCGGGTCGGCGGTGCCGCTGGCCATGATGAAAGAGTTCCAGCAACGGTTCGGCGTGCCGATCCGCCAGGCGTGGGGGATGACCGAGACATCGCCGATGGCCGCGGTGGCCTGGCCCGCGCAGGACGTCAGCGATGACGAGCAGCACTGGGCGCTGCGCGACACCGCGGGCCGGCCGGTCTGCGGCGTGGAGGCCCGCATCGTCGACGACGACGCCAATGTGCTGCCTAACGACGGAAAGTCGGTGGGGGAGCTGGAGGTCCGCGGACCGTGGATCACCGCGTCCTACTATCGCGACAGCGACACGTCGAAGTTCCAGGACGGCTGGCTGCGCACGGGCGATGTGGGCCGCATCGACCCCCGCGGGTTCATCACGCTGACCGACCGCGCGAAGGACGTGATCAAATCGGGCGGGGAATGGATATCGTCGGTCGAGTTGGAGCACTACATCATGGAGCATCCCGATGTGGTAGAGGCCGCGGTGGTCGCCGTGCCCGACGAGCGCTGGCAGGAGCGCCCGTTGGCCGCCGTCGTGCTCAGGAAGGAAGCCGACGTCACGCCGCACCAGCTGCGTGAGCACCTGAGCGACAGAGTCGTTCGCTGGTGGTTGCCCGAACGCTGGACATTCATCGACGAGGTACCGCGAACCAGCGTCGGCAAATTCGACAAGAAGCTGATCCGCTCCCGCTACGCCGAGCAGGCGTACGACGTCCTCGAGTGCCACGACTGAGGGGCGGCGCCGTGTACAGCACCATGCAGGATTTTCCGCTGACGATCACGTCGCTGCTGCGTTACGGCACGCAGATTCACGCCGACCGGCTGGTGATCACCGCCGGCGACGACGGGTTCCGGGAAACCACCTACCGCGAATTCGGTGAGCGGGTGGCACAACTCGCCAACGGGCTGTGCCGCCTGGGCGTCAAGCCAGGTGACCGGGTTGCGACGTTCATGTGGAACAACCAGGAGCACGTCGAGGCATACTTCGCGATCCCGTGCATGGGCGCGGTGCTGCACACGCTGAACATCCGGCTCTCCGACGACCAGATCGAGTTCGTCGCCTACGACGCCGAGGACCGGGTCGTGATCGTCGACATGTCGCTGGCCGAGCAGCTGGCCGCCGTGCTGCCCAGGATGGAGACCGTGGGCACGGTCGTCGCGGTGGGCGACGGTGATGTCGGGGTGCTCAGCGCCGCCGGCAAGGACGTGATCCGCTACGACGAGCTGATCAGCCACGAACCGACCGACTACCCTTGGCCAGACATTGACGAGAAGTCCGCTGCGGCAATGTGTTACACCAGTGGCACCACCGGCCATCCAAAGGGTGTGGTGTACGGCCACCGGTCGACCTACCTGCACAGCACGGCCGTGTGCAGCTCCAACGGCATGACCCTCGCGGAGGGCGACCGGGCACTGCCGGTGGTGCCGATGTTTCACGCGAACGCCTGGGGCATCCCACACGCGGCCCTGATGGCCGGTGCGGACCTGCTGCTGCCGGACCGGCATGCGCAGGCCCGGCAGCTGGTCGACATGATCGAGGCGGGTAAGCCGACCATCGCGGCGGCCGTGCCGACGATCTGGAACGACGTGCTGCACTGCCTGGAGGCCGATCCCAGTCGCGACATCTCGTCGCTGCGGCTGATCGTCTGCGGCGGCTCGGCGGTCCCCGAATCGCTCATGCGGACCTACCACGACAAGTTCGGCGTCACCCTGATGCAGCTGTGGGGCATGACCGAGACGTCACCGGTGGCGTCGTTCGCCCGACCGCCCTGCGGCGTGCCGCCCGAAGAGGGTTGGCGGCTGCGGGCCACGGCGGGACGTGCGCTGTTCGGCGTCGAGATGCGTATCGTCGACGACAACGGTGATTTGCTACCCAACGACGGCGAGTCGGTGGGGGAGTTGGAAGTTCGCGGCCCGTGGGTCACCGGCGCCTACTATCGCGACCGCGACCCAGAGAAGTTCGCCGGGGGTTGGCTGCGCACCGGTGATGTCGGCACGATGAACCGCCTCGGGTATGTGACGCTGACCGATCGCGCCAAGGATGTGATCAAGTCCGGCGGCGAATGGATTTCGTCGGTCGAGCTGGAGAACCACATCATGAGCCATCCCGCGGTTCTGGAGGCGGCGGTCGTCGGCGTTCCCGACGAGCGCTGGCAGGAGCGCCCACTGGCCGCGGTGGTGGTCAGAGAGGACGCCGACGTGTCGGCCTCGGAGCTGCGAAATTTCCTGCGCGACAGGGTGGTTCGCTGGTGGCTGCCGGAGCGATGGACTTTCATCGAGCAGGTTCCGCGCACCAGCGTGGGCAAGTTCGACAAGAAGGTGATCCGCGCGCAGTACGCCGACGACGGCTACGACGTCGTGGAGTGTCGCGATTGAGACCGTTCGGCGCAGCTGGTCAGAGCACCGCGGGAGCTTGCGGGCTGCTCACTGCTGAAAGCGGTAGCCCATCCCGGCCTCGGTCAGCAGATGTTTGGGGTGCGACGGGTCTTCCTCGAGCTTGCGGCGCAACTGCGCGAGATAGACACGCAGGTAGTGGGTTTCCTTGGCATACGCCGGGCCCCAGACCTCTTTGAGCAGCTCCTCGCGGCCGACGAGCTTGCCGCGGTTGCGGACCAGCATCTCCAGCATGCCCCACTCGGTGGGGGTCAGATGCACCTCCGCGCCGCTCTTCGTCACCTTCTTCGCGGCGAGATCGACGGTGAACGAGTCCGTTTCGACGACCGGTTCATCGGAGTCCGCGGCGGCGGCGCCGCGACGCACCGCCGCGCGGAGCCGAGCCAGAAACTCGTCCATCCCGAACGGCTTGGTCACGTAGTCGTCGGCGCCGCCGTCGAGTGCCTCGACCTTCTCGCTGGAATCGGTGCGGGCCGACAGCACGATCACCGGCACAGTGAGCCAGCCGCGCAGCCCGGCCAGCACCTCGAAGCCGGACATGTCGGGCAACCCCAAATCGAGCACCACCACGTCGGGCCGCTGCTCGGCGGCTGCCCGCAGCGCACCCGACCCAGTTGCCGCAGTGGTGACTTCGTAACCCCGCACGGACAGGTTGATCCGCAATGCGCGCAGGATCTGCGGTTCGTCGTCGATCACCAGAACCCTTGTCACGGCTGGTGGTCTTCCGTCGGCGCCGCCAGATCGATCTCGACCGTCAGGCCGCCGCCCGGGGTGTCGGTGGCCTGGATCGTGCCGCCCATCGCCTCGACGAAGCCTCGTGCCACCGACAGCCCAAGGCCCACGCCGCTGGTGTTGTCGCGGTCGCCGAGGCGCTGGAACGGTTCGAAGAGCTGCTCTTCCGCGCCGCGCGGTATGCCGGGTCCCTCATCGAGGATGTCGATGATCACCCGATCGCCGACCTGCCCGGCGTTGATCCGCACGACGCTGTCGGGGGCGTAGCGCAGCGCGTTGTCGATCAGGTTGGCCAGCACCCGTTCCAGCAGTCCGCTGTCGGCCATCGCGACCGCGTCGTCCACCTCCACCTTCACCCGGTCGAGACCCGCGCGGCCAAAACCAGTGGCGCCCATGCTGATACTGACCAGTGCCCGTTGCACGACCTCCTCCAGGTACACCCGGCGCAGCTCCGGGCGCACGACGCCGGCCGCCAGCCGCGAGGAGTCCAGCAGGTTACCGACCAGGGCGGTCAACTGATCGATCGACTCCTCCACCGTGGCGAGCAACTCGGCGGTGTCTTCTGGTGAAAAGCCGACGTCCTCGCTGCGCAGGCTCGACACCGCCGCCTTGGCGGCGGCCAGCGGGGTGCGAAGGTCGTGGCTGACCGCCGACAACAGCGATCGGCGCAATTCGTCGGCCTGAGCGATCGCCTCGGCGCGGCTGGCCTCCTCGGCCAGTTCACGCTGCTTCACCAGTCCCGCGGCCTGCTTGGCCACAGCGGTCAACACCCTGCGGTCGCGCGCGGCCAGCTTCTTGCCGGCCAACAGCATCCAAAACTCGTCGTCACCCACTTCTATCGCGGCGTCGGCGGTGTCTACGGTGAGGCAAGGATCGTTGCCGACACACGCGACGAGTTCGGAGGTGCCATCGCTTTCCCGCACCAGGCTCACCGTGCGCTGCGAATAGGCTTCGCGGACGCGCTCCAGCAGTGTCTCCAGGTCGGCACCCCGCAGCACAGATCCGGCGAACAAGGACAGCAGCTCGGCCTCCTGCGTGGCACTCCTGGCCTCCCGAGTTCGGTTCGCCGCGCGGTCGACCAGCGCCGCGACCGCCACGGCCACGGCCAGCAGGACGAATTCGGTGACGGCCGAGTCGGGTTCGGCGATCGTGAAGCTGTAGCGCGGTGCGGTCAGGAAGTAGTTCAACAGCAGACCCGACAGCAGCGCCGACAGCGCGGCCGGGGCGACGCCGCCCAGCAGCGCCACGATCAGAACCCCGATGAAGAACAGCGCGCTCTCCCCGCCGATACCCATGAAAGGGTCGAGGAAAGCCACCGTGACCGCGCAGATCAGCGACGGGACCACGATCGCGGCCAGCCAGGACAACAAGTGGTGCTGGCGGGACGACATCCGCGACCAGGAGAACCCGTGCTTGGCCTGCGCATGGGTGACCATGTGCACGTCGATCTTCCCCGACTGCTGGACGACGGCGGCGCCGATCCCCTCGTCGAAGATCCGCGCCCAGCGCGAACGGCGCGAGGTGCCCAGCACCAGCTGGGTGGCGTTCATCTCGCGGGCGAAGTCCAGCAGGGCGGTCGGCACATCGTCGCCGACGACGGTGTGCAGCGTCGCGCCGAGGCTGGCGGCAAGCTCGCGGACCTTGCCCATCTGGGGCGCCGAGACGCCCGACAAGCCGTCGCCACGAACGACGTGGACGATCATCAACTCGGCGCTTGATTTCGACGCGATCCGAAACGCGCGCCGGACCAGCGTCTCAGACTCCGGCCCCCCGGTGACCGCGACGACGACCCGCTCCCGGGCCTCCCAGGTGTCGGTGATCTTGTTCTCGGCGCGGTACTTGGCCAGCGCGGCGTCGACTTGATCGGCCAACCAGAGCAGCGCCAGCTCGCGCAGCGCGGTCAGGTTGCCGCGCCGGAAATAGTTGGACAGCGCCGCATCCACCCGTTCGGGGGCGTAGACGTTGCCGTGAGACAGCCGACGCCGCAGCGCCTCCGGGGTGATGTCGACAAGCTCCACCTGGGAGGCCGCCCGCACGACCTCGTCGGGGATGGTCTCCTTCTGCTCGATGCCGGTGATCTGCGCGACGACGTCGTTCAGGCTTTCCAGGTGCTGCACGTTGACGGTCGAGATGACCGTGATGCCCGCTTTCAGCAGCTCTTCGACGTCCTGCCAGCGCTTGGGGTTCTTGCTGCCCGGGGTGTTGGTGTGGGCCAGTTCGTCGACCAGCACCACCTGCGGATTGCGGGCCAGCACCGCCGGCACGTTGAGCTCCTTGAACCGGGTGCCGCGGTACTCGATGTAACGCGGCGCGACGGTCTCGATGCCCTCCAGCAAGTCCGCGGTCTTCTTGCGGCCATGTGTCTCGATCACCGCGGCGACCAGGTCGGTGCCACGCTCCAGCCGACGATGAGCCTCGCCAAGCATGGCGTACGTCTTGCCCACGCCAGGCGCCGCGCCCAGGTAGATCCGCAACTCTCCGCGCTTCGGCCGGGCGCTTGTCGCGGTATGCGTCCGCGGCTCGTCGGTACTCGTCACATGCTCATCATCCACCGGTCGAATCAGCTCTTCACCGGGTATTTCCTGTCGAGTTCGAGGTTGACCTGCAGCACGTTGACCCGCGGCTCCCCCAGGAACCCCAGCGTGCGACCGGCGTGGTGGTGCAGGACCACCGCGCGCACCTGATCCGCGGTGATGTGGCGGGCCTTGGCGACCCGGTTCACCTGGAGATCGGCGTAGGCGACCGAGATGTCGGGATCCAGGCCGCTACCGCTGGCGGTGACCGCGTCAGCGGGAACCACGGGACCAGCCGGACCCGCGCCGCGGATCGGCACAATCTGGCCCTTCGAGTAGTCCTCGCCGTACTTCGCGCACTCGACGCGCACGCCGTCGTACGTCTGAAGGAACGGCTGCTTCGTCGTGGAACACGGCTGGTTGATGCTGACCACACTGGTCGGATGGACCACGTTGCCGCGAGAGTCGCGCGGCCCGATCACCGACAGCACCGCTCCGACGCCGTCGCCGGTGCAGAACGGCCGCGACCCGTCGACGCCTTCAAGCTGGCCGACGGATGCGCTTCGCGTGCACACCTGCGTCAGCAGGCTCGGTTTGAACCCGGCATCGGACGGCGACTTGCCCGCGGCGAGCTGGGCCGGGTCCGCGGGGGTGTCGACGATGCTTTCCGGGCCCAGGTTGCTGGCTCCCGACGCGGTCGGGTCGTAGCCGTTGGTGCCCGCGGCCGACGGGCGGCTCTGGAAGTACTGCGGCAGCGGGTTGCCGTTCTTGTCGGTGAACAGCTGCCCGATCAGCGTGCTGCCCACGGGCTTGCCGTCGACCATGACGATCGACCCTTCGGCCCTGCTGTGCAGGCCGGGGATCTGGGCCACCAGCCAGATCAACAGCGGGTAGGCGAAACCGGTGATGACGGTCAGCACCAGAAGCAGCCGGAGGGCGGCCCAGTGCTGGCGGAGGAAGTTCGACAGTCTCATATCAGGACATTCCCGGGATGAATTGGATGACGAGGTCGATCAGCTTGATGCCGATGAACGGCGCGATGATGCCGCCGACGCCGTAGACATACAGGTTGCGGCTCAACAGTTTCGACGCGCTGCTGGGGGTGTAGCGCACACCGCGCAGCGCCAGCGGGATCAACATCACGATGATGATCGCGTTGAAGATCACCGCCGACAGGATCGCCGACTGCGGGCTGTGCAGCCGCATCACGTTCAGCAGATCCAGGCCCGGAAACATGGCGACGAACATCGCCGGGATGATCGCGAAGTACTTCGCGATGTCGTTGGCGATGGAGAACGTGGTCAGCGCGCCGCGGGTGATCAACAGCTGCTTGCCGATCTCGACGATCTCGATCAGTTTAGTCGGATCGGAGTCCAGGTCGACCATGTTTCCGGCTTCTTTGGCCGCCGACGTGCCGGTGTTCATCGCCACCCCAACGTCGGCCTGCGCGAGCGCCGGTGCGTCGTTGGTGCCGTCACCGGTCATCGCGACGAGCTTGCCGCCCTCCTGCTCACGTTTGATCAGCGCGAGCTTGTCCTCGGGAGTGGCCTCGGCAAGGAAGTCGTCGACACCGGCCTCGTCGGCGATGGCCTTCGCGGTCAGCGGGTTGTCACCGGTGATCATCACCGTTCGGATGCCCATCCTGCGCATCTCGTCGAAGCGCTCCCGCATGCCCTGCTTCACCACGTCTTTCAGGTGGATGACGCCCAGCACGTCTGCTTTCCCGTCGAGCACCTGGCCGACGACCAGCGGGGTGCCGCCGCCGGCGGAGATGCCGTCGACGAAGGTGCCAAGCTCGCTGGGCACCACACCGCCCTGCAAACGAACCCATTCCGCAACTGAGCTGGCGGCGCCCTTACGCAGCTGGTGACCGTTCTCCAGGTCCACGCCCGACATCCGGGTGGCGGCCGAGAAGGCCACCCATCGGGCGCCGGTCAATTCGCCCGGCGTTCTGGCCCGCAGGCCGAATCGTTGTTTGGCGAAGACCACAATCGAACGGCCCTCGGGTGTTTCGTCGGCCAGGCTCGAGAGCTGCGCGGCGTCGGCCAGTTGCTCGGCGGTCACACCTGTCAGCGGCACGAAGTTCGACGCCTGCCGGTTGCCGAGCGTGATCGTGCCGGTCTTGTCGAGCAGCAGTGTGTTCACGTCGCCGGCTGCCTCCACCGCGCGGCCGGACATGGCGAGCACATTGCGCTGCACCAGCCGGTCCATGCCGGCGATACCGATCGCCGAGAGCAAAGCACCGATCGTGGTCGGGATCAGGCAGACCAGCAGCGCGACCAGCACGATTGGGGTCACGCCGTTGGAATTGAGGGCCTGGGTGTCGGCTACGCCGGGGCTGTTGGCCTTGGAGTAGATCGCCAAGGGCTGCAGGGTGGCCACCGCGAACACGAAGATGATCGTCAACGCCGCGAGCAGGATGTTCAGTGCGATCTCGTTGGGCGTCTTCTGCCGGTTCGCGCCCTCAACGAGCGCGATCATCCGATCGATAAAGCTTTCTCCCGGCTTCTGGGTGATCTTGACAACGATGCGGTCCGACAACACGGTGGTGCCGCCGGTCACCGCGGACCGGTCGCCGCCCGACTCGCGGATGACCGGTGCCGACTCGCCGGTGATGGCCGACTCGTCTACTGAGGCAATGCCTTCGATGACGTCGCCGTCACCGGGGATGGCCTGTCCGGCCTCGACGACGACGATGTCGCCCTGGCGCAGCAGCGGCGCCGCGACTTGTTCTTCGACGCCCGGCAGGCCCGGTTGCCAGTCGTTCAACCGCCGGGCCATGGTTTGAGTCTTGGCCTTGCGCAGGGCGTCGGCCTGAGCCTTACCCCGGCCCTCGGCGACCGCCTCGGCGAGGTTGGCGAACAGCACTGTCAGCCACAGCCAGAACACGGTCAACCACGCGAACCATGTCGAGTTGATGAACGCAAGAACGGTGGTCCATACCGCACCGATCTCGACGATGAACATCACCGGGTTGCGCCACAGCGTGCGTGGGTCGAGTTTGCGCAACGTGTCGGGCGTCGACTTCAGCAGCATCTTCGGGTCGAGCAGACCGCCCTGGACACGCCTGGGCGTGACGACCGTCCGCTGCAAAGTCACGTCCGGATCTATTGCGGGAGCAGACATCAGTGAATTCCTTCGGCGAGCGGGCCAAGAGCCAGCATGGGCAGGAACGTGAGGGCGACAAGGATGACGGTGACCGCCGCCACCATCCCGACGAACTGGGGCCGGTGCGTGGGCAGGGTGCCCGCGGAGTGCGGTGTCGTGCCCTGTCGCGCCAGTGAACCCGCCAGCGCCAGCACGAAAATCATCGGCAGGAACCGGCCGAAAACCATCGCCATACCCAGCGCGGTGTTGTACCAGACGGTGTTGCCGCTAAGCCCGGCGAACGCCGAACCGTTGTTGTTGGCCGCCGATGTGAACGCGTAGAGCACCTCGGACAACCCGTGCGGCCCACTGTTGAGCATTGCGGCCCGCTGTCCGGGCAATGCCATGGCGATCGCGGTACTGATCAGCACTATCACCGGCGTGGTCAAGAAGTAGACCGACGCAAGCTTGATCTCGCGTGCGTTGATCTTCTTTCCGAGGTATTCCGGCGTGCGCCCGACCATCAGCCCGGCGACGAACACGGTGATGACCGCCAGAACAAGCATGCCGTACAGCCCCGACCCCACGCCGCCGGGCGCAACCTCACCAAGCTGCATGTTGAACATCGTCACCATGCCGCCCAGGCTGGTGTAGGAGTCGTGGAACGAGTCCACCGCACCCGTCGACGTCAACGTGGCCGCATCACCGAACACCGAGGAGTCGGCGATGCCGAAGCGCTGCTCCATGCCTTCCATCGCGGCTCCGACGGAGGTCGGCACGGTGCCGTGGTGCTGCAGCTGGGTCCACAGGATGAAAAAGGCGCTGACCAGCGCCAGCGACGCCATGATCGCCACGATCGCATAGCCCTGTTTTTTGCTGCCGACCATCCGGCCGAAGGTGCGCGGCAGCGAGAAGCTGATCAACAGCAACAGGAAGATTTCCAGCCAGTTGGTCCAGGTCGTCGGGTTCTCGAACGGGTGGGCCGAGTTTGCGTTGTAGAACCCGCCGCCGTTGGTGCCGAATTCCTTGATCGCCTCCTGGCTGGCCACCGGGCCCCCGGTGATGGTCTGCTGCGCGCCGCCCAGCGTGGTAACGACCTGATCGTGGAGATGGAAGTTCTGGATTGCGCCACCGGCGATCAGCACAACCGCAGCGATGATCGAGACCGGCAGCAGGATCCGGTACACACCACGGACGAGATCGACCCAGAAATTGCCCAGCTCACCGGTGTGCCGGCGGGCGAAACCCCGCACCAGCGCGATCGCGACGGCGATGCCCACCGCGGCCGATGCAAAGTTCTGTACCGCCAGGCCGGCCATCTGGACCAGGTGGCCAAGGGTCGACTCGCCCGAGTAGTTCTGCCAGTTGGTGTTGGTGATGAAGCTGACCGCGGTGTTCCACGCCAGCGCCGGGGTCATCGGCGTCGACGGGTTGTTCAGGTGCAGCGGCAGCTTGTCCTGCACCAGCTGGAAGACGAACAAAAACAGAATGCTCACAGCCGAGAACGCAAGCACGCTTCGTGCGTACGCGCCCCAGGTCTGCTCCGAATCGGGGCTGGCGCCCATCAGGCGGTAGGTCAGCTTCTCCACACGGGAATGCTTGTCGGAGGTGTAGACCCGGTACATGTAGTCACCGAATGGCACGTGCGCCGCCGCGAGCGCCACCACGAGCACCGTGAGGAACACGATGCCGGCCGCCGTACTCGTCATCAGAACCTCTCCGGAAAGATCAGCGCGGCAAGAAGAAACAGCGCGAGCAGGACCGACAGCGCAAGGCCCACCACGTTTTCGTAGCTCACAGCCGCTCGACCAGCTTCTGAGCGAGGCCGAACAGTGCGAAGATCGCCACCGTCAGCACGATGTACGCCAGGACGGACATTTGGTCTCCGTTCAGTTGAATCCAGGCAGGCCGCTCGCCACGTTCATGCGGGACAGCATCCGCCGGGCCCTTGCCGGCGATGGCCAAACCGAAGCTAAGACCAGCGGGAAGCGACACGACCAGCGTTGACGCTTTCTTAACGGCTTTGCGCGGCTCCTTTACAAGCTTGTAGCGCCTTGGGATCACGGTGATGAAATGCGTCAAGATTTCGCCAACGGAAGCGAAACCGGCGTAGGGATTTCGTAACCGCGCGGAACGGCCAGAGCGTCGGGATCTTGGTTGATTCGTGCAGTGACGGCTGGACGAGGAGTTGGGTTCATCGACGATTCATCCCGATGGGGGACAGCGGTTTACCTGGAGATCCTCGCGGTCATGCCCTGAACTGGTCCGACACCCCCGCATCACACCGGCTGCGTGGAGTAGCCAACGACACAGCCGAACAGATGGCGGTCGCGCAGGTGTCTGGTCCAGAATGTTTGATGGCCTGACTATCTTCACAGGGGGCGCGGATGACTCAGACATCGGTGGTGTCTGCGACGGCACCGGAACGGCGGATCCGGCTGGTCCACCACCAGCTCGAGCTCGACGACGGCCACCGGGTCGGTGTGTCGGTCGGCGGCGCCGGCGTGCCGCTGGTCTTCCTGCACGGCCTCGCGCTGAGCCGGCGGGCGTATGTCCGGATGCTGAGCCGGGTGGCCGGGCTGGGGTTTTTGGTCATCGCGGTCGACGCCGCCGGACACGGCGACACCCGCAGACTGCCCCGCAACGCGGCCGACCTCGCGGACGTCGTCGACCTGACCGTGCGCACCCTGGACGCGCTCGGCGTCCGGCAGGCCATCTTCGCCGGCCACTCGATGGGCGGACGGATGACCATTCAGCTCGCCGCCGTCGCCCCCGAGCGGGTGCTGGCGGCGGTTCTTTTCGACGCCGCCGCCGGCGCGAGCTTCGACGAAACGGTTCCCGGGCTGCTGAGCTCGCCCCGCAGGGCGCTGCGCGCGGTCATCGGAGCCGCCTACGACACCCACAAGGACCCGTCGCGGCTGGAGGCGGCGGAGCGCGGCAGCTACCTGCGGATGCTCGCCAGCATCGCCGGCCGCAACGCACGGCATCCGGTCGCAGTCGCGGGAGCCGCCCGCGCGATCGTGCAGTCCGGCGACTACACGCCCATGCTCCGCGTACTGCGCGATCAGAATATCCCCACGATGGTGCTGCACGGCGAAAAAGACCTGATCGTGCCGTTCGGCTGTGCGGTCGACATGGCCGATGACGCCGACGGCAGCCTGTACAAGGTGCCGGACGCCTACCACTCCTGGATGATCGCCAACCCGCGACAGGGCGCCGACGCGATGCGCCAGCTCCTGCACGGGGAACTCGGCGAGGTGCTGCGAAACACCGCGGACACCATGGGCATCGGCAGCCTCGATGACACCGCGGCGTGGCAGCGGGCGCTGCTGGAGCCCGACGCTTTCGTGCTCGAGCTCAACGGCGACGCCGTCGACGAGGTCGGCGTCGAGGAGCCCCAGCACGTCGAGCTCGAGTTGGTCCGTCAGGCTGAGCGGCCGCAGCACGCAAAGCGGATGGCGTGGCTGCGCCGGACCTACAAACGTTGGACCGGAAGATATTCCGAGCCCGGACGGTCGACGGTCCGCTGGGTGCGCCCGGATGCCCGCGCGGTGTGATGAGCCTGGCGTTGGTGCTGGCCGGTGGCGGGGTCGCCGGAATCGCTTGGGAGACCGGGTTTCTGCTCGGTGTTCAGGATCGGTGCGCGCACACCGCGAGCCGGCTGCTAGATGCCGACGTGCTACTGGGAACCTCCGCCGGTTCGACGGTGGCTGCCCAGATCAGCAGCGGTGCCGGCTTGGCGGAGCTGTTCGCGCGCCAGCTGTCGGAGAACACCGACGAGATAACACCGGGCGTCGACATCGACGAGGTGATCGCACTGTTCGAGGATGCGGCCGCGGAGCGGTCGGTGCCGGTGACGCAACGACTCAGGCGAATCGGTCAGCGTGCGGCATGCGCCGCGACGGTCGCGCCGGACCTGCGCCGGGCGGTGATCCAAAAGCGCCTACCGTCACACGAATGGCCAAGCCGGCCGCTGAAAATCACTGCGATCGACGTAGCGACCGGCGAGCGGGTGGTATTCGACCGCAACAGCGCGGTGGGACTGGTGGACGCGGTGACGGCCAGTTGCGCGGTGCCTGCGGTCTGGCCGCCGGTGACGATCGGTCAGCGTCAATTCATGGACGGCGGCGTGGGCAGCAGCGCCAACGTCGACGTCGTGGCCGACTACGAAACAGTGGTGATGCTGGCTCCCACGGCCGAGCCGGGGATGTCACCATTGGGCGGCTGCCTTCGCGATGAGCTGGCCCGGCACCGCGCCGGGCCGGCCGTCGGCGTCTTCGCCGACGAGGCCTCGATCGCCGCGTTCGGCCGCAACCCGCTCGACCCGAACTGCCGCGCGCCCTCGGCGATCGCGGGGCGCGAGCAGGGCCGCCGCGCAGCCGCTGAGCTGGCGGGTTTTCTCAGCCGGCGGGAATAGCGTTTCCGGCCCCGGGGGCCGGGTAACTCTGGGCCTACCCGAGACGTTGGGGAGGGGCACGATGAGAACCAACTCCGACAAGATCGCCGAGCCGGACGAGCGTTGGGCGACGGTGCAGGGCGCCGCGCTGGTGATCGGCGCGGTGTTCGTGCTGATCGGCGTGGCGGGGTTCATCCCCGGTATCACCACGGCCTACCACTTCATGACTTGGGCCGGCCACCACCAGGGGCCCAAGCTGCTGGGCGTCTTCGAGGTGTCGGTCCTGCACAACATCGTGCACCTGGCGTTCGGCGTCGCCGGATTGCTCATGGCGCGAACCGTCTTGCGCGCCCGCACATTTCTTGTCGCCGGTGGCGTGATCTATCTGATCCTCTGGATGTACGGGCTGCTGATCGATCTGAGAAGCGCCGCCAACTTCGTTCCGTTCAACACCGCCGACAACTGGCTGCACTTCGCGCTGGGTGCGGTGATGATGCTGCTCGGGCTGACCAGCCCGGGCCGCGTCGGCCGAAGCTGAACGGGTTCACGCCGTCACCCCTGCTCAGTTACATCCGCGGGGGCGTCGGACTCGTACACGTCCAGGGCTCGGGCGGCCAGTTCCCGTCCGGTTTGGATCACGTCGGCGGCGCGGTGGAACTCCAGCGAACGGCTAACCGTCCGCGGAACCTCAATCATGATGTCGGGTGGATACTCGGCCAGATGATGGCGCGCCAACGCGGCCTGCATCACGTCGATGGCACGGTTCATCACATCGAAGCTGCCGAGCTTGGGGACCATCGCGGACGCGGTCGCGACCTCGTCGCCTTCTGCTTCCACGACCGACATTTCTTCTTCGGCGGCCATCTCGGTCGATGTGCCGAAGCGCTCCAGCAACGCAGAAGTGCTGCGCAGCAGGCGATTCAACCATTCCGCGTTGGCCCGTGGTCCGGCCTCGGCCTGCTCCCGGCGGACGTCTGGGTCCTCGCCACTGAGGCTGACCGCGATCGTCAGATCGGCGTTGGCCCCCGCCAACGGTGACACCGGCAGCGGGTCGAGGATGCCACCGTCGGCGAGCACCCGGCCATCGAGGACGTGCGGCGAGATGACCCCGGGTATCGCGATCGAGGCCCGGATCGCCGCATCGAGCGGTCCGCGCTGCAGCCACAACGACTTCCCGGCGATCAGGTCCGTTGTCACCGCCGTATACGGAATCGGTAAACTCTCGATCGTCGCTTCGCCGAGCAGGTCGCGGACCACGTCGAGGATCTTCTCGGCCCGAAACACCCCGGCGCCCCGCCAGGCCGGATCGAGTAGCCGCAGCACCGCGCTCTGACTGAGCGTCTTGGCCCAGTCGGTGAATTCGTCGAGCGCACCGGCCGCATGCAGGCCACCCACCAGCGCACCCATCGATGACCCGGCAACGCCGACGATGTCGTAGCCGCGGTCCCTCAGTTGGTTGATCACGCCGATATGTGCGTAGCCTCGGGCACCGCCGCTACCCAAAGCCAAGGCGACACGTTTGTCGGCCATACGGCCATTCTGCGCCCACGCGGCGATGTCCTGTGCTCACCCGCAGCCACCGTCGGCGGCCGCCTGAGCCGCCACGATAACGCCGGCCTGGCGTTCCGGTGTCAGCTTCGCCCACGGAATATGCCAGGTGCCGTTCTCACCGGTCGGCGATCTCTGCACCATCGCCAGATAAGGCTCGACGAGCGTGTGCGGGTCGCCCTGCTGCCCCGACATCCACACGTGAGCCCAGTGGCAGGCCTGGAAGTACTCGTCCTCGGTGTCGCCCGCGGGTGCGCTGATCGACGTCGTCACCCCGCCGGGTGACACCCCGACCTGGACCGGAACCGTCGCGGCTGGCGACGTGCTGGTCGACGGCTTGAGTGAACTCGACGGCGCCGCCTGCTTGCCCGACGAGCAGCCGGCAAGCAGCAGAGCCGATGCCGCGACGGCGCACACGGCGACGAAACGGGGTCTGCAGCGCACGCCGTTACTCTATGCAACAATGTTTGGCGTGATGGGCCTCCCCGGATTCAAAAGGTGTTGTCGGGCGTAGCCGTACTCGGCCGCCCCCACCCCAGTTCCGTCCATCTTTGTTTCGAGGCCACAAAACACATGTCAGCTGCGAACCTTGTCCTGCGTCCATCTGCCATCCCCACCGGTTCCGCGCCCACCCGGTTGCGCGTGCCCGATCTGCTGCGAATCACCGACGAAAGCGCCGACGACGTGCTCAACGGCCGATACGACCGGTTGCTGCCCGCCGGGGGCATCCCCAACGACACACGCTGGTTCACCCGACTGCGCAGCGACGACGAATTGGACGTCTGGCTGATCAGTTGGGTGCCCGGACACACGACCGAACTGCACGACCACAGCGGGTCACTCGGAGCGCTCACGTTGCTCAGCGGTGCCCTACACGAATTCCGCTGGGACGGGACGGGTTTGCGTCGCCGCCGGCTCGACGCGGGTGACCAGGCCGGTTTCCCGCTGGGCTGGGTACACGACGTCACCTGGGCGCCCGCCCCCGACCCGGCGGTTCCCGCGCTCAGCGTGCACGCCTATTCGCCCCCGCTGACCGCGATGTCGTACTACCAGGTAACCCAACGCAACACGCTGCGACGGATGCGCACCAAGCTGACCGACACCCCCGAGGGTCAGTGATGGCAAGCCGGATCGACACGCTGCTGGACGCCGCGCGCGCTCGGCTGTCGCGACTTCAGCCCCAGGACGTGCCCGCCGCGGTGCAGCGCGGCGCAATCCTCGTCGACATCCGGCCGCACGCCCAGCGCGCCCGGGAAGGGGCGCTGGGCGTCGCGCTGGTGATCGAGCGCAACGTGCTCGAATGGCGCTGCGACCCCACCAGCGAGGCGCGGCTGCCCCAAGCCCTAAACGACGACGTCGAATGGGTGGTGCTCTGCTCGGAGGGCTACACCTCGAGCCTGGCCGCTGCCGCACTGCGGGACCTGGGGCTGCGCCGGGCCACCGACGTCATTGGCGGCTACCGGGCCCTGAAGGAGACCGGGGTGCTGGCCAAACTCCGCTGATGCCTACTCGGGCGCGCGTACGGTGGAGCGCAGCCGTTCGGTCCTGTCCGGCGTCCAGCCCGGTGGTTGCAGCACCGCGGCCCAGCCGTTGACAACGTCCTTGACGTAGCGGTGGCCGTGCCCCTCGGGCACGTCGACGGCCACCGCCATGTCCGCCGACACCTGTAGGAAGGTCACCACCGGGACCCAGAACGTGCTGGGCAGCACGTCATAGCCGCGGTGTTCACGCAGCCAATCGGGTTCGCTGAACAACAGCTCGGGATCCCACCAGGTGATCGGGTCGGAGGCGTGCTGCAGGTAGACGACGCGCGGATACCCCCAGGGGTCGTCGGGGCGGCCAAGGTTCTGCGGGCGGGCGACGAATCGAACGTTGTCGCCTTGCTGATAGATCGGCAGCCACTGCGGGGAGCCCCGGTCGCGGTTGCGGGTGACGTCTTCCCACATCGTGTTGTTGAACGTCGGGCCGGAAAACAGGGCGCCGTCGGTGCGGGCTTCGATGTTGTTGGGTGACAGGAACGGGGCCTCGCCGCCAAACGATCCCAGGCTCTCGCCGAACACGACCAGCTTGGGGCGCCGGCCTTCGGGCAACGCGCGCACCCGCGCCGACACCGCCTCGAACAGCGCCTGACCGGCCTGGCGGGCGTTTTGCTTGTCGACGAGGAACGACAGCCAGCTCGGCAAAAACGAGTACTGCATGCTCACGATCGCGGTGTCGCCGTTGAACATGTACTCGATGGCCTCGGCCTCGGCCTCGTTGATCCAGCCCGTGCCGGTGGTGGTGGCCACGGCAACCACCTTGCGGTTCAGCCCGCCGGTGCGTTCCAGCTCGCGCGCGGCCAACTCGGCGGTGGCCCTGATGCCGTCGGCGGAGTTCAGCCCGGCGTAGGCGCGGATCGGCTCGACGGCCGGTGCACCGTTGAACGCCGACAGCTGCTGCGTGGTCGGTGCGTCGCCGACGAAAATGCGGCCCTGATGACCCAGCGAGGACCACGACACCAGCGAGCCGGGTCCGCCCGAGCGCAGCGGCGACGTCGGCGCCGGGTTGTTCGGGCTTTCCTCGTTGTTGACCGCCTCAAAGGTGTTGTTGAGCGTACGCATCGCGAACCGCACCACCACCCCGTTGATGATTGCGATGGTCAGCGCCACCAGCAGCGCCACCACCACGACCGCCGACACCCGTGGCGGCGCGACACGATTGAGCTGGCGGATCAAAAAGCGAACCAACCGCCGCACCAGTTGGCCGATCTCGACCAGCACGAACAGCACCACAATCGCCAGCACGGCGGCCAGCGGGTAGTCGTGCCAGGTCAGCCGCGGCACACCCATCAGGTCGCGGACGTCGTCCTGCCAGATGTGAAACCATACGATCATCGCGACGGTGCCGGCCACCCCGGCCGCGACCAGCACGTACCAGGCGATCCGCGGGGCCGGGGGGCTGCTGTCCCTGGACCTCATGTAGCGGACCAGCCAGACAACGAACACGCCGATCCCGTAACCGACCGCACCGGCCGCGCCGCTGACCAGACCCTGAAACAGCGGACCGCGCGGCAACAGCGACGGCGTCATCGACAACCACAAGAACACCAACCCGACCGCCGTGCCGGTGAACGTGTAGCGGCGCACCCACCAATCCGGCTTGGGCGGCTGCTCGAGAGACGGCGTGGGCCTCGGGTGCTCCTCGGGAGCCGAAGACTGCGTCGCCGTTGCCGACTCGCTCACGAGTGCACTTTAACGGTGCGTGAAGCTCGGCGGGCGCTTCTCGACGAATGCCGCCATGCCTTCGCGTTGGTCGGCAGTGGCGAATGCGGAGTGGAACAGCCGGCGCTCGTACAGCAGACCCTCGGCGAGCGTGGTTTCAAACGCCCGGTTGACGGCCTCCTTGGCCATGCGCGCTGCCGACAGCGACATCTCGGAGATCGTGGTGGCGACGGCCTTGGCCTCACCGAGCAGGTCGGCTGCGGCCACCACGCGCGATACCAGCCCGCTGCGCTCGGCTTCGGCGGCGTCCATGTTGCGACCGGTGAGGATCAGGTCCATCGCCTTGGCCTTTCCGATGGCCCGGGTCAGCCGTTGCGAGCCGCCCATCCCGGGCAGCACCCCGAGTTTGATCTCGGGCTGGCCGAATTTTGCCGTGTCGGCCGCGATCAGCAGGTCGCACATCATCGCCAGCTCGCAACCGCCGCCCAGCGCGTAGCCTGCGACGGCGGCGATGGTGGGGGTGCGTACAGCCGCGAACCGGCCCCATGCTGCGAAGTAGTCACCGCCGAACGCGTCGGCGAACGACAGCAGGGACATCTCCTTGATGTCCGCGCCGGCCGCGAATGCCCGTTCCGAGCCGGTAATGACGATCGCGCCGACACCGGGGTCAGCGTCAAATTCGGCTGCCGCCGTTGTCACTTCGCTCATCACCTGCCCATTCAACGCGTTCAGCGCCGCCGGCCGGTTCAGCGTGATGGTGGCGACGCGACCGTCGCGCTCGACGAGGATGGTCTGATAGCTCATCGGTATTCCGTTCCTAGAAGGTGAGATCGTCGTCGACCGGGGCGAAGAACGCCTCGACGTCGGCTTCGCCGACAGCCGCCAGCGACGCCGGCGACCACTGCGGCTTGCGGTCCTTGTCGACCACCTGGGCCCGGATGCCCTCCACCAGGTCGTGAGTGCGCAGCGTCGCGCACGACACCCGATACTCCTGACGCAGAACGTCTTCCAGGGTGTCGAGCCTTGCGGCGCGGCGCACTGCCGCCAAGGCGACCGCCAGCGAAGTGGGCGAACGGGAGGCGATGAGGTTGGCCGCGTCGTTTGCCGGCCCCGCATCGTGTCCGCGAAGCGCGGCCACGATGTCGGCAACTGTTTCGCCCTGATAGCATTCGTCGATCCAAGCCCGTTGCGCGACAAGCTCGCTGGACGGCGGCGCCACCGCGTAGCGCTGCACGGCGGCGTTGACTCCATCATCGACGATCGCCTGGATGAAGTCGGCGAGCACGTGATGCGGAACGTAGTGGTCGGCGAAACCCATCGCGATCGCGTCCGAGCCCGAAAACGGCGCCCCGGTGAGCCCGGCGTGCAGGCCGAGAAGCCCGGGCGCACGCGACAAGATGTACGTGCCGCCGACGTCGGGTACGAACCCGATGCCGACCTCGGGCATCGCAACCTTCGAGGTGTCGGTGACGATGCGGCCGTTCGCGTGGGCGCCCACCCCGACTCCGCCGCCCATCACGATGCCGTCCATCAGCGCCACGTACGGCTTGGGGTAGCGGCCGATGTAGCCGTTGAGCAGATACTCGTCGCGCCAGAACCGCCTGGCCTCCACCCCGTTGGCGCGTGCGCTGTGATAGATGGCGACCACGTCGCCGCCCGCGCACAGGCCCCGCTCACCCGCGCCGGAGAGCACCACCGCGCGGACGTCGTCGTTGCGCTCCCAGTCGGCCAGCACACTGTGCATGGTGGTGATCATCGAATGTGTCAGCGAATTGATCGCCTCCGGTCGGTTGAGGGTCAGAAAACCGACGCCACGGTCGACCATTACTAGGATGTCCTCGTTTTGCGCGGTCACGAGTATGCAATCTAGATCCTGACCCGCGAGGACGCGCACGCGGGTAACGTTCGATGCAACGCATGATCCCGGGAACCTTATTCGCCGCGTCGTTCGTTACACCAAGTGTTCTCGGAGATGTCCCGATGAACTTTGACTAGATGGAGAGGATCCGACGGTGCGGGAGACCAGCAACCCGGTATTTCGTTCGCTGCCCAGGCAGCAGGGGGGATACGCGCAGTTCGGCACCGGCTACGCCGGCGGCCCTCAGCAGCCTTACCAGGGCTACCAGCCCGACCCCTACGTCACCCAGTACCCAGATCAGCGGCAAGCCGGCGTCTCGCGGCCCCTGACCATCGACGACGTCGTCACCAAGACCGGCATCACGCTGGCGGTGCTGTCGGTCGTCGCGGTGGTCTCGTACTTCCTGGTATCGGCCAAGCTCGCGCTGGCCATGCCGTTCACGCTGGTCGGCGCGCTCGGCGGCCTCGTGCTGGTGCTGGTGGCGACGTTCGGACGCAAGCAGGACAGCCCGGCGATCGTGCTGAGCTACGCCGCACTGGAGGGCCTGTTCCTCGGCGCCATCTCGTTCGTGCTGGCCAACTTCGGCGTGTCGCACACCAACGCAGGTGTGCTGATCGCGCAGGCGGTCCTCGGCACCATCGGCGTGTTTGCCGGCATGCTGATCGTCTACAAGACCGGCGCCATCCGGGTGACACCCAAGTTCACCCGGATGATCGTCGCCGGCCTGTTCGGCGTGCTGGTGCTGATGCTCGGCAACTTCGTGCTGGCGATGTTCGGTGTCGGCGGCGGCGCGGGCATGGGCCTGCGCAGCGGCGGCCCGATGGCGATCATCTTCTCGCTGGTGTGCATCGGCCTGGCGGCGTTCAGCTTCCTCATCGACTTCGACGCTGCCGATCAGATGATCCGCGCGGGCGCCCCGGAGAAGGCCGCGTGGGGCATCGCGCTGGGTCTGACCGTCACGCTCGTGTGGCTGTACATCGAGATCCTGCGGCTGCTCAGTTACTTCCAGAACGATTAGCCCGGACGCGCACAGAAAGCCCGGCCCAGGCCGGGCTTTCTGCATTCACGACAGGCGCTCGATGATCATCGCCATACCCTGACCGCCGCCGACGCACATGGTCTCCAGGCCGAATGTCTTGTCGTAGGTGGTCAGGTTGTTCAACAGCGTCGCGGTGATGCGCGCGCCGGTCATCCCGAACGGGTGGCCCAACGCGATGGCTCCGCCGGACACGTTGAGCCTGTCCTCGTCGATGCCCAGCTCGCGCGCCGAACCGAGTACCTGTACCGCGAACGCCTCGTTGATCTCGAACAGGTCGATGTCATCGATCGACATGCCCGCTTTTGCCAACGCCCTGCGGGTCGCCTCGATCGGCCCGAGCCCCATGATCTCGGGTGACAACCCCGTGACGCCGGTGGCGACAATGCGGGCCAACGGCGTCAGGCCCAACTCGGCGGCCTTGGTGTCGCTGGTGATCACCACGGCGGCTGCGCCGTCATTGAGTGGGCAGGCGTTCCCGGCGGTCACCGTGCCGTTCGGCCGGAACACCGGCTTGAGCTGGCTGACCCTCTCGTAGGTAGTGCCCGGGCGCGGGCCGTCGTCGGCGCTGACGATCCGCCCATCCGGCAGTGTCACCGGGACGATCTCCCGCTCGAAGAAGCCGTTCGCGATCGCCTGCTCGGCGCGGTTCTGGCTGCGCACGCCCCAGTGGTCCTGGTCGGCACGGCTGATACCGGTCAGCAGCGCGACATTCTCCGCGGTCTGACCCATCGCGATGTAAACGTCCGGCAGCTCGCCGTCCGCACGCGGATCGTGCCACTCCTGGGCGCCCGCGGCGGCCTCCGCCGAGCGCTCCCCGGCCGTGGCGAACAGCGGGTTGTGCGTGTCAGGCCAGGAGTCGGCGCTGCCCTTGACGAACCGCGACACCGTCTCCACGCCCGCCGAGACGAACGCATTGCCCTCGCCGGCCCTGATCGCGTGGAACGCCATCCGGGTGGTCTGCAGCGACGACGAGCAATACCGGTTCACCGTGGTGCCGGGCAGGAAGTCGTACCCCAGCTCGACGGCGACCGCCCGGCCGATGTTGAACCCCGACTCGCCACCCGGTGAACCACAGCCCATCATGAGGTCGTCGATGTCGTGCGGATCCAATGCCGGCACCTTGTCCAGAGCGGCCCGCACCATCTGCGCGGCAAGGTCGTCCGGGCGCAAATCGACCAGCGAACCCTTCAAGGCACGCCCGATCGGCGAACGGGCGGTCGAGACGATGACGGCTTCGGGCATGTGGGCTCCTTCGTCGTAGAACTAGGTCGAACCTAGTACCCGTCAGCCTGCGGGCACGACGATGGCCGCCGGTACGCCGGTGCGGCGCCGCCACAGCCGGGTGAACCTGCGCAGCCGTCCGCGCAGCGTCCTGGCCTCCGCGGCGCTGGACACCCACGGCAGCTGGGGCACCGGACCGCCGCTCCACTCGCCCAGCGCGTTGCACAGCGCCGGAAACAGCTGCTTTGCCGCCAACGCGTACCCGGCCGCCGACGGGTGGTACTTGTCCTCGGAAAACAGCAGCTCGGGAGCGTGGAGAAACTCCGGCGCCAGCAGGTCGGCGAGTGGTACCGGCGTACCACCGGCGCCCCGTACCGCGGCGGCCTGAGCGCGGGCAAGCCGAAGCCCCCGACTCCGGGTGACCCATCGCAGCGGCTGCGGAATCGCCGTGATCACCCCGAAGTCCGGGCAGGTGCCGACGACGACCACGGCACCGCTGGCACGCAGCCGACGCACCGCAGCGCCGAGCCGCCGTGCGGAAGGCCTGATGCCGTTGAGCGCGGTGATGTCGTTGGCGCCGATCATGATGACCGCCGCGTCGGGCGGCGGCCCGGCCACGAACATCGCATCCACCTGACCGGACAGTCCCTTCGAGGTCGCGCCGACTATCGCCTTGGTGCTCAACCGGATTCGCTTGCCTGTCTCCTCGGCCAGCCCGCGCGCCAACAGCACGCCGGGCACCTCGTCGGCGGTTCGGCAGCCGAACCCCGTCGCCGTGGAGTCGCCGAAGATCATCAGGTGCAGGTCGAACGGCACGCCGCGGTACCAGCGTTGGACCGGACCGCCTCCGTGGGTGTACACCCCGTCCGCCCGCGGAGGGGCGTCACGGATCCTCGGGATGACGCTGCGGGCCCGATCGGCCTGTCCGCTCAGCAGATTGCGGGCACCGACGTACGCGCTACCCGAGGACGCGATGGCACCCAGGGCCGCCAGCACGATCGTCGTCCGACGCGGAGCGCGTATGCCCACGGCTCAATTTTAGGAGCGGTGACGTCGGAAAACGCGCAGCGGTCACAGTCAAATATCGCTTCTGGTATCAAAACACCTTTGTTGATTGTTGAACTGGTTATGAATGTCAAGCTAAGTTACCGGGGATTGGCCGAGCGATCGGTGGCCACCCGGCCCTACAACGGCGTAGGAGTGTGACATGACCGCACCCGGCAAGGTGTCGGGTTCGCCCCGGCCGCAGATTCGCGCAGGTGGTGCACCAAAAACAGGTAGATACCCGGTTAGCGACGGGACGCCCGTCGAGGTGGTCGAAGACGGCCCCAGCATCGCCGCCCGGCTTGCTTGGCTGGCCGCGCGGTTGACCATTCGTCCAACGCTGGCAATCGGCAGCCACTTCGCCTATCTGCCCTGGCCATGGGGCCTCGTGGACGTTGCGTCGCGGGCGCTGATGCCCATCCCCGGCACGGTCCGCGCCACCATCGGGTTGCCGCACTGCACCGCCCAGCTGGTGCGCGCCAAGGGCGTGCTGCCCGCCGACGGAACCCACCGGGTCGTGCTCTATCTGCACGGCGGGGCGTTTCTGACGTGCGGGGCCAACTCGCATGGGCGGCTGACGACGCTGATCTCCAAGTACGCCGACGCGCCCGTGCTGGTGCTCAACTACCGGATGATCCCCAAGCATTCGGTGGGCGAGGCCATCGAGGACTGTCACGACGGCTGGTGCTGGCTGCGCGGCCGAGGCTATGAACCCGATCAGATCGTGCTGGCCGGGGATTCGGCCGGCGGGTATCTGGCGCTGGCGCTGGCCGAACGCCTGCTGGCCGAGGGTGAGGAGCCGGCGGCGCTGGTGTCGATGTCGCCGCTGATGCAGCTGCAGGCCGAACCCAAGTTGGCGCACGCCAACACCCGAACCGATGCCATGTTCCCGCCCAGAGCATTTGAGGCGTTGGTGAAGTTGATCGCCAAAGCCGCGGCGGGGCGGGTCGTCGACGGCGAGCCGGAAGAGGTGTTCGAGCCGCTCGACCGCGTCCAGCCCGGCCTGCCGCGCACGCTGATCCACGTGTCCGGCTCGGAAGTGCTGCTCTATGACGCGCGCCTAGCCGCGCGGCGGCTAGCCGCCGCCGGCGTGCCAGCCGAGGTCCGGATCTGGCCCGGCCAGATGCACGTCTTCCAACTGTGCGCGCCCGGCGTGCCCGAGGCCACCCGGTCGCTGCGCCAGATCGGAGAGTACATCCGCGAGGCGACCGATAGCCCGGCCTGACAACATGGAGCCATGCGGATCGCCAGGCACATCAGTGAGCTCATCGGCAACACTCCGCTGGTTCAGCTGAATTCGGTTGTGCCGGCCGGTGCGGGGACGGTGCTGGCCAAGATCGAATACTTCAACCCCGGCGGGAGCGCCAAGGACCGCATCGCGGTCAAAATGATCGATGCCGCAGAGGCCAGCGGCCAGCTGCGCCCCGGCGGCACGATCGTCGAACCCACGTCGGGCAACACCGGCGTCGGGCTGGCGCTGGTGGCTCAGCAGCGAGGGTACCGCTGCGTGTTCGTCTGCCCCGACAAGGTCAGCGAGGACAAGCGCAACGTGCTGCGCGCGTACGGCGCCGAGGTTGTGGTGTGCCCGACCGCGGTGCCGCCCGACCACCCCGACAGCTACTACAGCGTCTCCGACCGGCTGGTCACCGAGATCGACGGCGCATGGAAGCCCGACCAGTACTCCAATCCGAACAACCCGGCCAGCCACTATGAGACGACCGGGCCGGAAATCTGGGCCGACACCGACGGCAGGCTCACCCATTTCGTCGCCGGCGTCGGCACCGGCGGCACCATCAGCGGCGCCGGCCGTTACCTCAAAGAGGTGTCCGACGGCGCCGTGCGCATCGTCGGCGCCGACCCGGAGGGCTCGGTCTACTCCGGTGGCAGCGGACGGCCATACCTGGTCGAAGGGGTGGGCGAGGACTTCTGGCCGGCGACCTACGACCCGAGGGTGCCCGACACGATCATCGCGGTGTCGGATGCGGATTCCTTCGACATGACCCGGCGGCTGGCCCGCGAAGAGGGCCTGCTCGTCGGCGGCTCCTGCGGCATGGCCGTGGTCGCGGCGCTGAAGGTGGCCGAAGACGCCGGCCCGGACTCCGTGGTCGTCGTGCTGCTGCCCGACGGCGGACGCGGCTACCTATCGAAGGTCTTCAACGACGCGTGGATGTGGTCATACGGCTTCCTGCGCAGCCGGCTGGACGGGTCGGTGGCCGAGCCGACCGTCGGCGACGTGCTGCGCCGCAAGTCCGGCGCCCTGCCCGACCTCGTGCACACTCACCCCTCGGAAACGATCCGCGACGCGATCGGCATCCTGCGCGAGTACGGCGTATCCCAGATGCCGGTGGTCGGCGCGGAGCCCCCGGTGATGGCGGGGGAGGTCGCGGGCAGCGTGTCCGAGCGAGAACTGTTGTCCGCGGTGTTCGAGGGCCGGGCCAAGCTCGCCGACGCGGTCGCCCAGCACATGAGCCCGCCGCTGCCGATGATCGGTGTGGGCGAATTACTCAGCGCCGCAGCCAAAGCGCTGCGCGAATGCGACGCGATCATGGTGGTCGACGAAGGTAAGCCGGTCGGGGTCATCACACGCCAAGACCTGCTCGGCTTCCTCTCGGAGGGGCTGTCGCGCCGGTGACCGCACCGATTCACCGGTGAGGCTGCGGATTTCGGGCGGTGCGCGATTGAACGGTTCTGGCGATAGCGCTGTCGGAGGGGAAATCCCCGGGTATGGTAATGGCCGCTCGATCTCCGCCATGTGTTGAAGTGCCGTTCTGATGCTGGAAGCGGAAGGTGCCATGACCGAACAACCGCCGCCCGCGGGCGGCAACCAGCCACCCGGCAACTATCCACCGCCCCCGCCCGGCGGATACCCACCGCCGCCTCCGGCGCACGCCGGCGGCTATCCGCCGCCCTATGCCGGTGGTTATCCCCCTCCGCCGCCCGGTGCGGGTTATCCCGAGGGCTATCCGGCCATGACCCAAGGTGTCGGAAACCTCCCCAAGGCTGCGTACACACCATGGATCCACCGCGTCGGCGCGGCGATCATCGACCTAATCCCGGCCGCCATCATCGGCGGCATCGGGCAGATCGTCCTGTTCGCCACCGGCAACACGTCCTGCGAGGCCTCCGAGTACGGCTACGGCGGCTACTGCACCTCATCCCCGTCGGCGCTGGGAATTGTCGTGGCGTTCCTGGCGTGGCTGCTGGTGCTCGCGTACGCGATCTGGAATTACGGCTACCGCCAGGGCACCACGGGCGCGAGCATCGGCAAGTCGGTGCTGAAATTCAAGGTGGTCAGCGAAAAGACCGCCCTGCCGATCGGTTTCGGGTTGTCGGTCGTACGGCAGATCGCCCACGTCGTGGACAGCATCATCTGCTACATCGGCTACTTGTGGCCGCTGTGGGATCCCAAGCGGCAGACGATCGCCGACAAGATTATGGGCACCGTCTGCCTGCCGGCCGGGGCTGCACCCGGGGCCACGGCTACCTGAACGCCGACATGCCGGTCAGCGCCTCGCCGATCACCAGCTGGTGCACCTCCGAGGTGCCTTCGTAGGTGAGCACCGACTCCAGGTTGTTGGCGTGTCGGATGACCGGATATTCGAGGGTGATGCCATTGGCGCCCAACAGCGTACGGCATTGACGCGCAATCGCGAGCGCTTCCCGCACGTTGTTCAGCTTGCCGATACTGACCTGATCCGGGCGGATCTGTCCAGCGTCTTTGAGCCGCCCGAGATGCACGGCCAGCAGCTGGGCCTTGGCCAGCTCGACGGCCATGTCGGCGAGCTTGGCCTGGGTCAGCTGGTATCCCGACAGCGGCTTGTCGAAGACCTGGCGGGTGCTGACGTAGTCCAGCGTTGCCTCCAGGCAGTCGCGGGCGGCGCCGACCGCGCCGAACAAGATGCCGAACCTGGCCTCCGACAGGCAGCTGAGCGGGGCCGAAATGCCACGCGCATCAGGGAGTTTCGCTTCGCCGGGCAGCCGCACGTCGTCGAAGGCGAGTTCGGACGTGATCGACGCCCGCAGCGAAAGCTTGTGCGCCATGTCGCGCGCGGTGAGACCCGGCGTGCCGGCGGGCACGAGGAAGCCCGCGATGCCCTCCTCGGTGCGGGCCCACACCACCGCGACGTCGGCGACGCTGCCGTTGGTGATCCACATCTTCGAGCCGTTGAGGATCCAGTCGCCACCGTCGCGGCGGGCGCTGGTGCGCATGCCGGCCGGATTGGAGCCGAAGTCGGGCTCGGTGAGCCCGAAACATCCGATCACATCACCGGTGGCCATCGCCGGAAGCCACTGCCTGCGCTGATCTTCGCTGCCGTGCCGATGGATCGCGAACATCGCCAGTGCGCCCTGCACCGACACCATGCTGCGCAGACCGCTGTCGACGGCCTCAAGTTCCTGGCACACCAGGCCGTAGGAGGTCGCGGTCGAGCCGCCGCAGCCGTAGCCCGTCAGATGCATGCCCAGCAGGCCCAGCTTGCCGAAGTCCGCCGCCAACTCGCGGGCCGGCACCGCACCGCCCTCGAACCATTCCGCGATATGCGGGCGTAGCCGCTGCTCGCCGAAGCGGCGCACGGTGGTGCGCAGTTCGATGTCCTCGGGCGTCAGCAACGCGTCGATGTCGAGGAGGTCGCCGATGTTCACGGCCTTGTCGTTGGCAGCAGACATGCTCCATGTCTACACCGATAGGCTGACGGCGATGAGCGAGCAGCGCAGCGGTGCCGACGCGCCCGCCCCCCGTGGGCCGGCCACCCGCGCGGTCCACGCCGGTTACCGGCCGGATCCGGCCACCGGCGCGGTGAACGCCCCGATCTACGCGTCTTCGACGTTCGCGCAGGACGGGGTGGGCGGTCTGCGGTCGGGCTACGAGTACGCCCGCACCGGCAACCCGACCCGCTGCGCGCTGGAGGCTTCGCTGGCCGCCGTGGAGCAGGCGCGGTTCGGCCGGGCCTTCAGCTCGGGGATGGCGGCCACCGACTGTGCGCTGCGCGCGGTGCTGCGGCCGGGCGATCACGTGGTGATTCCCAATGACGCCTACGGCGGCACCTTCCGGCTGATCGACAAGGTTTACTCACGGTGGGGCGTGAAGTACACGGCTGTAGCGCAGTCCGACCTCGACGCGGTGCGCGGCGCAATCACCGAGGCGACGAAGCTGATCTGGGTGGAGACGCCGACGAACCCGCTGCTGTCGATCGCCGACATCGCCGCGATCGCCGAGTTGGCCGGGCAGCGATCGCTGAAGATGTTAGTGGACAACACCTTTGCTTCTCCTGCGTTGCAGCAGCCGGTGACGATGGGCGCCGACATCGTGCTGCATTCGACGACCAAGTACATCGGCGGGCACTCCGACGTGGTCGGAGGAGCCCTGCTGACCGGTGACGAGGAACTCGACGCGGCATTCGGCTTCCTGCAGAACGGGACCGGCGCGGTGCCGGGCCCGTTCGACGCCTACCTGACCATGCGGGGGCTCAAGACACTGGTGCTGCGGATGCAGCGGCACAGCGAAAACGCCGCGCGGGTTGCCGAATTCCTCGTCGCGCACCCGGCGGTGGCCATCGTGCTGTATCCCGGGCTGGCCGATCATCCCGGTCACGACGTGGCCGCCAAGCAGATGAGCGATTTCGGCGGCATGGTGTCAGTGCGGCTCCGGGGCGGTCAGCGGGCGGCGCTCGAATTCTGCTCCCGCACCGAAGTTTTCATTCTCGCCGAATCCCTCGGCGGGGTGGAGTCGCTGATCGAGCACCCCGGCGCGATGACACACGCGTCGACGGCAGGATCGTTGCTGGAGGTTCCCGACGACCTCGTGCGGCTGTCGGTCGGCATCGAAGACGTGGCCGACCTCATCGGGGATCTGGAGCAGGCGCTGGCCGGGCTCTGACTCGGCGACCTCAGGCCAACGCCGACCGCACGACCGACGTGGTCACCGCCAGGTTGACCTCGGCCAGACGCGCCGGGGACTCATCTACCCAAGCGCCGCCGGCGATCTCACCGGCGCGGTCATGAACCCAGCGCCAGCCACGGTCGTTAAGGCTCAGCAGCGCGCCGAGCCCGTCGACGGCGTGCAAGAGCGAGATGATCGCCGCCGTCGACGGAGTGGGGCAGCGCAGGTCGAACAACGCCGACAGCAGCTCGGCGCGCGCCTGATTGACCCGGGTCCGGTCGTTGAGCGGCCACGCCCAGGTCCGGTTGAGTCCTTTGCCGCGCAGCCGCACCGGCCGGATCTGGCCGGTCCGCTCCAGCTGACGCAGCAGCGTCGGCTCGATGCCGCGGCGCAGCTTGGCGATCGCGGACTGCGGGGTGATGGGACGGCGGCGCAGCAGCTGCAGCGCGGGGTCGAGCACCGGGTCGGCCAGATTCGGGCCAGCCAACGCCAGCAGCCGGCCAGCCCGCACCGGTTCGCCGTCCACCGCCGGGCGGATGCGGCACGCCAGCGCAAGGTCGAGCAGTACGGCCGCGCCAAGTACCCGCTCGCGGCGCGCGCGGTCCAACGCCGGTTTTCTGGTTGCATTGTCGAGCAGCAGCAGAAGCAGGTTCTCCGTGATCTGCGCCATCAGCACAGTGTGCGACGACGCCTGCGGGACTGCTCTACGAGTGGTACGGCTCGGCGCTGACCAAGGTGACCTTCACGGTGTTGCCGTTGGGCACCGTGTACGTGCGGGTCTCACCGACTTTCGCGTCGATCAGCGCGCCGCCCAGCGGTGAGTTCGGCGAGTACACCTCGAGCTTGCCGTCGCTGACGCCCTCCCCACGGGTGCCGATCAGAAACGTCTCGGTGTCGGATTCATCGCCGTTGTAATACACCTTCACCACCGAGCCCGTCAGCGCGATGCCGGACTGTTTCGGGGCCTCGCCTACCTTGGCGTTGTTCAGCAGCTCCTGCAGCTGGCGAATGCGGGCCTCCTGCTGGCCCTGTTCCTCGCGGGCGGCGTGATAGCCGCCGTTCTCGCGCAGATCGCCCTCCTCGCGCCGGTCGTTGATCTCAGCGGCGATGATCGGGCGATTGGCGATCAGCTGGTCCAGTTCAGCCTTGAGACGGTCATATGCCTCCTGGGTAAGCCAGGTCACCTGGGTATCCGTCATCTCGTGCCCCTCTTTCCTTCTCTCGCGATCGCTCGCGAGGGCAGTCTCATGTCACGCTGCCGGGAGCAAGGCGGTCGCACCGCGTGTATTGCCGTTTCGCGGCCGACTGAATCACACGCTAAAGCAGCAATACACGGTCCCAGCAGGAACCGTGTACCCGCCGATCGTACCACCGCCGGGTAAACCGTTTTTCACCTTTTGGCGGCCCGGTGTTCGCCTACGGCGACACCACCAGGTACTTCGGGACGTCCAGGCCGCAGCCGTAGACGTCGCCCATCACCGGTGGCCTGCTGGCCTTCACGACGGTGGTGACCTGCACGGATCTCGGCGTCGACGGCGGCACGAGGACCTCGCGCCGCCCGCTCTCGGAGCCGTCCTTCGACCGGGCGCGCACAATGCAGACCGCCGGCCGGGCCGGATCCGTGCGGGTGACGGTGAGCGTCACCGACACGGTTTCGGGATCGACGATTCGATAGCCGCTCAGCGTGCCCTGGACGGCGGCGGTGCCCAACCGCTGATAACCGAGGAGGGCGACCGCGACGGCGACGGCCAGGATCACAAGCGTCAAGCCGATGACGAGCCACCGCCCGCCGCGCCGAGACAACCGCGGGCGCCCGTAACGGGCGGCGGGACGCTCGGTCATGTCGTTTCGGGTGCCCGTCGGTCGGATAAAAGGACTAGGACTGGAACTATAGGGCGTGGCCTGACGCGAAGCGGCGACGAGCATGAGGAACCAGGTAGAGCACAAGTGAGCGAACTTCGGTTGATGGCGGTGCACGCCCACCCGGACGACGAGTCCAGCAAGGGCGCCGCCACCATGGCGCGCTACGCCGCCGAGGGTCATCGCGTGCTGGTCGTCACGCTGACCGGCGGCGAGCGGGGCAGCATCCTCAACCCCGCGATGGACCTGCCCGAGGTGAAGCAGCGGATGGCCGTGATCCGCCGCGACGAGATGGCCAAGGCGGCCGAGATCCTCGGCGTCGAACACCGCTGGCTGGGCTTCGTGGACTCCGGCCTGCCGGAGGGCGACCCGCCGCCGCCGCTGCCCGAGGGTTCCTTCGGCCTGGTGCCGCTGGAGGAGCCGACCGAAGCGCTGGTCCGGGTGATTCGCGAGTTCAGACCGCACGTCATGACCACCTACGACGAGAACGGCGGCTATCCACACCCCGACCACATCCGCTGCCACCAGGTTTCGGTCGCCGCCTTCGAGGCCGCCGCCGACCCGGACACATGGCCCGACGCCGGACGGCCATGGGCGGCGCAAAAGCTCTACTACAACCACGGCTTCCTGCGGCAGCGGATGCAGCTACTGCAGGACGAGTTCGCCAAGCACGGCAAGCGCGGGCCGTTCGAGAAGTGGCTCAAACACTGGGACCCCGCCCACGACATCTTCGCTGCGCGGGTGACCACCCGCGTGCACTGCGCCGAGTACTTCGGGCTGCGCGACGACGCGCTGCGGGCGCACGAGACCCAGATCGATCCCCACGGCGACTTCTTCGCCGCGCCGATCGAGTGGCAGCAGAGGCTGTGGCCCACCGAGGAATTCGAACTGGCCCGCTCCAGGGTCGCGGTCAGCGTGCCGGAAACCGACCTGTTCGCCGGGGTCGAGGTGGATCCGTGAGCACCCAGATCCTGGTGTGGCTGGCCGACGGGCCGCCCCGCAACACCGGCCCCGACTTCGGCAAAGCCAGCCCGTTCGGCCTGCTGATCGTCGTGCTGCTGCTCATCTGCACCGGGTTGCTGGTGTGGTCGATGAACCGGCACCTGAAAAGGCTGCCGGAGCGCTTCGAGCGCACCAGCCCCGAGCCCGACCAGGCCGCCGACGACGGAACGGTCGGGCTCAACGGCACCGGCAACGACACAGGGGAGTCCGCCCCGTGAGCCGGGCGGCCAACACGCTGGCGTCAGCCACCAGCCCCTACCTGCGCCAGCACGCCGACAACCCCGTGCACTGGCGGCAGTGGACGCCCCAAGCGCAGGCCGAGGCTGCGGCGCGCGACGTGCCGATCCTGCTGTCCGTCGGGTATGCAGCCTGCCACTGGTGCCACGTGATGGCGCACGAATCGTTCGAGGACGACGAAGTAGCGGCGGTGATGAACGCGGACTTCGTCTGCGTCAAGGTCGACCGCGAGGAGCGCCCCGACCTCGACGCGGTCTACATGAACGCCACCGTCGCGCTCACCGGGCAGGGCGGCTGGCCGATGACGTGCTTCCTCACCGCCGACGGCAGGCCGTTCTTTTGCGGCACCTACTACCCCAAACGGACCTTTCTGGAGCTGATGGCCGCGGTCACCAACACGTGGCGCACCCGGCGCGCCGAGGTCGAGCAGGCCGGCGACCACATCGCCGCCGAACTGCGCAGACTGTCCTCGGCGCTGCCCGGTGGCGGACCGCCGGTGACCTCGGTGCTGTGCGACGAGGCCGTGGTCGCGGTGCTGGCCGACGAGGACACCGAGCGCGGTGGGTTCGGCGGCGCGCCGAAGTTCCCGCCGTCCGCGCTGCTGGAGGCGTTGCTGCGCAGTCACGAACGCAGCGGACGGGTCGCGCCGCTGGCCGCGGTGCAACGCGCCGGCACCGCGATGGCACGCGGCGGGCTCTACGACCAACTGGGCGGCGGCTTCGCCCGCTACAGCGTCGACGCGTCCTGGGTGGTGCCGCACTTCGAGAAGATGCTCTACGACAACGCGCTGCTGCTGCGGGCCTACGGGCACTGGGCGCGGCGAACGGGTGCGGGGCTGGCCGCCCGGGTCACCGAGGAAACCGCAGGCTTCATGCTCGCCGAGTTAGGCACCGACGAAGGCATGTTCGCCTCGTCGCTGGACGCCGACGCCGACGGCCGCGAGGGCGCCACCTACGTCTGGACCCCCGGGCAACTCCGCGAGGTGCTCGGAGACGACGACGGCCGGTGGGCCGCGCAAGTCTTCGCAGTGACGGAGGACGGAACGTTCGAGCACGGCAGTTCGGTGCTGCAGCTGCCGAACGACCCGGACGACCGTGACCGGTTCGACCGGGTGCGGGCCGCACTGCTGGACGCGCGGCTGACGCGCGCCCAGCCCGGCCGCGACGACAAGGTCGTCACCGCGTGGAACGGGCTGGCGATCACCGCGCTGGTCGAGGCCGGGGTGACGCTGCGACGCCCGGATCTCGTCGACGCCGCCCGGCGGTGCGCGATCGCGCTGCTGACTCGGCAGCTAAGCGGCGGGCGGTTACGGCGCGCCAGCCTGGGCGGTGTGGCCGGCGACAGCCCCGCCATCCTGGAGGACTACGGCGCGCTGGCCACCGGGCTGCTCACCCTGTACCAGGCCGACGGCGACGCTTCGTGGCTGACCCCGGCCACCGGCCTGCTGGACACCGCGCTCGAGCAGTTCGCCGACCGGCAGCAGCCGGGGCGCTGGTTCGACACCGCCGCCGACGCCGAGCGGCTGATGTTGCGCCCGGCCGACCCGCTGGACGGCGCGACGCCCTCGGGCGCGTCACTGATCGCCGAGGCCCTGCTGGCCGCCGCCCACCTGGTGCCGGGCGCCGACCGGTACCGACAGGCGGCCGACGAAACACTGGCCGCGCACACGGCGCTGCTGGCGCGGCTGCCGCGGTCGGCGTCACACTGGCTTGCCGTCGCCGAGTCCGCTGTTCGCGGGCCGATCCAGATCGCGGTGGCCTGCGATCCCGGCCATTCCGCGCTGCTGGCGGAGGCCCGCCGCCTGGCGCCTGGCGGGGCCGTCGTGGTCGGCGGCGCGGTCGACACGTCGCCGCTGCTCGCCGGGCGCGACCGCGTGAACGGGGTCGACGCGGCGTACGTGTGCCGCGGGCCGGTCTGCGACCTGCCGGTCACCACCGCAGCCGAACTGGCGGCGGCGCTCGGCTCGCCCGGGTAGGGTTCCGGCCATGCCGAGCGCCGACCACATCGCCCAAACCGTCAACCGCTACCTGGAACTGGTGGCCAAGGGCAGTGCCGACGAGATCACCGCGCTGTACACCGACGACGCCACCATCGAGGATCCGGTCGGCTCCGACCCGCGCCGCGGCCGCGGCGCGGTCCACGAGTTCTACGCCGCGGTCGAAAACCTCGACAAGGAAACCCAATTGGTGGCGCTGCGGATCGCCGGGCGCGAGGCCGCGTTCCTGTGGCGGCTGACGCTGACCGCCGGGGACAGCCGTACCCGGATCGAGCCGATCAGCCTGATGACGTTCACCGACGACGCGAAGATCACCTCGATGCGCGCGCTGTGGTCACCCGCCGACCTCACCGCCGTCTAAAACACCGCGAACCACATCGCGATGTAGTGGCAAATCGCCGCCACCGCGGTACAGGCGTGGAAAAACTCATGGTGGCCGAATGTCGTGGGCCACGGGTTGGGCCACCTCAACCCGTAGAGCACCCCGCCGATGCTGTACAGCGCACCGCCGACGGCCAGCAGCACCATCGCGGCGACGCCCGCGCCCTGCAGGATCGCCCCGGCGAACCAGATCGCCACCCAACCCAACAGCAGATACAGCGGCACCCCCACCCAGCGCGGCGCCGACGGCCACAGCATCTTCAGCCCGACGCCGGCCAGCGCCCCGCCCCACACGATCCAGAACAACAGCGTTCCGGACTGGCGGGGCAGCGCCAGCAGCGCGAACGGCGTGTAGCTGCCCGCGATGAAGACGAAGATCATCGAGTGGTCGGTGCGCTTCATCCATTTGCGGGCCCACCCAGACTTCCAGGGCACGCGGTGATAGATGCCGCTCACCGCGAACATCGCGACGATCGTGGTGGTGTAGATCAGCGTGGCCAGCCCGGCCCGCGTCGACTGGGCCGCCCACGACACCGACACCAGCGTCGCGCCGGCGACCAACGCCACGGCGGCGGAATAGACGTGGATCCAGCCGCGGGCGCGTGGTCTTCCCAGGACCTGTGCCACGCCCTCGGCGACCGCCTCGGGTAGGTCCTCGACTGCCGCCGTCAATACAGGTGGCCGGTCGAACTCGGCGGTGCCAACGGTCATGTAGCCTCCATTGCCCGCATCGGCTTCATCGCGTGCCACAGTAGTCTGGCTTTTTGTGGAGATCATTCCGCCGCGCCTGAAAGAACCGATTTATCGGCTCTACGAGATGCGGCTGCGCCAGGGGCTGGTGAAGTCGAAATCCGAGCTGCCCCGCCACATAGCCGTGCTGTGCGACGGCAACCGGCGCTGGGCACGTGAGCTTGGCTACTCCGATGTGAGTTTCGGCTACCGGATGGGCGCGGCGAAGATCGCCGAGATGCTGCGCTGGTGTCAGGAAGCCGGCATCGAGATGGCCACCGTCTATCTGCTGTCGACGGAAAACCTGCACCGCGATCCCGACGAGATCGCCGCGCTGATCGAGATCATCACCGACGTGGTCGAGGAGATCTGCGCTCCGGACAATCGCTGGAGCGTGCGCACCGTCGGCGATCTGGAGCTCCTCGGCGAGGAGCCGGCCCGCCGACTGCGTGAAGCCGTCGAATCCACCAGAGGAAACGGCCATTTCCACGTCAACGTCGCGGTGGCCTACGGCGGGAGGCAAGAGATCACCGACGCGGTGCGGGCCCTGCTGTCAAAAGAACTCGCCAACGGGGCGACCGCCGACCAGATGATCGACGCCGTCACCGAGGACGCGATCTCGGAAAACCTCTACACCTCCGGCCAGCCCGATCCCGACCTGGTGATCCGCACCTCCGGCGAGCAGCGGCTGTCGGGGTTTCTGCTGTGGCAGAGCGCATATTCGGAGATGTGGTTCACGGAAGCCTACTGGCCGGCGTTCCGGCGGGTCGACTTCCTGCGCGCGCTGCGTGACTACAGCGCCCGGCACCGCCGCTACGGCCGCTGACGCGCGTGCCACACTTGCCCCATGGCTGCGCTGTCAGCGGTGGTGTTCACGCTGAGCTGGTGGTTGGGGCTATACCTGCTGGCACGCGATCCGCGCAAACCGGTTCTGGTGCTGGCCGCCGTCGGCCTGACCAGCTTCGCGATCGTGGTGGGCCTGGACGCGGTGCGGGTCGGCAGCGCCGCGCACGCCGATGCTCTCAGCCGGATCGAGATCTATCTCGTCGCCGTGCCCGCGATCGCAT
This sequence comes from Mycobacteriaceae bacterium, assembly GCA_019245755.1. Taxonomy (GTDB): domain Bacteria; phylum Actinomycetota; class Actinomycetes; order Mycobacteriales; family Mycobacteriaceae; genus Mycobacterium. Next base: position 168,330 of record JAFARC010000066.1, on the reverse strand, counting down.
GGTTCGCGGTGCTGGTCGAGCTATCGCGGCCGTGTGACAGCTGGCGCAGCCGAGCCGGGGAGGCGCTGCTGGTCGCCCTGGTCGGCGCGGCGGCATTCGGCGGCGCGGTGATGGCGGGCAGCGTCGACGGGCCGCTGCGCGCCGGGCACTGGGTGATGTTCGCGGTGATCTCGCTGTCCACGCTGGGGGCGATGGTGGCCGCGGTGATCCGCCCGGCGCAGCCCGTTCCGGTGGCGGGCGTGGTGATCGTGGCCACCCTGTTCTTCGCGCTCGGCAACGCGATCCTGGTGATACCGCTCGGCCTGGTGCCCAGCTGGCTGGCGCTCGCGTCGACCGGGTTCGACGTCGCTCTGCTGGGCGTCGCGGTTGCGCTGTGGGACGCATTCGACGAGGGCCACGCGCTGCGCGCCGACATGCTGCGGTCGTTCGCAGCGACGGTGGTGCTCGCCGCGTTGTTCGGCGGGCAGGCGCTGATCGGGCTGGCCGCGGTCCGGTTGAGCGGCCCCGGCAAAACCGCGCTGACCGTGCTGTTGTTCACGACCCTGGCGGTCGCGGTCGCCGTCCACGTATTCTCCGACCCGCTGGCCGGGCTGCTCGACCGGCTCGCGTTCTGGAAGTCACCGGCGCTGCGCGCCGACCGTGCCGCGCTGCGCAGCACCGAGGCGGCGCTGCCGCTGCGGTCCGCCAACCCGCTCGACGGCATCGACGACGACGACTTCGCGCGGCTGACCCGCCGCGCCCTCGGCCACTACGGCGACCTATCCAAACTTGTCGCCAGTCCGCTGACCGCGCTGCCCGTCATCGACGATCGGCTGGCCGCCCGGGGCGCGCCCGATCAGCCGCTGGAGCGCGCCAACGAACTCAAGGCCCTGCTGGCCGACAGCATTGCCAGGCTAAAGCCCCGCGACGGCGGCGACTTCGGCACCACCGACGAATGGCGCCACTACAACGCGCTTTACTTTCCGTACGTCGTCGGCGTGCGGGCCTACGCCCAAAACGCGACCGCCGCGGGCCTCGACCCGGTCGCCCGGCAAGCCTGGCAGTGGTTCGTCACCGAGGTGCCGCAACGCTCCCTGCACAACTGGCAGAACGCCGCCGCCCGGGTGATCGCGGCCGATCTGCGCGGGCGGGTGCCGGTCACGGGCTAGTCGGGCTGCGCGCCGCAAAACCAGCCCGTTGGCAGTGTTTGGCAGTGCTGCGCGTCGATCTGGCAGCGGGTGGCCAGCAGCATCAAGGGTGTTCGACCGCCGACCTCGTCAAGGAGCACCCAGATGACCGCCCTGACCACCCGCCCCCTGTCCTCCTCGACCGACGCGCTGCTGCGGTTCGCATTGCGGGCCGACGCGACGATCACCGGCCTCGCCGGGCTCACCGGCGCCGCGTTCGCCGACCCACTGTCCACGTTGACCGGGCTGTCCCCGACAACCGAGTACTTCATCGGCGCGGCGTTCGTGGCCTACGGCCTGGTGGTGTTCTCCCTCGCGGCGCTGCCGTCGCTGCGGGTCATCGGCATCGCGATCAGCATCGCCAACGTGGCGTGCACGGCTGCCACCCTGCTCATCGTGCTCGCCGACGCAGCGCCGCTGACCGAGGCCGGCATGGCCGTCACCCTCGCCACCGGGGTGTACACCGCCTTTTTCGGCTACCTGCAGTACCTCGGGGTCCGCCGGCTGCGCGCGTGACCCCCAGATGGCGGTTGCGGCTGCTGCTACAGCTTGCGCAGCCGCAACCGGTTGATGGAGTGGTCGGCGTCCTTGCGCAACACCAGTGTCGCCCGCGGCCGGGTCGGTAGGATGTTCTCGATCAGGTTGGGCCGGTTGATCGACCGCCAGATCTCCCGGGCCGCCGCCACCGCCGGCTGGTCGTTCAGCGCCGCGTAATGATGGAAATGCGACGCCGGATCGGCGAAGGCCGTCGACCGCAGACCCAAAAACCGCGCGACGTACCACTGCTCGATGTCCTCAATGCGCGCGTCGACGTAGATCGAGAAGTCGAACAGGTCCGACACCATCAGCCTCGGACCGGTCTGCAGCACGTTGAGCCCCTCCAGGACCAGGATGTCGGGGTGGCGCACGATCTTCTTCTCGCCCGGTACGATGTCATACAACAGATGCGAGTACACCGGCGCGCAGGCCTGGTCGGCGCCAGACTTGACCGAAGTGACGAAGCGCAGCAGCGCCCGACGGTCGTAGCTCTCCGGAAAGCCCTTGCGGTGCATCAGATTCCGCCGGGTCAGCTCCGCGTTGGGGTAGAGAAACCCGTCGGTGGTGACCAGGTCCACCCGCGGGTGGTGCTCCCAGCGCGCCAGCAGCGCCTGCAGCACACGCGCGGTGGTCGACTTGCCGACCGCGACGCTGCCGGCCACTCCGATCACGAACGGCACCGGCCGCTCCGGGGGATGCTGCTCGCCGAGGAACTCTGCGGTGGCGGCGAACAGCCGCTGGCGGGCGGCGACCTGCAGGTGGATCAACCGTGCCAGCGGCAGATACACCTCGGCCACCTCGACCAGGTCGATCTGCTCGCCTAGACCTCGCAGCCCGATCAGCTCTTCTTCGGTCAATGCCAGCGGGGTGGACTTGCGCAACGCGCGCCACTGTTCCCGGTCGAATTCGACGTACGGGCTGGACTCGCTCAGCCGCGGCATGGGGTCAGTCTGGCAGGGAGTTCGCGGATGTGAGAGCCGGGGCGGCCCGGGCCAGGATGATCGCCATCGAAGCCAGCGCCCTGAAACCAACGTCGCCGACCGGTTCACCCGCCCGCTGGACGAGCCGCTGATCCGCGCCGCCCTAAACTGGCGGGCGTGACCGCAGCACCACGCACCGACTCGACCGCCACCGAATCCGCCGACACGGCCAGCGCGGCCTACCGGGCGGCGCTGCAGGTCATCGAGTCGGTCGAACCCCGGATCGCCGCCGCCACCCGCAAAGAGCTCGCCGACCAGCGGGGTTCACTCAAACTGATCGCCAGCGAGAACTACGCCTCGCCCGCGGTCCTGCTTGCCATGGGCAGCTGGCTGTCCGACAAGTACGCCGAGGGCACCATCGGGCACCGGTTCTACGCCGGCTGCCAGAACGTCGACACCGTGGAGGCCATCGCCGCCGAACACGCCGAGCAACTGTTCGGTTCACCGCACGCCTACGTCCAGCCGCACTCCGGCATCGACGCCAACCTCGTCGCCTACTGGGCCATCCTGGCCGCCCGGATCGAGGCGTCCAGCCTCGCCGAGGCCGGCATGAAACACGTCAACGACCTGTCCGAGCAGGACTGGGAAAAACTGCGGGCCAAGCTCGGCAACCAGCGTCTGCTCGGCATGTCGCTGGACGCAGGCGGCCACCTCACCCACGGGTTCCGGCCCAACATCTCCGGGAAGATGTTCCACCAGCGCAGCTACGGCACCGACCCGGGCACCGGGCTGCTCGACTACGACGCCGTCGCCGCCGCCGCACGCGAGTTCCGGCCGCTGATCCTGGTCGCCGGCTATTCGGCCTACCCGCGCCGGATCAACTTCGCGAAGATGCGCGAGATCGCCGACGAGGTGGGCGCCACGCTGATGGTCGACATGGCCCACTTCGCCGGGCTGGTGGCCGGAAAGGTGTTCACCGGCGACGAGGACCCGGTGCCGCACGCCCACGTCACCACCACCACGACCCACAAGTCGCTGCGCGGCCCGCGCGGCGGGATGGTGCTGTCCACGCCCGAATATGCCGACGCCGTCGACAAAGGGTGTCCGATGGTGCTCGGCGGGCCGCTCTGCCACATCATGGCCGCCAAGGCCGTCGCACTGGCCGAGGCTCGACAACCTTCGTTCCAGGCCTACTCCCAGCGGGTCGCCGACAACGCCAAAGCCTTCGCCGAGGGGCTGCTGCGGCGCGGGGCGAGGCTGGTCACCGGGGGCACCGACAACCACATCGTGCTGCTGGACGTGACCTCGTTCGGCCTGACCGGGCGACAGGCCGAATCCGCCCTGCTGGACTCCGGCGTCGTCACCAACCGCAACTCGGTGCCGGCCGACCCGAACGGCGCCTGGTACACCAGCGGCATCCGGTTCGGCACGCCAGCGCTGACCAGCCGCGGCTTCGGCGAAGCAGAATTCGACCGCGTCGCCGAACTCGTGATCGACGTGCTCACCAACACCTCACCCGGTGCGGGTGCGCAGGGCGGCTCGAAGGCCAGGTACACGCTGGCCACCGGCACCGCCGAACGGGTGCACGCCGCCGCCAACGAACTGCTGGCGGCGAACCCGCTCTACCCCGGTCTGACGCTGTAACAGATCCCCCGGCGCGCCGGATTTTACGAAATCCTTAGAATTGGGTTACTGTAACCGCATGGCACAGAAACCCGTAATGACGCCGCTGATGGCCGAGCTGGAACCGGTCGTTAAGGAGAACTGGGACCGGCATCTGGCCACCGCCAAATTCTGGTGCGCACACGACTTCGTGCCGTTCGACCAGGGCGAGAACTTCAAGATGCTCGGCGGGCGCGACTGGGACCCGTCGCAGGCGAAGCTGCCCAAGCACATCACCGACGCACTCGAGGTCCTCCTGATCACCAAGGACAATCTGTCGGCCTACCATCGCGAGTTCGTCGAACACTTCATCCTCGAAGAAGTGTGGGGCCACTGGATCGGGCGCTGGACCGCCGAGGAGAACCTGCACGCGATCGTGATACGGGAATACCTCGTCGTCACCCGAGAGGTCGACCCGGTGGCCAACGAGATGGTCCGCGTCCAGCACGTCATGAAGGGCTACCGCGCCGACCAGCTCAGCCGGATCGAAACGCTGGTCTTCATGGCGCTGCGGGAACGCACCCACACCCTGTTCTGCCGGCGGCTGGCCGAGCAAATCGAGGACCCGACGCTGCGCGCCATGATCGAAACAATCGCCTATGACGAGGAACGCCACGAAGAGTTCTTCGCCAATCTCGTGCGCGCGTGCCTGCGCATCGAGCCCGACGAAACCGTCGCCGCCGTCGCCTCCCGGGCCGCCGAGATGGGCGTAGTCGGCGCCGACATCGACGCCTACCAGGACAAGGTCGCCAACATCGCCGCGGCCCGCATCTTCGACGAAAACCTGCTGCGCCAGTGCGTATCCGACTCGATCACGGGCTGGGCCCTGGCCGACCGCGAGGAGATGAGCCCGTTCGTCGTGCGGTGAGCAGCGGCGCGCCAGACGGCACGCGCGGCGGGGGCAGAGTAGCGTCGGTTGTCGATGGCTAGCGACATGCTCTGCTATCCGGGCGGTACCGATCGTTGCTACTGGAACGGGACCGGCCCCGGTCCCGGTACCGCAGTGACCGTCAACACGCCTCCGCGGGGCCGCGCGGGCCCAAGGAGCGATACGTGACAGACTCGCCCGTTCGGACCTACGTGCTCGACACCTCCGTCCTGCTGTCCGATCCATGGGCGTGCACCCGCTTCGCCGAACACGAGGTGGTCGTGCCGCTGGTGGTGATCAGCGAACTGGAGGCCAAGCGCCATCACCACGAGCTGGGCTGGTTCGCCCGCCAGGCGCTGCGCATGTTCGACGATCTGCGCCTCGAGCACGGCCGACTGGATCAGCCCATTGCGGTGGGCACACAAGGGGGAACACTGCACGTTGAGCTCAACCACAGTGACCCAGCCGTGCTACCCGCCGGCTTCCGCACCGACACCAACGACTCGCGGATCCTGACCTGCGCGGCCAACCTCGCCGCCGACGGCAAACGAGTGACGTTGGTGAGCAAGGACATTCCGTTGCGGGTCAAGGCGGGTGCCGTCGGCCTGGCCGCCGACGAGTACCACGCCCAGGACGTGATCACCTCCGGCTGGACCGGGATGGCCGAGCTCGACACCTGTGCCGAGGACATCCATGCGCTCTACGCCGACGGGGTGATCGACCTGGAGGCGGCGCGAAACCTGCCCTGCCACACCGGCGTGCGGCTGCTCGGCGGCAACTCCCACGCGCTGGGCCGGGTCAACCCCGACAAGCGCGTGCAGCTGGTGCGCGGCGACCGGGAGGTGTTCGGGCTGCGCGGCCGCTCCGCCGAGCAGCGCGTCGCCCTGGACCTGCTGCTCGACGAGTCGGTGGGCATCGTTTCGCTGGGCGGCAAGGCCGGCACCGGCAAGTCGGCGCTCGCACTGTGCGCCGGCCTGGAAGCCGTGCTGGAACGGCGGACCCAGCGCAAGGTCGTCGTGTTCCGGCCGCTGTACGCGGTGGGCGGCCAAGACCTCGGTTACCTGCCGGGCAACGAGAGCGAAAAGATGGGCCCGTGGGCGCAAGCCGTCTTCGACACGCTGGAAGGCCTGGCCAGCCCCGCGGTGCTGGAGGAGGTGCTCTCACGCGGCATGCTCGAGGTGCTGCCGCTGACCCACATCCGCGGCCGGTCGCTGCACGACTCGTTCGTCATCGTCGATGAGGCGCAGTCGCTGGAACGCAACGTGCTGCTCACCGTGCTGTCCCGCCTTGGCACCGGCTCGCGGGTGGTGCTGACCCACGACATCGCCCAGCGTGACAACCTGCGGGTCGGCCGCCACGACGGCGTCGCGGCAGTCATCGAAAAACTCAAGGGCCACCCGCTGTTCGCGCACATCACGCTGGTGCGCAGCGAACGCTCGCCGGTCGCGGCCCTGGTCACCGAGATGCTCGAAGAGATCAGCCCGGGCGCTCTGCCCTGAGCTGGCGGTAGGGATGTGCCGGTAAGCTGCGCGCGTGGTGAAACGACCCGACAACCAGCGCTGGCGGTACTGGCGGACCGTCGCGGGCGTGGTTGGCGCGGCCGCGGTGCTACTCATTGGCGGCCTCACCGGACATGTGCGGCTGGCCAGCGCCGGCGAAGTCGACTGTTCGCACGTCAAGTGCGTGGCACTGACGTTCGACGACGGGCCCAGCCCATACACCGACCGGCTGCTGCAGATCCTCAGGGACAACGACGCCAAGGCGACGTTCTTCATGATCGGCAACAAGGTTGCGGCGAACCCGGCCGGCGCCAAGCGGGTCGCCGACGCCGGCATGGAGATCGGCAACCACACCTGGGAACACCCCAACATGACCACCATCCCGCCCGAGGACATCGGAGCCCAGCTGTCAAAGGCCAACGACGCCATCACCACGGCGACCGGTTCCACGCCCAAGCTGTTCCGCACCGCCGGGGGGTTGATCGACGACAACGTCCTGGCCGCGGCCAAACAACTAGGCCTGGCCGACATCAACTGGGACGTCATCCCATTCGACTGGATGAACGACTCGAACACCGCGGCCACCAGATACATGCTGATGACGCAGATCAAGCCGGGATCAGTGGTGCTGTTCCACGACACCTACTCCAGCACAGCGGATCTGGTATACCAGTTCATCCCGGTACTGAAGGCCAACGGCTACCACATGGTGACCGTCACCCAGTTGATCGGGCCCCGTACGCCCGGCAGCACCTACGGGCGCCGGGAGAACGGGCCGCCCGCCAACGACATCACCGACATCCCGGCCGCCGAGATCCCGACGCTGCCCAACACCCCGTCCCCGAAGCCCATGCCCAACTTCCCCATCACCGACATCGCCGGCGCCAACTCCGGCGGCGTGAACAACGGGGCGTAGGGATCGAGTGCGCTAGGTGTGGTCGTCGCCGACTTCGGCCATCGCCAGCACGTCCAGCCGTCGGTCCAGCTCCCGCTCGGACAGCTTGTCGCCGATCAGCCCGCGGTCGATCACGGCCTGGCGGATCGTCTTGCGCTCCTTGAGCGCCTCCTTGGCCACCGCGGCGGCCTCCTCATAGCCGATGATCGAGTTCAGCGGCGTCACTATCGACGGCGAAGACTCGGCCAGTTCGCGCAGGTGATCCTCGTGGGCCCGCAACCCGTCGATGCACCGCTGGGCGAACAGCCGAGACACATTCGTCAACAGCTTGAACGATTCCAGGACATTGCGCGCCATCATCGGGATGTAGACGTTCAGCTCGAAGGCGCCGTTGGCGCCGCCCCACGCGACGGCGGCGTCGTTGCCGATCACCTGTGCGGCAACCTGCGTCACCGCCTCGGGGATCACCGGATTGACCTTGCCCGGCATGATCGAGCTGCCCGGCTGCAGGTCCGGGAGCTGGATCTCGGCGAGACCGGTCAGCGGGCCGGAACCCATCCAGCGGATGTCGTTGGCGATCTTGGTCAGCGACACCGCGATCGTGCGTAGCGCACCCGACGCCTCGACCAGCCCGTCGCGGGCCGCCTGAGCCTCGAAATGGTTGACCGCCGGACGCAACTCGGCCAGTCCGGTGTCCTGTCTGAGAACCTCGACCACCTTCTCGCCGAAACCGTCCGGGGCGTTGAGCCCGGTGCCCACCGCGGTGCCGCCGATCGCCAGCTCGCCCAGCCGGGGCAGAGTCGCCCGCACCCGCTCGATGCCAGCCTCGATCTGGCGGCCGTAACCGGAAAACTCCTGGCCCAGCGTGACCGGCACCGCATCCATCAGGTGGGTGCGGCCCGACTTCACCACGGTCCGCCACTGCGTGGCCTTCGCGAGCAGCGAGTCACGCAACACTTCCAACGCCGGAACCAGATGGCGCACAGCCGCTTCCGTCGCCGCGATGTGTGTGGCGGTGGGAAACGTGTCGTTGGATGACTGTGAGCGGTTCACATCGTCGTTGGGGTGCACCGTGACGCCGTGGCTGGCCGCGATGCTGGCGATCACCTCGTTGGTGTTCATGTTCGAGCTGGTGCCCGAGCCGGTCTGAAACACGTCGATCGGGAACTGGTCGTCGTGGCGGCCGTCGGCGATCTCGGCCGCCGCGGCGATGATCGCGTCCGCTTTCTGCGCGTCCAGTAACCCCAGATCCTTGTTCACCTGCGCGCACGCGCCTTTCAGCAGCCCCAGTGCCCGGATCTGGGTGCGCTCCAGCGGCCGGCCCGAGATCGGGAAGTTCTGCACCGCACGCTGGGTCTGCGCCCGCCACAAGGCGTCCTTGGGCACCCGCACCTCGCCCATGGTGTCGTGCTCGATGCGGTACTCGGTGCTGCCGTCAGCGCCGCCAGCGGTGTCGATGCTCATTGAGTCATCCCTTGTTCGTTGGATCACGGCAGCGGGCGCGCGGCCGAACTGTCGCCGGTGAAGTCGATGGCAGAGTATTCGTTGAGCTTCGACAGGCGGTGATAGGCCTCGATCATGCGGACCGTGCCGGACTTCGAGCGCATCACGATCGACTGGGTGGTGCAGCCGCCGCCGTAGTAGCGCACACCCTTGAGCAAATCGCCGTCGGTGACCCCGGTGGCGCAGAAGAACACGTTCTCGCCCGACACCAGGTCCTCGGTGGTCAGCACCTGGTCGAGGTCATAGCCGGCGTCGAGGGCCTTCTGTCGCTCGGTGTCGTCCTTGGGGGCCAGCTGCGCCTGGATCGCGCCCCCCATACAACGGATCGCCGCGGCGGCGATGATGCCCTCCGGTGTGCCGCCGATCCCCGCCAGCATGTCGGTGCCGGAATTCGGCCGGCAGGCCGAGATCGCGCCGGCGACGTCTCCGTCGGTGATCAGCCGGATCCGGGCGCCGGCCGTGCGGACATCCTGAATGAGCCGCGCGTGGCGCGGACGGTCCAGGATGCACACCGTGATGTCCGACGGCGACGCGCGCTTGCGGTTGGCCAGCCGCCGGATGTTCTCGCCGATCGGAGCGGTGATGTCGAGCGCCTCCACGGCCTCCGGACCGACGACGATCTTGTTCATGTAAAACACCGCCGACGGGTCGAACATCGTCCCGCGCTCCGCCACCGCCAGCACAGAGATCGCGTTCGGCAGCCCCTTGCTCATCAGCGTGGTGCCGTCGATCGGGTCGACCGCGAAGTCGCAGTCCGGGCCGTCGCCATTGCCGACCTCCTCGCCGTTGTACAGCATCGGAGCGTTGTCCTTCTCACCCTCCCCGATCACAACGACACCGCGCATCGAGACGGAATTGACCAGCTCCCGCATCGCGTCGACCGCGGCGCCGTCACCGCTTTCCTTGTCGCCGCGGCCCACCCAGCGGCCCGCGGCCATCGCGCCCGCCTCGGTGACGCGGACCAGCTCCAACGCGAGGTTGCGATCGGGGGCCTCACGCCGACGGGAATCCCGGCCCGCCGCGCCGCGTGGGCGAAAAGCATCAGCCATGCCGCGATTCTCCCAGAAGCAGATGCTTCGTCCAGAGCTGGGATACTGGCGCCGTGACCGCCGAGCCGCCGCATCCCGCCCCCAGGCCGGCCAAGGCGCGATTGCTGCAGGACGGCCGCGACATGTTCTGGTCGATGGCCCCGCTGGTGGTGGCCTGCATCCTGCTGGCCGGGCTGCTCGGTATGTGCTCGTTTCAGCCGTTGGGACCCGGTCGCGGGGTGGTCCCGAGCTATGACGCGGCCGCGGCGTTGCGGGCCGACGCCGCCGATATCGGGTTCCCGCTGCGATTGCCCAAGTTGCCGCCCGGCTGGGCGGCCAACTCCGGCAGCCGCGGCACCATTGGCCCCGCCCGCACGGCCACCGTCGGATACCTGGCGCCCAGCGGCAGGTATGTCAGCCTGACGCAGAGCAACGCCGACGAGCCGCAGCTGGTGGGGACCATCCACAACGATATGTACCCGACCGGTGCCCAGGAGGTGAACGGCGTGCACTGGGTGGTCTACCAGGGGGCGGACAAGACCGAGCCGGTGTGGACCACCAGGCTCGACAACGCCGCCGGCGCCACGCACATCGCGATAACCGGAGCCGGCAGCGTCGGTGAATTCCGTACGCTAGCAGCGGCCACGCAATCGCAGCCGCCGCTGCCTGCGCGATAGGAGAGCCATGGACGCACCCGAAGCAGACCTCACCGGCTGGACGGCGTCACCGTTCACCGGGGCGGGCATCACCCACGACGTCTACCGCAAGGGTGAGGGACCCGGCGTCGTGCTGATCCCCGAGATACCGGGCATCCATCCGGGCGTGCTGGCGTTGGGGAATCACCTCGTGGACAACGGCTTCAGCGTGGTGTCACCGTCGCTGTTCGGTGAACCCGGCAGGCCGCTGACTATCGGTTACCTGATGCCCACCATGGCCAGGGCGTGTGTGGCGCGAGAGTTCATGGCGTTGGCGACGAACGCGAACCGACCGGTGGCCCAGTTCCTGCGGGCGCTGGCCCGTGACCTCAATGCAAAGACGCCCGGCCGCGGCGTCGGGGTGATCGGTGAGTGCTTCACCGGCGGCTTCGCACTGGCCGCCGCGGTCGACGACAGCGTGCTGGCCCCGGTGCTGAGCCAACCGTCGGTGCCGCTGCCGATCACCTCCGCCCGCCGGCGTGATCCCGGACTGTCCGAGCAGGAGCTCGCCGCGGTCGTCGACCGCACCAAGAACGAGGGGCTGTGTGCGATGGGGCTGCGGTTCTCCCGCGACCCCGTGGTGCCCGCCGAGCGGTTCGCCACCCTGCGCGAACGGCTCGGCGACGCCTTCGAGGTGATCGAGATCGACTCCTCGCCCGGCAACGAACACGGCTTCGGCCGGATGGCGCACGCGGTGCTCACCGACCAGCTCCGGGAAAAAGACGGCCACCCGGCCTACGAGGCGCGCAAGCGGGTCGTCGGGTTCCTCAGGGAGCGGCTGGTTTAGCTGTTTCGGCTCGTCGAGCTGGTTTGGCCGGGGTGGCCGATTTGGGATGCCGCGCCCTGCATGGCGCGCTGGCGGGCCACGAAGCGGATCGACATGCGCTGCATCAGCCCCGGCGCCAGCCTGCTGAGCACCCACGCGGCCCGGGCCCGCCGGGGCACCACGAGCAGCGCCTTGTTGCGTTCGATCGCGCGCAGCGTGTCGCGGGCGAGCCGGTCGGGATCGTAGGCGGTGCGGATGCCCTGCCCCTTGAGGTAGTAGTCCCGGCCGACGAACCCGCCGACCGCGCCCTTGTCCAGGATCGGGGTCTCCACGGCCGCAGGGCATACGGCCAGCACGCCGACGCCGTGGGCGGCGGCCTCCGAGCGCAGGGCCAACGACAGGCCGACGACGGCGTGCTTGGTCATCACGTAGCTGGTGAGCTGCCCGGCCGCCGTCAGGCCCGCCATCGATGCGGTATTGACAATGTGCCCGTGGCCCTGACGCACCATCACCGGATAGGCCGCGACAACACCGTGCACCACGCCGCGGACGTTCACGTCGATGATCGCGTTCCACTGCTGCAGCGTCAGCAGCTCGCTGTCTCCGCCCCAAGCGATGCCGGCGTTGTTGAACATCAGATCAAGCCGGCCGGTGCGGCTGACCACCTCGTCGACGACCGCCTGTACCGCGGCGGCGTCGGTGACGTCGAGTCGCGCCCACCGGGCTTGCATGTTCAGCTGTGCGGTGCGCAGCGCCGCCTCGCCGTCGATGTCGGTGCAGACCACATCGGCGCCCGCAGCGACGAGGGCCCGGCACAATGCGGCCCCGATGCCCGAACCCGCGCCGGTGACGATCGCCTGCTTGCCGCGAAAATGGCCGCTCATCGCGCGGCCGCCTGCAGCGGGGGTCACCCCAGTGGCCCGCATCGCGCTCCATGAGTTGGCGTAGCGGCCGGGCGTCCGGTGATACGGGGAACAGAACGGTTACGGGGCACTGTTTGGGCTGGGGCGGTTCAGGCCTTCGCGGGGTTCTTGACGCCGGCGGCCTTCACCTTCTCGAACAGGTCAACATAGTACGGTAGGCAGTCCTGCATGGCCTTTTCCGTGGTGTACAACGGCTCGTAGCCGAGGTCGCGGCGGGCCTTCTCGACGGAGAAGTAGTTATCCAGATACACCCGCTCCACGGCAAGCGGCTCCAGCGGCGGCTGTGGCACGCCGAACCTGAAATGCAATCGCTGCCACACGGCCATCACCGCGTGCACCAGCCGCCCGGAGATCCGCACCCGCGGCCAGTGCTCGCCGCACGCCTCCACGACCGGTCGCGCGAACTCGAACATGTTCACCGGATCGTCATCGTTGATGAAGTACGCCTGGCCCGGGGCCGTGCCGCCCTCGACGAGATGCTCAGCGGCCAGGATGAAGCCGTGCACCAGGTTGTGCACGTACGAATTGTCAAGGCGGGCATGCCGAGTGCCGATCAGCACCTTCACCTGACCGGTGACCACGCGCTCGAACACCTTGCGGAACATCGTCTGGTCGCCGGGGCCCCAAATGCCGCTCGGGCGGACCGCGCAGGTGAGCAACCCGCCGACGCCGTTCTGGGACAGCACGAATTTCTCGGCGGCCACCTTGGTTTCGGTGTACAGATCGGCGAATCTGTCCGTATAGGGCAACGTTTCGTCACCGCCGGAGATCGCCTTGCCGCCGATGACCACGCTGTTGCTCGAGGTGTACACAAACCGCTTTACCCCGGCCTTCTGCGCGGCGTGCACCAGATTCTTGGTGCCGCCGACGTTCACGTCGAAGCTGCGGCGCCGGTACTTCTCGGTCACCGCCCGCCCGCCCATCAGCTCTATCAGGGCGGCGGTGTGAAAGATCGTGTCGATCTGGTCGACTGCCGCCGCGACGGAATCAGAGTCGCAGATATCGCCGATGACAGTCTCCAGGCGGGGATGGTCTGCCAGCGCGGACGGCACGCGGTCGAACGAGCGAACCGAGAGCCCCCGATCCAGTAGCGCTGCGACGAGGTGGCAGCCGACAAAACCGGAGCCGCCGGTGACCATGACTCGGCCGAGGTCAGTCGTCAGTGATGCGTCAGCCATGCCGTGGAGCATAACTGAAACCTGTTACAGTTTCGAGTGCTCTTTGCGGAGGCAACTACCTTGATCCGCCGTCGGCTTCCTCAGTGCGAGCCAGCACATCTTCGACGCGCTTGCGGGCTCCAGCTAATTGCTCCTCACAGTGTCGCGCCAGCTCTTCGCCTCTTTCCCACAGCTTTAGCGACGAGTCCAGATCCAGGCCGCCCTGCTCGAGCAGCCGGACGACCTCAATCAACTCGTCGCGCGCCTGCTCATATCCCATCTCACTAATGGGTCTCGCAATGGAGCGCTCGGCGGCGTTGGGGGCTTTGGCCGTGGGCGGTTCGACGTCGTTGAGGTTTTCGGCGTCGCTCACGACGGGTCCCCTCCGGAACTGACGGCACCGACCGCTCCGTCCGACACGCGGATCCGCAGCCGCGTTCCGGCCGGCGCGTCGCAAACTGACCGGAGCACGGTCGGCGGTGTGCCCATCGTCTGCACGACGGCGTAGCCGCGCGCCAGCGTCGCCGCGGGCCCCAGCGCGGCCAGCCGCGCGGAGAGGTGGCCGATCCGGTCGTGCTCGGCATCGATCAGCCGGGTGATGTCGCGGCGCGCGGCAGCGCGCGCGCGGTGGATCTCCTCGCCGCGGGCGGTCAGCGATCGCAGCGGGGCGGCCAGCACCGGTCGGCTGCGCAGCTGGTCGATCATCCGCTCCTCGCGGGCCACCCAACTGCGCAGGGCACGGGCGCCGCGGCGGCACAGCTCGTCAAGCAGCGCCTGCTCGGCCGCGGTGTCGGGCACGATCCGTTTCGCGGCGTCCGTAGGGGTGGCCGCGCGCAGGTCGGCGACCAGATCGCACAGCGGGTTGTCCGGCTCGTGGCCGACCGCGCTGACCACCGGCGTGGCGCAGCCCGAGATTGCCCGGCACAGTGTCTCGTCCGAGAACGGCAGCAGATCCTCGACGCTGCCCCCGCCACGTGCGATCACGATCACGTCCACATCGGGATTCTCGTCGAGGTCGCGCAGCGCGTCCACGATCTGGGCGACGGCGTTGGGTCCCTGCACCGCGGTGTTGCGGATCGCGAACCGCACCGCCGGCCAGCGCCCGGACGCCACGGTGGTGACGTCATGTTCGGCGGCGCTGGCCCTTCCAGTGACCAAACCAACCACAGCCGGCAGGAAAGGGATCGGGCGTTTGCGCCGCGGATCGAACAGGCCCTCAGCGTCCAGCAGCCGACGCAGCCGCTCAATGCGGGCCAACAGCTCGCCGATCCCCACTGCGCGAATCTCGCTGACCCGCAACGAGAACGTGCCGCGCCCGGTGTAAAAGGTCGGTTTGCCGCACACCACCACCTGGGTGCCTTCAACCAGCCGGACCGGGGCGTTGTGGACCAGATCGCGCGGGCAGGTGATCGTCAGCGACATGTCGGCGGCCGGGTCGCGCAGCACCATGAACACCGTCTTGGAGTCCGGCCGCACGGTGAGCTGCGTCAACTGGCCCTCCACCCACACCACACCGAGGCGATCGATCCACCTGGCGACACGGGTCGCGACGGCCCGCACCGGCCACGGGTTTTCCGCGGAGTTCGGCGGCGTGGTCACTTCGCGGTCGCGCGGGTGATCCTGTTGGCCAGCAGGGTCTGAAACGGCGCGCGTGCCTTGGTGGCGACCTCGTAGGCCAGCAGCGCGTCGAGGTCCGCAACGCTCAGCGACTGCAGCCTGGCCCGCAACTGGGCCAGCGTGAGCGCGTCGTAGTCCAGCTCGACGGCGATATCCGGGGCTTCGACGGCCGCGTGCCTCGGTTTACTCGGGGCTTTCTTCGGCGAAGCCTTGGCGGCTTGGGGAGTTTGGGCGGCTTTGGCGGATTCGGTGGGTTTGGTCGTGGCTTTGGTGGAGGCCGCGGCTTGGGTGGAGGCCGCGGCTTCGGTGGCGGCCGCGGCATCAACCACCTGCGAATTGCCCGAGTACAGCGCGAACCGTCCCTCCGTCAGCCGTTGGCGGTCGCTCTCACTGGTGGGCGCCGGTGGCAGCTCATCGGCCACATCCTCGTCAAACGTCGCCCACTCCGGCTGCTCCTCCTGGTGGGGGAACAGCGCGTCGAGGGTTTCGTCGCCCTTGATCACCAGGTCGGCGACGTTCTGCTGGAACCGCATGACCAGATGCGCGGCCTGGCTTGCCAGCGTCATCGGGTACATCAGCAGCGTCTGCGGCAGCTTGCGGGTCTCCTCGATGAACATCGCCGCGGCGCCAACGAGCAGCCGGACCCCGTACGGTGCGTTAGCCATGGCCCCAGCCTGCCCTAACGGCTGCGCATGTCCAAGAGCGGGTCGTGCGCTGGTCGCTGCGTGTCGGCGGACCGTACCCTGGTCACATGCCGCCGACCATCAACATGGGGATTCCCGGTGCCTCCGGCTCGGTTGCCGACCGGGGAACCGGTAAGCGCGTGCTGCTGGCCGAGCCGCGGGGCTACTGCGCGGGGGTGGACCGGGCCGTCGAAACCGTCGAACGAGCGCTTCAAAAGCATGGGGCGCCGGTATACGTGCGCCACGAGATCGTGCACAACCGCCACGTGGTCGAGACGCTGGCCCAGGCGGGCGCGGTGTTCGTCGAGGAGACCGACGAGGTCCCCGAGGGCGCGATCGTGGTGTTCTCCGCACACGGTGTCGCCCCGACCGTGCACGAGTCGGCCACCGAGCGCAGCCTTCAGGTGATCGACGCCACCTGCCCGTTGGTCACGAAGGTGCACAACGAGGCCAAGCGGTTCGCCCGCGACGACTACGACATCCTGCTGATCGGGCACCAGGGTCACGAAGAGGTGGTGGGAACCGCCGGCGAGGCGCCCGACCATGTGCAACTGGTCGACGGTCCGGACGCGGTGGACGATGTGACCGTGCGCGACGAAAACAAGGTCGTGTGGCTGTCGCAGACCACGTTGTCGGTCGACGAGACGATGGAAACGGTGCAGCGGCTGCGCGAACGCTTCCCGACGCTACAGGACCCGCCCAGCGACGACATCTGCTACGCAACCCAGAACCGTCAGGTCGCGGTCAAGGCGATGGCACCGCAGTGCGAGCTCGTCATCGTGGTCGGATCACGCAACTCGTCCAACTCCGTGCGCCTCGTCGAGGTAGCCCTGGGCGCCGGTGCCCACGCCGCCCACCTGGTGGACTACGCCGACGACATCGACCCGGACTGGTTGGAGGGTGTCAGCACGATCGGCGTGACCTCGGGCGCTTCGGTGCCCGAGGTGCTGGTGCGTGGTGTGCTCGAGCGGTTGGCCGAACACGGCTTCGACATGGTTCAGCCGGTAACGACCGCCAACGAAACATTGGTGTTCGCATTACCGCGGGAGATCCGCCCCGCACGGCGTTAGATGTCGTACTCCCAGGTGTCGGCCTGCCAAAACCGCGACCGTCGGGCCGTGGGCTCCGGGCGGCCATTGTCACTGATGCCGCTGCCGCGGTAGCGCACCTTCGATATCGGGTGGTGTGTTCCGTTGGCGGGATTGGGGGCGGCTGGGGGATTGACGCCGGCGGTGCCATAGATGCCGGTGGTGCCAGTGCTGCGATCGGTGCCATTGGTGCGGTCGGTGCCGGGTCGCCGCCGTCGGGGGGGCTCGTAAGACGCGAACGGGTCATAGGCGTCGTAGCGACTCCGCCGGTCATGCGGCGCCCGCCGCTCATAGCGCTCGCGCCGTTCGTACGGATCGCGGCCGGTGCGGGCCGCTGGCGCGCGGCGGCGACGTGGCTCGGGCGGTGGATCCTGGCGCGGCGTCCGGGGGCGGCGGGGACGCTCGGTGACCGGCTCGATGATCTCCGTCACATCGGCCAGCGGCGTGCGGGCGTGCCGTGAGCGCGACGCCTGCGCGCGCGGGGGCGTCTTCGCCGTGCGGCTGGTGCGGGCGGGCTTCGCCATGGATTTCTTCGCCGGCGACGACGTCCGATCGATGGCATGCCTGCGCTTGCCGGTGTCGGCGGCTTCGTCGTCCCCGGAGGAAGGCGCGAAGAGGCCCGACACCTTCGCGGCGAGACCGTTGAGCAGTGCGCGCGGCGTAGGCTCGGCGGCGGCCGTGGCGTCCGCACCCTCCGCGTCGCCAGACTTGTGCCCGAGGAAGGCGCGGGCCAGCCCGATCAGCAGCACTCCCGCCGAGCTGAACAGCATCAGCGGAAACCGTTCGATCAGCGGATAGCCGCAGTTGATGAGGATGTCCTTGAGCCCATTGATTTCGGCGCCGTGAAACAGGAAATATGCCCCCGGTACGCTGATGAACAACAGCACCGGCGGCTGCACAACAGCGGTGAACAGGCCGGCCTGCCGGACCGCCAGGACCGCAGCGACGCAGCCGATCACATACAGCGCCGCGAAGACGTTGGTCAGCTCCTTGGTGCCGGCACCGGCGTCGAACGCGAAGCCGATCGCGGTCGCGGTGAGCGCAATCAGCACCGCACCCCACCACGGCACGCCGGCGACACCGGGGTGCATCGAGCGGTGGCCGGCGGCTGCCGGCGACCGGGCCCGCTGTCCAGACACAGATAGACCGTACCGGTTTTGGGTCCATGACCGCTGCCAGCGCGGCCCGGCGCGTATGTGCGCTTTCCGTAGACTTTGAGGTCTGTGAGCCTGAATCTCGGAATCGTGGGATTGCCCAACGTCGGCAAGTCGACCCTCTTCAACGCGCTGACCCGCAACAACGTGTTGGCCGCGAACTATCCGTTTGCCACCATCGCGCCCAATGAGGGCGTAGTCGCCCTGCCCGATCCGCGACTGGCCAAGCTCGCCGAAATGTTCCATTCGGACCGGATCGTGCCCGCGCCGGTGACCTTCGTCGACATCGCCGGAATCGTCCGGGGCGCTTCCGAGGGTGCCGGCCTGGGCAACAAATTCCTGGCCAACATCCGCGAGTCGGACGCGATCTGCCAGGTGGTGCGGGTGTTCGCCGACGACGACGTCGCCCACATCGGAGGCCAGATAGACCCGAAATCCGACATCGAGACCGTCGAGACCGAACTCATCCTCGCCGACCTGCAAACGCTGGAGCGAGCGGTGGGCCGCCTGGAGAAGGAGGCGCGCAACAACCGGGACCGCAAACCGGTGCTGGAGGCCGGACAAGCAGCACAGCGAGTGCTCAACGACGGCACCACACTGTACGGCGCCGGCACGGCGGTGGACTCGGCGCTGCTGCGCGAACTGAACCTGCTGACGGCGAAACCGTTCCTGTACGTCTTCAATGCCGATGAAGCCGTGCTGACCGACGACGCGAAGGTAGCCGAACTGCGAGAACTCGTGGCGCCCGCGGATGCGGTGTTCCTCGACGCCAAGATCGAGGCGGAGTTGCTGGAACTCGACGACGAGTCAGCGGCAGAATTGCTGGCGTCGATCGGTCAAACCGAGCGGGGACTGGATGCGCTGGCGCGTGCGGGGTTTCACACGCTACGGTTGCAAACGTTTTTGACCGCAGGCCCAAAAGAGGCCAGGGCGTGGACAATTCGCCAGGGTGACACCGCGCCGAAAGCCGCCGGGGTGATCCACTCCGACTTCGAGAAGGGTTTCATCAAGGCCGAGATCGTGTCCTATGACGACCTGATCGCCGCCGGCTCCATGGCGGCGGCCCGCTCCGCAGGAAAGGTCAGGATGGAAGGCAAGGACTACGTGATGGTCGACGGTGACGTGGTCGAATTCCGCTTCAACGTCTAGCGCTCTGTGCCAGAGGATCGACACGCCCTGTTGCTCAGATCATTTCGTGCTGCGAAACGTGATGAGAACCACAGATTTTGGTTATCCGCATGACCATTGTTAGTGTCCGGGCCCATGTTTGCCTTCGCAACGTTGGTGGCGCTGATACATCAGGTCTCCGGTACGCCGTACATCACGGGCGGGGATTCTCCCGCCGGAACCGACTGCTCGGGCCTGGCTTCATGGGTGTCGAATACGGCGACTGGCAGGCCGGTTTACGGTAACAGGTTCAACACCGGAAACGAGGAAACCGCCCTGTTGGCACGCGGCTTCCAGTATGGAACCGCCCCGGGGGCATTAGTGATCGGATGGAACAGTCGCCATACGGCTGTCACGTTGCCGGACGGGACCGCGGTATCCAGTGGCGAAGGCGGCGGAGTGAGAACCGGCGGTGGAGGCGCCTACCAGCCCCAGTTCACCCATCACATGTTTCTGCCAATGGCACCGGACAATGCCACCGACGATACGGGTCCTGCGCCCGACGCTGCCGTGGTCGACGCCGTGAGTCCATCGCCTCCGCCGCCGGTGACTGACCCGACACCCGCCGGCGATGACGCTGATGTAGCGGTCTAACAGCGGGCTTGGTGGCGCGGCAGCTGTCGACGATTTCAGATCGCGTCCGTTATCCCATCGGCGCCGGCAG
Organism: Mycobacteriaceae bacterium; assembly: GCA_019245755.1. Lineage (GTDB taxonomy): Bacteria > Actinomycetota > Actinomycetes > Mycobacteriales > Mycobacteriaceae > Mycobacterium. Next base: position 148,338 of record JAFARC010000066.1, on the reverse strand, counting down.
CCGATCGCTAGCGTGGAAACTGGTCGGTCGGCGCCTTCGCGCAGGCAGAGAATGTAAGCCGTGCGCGTTAACGCAAGCGCGGTACCGTTAGGACAGCCGAAGGAAAGCGTGATGATCTTCATCGTCGTGAAGTTCGTGACCAAGCCGGAATGGAGCGAGCGGTGGCCGGAGCTGGTCGCCCCGTTCACCGCGAGCACCCGAGCCGAGGAGGGCAACCTCTGGTTCGAGTGGTCCCGCAGCCTGCAGAACCCCGCCGAATACGTCCTCGTCGAAGCTTTCCGTGACAGCGACGCCGGCGCCGCACACGTCACCAGCGAGCACTTCAAGGCAGCGCAACGGGAACTACCGCAAGCCCTCGCGTCAACACCCAAAGTCATCAGCGAGACCATCGACGCCACCGGCTGGTCGAAGTTGGCCGAAATCTCCGTGGATTAGCCTTCGTATACCCTGATTTCGTCGCCCAACAGATAACCCTCAACCAGGGGCAGCTTGTCCCCGCTCCAAAACGAGCCGGGGTCAAACCAATTCGGGTGCTTGTAGGTGGACAGCAGGCCCATCTCCTGATAGGTGATCGCGACCGTCTCCGCGCAGTACGCCGTCTCCAGGCCCGCCTCCCGCACCCGAACCTTCCTGCGCTGCGCGAGCTCGCGAACAACGCCATCCACCAAGGGAATTCCTCGCGTGAGGTCATGCGAGCCAGGAATACGGCCGCGCAGCCAACGGCCCGCCAGCCGGAGCGTGCCCGGAAAGGGCGTGCCATCCATGCGGGCGATCACCCGAAGCACCCGGTCCTCCTGCTCGCGGCCGGCGTAGGGCGTCAGCTGACGCAACCAGCAGCGCTGGCCGTACTGATGAATCCACTGCTCGATCCCCGCGCGGGCGTCGTTGAGCTGCACGCCCCGGTGATTGGTGCCGGTCCACATGTCGGTGAGCTTGTTGCCCAGCTCGGCGTGCCACAGCAGCGGCGGCAGGTCGTCGAGCGCGACGGTCATCCCAACGTGATTGACGGGGCTGTTGGTCATCGACTGGATGGCGCGGTCCGGCCTGGATCGGCCGCGGAACAACCAGATGTCTCCAGTGCGCGTCTCATCGAGTGCCCGGTCGAGCGACACGGTGCTTTCGGCCACCCTGGCAGCCTAAGCTGACGCCGGTGCGGAGCATGTGGAAGTGGATCGGGCTCGCCGGTCTGGTCGGGATCGCTGCCGGCGGTGTGCTCGTGGCGCGCGACCAGCGACGGCGCAATTCCTACACACCCGACGAGATCCGAGCCCGGTTGCATCAGCGGCTCGGCGAGTCCGGCGACACGGCGGCCCGATCATGACAGCCAAGCCGCCGTACTACGAAAGCCGGTACATCCGAGCCAACCATCCAGGCCGACCGAAGGCGCTGTGGCTGCGCGAAACGCTGCTGCTGCCCAGAGCAACGGCCGGCAGTGCCGACGTCTGGGTGATGGTTTTCGACCCCAATGGAGCGGGCAACAGGGCAGTCAAAGCGCCGCACCCTCTCGACCACGCCGACTTCCGCGCCGACCCCTGGTGCGCCAGGATCGGAACGACGACCCTCGACGACCACTGCGCCCGCGGCAACGTCGTTAACCAAAAATCCACCGCGAAATGGGATTTGCGAATCACGTACCGCTCACACCAACCGGTCAAGTTGCTCACCGAACGTCGATACGCCACCCACCTGCCGAGCACAAAGACACTGGTCCGTTCCCCGCTCGCCCGCTTCGACGGCCACCTTCACGTCGACACCAGCATCGCCGTCGACAAATGGATCGGCAGCGTCAACCACAACTGGGGTCGCCGGCACACACCGGCATACGCGTTCGGCCAGGTCTGCGGCTTCGACGACGCGCCCGAGTCGACGCTGGAGGTCGTCACGGCGCGAGTCGGCCTGGGGCCGGTGTCACTGCCCCCCGTCACGCTGCTGGTACTGCGGCACGACGGCCAGGAGTTCGCGGTCCGGTCGGTTCTCGCCGCACGACACACGTCGGGCAGCTATCGCCCCTTCGCCTGGTCGTTCGGCGCACGCGTCGACGGGCTGACGCTCGACGGCGAGATAACCGCCGAGCCCGGCCATGTCATCGGCCTGACGTACACCGACACCAACGGGACGCCAAAGTACTGCTACAACTCGGCGATCGCGACCTGCCATCTGCGGTTGTCCGGAACCGGGACCACCAAACTGACCAGTTCGCATCGGGCCATGTTCGAGATCCTGACGGACAGCCGGGTCGAGGGCGTCCCGATGCTGGTGTGACACGCTCACGGCACGACCGAGTCAGCGTCGGCCAGCAGCACCTGGTCCGTGACGTAGCTGCCGGCGTCGGACGTCGGAAGCAATGCGCAGAGGCCATCTCAGCCGGATCGGGTACGACGCCGAGCCGCTTCGCCCGCGCCTACGCGAACCGGTACGGCAAGGCGCCCGACATCACCCCGACATCACGTTGGACAGCTGACAGTCGCGGGTCGCGCGCAGGCTGTGAGTCTTTTCGCGCTGGAGCGCTACGAGGCGGCCAAGACGAGGGCGGTTGACGCGCAGCGTGGCAGGTCAGCGGTTGACGAACTGCACGACGGCGTCGCTGAACGCGTCGTTGTCGTCACCGGCCGCCGTGTGGCCGGCGTCCGACAACTCGACGAACTTGGCGTGGGGCACCTTGTCGAGGAAATCCCGCACCCCCTTCATGCTGACCACATCGGACAGCTTGCCGCGGATCAGCAGGATCGGGATGGTCAGATTCACCGCCGCCTGCTCGAGGTCGTCGACGAAGTCGAAGGGATCCTGCTGGTCCGGGATGGTCAGAAACGCCGGGTCCCAATGCCAGTACCAGCGGCCGTCACGCAGGCGCAGATTTTTCTTCAGCCCGTCCGGGTTTCGCCGGCCCTTGCGATGCGGCAGGTATGCCGCGATGGCGTCGGCGGCTTCCTCGAGGGATTCGAACCCGTGCACGTGGTTGAACATGAAATCCCGGATCCGCGCGCCGCCGCTGCGCTCGAACCGCGGTACCACATCGACGAGGACCAGCTTGGTGACCCGGTCCGGGCCGGCCTGGTCGGCGACCAGCAGGCCGGTCAGCCCGCCCAGGCTGGCCCCGATCAGCACCACAGGACGGTCGATCGTGTCGAGCACATTCATCACGTCGCCGCACAGCGCCTCCAACGAATAGTTGGCCTCCGGGGCGCGATCGCTGTCGCCATGCCCCCGGCTGTCCAACGCCACCACATGAAAGCCCTGATCCGCGAGGACCTGTCCGGTGTTCTTCCAGGAGAACCGGTTCTGGCCGCCGCCGTGCAGCATCAGGATCGTCGCCCGGCCCTCGGCCGAGGCGGCGCCGCGATTCCACTCGTCGGCGACCAGCGCGACGTCATCGACGCCGCTGAACTCGACGGTCCGTGAGGCGCTGCTCAAGGTGATCATCCTTCCGGCCGGTCCCGCCTCACGTTAACTCAGTGAGATCGGCATTTTCACACCAGGTCGGCGTCCTACAATCAGCGCTCGTGCCGCCCCGTATTCGCGTCGCCGCCGACGAGCGCGCCAGCATCATCGACGCCGCATACGCTTGCCTGGCGTCGCCGCATCCCGGACCGGTGTCGGTCGCGGCGATCCTGGAGACCGCGGGCATGTCCACCCGCGCGTTCTACCGGCACTTTCAGTCCAAAGACGAGCTGTTTCTCGCGATGCTCAGGCGGGACGCCGACGCGGTGGCCCGTCGGCTGCGTCGGGCCGCCGACGAAACCGCCGGTGGCCCGACGGCCCAGTTGACCGCATGGATCAGCTACATCCTGAGCCTGGCCTACGACCCGCGGCGACGGGCCCACATCATCGTCCTGGACTCCGACGAAGTCCGGGTGGCCAAGGGTTATCGCGCGGCAAGCCAGGAACTGCGCGTCCACCGCGAAGAGATCCTCGCCGACATCCTGCGCAGGGGGCGAAGCGACGGGTCGTTCCCCCTGGCCCAACCCGAGGTGGACGCCGCGGCCATCCACGCCGTCGTCGATCGCGCGTTCGCCGCACCGCTGCTCGGCCTGGGGCCCGACCACGAGCAGATGGTGGGCTACGTCGTCAACTTCTCCCTTCGCGCGCTGGGGTCGAGCCGGATGCCGTGATGAGTTCCGGCAACCGCCGCGGTCTGCACAGGAAAGCAGTCGTCGAGAGGAGCACCATGCCGTCCATCACACCGTCACTGTGGTTCGACAACGACCTCGAGGAGGCCGCGCGGTTCTACACCGCCATCTTCCCGAACTCGTCGGTCGAGCAGATGAACCGGTTCACCGAGGCTGGCCCGGGAAAACCCACCGAGGTGGTGTCGGGCACGTTCGTCCTGGACGGCACGCGGTTCGTCGGCATCAACGGCGGACCGCAGTTCCCGTTCACCGAGGCGGTGTCGTTCATGGTCAGCTGCAAGGACCAGGACGAAGTCGACTATTACTGGGATCGGCTCGTCGACGGCGGCCAAGAGTCACAGTGCGGCTGGCTCAAGGACAGGTACGGCCTGAGCTGGCAGATCGTGCCGGACCGACTGTTCGAGCTCTTGAACGACCCCGACCCGGCCCGTGCCGTGGCCGCCACCAAGGCGATGCTGGGAATGCGCAAGATCATGATTTCGGAACTGGAGGCCGCCGCCGACACGGCGTGAGCCGGGATCGCCGCGGTCGCGGTTAGGCTTCCGGCATGGGCGAGCCCGGGTGGGTGGAGGTCGAAGCGCCTACGGTGACCCTACGCGGGTTGTGTTGGAAGCCGCGCGATGCGGCACCCGATGCGCCGATTGCGCTGTGTCTACACGGGTTTCCCGACACCGCCCACGGTTGGCGGTTGCTGGCGCCCAGGCTTACCGCTGCCGGCTGGCGGGTGATCGCGCCGTTCATGCGCGGCTACGCCCCGTCCACCATTCCCACCGATGGCAGCTACCACGTCGGCGCCCAGATCGACGACGCGTTGCGGGTGCTCGAACGGGTCGGAGCCACGGGTCGCGACGTGGTGATCGGTCACGACTGGGGAGCCATCGCCGCCGCCGGGCTCGCCGCCATGCCCAAGGGCCCGTTTCGCAAGGCGGTGCTGATGTCGGTGCCGCCGTCTCGCGCGTTGCGGCCGCGGCGGGGACACGGCGTACGGCACTCGCTGCCCGCACTGCTGCCCGCGCAGCTGGTTCGCAGCTGGTACATCATGTACTTCCAATTGCCCAGGCTGCCTGAACGATCCAAGTCGTGGGTGCTGCCGCTGCTGTGGCGGCGCTGGTCGCCGGGCCTGGATGCGACCGAGGACCTGCGCCACGTTGACGCCGCGATCGGGTCGCCACAAAGCTGGCGCGCCGCGCTGGGCCCATACCGGGCAACCGTGCGGCCCGCGAAGCCGCCGCCACAGTACGCGCAACTCGAGCGGAGCTGGCAGCAGCCGCTACGGCTGCCGACGCTGTACCTGCACGGCGCCGACGACGGCTGCATGGGGGTGAACCTCGCCGAACGCGCACGAACCGCGTTGCCGCCCGGCGGCGCCATGTACGTTGTCGAGGATGCCGGTCACTTCCTGCAACTCGAGCAACCGGACGTCGTCGCAGGCCACATCCTCGACTTCATTGGCCGCGGCTAACCGCGTTTCATGCCCGGGTGGTGTCGTGCCAGCAGGGGCAGCAGCAGCTCGTGCGGCGCGACTCGGTAGAAGGCCGCGGCAACCCGGTTCAGGCGACCGGGCACAACAACGGCCTTGCCCGCGGCCAGGCCGTTGACCCCGGCCTGCGCGACCTCGGCGGCGGACTTCCACATCACGCTGGGCAACAGCGCCTCGGCTTCACCCTTGCCGAACCCGGCCACAGCATTGAACGGGGTGTCCACCGGCCCGGGGCACAACGCAGTTGCGGTGACACCGGTGCCGCGCAACTCGCCCCGCAGGCTCTCGGTGTAGGACACGACGAACGCCTTCGCGGCACCATAGGCTGCCTGTCCCGGCAGCGGGCCGAAGCCCGCCACCGACGCCACATTCAGCACCGCGCCGCGACGGCGGTCCACCATTGCCGGCAGGAACCTGCTGCACAGCTCGACGACGGCGGCCACATCGACCTCGACCAGGTTGAGCTCGCGCTCCGGACGCGATTTCGCGACCGGTCCCAGCGTCGACAACCCCGCGTTGTTGACCAGGATGTCCGCAACCATGCCGAGCTCCGCAACCCGATCGGGCAACGCCGCGCGGTCGCCCTGCCGGGACAGGTCGGCGGCCAGCGGGTGCGCCCGGACACCCAACTCCCCGGCGAGCGCGGCCAGGCGGTCGGCGCTGCGGGCCACCAGGACGACATGATGACCGCGCCGCACAAGTTCCCGTGCGATTTCCTCGCCAATGCCCGACGACGCGCCGGTGACAACCGCGGCACGGTCGTCGGCTGGTGCGGGCAGGGCCACCACGCGACCGTACCTCGCCGTGCCACGATGTTGCGGGTGAAGACGCGGCTCACCGCCGTCGACGCGCAGTTCTACTGGATGTCGGCCAAGATTCCGAACGACCAGCTCCTGGTGTACGCGTTCGCCGGCCAGCCGGTCGACCCGGACATGGCCGTCGCCGAGGTCCTGACCCGGGCGCGGTCCGGCCCCGAGCTGCAGGTGCGGGTCGCCGACGGCTGCCCGCTGACCTACCCCGCGTGGGTCCGGCGCGACGTCGACGATTCCCTGGTGGCGCTGCACGGGGACCTCGGCTGGCAGGACTGCCTGGATGCCGTCGGGCGGCTGGCCGACGAGCCGTTGGACCTTCAGCAGTGCGCATGGCGGTTACACCTGTTCGCGCCGGTCATCGGGATGCCGGGCGGCGCCGGTCCCGTGACGGTCGCGGTCCTGCAGATCGGCCACGCGCTCGGCGACGGCCTGCGGTCGGCGGCCCTGGCCGGCGTGTTGTTCGGCCGTGCGGCGCCGATACCGGCGCCGGCTCCGGCCGGCGGGGGGCTGCTCGTTCGGCGTGCCGCCGACGCGTCCCGCGCGCGCCGGCAACTGGAACGCGACACCACCGCCGGGCGAGTGCCGCCGCCGGCCCCGCCGCGGCCCGCGCTGAGCATCAACACCCGACCCGGTGACGTGCGGGCGGTGCGGACGTTGACGCGGAACCGAGCCCAGCTGGCCGGACCCACCGTCACGGCGGCGGTGCTGGCCGCGATCTCGGCGGCGCTGTCGGAGTACCTGCGCGCCCGCGGACAGGACACCTCGGCGCTAGGCGCCGAGGTGCCAATGGCCAAACCCGGTGTCCGGCTGGGCAACAACCACTTCGGCAACGTCGGGATCGGCCTGCACCCGGACGTCGCGGCCACCGGCGAGCGGGCCCGAATGATCGCCGCGGAGCTCGCCGATCGTCGGCGCCGCGGCCAGCATCCGGCGTTCCGGGCCGGCGACCTGGCGCTGGCGGCCGTTCCTGCCGCCCTGCTGCACTGGGGAGTAAACCAATTCGATGCCGACGCCCGCTCTTCGGTGGTCACCGGCAACACCGTGGTGTCCAGCGTCAACCGTGGGCCTGCCGACCTTCGGTTCGGCGGCCTGCCGGTGATACTCACCGCCGGCTATCCGGCGCTGTCCCCGATGATGGGACTCACACACGGCGCGCACGGCCTCGGGGACACGATCGCGATCAGCGTGAACGCCGCGGCCACGGCGATCGCCGACGTCGACGACTACGTCGACCGGCTCGACACCGCGCTGGGGTAACCCATCACAGCTGACGCGCCAACCTGTGCTGCCCCGGTCCGGTGAGATCATCGAGCGCCGCCTTGCGTCCGGCCATGGCCATCAGCAGCGCCTCACCGCCGCCGCGCACGTCCGGGCCCCGGCCGTGCGACCAATCGACATCGGTCGCCACCAGCCGCAGCCCGCGGGCGTACCAGGCGCCCCTGATCAGCGGTGCATAACGCGCGAAATCCAGCGCGGCGCGAAGGCGGTCCGGCGGAATCGCGCGGTCGATCCCCAACGATCGCCGGATGTCCTGCTGGTGGATCATGCCGTCCACCAACGCAATCATGCCGCCCAAACCCGCTGTCAGGCCGCGAGGTTGCAGATGTGCGCGCACCGCGTCGAGTAGCTCCGCCGGCGAAAACCGGGCATAGTCCGCGACGCCCAACGCGTTGATCCGGTCAATCGAGAGCCCGCCGGCGAGGAAGCGCCGCGCCAGCTGGACACGACCGAGGTCGTCATAGCTGATCACGTGCGCTACCACGTCACGCACGCGCCAGCGCTCGCACAACGTCGGCATGTCCCACTGGGCGGGTAACAGCTCGGTCAACAGGGCAGCAAGATCCTCGCGTTCCTGGCGGGCCATCTGCATCGCGGTCATCGGGCCATTGTCTCAGCCCGGCCGAGCCGGACGCGTACCGTGAAGCACGGCACAGAGATCAGGGCTGGCAGGGGAGGGCCCGATGGCGTGGCAGAGGTTGTCCGGCGCGCACGCGCTGGCGCTGAACACCGAGACGCCGACCACCCCTGCACATTACGTCGTGCTGATCGTGATGGAAGCATCCGATGCGGTCAGCCACCAGCGACTGCACGAACTGGCCGGGTCGTCGCTTCCGCGGCTGGCGCGCTTTCGCAGCCGCCTGTTCGCCAAGCCACTGGGACTGGGCCAACCGGTGTGGGCCGAGGTCGCCGACTTCGACCCGTCGCGACAGCTGCACAAGCTGGCGGTGCCGCCGCCCGGCGGAACGGGCGAATTCGCCGACATCGTCGCCAAACTCACCACCCGTCCCATGGTCAGACACAAGCCGCTGTGGCAGGCGTGGAGCATCGAAGGCCTCGCGGGTGGCCGGTGGGCGCTGGCCCTCAAGGTCTCGCGGGCGATCGTCGGCGGCGTCGACGGCCTGGCGGCGATCCTCACCCGGCTGGTGACCGCCACAGCCGACGACGACCCCGCCAGCTGTCTGCCGCCCGAGCCCGGCCTCGGCAAGTCGCCGTCGCTGGCCGACCTTGTCGCCGACACCGCCGCAGAGTTGACCGGCAACCAGCTCGCCGGTGCCCGGCTGGCCGGACAAGGGTTGCCGACCCTGGTGCGGTCGGTCGCCGACAGACTGCGGGGCGGCAACGGCGACGCACCGGTGCCCAGGACGGCGTTCAACGACCCGCTGAGCCCGCAGCGTGAGGTGGCGTTCTCCGAGCTGCGGCGCGCGGACATCGACGCGATCGCCGACGCCCTCGACGTCAGCTCCGACGATGTCTTCCTGGCCGCCTGCACACTGTCGCTGCGCACCTGGCTGCAGCGTCACGCCGAGGTGCCGGAGCATCCCCTGGCGATGCAGTTCTTGGCCTCACCGACACCGGTACGCGTGCGCCTCCCGGTGCAGCACGCGGACCCCGCCCAGGTGCTGCGGGAATGCCACGCCGGCCGACGGCGCGAAACACACTCCGCCATCGGGGGTGTCGCGCAGTTGGTACCACCGAACCTGCTGCACACCGGCATGCAGGTCTACACCCGCCTGGAGCTGTCACGGCGGCTGCGCCCCGTCGCCCACGGCGTTGCGGCGACGATCCAAGGGCCTCGGCTGCCGGTGTACTGCGCCGGCGCGCCGGTAGCGGCCATCCACGCGGTCCCGCCGCTGACGGAGGGCGCCGGGCTGAGCATCTCGCAGGTGTTACACGACCAAGCCGCATGCGTTACCGTGTGCGCGTGCCCCGACCGAGTCACCGGCATCGAGGAGATCGCCGACGGCATCGTCTACGGCGTCACGCAGCTGCGGGCCAAGCGCAAAAAGAGAAGCCGACGCAGGCCCTGACGAAGAACCCTAGTCGCAGGACTAGAACGCGTTCTAGATTTTGTCCATGGGATTTCTGAAGCCCGATCTGCCCGTCCTGGATATGGCCGAATGGAGCAAGGGCACCCGCGGCGAAAAGATCCGCCCAATGGCCAGGCACTGGGCCGAGGTGGGTTTCGGGACGCCGGTCGCGCTGCACCTGTTCTACGTGGTCAAGATCCTGCTCTACATCCTTTTCGGTTGGCTGTTCGCCCTGACGACCAAGGGCATCGACGGTTTCACCAACATCGCGTCGTGGTGGTCGGAGCCGATCGTGTTCGAAAAGGTCGTGCTGTACACGATGCTGTTCGAAGTCATCGGGCTCGGCTGCGGCTTCGGCCCGCTCAACAACCGCTTCTTCCCGCCGATGGGCTCGATCCTGTACTGGTTGCGGCCCAGCACGATCCGGCTCCCGCCATGGCCGCGACGAATTCCGCTCACGAGCGGCACCGCACGCACGCCGGTCGACGCCGCGCTGTACGCCGCGCTGCTGGCGATGCTGCTGTGGGCGCTGGTATCCGACGGCACCGGTTCAATACCGGCGCTGCACACCACAGTGGGCGTCCTGCCGAAGTGGCAGATCGTGGCGATACTGGCAATCCTCGGCGTTTTGGGCCTGCGCGACAAGGTGATCTTCCTCGCCGCGCGCGGCGAGGTCTACGCCACGCTGGCGGTCACGTTCGTGTTCACCGGCGTCGACATCGTCATCGCGAGCAAGGTGGTGTTCGTCGTGATCTGGATGGGCGCGGCGACCTCCAAGCTCAACAAGCACTTCCCGTTCGTGGTGTCCACGATGATGTCCAACAGCCCGGTCTTCCGTCCCCGGTTCATCAAGCGGATGTTCTTCGAGAAGTTCCCCGACGACCTACGGCCCGGCCGGCTGTCGCGGATCTTCGCCCACGGCGGCACCGTCGTGGAGATGGGCGTGCCGCTGGTGCTGTTCTTCTCCCGCGGCGGGTGGCTCACCGCGGTGGCCGCTGTCGTGATGGTGTGCTTCCACCTGGCGATCCTGACCGCCATCCCGATGGGCGTGCCGCTGGAGTGGAACGTGTTCATGATCTTCGGCGTTCTCAGCCTCTTCGTCGCACACGCGAAGCTCGGCCTGGGCGACCTGAACAACCCGGTGCCCGTCGCGATCCTGTTCGCCGTTGTCGCGGGGACGGTCGCGCTGGGCAACCTGTTCCCGCGCAAAATCTCGTTTCTGCCCGGCATGCGGTACTACGCCGGCAACTGGGACACCACGCTGTGGTGTATCAAGCCCGCGGCCGCCGAGAAGATCAGCCGGGGGATCGTCGCCATCGCCGGCATGCCGCAGGCCCAACTCGAGCGGTTCTACGGCAGCAAGGAGGCCGCGCAGATCCCCATCTACCTGGGCTACGCGTTCCGGGCGTTCAACACCCACGGAAAAGCGCTGTTCACCCTAGCCCACCGCGCGATGGCCGGACAGAACGAGGACGACTACGCCGTCACCGACGGCGAGCGCATCTGCAGCACCGCCATCGGCTGGAACTTCGGTGACGGGCACATGCACAACGAGCAGCTGATCGCCGCGATGCAACAGCGCTGCGGTTTCGAACCCGGCGAGGTGCGCATCGTGCTGCTCGACGCGCAGCCGATCCACAAGCAGACCCAGGAGTACCGGCTTGTCGACGCGGCGACCGGTGAATTCGAGCGCGGTTGCGTCAAGGTCGCCGACATGGTGGTGCGCCAGCCGTGGGACGACGACGTGCCGGTTCACGTCTACGACGCGACGGTCACCAAGTAGTCAAGGCCGTCCGGCGCTGCGGTACCCAAGTGTGGCGGCCGGTGAGGAACTGCCACCAGCCCAGCAGGGCGCCGGTATGCAGCAGCGGGATGAAGCTGAACGGTTCACACACCGCCGCCAGCAGCGCGTAGCCGACGTGGGTGCTGTCGCGGCGGCCCGTCCAGCATCGGTACAAGTGAATGCTCCACAGGTACGCAAGCACGTCGAAGATGAGCTTGGCCAGCACGATCGCCCCGACCGGTACCAGCACCGCGACATTGCCGGTGGCCGCCAGCACGACCAGCAACACCAACGCGGTCAGCCCGTACACCGGCTGCACGGTGTCCACCGCCTTCACCGGCATCATGGCCAGCCCCAGCCAGCCGTAGCGGGGATTGCCGGTCACGTCGCGGTTCCAGTACTGCGTCTGCAGGAAGCCGCCGAACCAGCGGCGGCGCTGACGCAGGAATCCCACGATGGTGCCCGGCGCGTCGGTTCGCGCGACGGCCCGGCCCACGACCTCAACCCGCCAGCCGAGCCGGTCGTCGCGGCTGCGGCGGTGCAACCGGTGGATCAGCTCGTAGTCCTCGACGAGGCAATCGGGGTCGAAGCCACCGACCGTCAGCACGGCGGCACGGCGGAACCCGGCGAACGCACCGGAGATCAGCAGCAGGCTGTTGACCCGCATCCAGGCGTAGCGCGACAAGAAATTGCGCATGTACTCGTAGGTTTGGAAGCACTGCAGAACCCGGTTGCGCAGAGCCGACCCGCACGCCGGGATCAGCACACCGCCGGCCACGACGAGCCGCGGGTCGTCGGCGAACGCCCGCCGGATCGCGGCGACCGCGTCACGCGCCGGAAGGGTGTCGGCGTCCATCGTGATCACCACGTCGGTGTCGACCGCCAGCAGGGCGCCGTTGAGCGCAACGGCCTTGCCGGCGTGTGCAAGTCGCAGCCACCGCAGCCGTGGATCGTGGCGGGCGGGCTCGCTGAGCGCACCCATCGCCGGCGCGGACAGCCCGAAACATGCCGCCAGCACCGCGGCCGTGTGATCAACTGAGCCGTCGTCGGCGATCACGATCACGTCCACCGGGTCGGTCTGCGCCAGCACCGAACGCACGGTGGCCGGCAGTACGGCGGCTTCGTTGTAGGCCGCGATCAGCACCGCGACCGTGGGCGCGGCGAGCCGGGCCGGGGACGGCCGGGTGCGCAGCATCGGCACGGTCTGCCACAGCACGAACATCGACAACAGCGTGTCGTAACCGAGGTAGGCGATACCGATCGACCAGAACCCGGCGCCGACCCCCACAAACGCCTGCGCGAACAACGCCGCCCACAGCGCTATCACCGCGAGGTGAATCAGCCACCCGGCGGCGGGGGTGCCGCGCGGTGACAGCCGCGGTGAGTTCGCCGCGAAGGCGCGCTGAAGAGCGGTGGTCACGTCCATTCCAGGTTGTCAGAGGTGACCGGGCCACGCAGCCGAATCCGGCCCGGTTCACCGGCCCGGGCGGCGGTGGTCAACAATTCATGGTGAAAATCGACATTTCACGAAGGAGACGTCCATGGCTGAAGCGGTAATCGTCGAAGCGGTGCGTTCACCGATCGGCAAGCGCAACGGCGGCCTCTGCGGGGTCCACCCCGCCGAGCTGTCCGCACAGGTGCTCAACGCGCTGGTGGAGCGGGCCGGTGTGGACCCGCAGATCGTCGAGGACGTCATCTGGGGATGCGTGATGCAGGCCGGCGATCAGGCTATCGACATCGCCCGCACATCGCTGCTCGCCGCCGGCTGGCCGGAAACGGTGCCCGGTGTGACCGTCGACCGGCAGTGCGGATCCAGCCAGCAGTCGATTCACTTCGCCGCGGCGGGGCTGGTAGCCGGGCACTACGACGTGGTGGTCGCCGGCGGCGTCGAGTCGATGTCCCGGGTCCCGATGGGCGCGTCGCTGGCCGGCGGCGGCAACCCGTTCCCGAGGGCGTACATCGAGCGCTACGGCGTTGTGCCCAACCAGGGCCTGGGCGCCGAGATGATCGCCGAGCGCTGGGGATACGACCGGGCGACGCTGGACGAGTTTTCCCTCGGCTCGCACGAAAAGGCTGCGGCGGCCCAGGATTCCGGTGCGTTCGACGACCAAATCGTTGCGATCATCGACCAGGACGGCAACCCGGTGGTCAACGACGAGGGCATCCGTCGCGGCACCCCAATGGACAAGATGGCCCAGCTCAAGCCGGCGTTCAAGGACGACGGCGTCATTCACGCAGGCAACTCGTCGCAGATCTCCGACGGTTCAGCCGCTCTGCTGATGATGACCGCCGACAAGGCGAAGTCGCTGGGTCTGCGTCCGATCGCGAGGATCCACACCGCGGTGCTGGCCGGTGCCGACCCGGTGATCATGCTGACCGCGCCGATCCCGGCCACCCACAAGGCGCTGAACCGCTCCGGGCTGCGCATCGACGACATCGGCGTGTTCGAGGTCAACGAGGCGTTCGCGCCGGTGCCGCTGGCATGGTTGCGCGACATCGGCGCCGAGGAGAAGAACCTGAATCCCAACGGCGGGGCGATCGCGCTCGGCCACCCGCTGGGCGGCTCGGGGGCGCGCATCATGACGACGATGGTCCATCACATGCGCGACAAGGGGATTCGATACGGACTGCAAACCATGTGCGAGGGCGGCGGGCAGGCCAACGCCACCATCGTCGAGTTGCTGTGACGAACACCGAAGCCGGGCCGGCCGCACTGGTCGAGCAGCGCGGCAACGTGCTGGTGATCACCCTCAACCGGCCTGCCGCCCGCAACGCCGTCAACAGCGCGGTCAGCACCGCCGTCGGCGACGCGCTTGAGCGGGCGCACCAGGACCCCGACCTGTGGGCGGTGGTGATCACCGGTGCCGGCGACAAGTCGTTCTGCGCCGGGGCCGACCTGAAGGCGATTGCGCGGCGGGAGAACCTCTATCACCGCGAGCACGGTGAGTGGGGGTTCGCCGGCTACGTGCACCACGTCATCGACAAGCCGACCATCGCCGCGGTGAACGGCGCCGCGCTGGGCGGCGGCACCGAAATCGCGATGGCCAGCGACCTGGTGGTGGCCGACCAGAGCGCCGTGTTCGGCCTGCCCGAGGTCAAGCGCGGGCTAATCGCCGGCGCCGGAGGTGTCTTCCGTATCGTCGACGCGCTGCCGCGCAAGCTTGCCTTCGAACTGCTCTTCACCGGCGAGCCGATCACCGCGGCGGAGGCGCTGAAGTGGGGAATGATCAACCGCGTCGTGCCTGAGGGCACCGCGCTCGAAGCCGCCCTTGCCCTAGCCGGCCGGATCACCGTCAACGCGCCGCTGTCCGTGCAGGCCAGCAAGCGCATCGCCTGCGGGGTCGACGACGGCGTGATCACCGACGAGGAACCCAAGTGGGCGCGGATGAGCCGCGAATTCGGCTCGTTGCTGAAGTCCGAGGACGCCAAGGAGGGCCCACTGGCCTTTGCGCAGAAGCGCCAGCCGGTGTGGAAAGCACGCTGATCGACGCGCCGGAAAACCAACTCCCGGCAAACCGCCGACGACCGTCTGCTTAGATGTCGGGCATGCCTGAGCCGCTGATCATCGCCATCCGCGGGCGTACGCCGCAGATCCACCAGGAGGCCTGGGTCGCGCCCAACGCCTCCATCATCGGTGGCGTCACGCTGGGCGCCAGGTCCAGCGTCTGGTACTCCGCCACCCTGCGCGCCGAGGCCGAGCCGATCGACGTCGGTGCGGGCAGCAACATCCAGGACGGCGTGGTCATCCACGTCGATCGCGAGTATCCGGTCAGCGTCGGCGCGGGGGTCAGCCTCGGCCACAACGCGGTGCTGCACGGCTGCGTGGTGGAGGACAACGTGCTGATCGGGATGGGCGCCCTCATCCTCAACGGCGCGATCATCGGCGCCGGTTCGCTGATCGGCGCCGGCTCCCTGGTCCCGCAGGGCACCGTCGTGCCGCCGCGCTCACTGGTGACCGGGACACCGGGGCGGGTGCGCCGCGAACTGTCCGACGCCGAACTGGCCGGCAACAGGCACAACGCGCAGGTTTACCAGCGGCTGATCGAGTTCCACCGGGCCGCAACGGGTTAGACCCGGTCGCGGAACGTCAGCCACACCTCGCCGGTCAGATGGACGCCGACCGGCCGGTCCATCGCTTCGAGCATCGCCTCAATCTCCTCGTGGTCCAACGTGACCGGCGGGATCCGTTCTCCCGACTCGTTGCGGATGTCATAGCTGAACACCAGCGGAGTGGTCGGACCAAGCCAGTACGAGACGGTGGCCTCGTGACCGTCGGACACCGGGTGCGTGCCCGTTACGAAGAATCCGCCGGCGTGCGCGAACCGGCGATGCACCGCGACCTGCAGGTGGGCCAGGAACTCATTGGTGAACGTCAGCGGCAGGTCCTGCTCACCGCAGCGCAGGGTGGCCAATGTCTTTCTCCTTTGGTGGGTTGTGGTCTTTCGCCCCAAGCCTAGGAAGACGGAGGGCCTTCCCTGTCGCATTCGGCGATCAGTACGGTGGACGCTGTGCGGATCCTGGTCACCGGTGCCACCGGTTATGTGGGATCGCGGCTCGTCACGGCGCTGATCGCCGATGGCCACAGGGTCGTGACAGCCACCCGAAAGCCCCGTCGCCTCAAGCGTTTCGGCTGGTACGACGGCATCACCCCGGTCGCGATGGACGCGGCCGAACCCGGCGCGACCAGCGCGGCCTTCGCCGCGGCCGGCCCCGTCGACGTGGTGTACTACCTGGTCCACGGCATCGGCCAGCCCGGCTTCCGGGCCGCCGACAACGCGGCCGCCACCAACGTCGCCGAGGCGGCCAAGGCCGCGGGCGTGCGGCGCATCGTGTACCTGGGCGGCTTCGTTCCCGATGATGACGACCTGTCCGAGCACCTCACCAGCCGCGCCGAGGTCGCCGAATCACTGAGGATCGACGGCGGGCCGGAAGTCGTGTGGCTCGGCGCGGCGATGATCATCGGGGCCGGCTCAACGTCGTTCGAAATGCTGCGCTACGTCGGCGACCGCTTCGTGGTGTTGCCGCTGCCGCCGTGGTCAGCGAACCCCATCGACCCGATCTCGATCCGCGACGTGCTGTACTACCTCATCGCGGCCGCCGACCCCGACCGGGTACCGGCCGGCGCCTACGACATCTGTGGCCCGCAGACCACCACCTACGGTGACCTGCTCACCGTCTACGCCCGGGCGTCACGCACTTGGCGGCCGGCGCTGCCGGTGCGCGGGGTCGACAAAAGCGTCGTGTCGCGGGTGACCGCGCTCGCGCTGCCCGTTCCCGGCGGGCTGGCCGCCGACCTGGTGGCCTCGCTCGACCATCCCATGACCGCCTCCGATCACCGGCTGGGCGACAAGGTGGGAGACCCGCCCGGCGGGCTGACCCCCATCGAAGACGCGATCGTCGCGTCGCTGTCCAGCAACTGTCCCCGACCCGTCAACGCGCTGGCCGACCACCACCACCTCGCCGACAGCGATCCGTCGTGGGCCGGCGGTGACCGACTGCGCCTGCGGCGGCTCGCTCGGGCGGTGACACCGGAACTCGCCAGGCCCGCGCTCGGCCTGCTCAACGCGGTGCCCGGGCCGGTCGCGGGCACATTGCGCACCGCCCTCGACATCCTCATCTATCTGACGCCGAAGGGAAGCCCGGCATGAGCGAAACCGACACCATCCGGCGGGGAAGCTTCCGGCAGGAGATCAGGCAGGTCATCACCGGCGTCGCGGCGCCCTACCACGAACCTCCCGCGGTCGTGCGCAGGCGACGAATCGTCGTGGCGGGGTTTTTGATCATCGGCGCCGTGGTGCTCGGCTTCTCACTAAACGCGCCGCCCGGAACCGCGTCGTTCTACTGGCTCACGCTGCTGCTGGCGGTGGTGTGGTTCACCGGCGCGTTCCTGGGCCGGCCGATCCACCTCGGCAGGATCCGCTGGCGCGGCCGCAACCAGCGACCGGTGATCACCGGCACCGCGATCGGCCTGCTGCTCGGCGGCGTGTTCGTCGTCGGCGGCCTCATCGCCCGCGACATCGGGCCCATCGCCCACCTGATCCGGCAGGTGCTCGAATACGAGCACCGCGGCAACCTGTGGCTGGTTGTGATCATCACGCTGATCAACGGCGCCGCCGAGGAGTGCTTCTTCCGGGGGGCGGCGTACTCGGCGCTGCGCCGCCATTATCCCGTCCTCATCTCGACCGTGCTCTACGTCGCGGTGACGGCGGCCAGCGGCAACCCGATGCTGTCGTTCGCGGCCATCATCCTCGGCACCGTGTGCGCGCTGGAACGCCGCGCCACCGGCGGCGTGCTGGCGCCGTTGCTCACGCACCTGGTCTGGAGCCTGGTCATCGTGCTCGGGCTGCCCCCGATCTTCGGACTCTGAACCCACGCGTGTCCGTGCGCACCGTCAGCGTCTGCACCGGCGAACAGGCGCCGCGAACGGCGCGGTCGCGGCGTGGTTGATTCGCCGACGATCCGGGTAGCCTTCGACTCCCATCACCCCATCGAGGAGGTCGGCATGCTGCACGGACTGCTGCTGGCCGCGCAAACCCAACCCGAAGCCGCCGGGCTGATCTTGCGCGGGATAAAGGGCATCTTCGTCGCCATCGGAAGCATCATCGCAGCGATCGTGTGTGGGGTCATCGCCGCGATCAAAGGACGCAACCCGCTGGGCTGGGGAATACTCGGCTTGTTCTTCAGCATCCTGACGCTCATCGTCATCCTGATCATCCCCAGCAAGAGGTGATGCGGCCGGCTACATGTCGGTGAACTCGGCCTTGCGGCGCTGCTGAAACGCCAGCGTGCCCTCGATGAAGTCGTGTCCGGTCAGCAGGTCGAGCTGTCCGACGCGCTCGCGCTGCAGTGCGGGCTCAAGCTGGGTGAGCGTCGCCGCGTTGATCGCGTCCTTGGTCTTGCGCAGCGCCACCACGGGCCCGTCGACCAGGGTGGCGATCAACCTGTCGACCTCAGCAGCGAAGCCGTCCTCCGGATAGACCGCCGTCGCAAGCCCCCACTCGAGCGCCTCGGTCGCCGAAATGCGTTCGGCCAGCAATGCCATCCGCATGGCCCGGATCCGACCCACGGCCGCGGCCACCAGCGCCGACGCGCCGCCGTCGGGCATCAAACCGATCCTGGTGAACGCCAACAGGAAATATGCCTTCTCCGAAGCCACCACGACATCGGATGCCAGGGCCAGCGAGGCGGCCACTCCGGCCGCGGGCCCGTGCACCACCGCCACGACCGGGCGCGGCAGCGAAACGATCGACCGCACAGCGCGATTAGCCGCGTCGAGGACGCCGGTCAAGCTGCCCGGTGCCTTCCTGGACCGATCCTCGGCGCCGATCCCGGCACCCGAGCTGAACGCCCGTCCGGCACCACCCAATCGCACCACCTTCACCCGCGGGTCCGTCGCCGCGCGCTCCAAGGCGCCGGCGATGCCGGTCAGCATCACCTCGGTCAGCGCGTTAAGGCTTTCCGGCCGGTCCATCGTGAGCGACAGCACGCCGTCCGACAGCGCAACCGAAAGGCCGTCGACGCTCGAGTACGCCGCCGTGCTGGAATCGAGAGTCGTCATGGCTACACCCTAAGGCCCGGCCGAGCGCTGGGTATATTCTTCGACCAACCGCTTGGTCGGCCAGCTGGCCGGCCAGAAAGGAACCGATCAATGCAGATTCAAGACGCCGTCGCCGTGGTAACCGGCGGCGCCTCCGGGCTGGGCCTGGCCACCACCAAGGCACTGCTGGACCGCGCAGCGCACGTGGTCGTCCTCGACCTGAAAGGCAAGGAGGCCGTCGACGAGCTGGGTGAGCGCGCCGCGTTCGCCGAGGCCGACGTGACCGACGAGTCCGCGGTGGCCGCCGCGCTGGACACCGCAGAATCCCTTGGGCCAGTGCGCATCGTGGTCAACTGCGCAGGCACCGGCAACGCGATCCGGGTGCTGGGCAAGGACGGCGTGTTCCCGCTGGAGGCGTTCCGCAAGGTGGTCGAGATCAACCTCATCGGCACCTTCAACGTGCTGCGGCTGGGCGCGGAGCGGATCGCGGCGACCGACCCGGTCGGTGAGGAGCGCGGCGTGATCATCAACACCGCGTCGGTGGCCGCGTTCGACGGGCAGATCGGCCAGGCGGCCTACTCGGCGTCCAAGGGCGGCGTGGTCGGGATGACGCTGCCGATCGCCCGCGACCTGGCGAGCAAAGGGATAAGGGTGGTGACCATCGCGCCCGGGCTGTTCGACACCCCGCTATTGGCGATGCTGCCGGACGAGGCCAAGAAATCACTCGGCGCGCAGGCGCCACATCCGTCGCGGCTGGGCAAGCCCGAGGAGTACGGCGCGCTGGCCGTGCACATCGTCGAGAACCCGATGCTCAACGGAGAGGTGATCCGGCTGGACGGGGCGATCCGGATGGCACCGAGATAAGCGAAAGAGCCGAGCCGCCGGCCCAGGTGAACAGGCGGATGCCGTCAGACCGCCGAGGCCAGCGGCGGCGGGTCGTCGATCTGCTCGGAGGTGTCTCCCTCCACCAGCAAGTCGCCGTGGTAGAGCGCCTCAAAGTCGACCTTGATGACGTCGGCGCTGGTGTCATCGATCCACATGCCACCGAGGTTATGGACCGCCTCTAAGAGGACTTTGAGTTTCGTTTCGGAAAACGGTGGCAATATTACCGCCGGGTAGCGTCGGTTGCTTCACAGGTGCCCGAGGTGATCGTGAGCACGCAAACGGCACGGGAGCCGGGCGCCGCCAGCGGCCCAACAGCCGCCCGTTAATTTAAAAACAGCAACCAGCAGCCAAACGTGACGGTGAACCGATCCGGCCTCGACTCCGTAACTTATCACTGGTAAGTTACCGTTGATACGGACCGCGGAAGGATCCGCCGTGTTGCAGGGAATCGCTCGACTCGCCATCGCCGCCCCCCGACGCGTCATCGTGGTGGCGCTGCTCGTCATGGTCGGCACCGCACTGTTCGGCATTCCGGTCGTGACGAGCCTGTCCGCCGGCGGCATGCAAGATCCCCACTCCGAGTCGTCGCGGGCGGCGAAGATCCTGTCGGACAAGTTCGACCAGGGCGACATGGAGATGCTGATCACCATCACCGCCGACGGCGGAGTGCACAGCACCGCCGCCCGGGCAGTCGGCACCGACATCGCGCAACGACTGCACACATCCCCCTACGTCGGGCAGGTGACGTCGCCCTGGACCGCGCCGCCATCGGCGTCGTCCGCGCTGATCAGCCAGGACGGCAAGACCGGGTTGATCGTCGCCGGGATCTCCGGCGGCGAGAGCGAGGCGCAGAAACACGCCAAGACGCTCACCGACGCACTCGTGCACGACCGCGACGGCGTCACCGTACGGGCCGGCGGCGTCGCGACGGTTTACTCGCAGGTCAACGCGCAAACCGAGAAAGACCTCCTGTTCATGGAGTCGCTGGCGATCCCGCTGAGCTTCGTGGTGCTGGTCTGGGTGTTCGGCGGACTGGTCGCCGCGGCGCTGCCGATGGCCGTCGGTGGCTTCGCCATCCTGGGCTCGATGGCGGTGCTGCACACCGTCTCGCTGATCACCAACGTGTCGATCTTCGCGCTCAACCTCACCGTCGCGATGGGCCTGGCGCTGGCGATCGACTACACGCTGCTGATCCTTAGCCGCTACCGCGACGAAATCGCCGCCGGCGCCGAGCGCGACGAGGCGTTGATCCGCACGATGGCCACCGCGGGCCGCACGGTGCTGTTCTCCGCACTGACCGTCGCGCTGTCGATGGTGACGATGGTGCTGTTCCCCCAGTACTTCCTCAAGTCGTTCGCCTACGCCGGCGTCGCCGTCGTGGCGTTCGCGGCCGCCGCCGCCGTGGTCGTCACGCCCGCGGCGATCACGCTGCTCGGCGCCCGGCTGGACGCCCTGGACGTGCGGCGGCTGCTGCGCCGCGCGCTCGGCCGACCCGACCCGCAGCCCAAGCCGGTCGAGCAGTCGTTCTGGTACCGCTGGACCAAGGTGGTGATGCGCCGCGCCGTGCCGATCGGGGCCGCGATCATCGCGCTGCTGCTGGTGCTGGGCGCACCGTTCCTCGGCGTCAAATGGGGCTTCCCCGACGACCGGGTGCTGCCCACCTCGGCGTCCGCGCGCCAGGTAGGCGACCAGCTGCGCAACGACTTCGCCGTCGACTCGGCCACCGACATCACCGTCGTCATCCCCGACGCGACCGGGGTGACGTCCGCAGACCTGCGCCGGTACGCCGCCACGCTGTCGCGGGTAGCAGAGGTGTCCTCGGTGTCCGCACCGACCGGGACGTTCATCGGCGGCGCACCGGCCGGCCCGCCCAGCGCCGCAACGGGATTGCGCGACGGCAGCGCGTTTCTGACCGTCCGCAGCACCGCCCCGCTGTTCTCCGGCGCGTCGGCCAACCAACTCAACGTGCTGCACGCCGTCGCCACCCCGGCGGGTAAACCCGTGCTACTGGCCGGCGTCGCGCAGACCAACCACGACAGCGTGCACACCATCACCACCCGGCTGCCGATCGTGCTGGGCATCATCGCCGGCATCACGTTCGTGCTGCTGTTCATGCTGACCGGCAGCGTGGTACTGCCGGTGAAGGCGCTGCTGCTCAACATCTTGTCGCTGACCGCCGCGTTCGGCGCGCTGGTATGGGTGTTCCAGGACGGCCATCTCGGAGCGCTAGGCTCATCGGCGACCGGCACCCTCGAGGTGAACCTACCGGTGCTGCTGTTCTGTATCTCGTTCGGCCTGTCAATGGACTACGAGGTGTTCTTGATTTCGCGGATCCGCGAATACTGGCTCGCATCGGGTGAGACACGCGCCGACAACGACGAAAGCGTCGCGCTCGGTGTGGCCCACACCGGTCGGGTGATCACCGCTGCGGCGCTGCTGATGTCGATCTCGTTCGCCGCGCTGATCGCCGCGCAGGTGTCGTTCATGCGAATGTTCGGCCTCGGGCTCACCGTGGCGGTGCTGGTCGACGCCACACTCGTGCGAATGCTGCTGGTGCCCGCGTTCATGCACGTGCTCGGCCGCGCGAACTGGTGGGCGCCAGCGCCGCTGGCGCGCCTGCACCGCCGGTTCGGACTGCGGGAATTGCCCTCGGCCCCAGGCGTATCCGGTGGTGCACAGCCGGAGATGGCCGCGGCGAACGCCGACTAAGGTGTCGACGAGCCCGGTGGAAAGCCCGCGTCGACGCCGCGCCCCGCGCGGAGCGGGGGAGCAACTGCGTGACGAGATACTCGACGCGGCAACGGAATTGCTGCTGGAAACCGGCCACGCGAAAGCGGTCTCGATCCGGTCGGTGGCGCAACGGGTCGGGGTGACACCCCCGTCGATATATCTGCACTTCGCCGACAAGGACGCGTTGCTGGACGCCGTGTGCGCCCGCTACTTCGAGCGCCTCGACGAGGAGATGCAGCGCGCCGCGGCGGGCTGCAGAACGACGCTGGAAGTACTGCGCGCGCAAGGCCTGGCGTACGTGCGCTTCGCGCTGCAGACACCGGCACTGTACCGGATCGCGACGATGGGCGAGGGCCGCCCCGGCAGCGACGTCGACATCACGCTGGCCAGTTCGGCGTTCACGCATATGCGCGCCGGGGTGCAGGCGATGATGGACGACGGCAGCTACGCCCACGGGGACACCACCCGGGTGGCGCTGGAACTGTGGAGCGCCGCGCACGGCGTGGCGGCCCTGCTGATCGCCAAGCCCTATCTGCCGTGGGGTGATGTCGAGGTGTTCGCCGACCGGGTGCTGCGCGCGGTGTGCTGCGGTCAGATCGCCTGCGGCATCATCGGATACGACACCAGCCCAGAAGACACCCTCGGCCTGCTGATGCGCCTCGACGAAAAGCGTTCGGATGGCTGTTAGTCGATCAGGTCGTCGAGCCGCTCCAGCAACCCGGGCAACGCCCGCGCCGCGGTGTCGCGCACCGTCGCGGTCGCACTGCTCGACAGCGGCGTGCTGTCCGGGTTGACCTCCACGACCGGGATACCCTGGGCCAGTGCCGCGGACGGCAGCCCAGCCGCCGGGTAGACGATCCCGGACGTGCCGACCACGATCAGCACGTCGGCGCCGGCCACCGCCTCGACCGCCTGCTGCCACGGCTCGTCGGGCAGCGGCTCACCGAACCACACCACCCCCGGGCGGATCGTGCCGCCGCACGCGCACCGCGGCGGCTCCAGCGCCCCGATCGGCTCGGCCATCTCGGCCAGCTCGCCGTGGTACCGCGAACCGCAACGCGAACAACGAAATTCAAACAGGCTCCCATGCAGATGGGCTACCCGTTGGCTGCCCGCACGCTCGTGCAGATTGTCGATATTCTGCGTGACCACCCGCACGTCCACGCGGCGCTGCCAATCGGCGACAGCACGGTGCCCCGCGTTCGGCTCGACGGACCGGACCAGGTGATAGCGCCACATGTACCACGCCCACACCACGCCGGGTTGCCGGCGCCATGCTCGCGGGCTGGCCAATTCCTCGGGGTCAAACGTCTCCCACAGCCCGGTCTGAGCATCGCGAAACGTCTCGACCCCGCTCTCGGCGGACATCCCAGCCCCGCTGAGCACCGTTACACGCACGCATCCCAAACTAGTCTGCCGGGTGCGCGGGCGGTCGTCTGCGCGATACTGAGCGGATGTCCGAGTTGGGGGACTGGGTCCGGGTGGACCCGCAAGCGGCGACGCCGCTCTTCGACCAATTGAGAACCCAGATCATCGCCGGCGTTCGCAGCGGGAAGCTGGCGGCCGGAGCGCGGCTGCCGACGGTCCGGGAACTGGCCCGGCGGCTGGGCCTGGCCGTCAACACCGTGGCCCGCGCCTACCGCGAGCTGGAGGCGGCCGACATCCTGGAAACCCGCGGCCGATTCGGCACTTTCGTGGCCCGCCAGGACCCCGCCGATGTCACGATGGCCGCCGCCGCCCGGTCCTACGCCGACACCGCCCGCGGGCTGGGCATCGACGAGGCCGAGGCGCTGCGGTACGTGAAGGCGGCGTTCGGCTAACCGAACTCGAGCAGCGTCAGCGCCGGGCGCACCGCGTCGAACACCGGCAGCCGCTGCGCCGACCACAGCAGCACGTTGAACAGCGATCCGCGGCCCCGCGGCAGCGGCAGGTCGTGCACCGCCCGGATGCCCGGCACACTGTCGACGAGGTCGGCGAGCTCGCCCACCGACATCGTGAACGGCATCGGCGGCGCCTTATACCGCAGCGAAGTCCGCAGGCCGCGGCGCAGCAGCGCGGCGAACCACGGCGGCGGCAGGTCGAACATCATCTGGCCGCCGGGGAAGCGGGCAGCGCATTCGCTGATCAGGCTGAGTGCCTCGTCACGCTGCAGGTACATCAGCACGCCCTCGGCGGTGACCAACACCCCGTCGGCGGGGTCGACCCGGTCCATCCAGCTAAAATCCAGCGCGGACTGCGCGCACAGCGAAACCCGCGGCGAGGGCGGCAGCAACCGTTGCCGCAATTCGGCGATCGGTGGCAGATCCACGGTCAGCCACCGAAATCGGTGACCGACACCGGCAGCGTCGAGCCGGTAGAAGCTGGTCTGCAACCCCTCTGCCAGCGCGACCACCGTCGCCGACGGGTGGGCGGCCAGGTACCGGCGGGTGCTCCGGTCGAACGCCAGCGCGCGTAACGCGATGTCCTGGCGACTGGGAATGCCGAACTTGGCGAAATCGTAGTGGATGGAATCCATCAACTCGATCGCCATCGGGTCATCGATGATCGCGTCGGGGCGCCGGGCTTCGTTCGCCCGGGACCGCAGCGTCAACAGCGCCGTTTCGGAGACCCCCCGCAGGGCCGTCGCGTCGGTCTTCGTCATCGCAACACCTTGTTGAGGGTGCGGAGATTGCGGGTGGTCGTCGCGGACCTGTAGCGCTTCTTGCCCATGGTCTTGCCCATCGTGCTGTCCAGCGTCTTGGAGCGGGGCACCTGCCAGTAGATCACCCCGTCCCCGCGCGCGATCCGCTCACCACGGCCGGGCTCGGCGGCCAGCCCGGCAAGCTCGTCGAGGATCGTGGCGTCGGAGACCAACGTGACGTAGGAGTGGTGGCCGGGCATCTCCGGTTGAAACGGGTAGTTGTCCACGATGGCCCGCACCGCAGGCAGGTCGTAGGCCAGCACCCAGGCGTCGTAACCGAACCTATCACGCAGCGCCGCTTCGGCTTTGGCCTGCACCGCCGCCGGCCTCCCACGGCTGTCCAGCAGCACGTTGCCGCTAGCCAGCACGGTTCGCACGTTGGTGAAGCCGGCCCGTTGCAGCGCCTCGGCCACCTCGGCCATCTTCAGATTCACCCCACCGACATTGACGCCGCGCAGAAACGCCGCATACCGGGTGGTGCCGGCGGTTGTCGTCATCGGTTCGATCCTAGAGACCCGGTTTGCACGTAGGCTCGCAACCATGGGGCCGCAATCCTTCGACGACAAGCTGCTGGCCGTGATCAGCGGACACAACCTGGGCACGCTGGCGACGATCAAACGGGACGGCCGCCCACAGTTATCGAACGTGTCGTACTACTACGACGCACGCGGCGTGGCGATCGAGGTGTCGATCACCGAGCCGCGGGCCAAGACCCGAAACCTGCGCCGGGACCCGCGGGCGTCGATGCTGGTGGGCTCCGACGACGGCTGGTCCTACGCGGTCGCCGAGGGCAACGCCGAGCTGAGCCCGCCCGCCATGCACAGCCACGACGACACCGTCGAAGCGTTGATCGCGCTCTACCGCCACATCGCCGGCGAACATCCCGACTGGGACGACTACCGCCGCGCGATGGTCACCGACCGCAGAGTGCTGATGCGGATGCCGATCACGCACGTCTATGGCATGCCGCCGGGGGTGCGCTGAGGCTACGCTGCGGACATGGCCGAGTCACAGCACGCCGACGACGACACCAAGCGACGGTTCCGCGAAGCGTTGGAACGCAAAAAGGCGCGGTCGTCGGGCACCGCCGACCACAAGGACGGCGGCGCCAAGCAGCCGCGCGCGCACGGCCCCGCCGAGCACCGCCGGGAGTTCCGCCGCAAGAGCGGGTAGGCCGGATGACAACCGGCCGGAGCGGCATCCGGGCCCGATGACCTCCGGTGACTAGAGTCGATGTCGATGAGCAGCCAATCTCACCGGGCGATGGCAACAGGCGCAGTGCTTGCCGCCGCCGTGGCTGTCGCCGCCGTGGCCGGCTGCGGCTCGCACAAGCAGCCCACCACGTCGATCACGGTGTTCGCGTCGTCGTCGCTGATCAAGAGCTTCAGCGAAATCGGTAAGCAGTTCAAGGCCGACAACCCCGGCACATCGGTGGAATTCATCTTCGCCGGCTCCGCGGAGCTGGCCGCCCAGCTGACCGACGGCGCCAACGCCGACGTGTTCGCCGCGGGTGACCTTCCCGACATGGCCACCGTCACCCGGGCCGGCCTGGTGGCCGGAGACCCGGTCAACTTCGCGTCGAACAAGCTGGCCATCGCGGTGGCCCCCGGCAATCCCAAGAAGATCGGGTCCTTCGCCGACCTCAACCGGCCCGGGCTGCGGGTCGCGGTGTGCGGGCGTCCCAGCACCTGCGCGACGGGAATGCAGCGCATCGAACAGAAGACCGGGATTGCCCTTCACCCGGCGGCCGAGGACTCCACCACCATCGACATCGTCAAGAACGTGACCGACGGGCAGGTGGACGCCGGGGTGGTCTACACCAGCGACGCGCTCAACGCCGGCGACAACATCTCCTGGTTCAACTTTCCGGAAGCCGCCGAGGCAGCCAACACGTACTCGATCGCGCTGATGAAGGATTCCCAGCAGGTCAGGTTGGCGACCAACTTCATGAAACTGGTCACCGGAGACTCCGGGCGGGCGATCCTGCGCAGTGGCGGGTTCAGCCAACCCTGAGTTTGTGCCTCTGGCTGAGGTGTCTGTCCTCTACCAGAATCGCGGCCAGGCAGAGCACGGCCAGCGCCGACACCGCGAGCGCGAACACGATGCCCGCGGTGCGCAGCCCCCACACCTCGGCGGCCAGGCCCTCCCCGACAACCGGTAGCGAAATCGCGACGTAGGCGATCACGAAGTACGTTGAGCTGACCTCGGCGCGGCGGTCCGGCGGCGTTCGCTCGGCGACCGCGGCCAGGCCGCGGCTGAAGCTGACGCCCTGGCCCACACCGGCCATCACGGCGCCGGCGATCAGCAGCGCCAGGCTCGAAACGTGAAGCGACACCGCGATGATCACCATCCCAACCACGAGCACCGCGCAGCCCACCGCCAGCGCCCGCGGTGGCTGCATTCTGCCGGCCAGCACCTGGGCGGCCGCTGAGGCGGCGAAAATCGAGCAGGCGATCGCCCCCGCAACGGCGTGGTTGCCGATGCCGATCACACCCGCGATGAACGACGGCGCGACGGCGGTGAACAGGCCGGTGACGGCGAACCCGGCGAACGCGGCGGTGGACGCCGTCACGAAGACACTTCGCACCTCGGCCGGCACCGAGAGCCGCTGAAAACCGATACTGCCGCGGCGCTCCGACGTCTCCGGCGCGATCACGACAGCCGCTATGGCCAGCACCATCAGCGCGATGTGCAGGATGAACGACAACTGCAGCGGGTCCGGCGCATACTGCACCAGCAGACCGGCGATCAGCGGCCCGAGGCCCAGCCCGCCGATGTTGGCGATCGTCGCGACCGCGGCTGCCCGCCCACGCCACGCCGGTGCCGCCGCCTCGATGACCGCGGCGGTTGCGGTGCCGGTGTACACGCCCGCCGACAGCCCGGACAGCGCCCTGCCGACCAGCAGCAGGCCGACCGTGTCGGCGACCAGGAACACGATCGCACTCGCCAACGCGAACATCGCGCCGAGCAGCAACACCGGGCGCCTGCCGACCGCGTCCGACCAGCTTCCCATCACCACCAGCGCGGCCAGCACGCCGCCGGCATAGGTGGCGAACACCACGGTCGTCGTCAGCACCGAGAAGTGCATGTCCGCCGAGTACAGGGCGTACATCGGGGTCGGCAGGGTGGTGCCGATCATGATTGCGGTGAATGCGTATGCCAGCAGCGGGAAGGCGAGCCTCGACCGCCGGCTATTCAGCACAGTTCATGGTACTGACGCGCCCGTGCGCGGCGGTTCTAGACTGAGCCGGTGGCAAAACTGCAGCTTGTCCAGGATCCCGCGGCCGACGCGCTACTGGACGACAACCCGCTGGCCCTGCTGATCGGCATGCTGCTCGACCAGCAGGTGCCGATGGAGACGGCGTTCGCTGGACCCAAGAAGATCGCCGACCGGATCGGCGGCATCGACGCGCACGTGATCGCCGACCACGACCCGGACAAGTTCGCCGCGCTGTGTGCCGAACGCCCTGCCATACACCGGTTTCCGGGATCGATGGCCAAACGCATCCAGACGCTGGCCCGCGAGATCATCGACCGCTACGACGGCGACGCGGCGGCGCTGTGGACAGCGGGCAACCCCGACGGCGCGGAGGTGCTGCGACGGCTCAAGTCGCTGCCCGGCTTCGGCGACCAGAAGGCTCGCATCTTCCTGGCGCTGCTGGGCAAGCAGTACGGTGTGACCGCGAAAGGCTGGCGGGCGGCGGCAGGCGAGTACGGCAAGGCCGGCACCCACATGTCAGTGGCCGATATCGTCGACGCCGCATCGCTGGAGAAGGTGCGGGCGGTCAAGAAGCAGATGAAAGCCAAAGCGAAGGCGGCGAAATGAAGACACACCTGAATTGCCCGTGCGGCGAGGCGATCGTCGGCCAGAACGAGGACGACCTGGTCGAGAAGGCGCAGGCGCACCTCGCCGAAGCGCACCCCGGCCGCGACTACGACCGCGACGCAATCCTTTTCATGGCCTACTGATTCCGTTTGCGCCGAGCGCGAGGATCGTGCACGCCACACGCCGTTGTGGACGTGCGCAACCCCACCTTGAGCAAACTACGGGACGACCGTCGAGCCAATGGTCGGCATGAATGTGCACTGCTTGTCGACGGTCGTGACCTGACCGAAGATCGTCGACATGATGCTGCCCGACCCGGTATCGGCGATGGCCACCAGGGTGGTGGGGCCGTTCGGGTTGATGTCCGGATTGGGCTTCAGCGTCGCGCTGCCGGATTTGCCGGTGGTCAGGTTCACCCAGGTGACGTTCAGCGGCAGCTTCTGCTCCGGGGCGGGCGCCGCTGTGCCGACCGCGGTGAACACGTAGGCCGTCTGGCCCTTCGCGGGTCCCGGCTTCGGGATGGGCGCGGGCCCGGCCACCGAGATCGCGGTGGCGAGCGAGTTGCCGCCGTCCTTGAGGCAGCCGTTGCCGATGGACGGATACATGAACTCCTGGGTGGGCGGACTATCGGGGCCGAAGGCCGCCGCCGGGGCGGCCGCGGCGCCAGAAGCCGCCGGCGGGGCCGTCGCCGGCGAGGGAGGTGGGTCGGGCGCGGCACCGGGCGCCGGTGCGGGTGCGGCCGCGGGTGCCGCCTCAGGCGCCGGCCCGACGGCATGGGCGGGATCTATCCCGAGCGGCAGGTGCGCATCGGTTCCCGGAATGGCCCCGGGAGCCGGCACGTGCGCCTCCGGCGGAGGGCTGCCGGGTCCGGGCAGGCTGGCTCCCGCGGGCAGAAGCTGGGTCAGGGCGCCGGCCGGCTGGACGAACTGGCTCACCGACGACGCGACCTGCTTGGACGCGTCGGGCGCCGCGGAGTTTCCGGCGAACGCCGACGCGGCGGCCATCAGCAGCGACGCGGCGCTCGACGGGTTGGCGGCGGCCTGCTGAACCGCCGGACCCAACTGCTGCATCGCGGCCATCGCGGGCGCCTGCACGGCGTCGATCGGCTGCGGCGGCGGGGACGGATCCGCCCAGCTCACCCCCGCCGCGGCCAATGCGCCGCACGACGCCAACCCCGCCGAAGCGATCGCGGCGAACAACTTCCTGGTCCCTGTCACGACAGGTTCTTTGGCACGCACGCGCCCGAACGTATCGCGTTACTGGAGTGACTCAAGTGACACGTGGGGCATTTATTCGACCGTTACGCACCCGACAGGCTTCCGTGATCGCGGGCTAAAGTCGAGCGCGTAGACACCACCCAACGCGACCGGCTGGCGGTGGCCGCGCCGATGCTGCTGGCGCTCAGCATCGCCGCACGCCTGGCCTGGACCTATCTGGTGCCCAACGGCGCCAACTTCGTCGACCTGCACGTCTACGTCGGTGGAGCGGCGACCATCGGCACACCGCACGCGCTGTACGACTACGTCTACGCCGAGAAGACCCCCGACTTCCCGCTGCCGTTCACCTACCCGCCGTTCGCCGCGGTCGTCTTCTACCCGCTGCACCTCCTACCGTTCGGACTCGTCGCGTTCGCCTGGCAACTCGGCATCATCGCCGCGCTGTACGGCGTGGTGCGGATGAGCCAGATGCTGCTCGCACGGGGCAGCCGGCAGGAGGCCATGCTATGGACCGCTGCCGGCATCTGGATCGAGCCGCTGCGCAGCACATTCGACTACGGCCAGATCAACGTGATCCTGGTGCTGGCCGTGCTGTGCGCGGTCTACAGCAACCGCTGGTGGTGGTCCGGGCTGTCGGTCGGGCTCGCGGCCGGTATCAAGCTCACCCCCGCAGTCACCGAACTGTACTTTCTCGGCGTCCGCCGCTGGGCCGCGGCGGCGTTCTCGGCGGTCGTGTTCGTTGCCACCGTGGCGGTGTCGCTGCTGGTGATCGGCGATCAAGCGCGTTACTACTTCACCCACCTGCTCGGTAACGCCGCCCGCGTCGGCCCGATCGGTACGTCGTTCAACCAATCCTGGCGCGGCGGCATCTCGCGCATCGTCGGCCACGACGCCGGCTACGGCCCGCTCGTGCTGGCCGCCATCGCCGCGACGGCGGTGCTGGCGCTGCTGGCATGGCGCACGCTGGAAACCGGCGACCGGCTCGGCGGGCTGCTGATCGTGCAGCTGTTCGGGCTGCTGTTGTCGCCGATCTCATGGACCCATCACTGGGTGTGGCTGCTGCCGTTGATGATGTGGTTGATCGGCGGGCCGCCACGCAACCGGCCCGGCGCGAAAATCCTCGGCTGCGGCTGGCTGGTCTTGACGCTGATCGGGCCCCCCTGGCTGCTAAGTTTCGCGCAGCCGACGATCTGGGTGATCGGCCGTCCCTGGTATCTGGCGTGGGCGGGTCTGACCTACATCGTCGCGACACTGGCGACGCTGGGCTGGATCGTGGCTACTGGCCGACAACCTCGTTTATCTCGCGAGCCATTGCCAAGTCGTTCTGCGTGATGCCACCCGCGGAATGCGTGACGAGCTTGAAAACCACCGTCCGCCAGCGGATGTCAATGTCCGGATGGTGATCGGCGGCTTCGGCGCGTTCGGCCACCCGGCGCACAGCCTCGATCCCGTCCAGGAACGTCGGAAACTTCACCGCGCGGCGCAGCAGCCCTTCGTTGCGTTCCCAACCACCAAGGTCCGGCAGCGCAGCGTCCACTTGTTCATCGGAGAGCACGGCCATAGGGCTCACGGTACCGGTACAAGTACCGTGACCAGTCATGGCGACCCAGATCGTCGTCGCCGGGGCGCTCATCGCCGATGGCGAGCTGCTGGTGGCCCAGCGTAACCGACCGCGGGAGCTGGCGGGCCGCTGGGAACTGCCCGGCGGCAAGGTCGCGCCCGGCGAAACCGAGCGCGCCGCGCTGGCCCGCGAACTCGCCGAAGAGCTCGGCATCGCGGTCGCGGTGGGTGAGCGGATCGGCGACGACGTCGCGCTCAGCGAGATGACGACGCTGCGGGCCTATCTGGTCACCCAGACCGACACCGCCATCGTGTCCGCGCACGATCACAGGGAGCTGCGCTGGGTGTCGGCCGACGAGCTGCATCAGCTGGACTGGGTGCCCGCCGACCGGGCATGGCTGCCGGAACTGACGTACCGGCTGCGGAGGTAGCCCTTCGTCAGGGGGTCTGATCGACCAGCACAGCTCCGTCGGGCCGGTCATCGAGGGTCTGAAGGCCAACATCGTCTCCCTGCACGGTGAGCCGGATGACTTGCGCCAGCTGGGGTGCCGCATCGGATTGCAGATAGTGGTCGGCGGGCGGAAGGATCCAGTAGCGGTTCCGCCCGTGCTTGCCCTTCAAGAACCTGTGCCACACGAAGTTGGCAACCCGAACGGGGGAGACGTTGTCGTGCAGGCCCCACACCAGGGTGGTGTTGATGTCGCTGTCGGCAAGTTGTTCCAGCCAAGTGGTCTCGTCGGCGGCACGCTCGGCCAGGTACCGGTTAGTGTCGGGCAGCACCGCGATTCCGTCGTTGTAGGCGAAGCACTTCACCAACGCGGCAATCTCGGGATCCTCAAGCGTTCGTCGGGGCATGAACGTCGTCGCTGCCAAGGCCGCCGCAAGCATTTGCGGCGTGGTCGCGCGTACCGTGCTTCTGGCAGTGGACGGGTCGAGAAGCGCGGTCTGAAAGACGGTCAGGTTGGCCAGCGGGAGGTAGACGTTCGCATTGGTCAAGATGACTTCGGCGGGCGGGTTGCCCAACAGGGTCAGCGCCACCATGCCGACGCTGGTGCCACGGTCATGCGTCAACATGGTGTAGCGCTGCAACCGCCAGACGTCGTCGATCGCGTGTGCCAGAAGGCGGGCATCGTCGTAAAGCGAATACACATAGGGTGCCTGCGGCTTGTCGGAGAGCCCGAAGCCGGGGAAGTCCAACAGGAACATGTCGAACTCGGAGCTGAGCTCCTGCGTCAGCGCGTAATAGTCAATACTGGACGTCGGGAAGCCGTGAACGCACACCAACGCCGGTGCTCCCGGTCTCCCACAGCGGCGGCTGAACACCTTTACTTCCGCTCCACCGTTGGCCGGGGTCGACGACTGCCAGCGGATTTCTGTTCCGCCGCGCCGCCATTCATCGAAGATGTCCATTGGCTCGCCTCCCCGGGGTCGCGATCGGCGCAAGCCGCTCGACACCTCCCGCGAGCCGTACGAAC
The DNA here is from genome assembly GCA_019245755.1 of Mycobacteriaceae bacterium. Lineage (GTDB taxonomy): Bacteria > Actinomycetota > Actinomycetes > Mycobacteriales > Mycobacteriaceae > Mycobacterium. The sequence continues at coordinate 114,918 of JAFARC010000066.1, read as the reverse complement.
TGTACAGCGCCGCAGCTAGTTTGGGACCGCCGGCTTTTCTTCGCCGCCGCAACCGCGCTATCCACCCTGACACCATAACCGTTCTCCGTTCTTGTGGCGGGTTACCTGGCGGGGCAAACTATTCCGACCTGCGGCGCCGGCCTGTCCGCCAACCGGGGACGCGTTTACCGTGGGAGCATGGCAGGTCGCGCGGTGATCGTCACCCCGCTGTCGGGGCCGCTGGCCCGTTTCGGCGTACCCGGCGCCGCCGCCCTGGAGCTGTGGGCCGAGCAATCCGGGGTGGCCCTGGAGGTCCTCGACAGCCAGCCCTCGACCGCCGCCGCGATATCGGCAGCAGAAGCCGGCCAGCCCGACGTGGTGTTCGGACCCTACGGTTCGGGGCCTGCGGTGGTCGCAGCGCAAACCGGCGCCCTGCCGCTCTGGAACCACGGCGGCGCCACCAACCGGCTGACCTGGCCGCGGTATCCACATGTGGTCAACGTGCCGTCTGCCGCATACAGTTATCTGGGCGCGGTGCTCGAAACCCTTGTCGGAAAGGGGCTTCCAGCGGGCTCGCAGGTAGCGTTTCTGCATGCAGACACCGGATTCGGACGAGAGGTCGCCGCCGGCACCAGGGCGGCGGCCCAGCGACACGGACTCGTCCTGCAGACCACCACCTTTCGGCCAGGTGCGGTGACCGACGTGCTGACGCAGGTGGCCGCGGCCGACGTGCTGGTGTCGGCCGGCTCCTTCGACGACGACGTCACCGTGGCGCAGTGGAGCACCCAACGTCGCTGGCTCGCCGTGGGACTGGTCGCCGCGGGAGTAGATGAGCTCAGTGATGTCCTCGGTGAGCGCGTCGAGGGATTCTATGGACCCTGCCAGTGGCTGCATGACGACGCCCACGCTGCCGCGGACGGACCCGACGCCGAGTGGTTCGTGCGCCGTTATCGCGACAAGACCGGCACCAACCCGCCGTATCCGGCGGCCGCCGCGTTCGCCGCCGGGGTGATCTGGCGACGCTGCGTGCTCGACGCCGGAACGATTGCCGCCGCGCCGGTGCTGGCCGCGGCGCGCGGGCTCGACACCACGACTTTGTTCGGCCGGTTTCGCGTCGACCCGCTCACCGGCGTGCAGACCGGTCATCAGATTCGTGTCGTGCAGTGGCGGGGCGGCCGGCGGGTGGCGGTCGACCAGGCGCTTCATCGGATGTGAGGTGGGCGCCCCCGTCGTCGGCCCGTTATGCGAAGCTGCGGTCATGACCAACAGGATGCTCATCGCCGCAGCGCTGGTCGCCACCGTGTTGCCGGTGGCCGGTATGCCCGCCGCGTCAGCAGAAGTGCCGGTCGGCCCGGGCCCGACCAACTACACCCTGCAGCCGCAGGCCGCCCCACGGACATGCCACTATCGCGCCGCCGTCAACGGGCAGACACTGCCGGATCCGGCATGCACGCCCGGCGCGATCAACCCCAGGGTCACGCCGGACACCCTCGACAGCACGATCTGCCGCGCCGGGTACACCAAGTCAATCCGGCCGCCGCGGGAGATCACCGCGGCGGAGAAGCAGGCCAGCGCAGCGGCATACGGCTACACCGGTTCGCTCTCGGAAGCCGAATACGACCATCTCGTGCCACTGGAGCTCGGCGGCGACCCGAACGATCCGCGCAACCTGTGGGTGGAGCCGGGGGCCTCGCCGAACCCCAAGGACAGCGTGGAATCCCAGCTTCACGACCTGGTCTGCGGGGGCAGGGTGGGGCTGGCCGCCGCGCAGGAGGCCATCGCGGCCGACTGGACCACCGCGCTGAGCATCGCAGGGTGAACCGACGATGGATGTCACCGGCGATTGAATGAGGATCGCATGGTCGTCCGCTTCGCGGTTCGCGACGGCAGGCCCTACAGATTCGGGGCGTACAGTCGGATCCGGTTCAGCCGCTGGGCTTTCTCAGCAGCTAGTCCGCGCGGAGAGGGTCGACATGGCACGGACGGACAACGACACCTGGGATCTCGCGACAAGCGTCGGAGCGACCGCAACCGGGGTCGCGGTGGGGCGGGCACTGGCCAGCCGAGGACCCAACGCGCTGATCAACGACCCGTTCGCCGAGCCGCTCGTGCGAGCGGTCGGGGTGGATTTCTTCACCCGGGTCGCCAGCGGCGAACTCGATGCCGGCGAGGTGGACGGCGGCGCCGAGTTCGGCATGCACCGGATGACCGACATGATGGCCGTACGCACCAAGTTCTTCGACGAATTCTTCATCGAGGCAACGAAATCGGGCGTCCGTCAAGCGGTAATCCTGGCGTCGGGCCTGGATGCGCGTGCCTACCGTTTGCCGTGGCCGGCGGGGACGACGGTGTATGAGATCGACCAACCAGCGGTCATCGAGTTCAAGACCCGAACGCTGGCCGACCTGAGGGCCGCGCCCACCGCTGACCGCCGCGCGGTTGCCATCGATCTTCGTCATGACTGGCCCGCCGCCCTGCGCGGGGCGGGTTTGAACCCGACCCAGCCCACCGCCTGGAGCGCTGAGGGACTATTGGCGTTCCTGCCAGCAGACGCCCAGGACCGGCTGCTGGACAGCATCACCGATCTGAGCGCACCCGGCAGCCGGTTCGCATCGGAGAACATGTCAGGCCGAAACGATGCCGTCGCCATGATGCGTGACCGCATGCACGAGGCCATCGACCGCTGGCGTAACCACGGCTTCGACGTCGAGATGACCGACCTGTGGTACGAGGGCGACCGCAACGATGTCGGGGAATACCTCGGCGCCCACGGTTGGCAGGCGGTCGCGACGGCAGTGGCGGACTTGTTCGCCGCCTACGGTCGCTCCCTGCCGCCGCGCAACGACGACGAGGCCGCGACCTTCAATTCGTTCACCTACGTCAGTGCAACCCGACAGTAGCGGCCGGGACCAGCTGCGCGCGGTGGCTTCGGCGCTCGTACGGCTGCACCGCGACGACCCCGGCGCATTCAGCGTTTCACGGCTCACGTGCGACCTCGCACGCGTTCCAAACCTCACCGATCTCGTCCGCGATCACATGCGCGATTGGCTCGGACTGCTCGCCGGGCTCGTCAGCCGGGCCCAGACCGACGGTGACCTGCCGCCCACCCTCGACGCGCGCGATCTGGCCGCGGTTCTGGTCGCGGCAACCGACGGCCTCAAGGATCTGGGCGGTCTCATCGACACCCCGAGCCGCGCGCGCCGCGCTTTCGAGCGCCGGATCGATGTGCTGGTCCGCCTCGTCGACGCGTCGAGTGCCCGCTGACGCGGTCATGACCGGCGTCGGAAATCCTCGGCCCGTTCACTTCGCGTAAACCAGGGCCCCACAACGTTTTTCACAATCGTCAGCTCCGGGACACGTACGAGGCCTACGGTGAGCACAACGCCCGGCGCCGGAAGGCACGTATGTCAGGAACGGGGAATGTGATGGTGAACTTGATCAGCGGTCCGATTGTGGCCGCCATGGGGGCCACCGAGGGCGTCATCGTCAAGGCCAGAGAACTGATCGAAACGGTTCTCGGCCGCGGCGGCGTCGGGGACCTCGAGGAAGATGACGTCGTGGAAGGCAAACAGCAGGTCGGCGCCGAGCCGGCACCGGACCAGCGAAACGGTCAGCTCCCCGCCGGGGTTTGACAGCGGCTCCCGGGGCAGGCCAGCCGGTACTTTGTCGACCATGTCCCGACACTGTTTGAATGCCGATGTCAGGTGCCGCGGCGCCCGAGGGACATATCGTGACAACCGTGGCTCTGCCCGACGACGTATACGCGCGACTGTTGATGCTGCGTACCGACTTACGTCGCTTTGACCGCTGGAGCGCCGAGCAGGCCCAGTCAGCGGGGTTGACGCCGATGCAGCATCAGCTGCTGCTGGCGATACGCGGCCACGCCGACCGCCGGGGACCCACGATCGGTGAGATCGCCGACTACCTGTTGCTAAAGCATCACAGCGCAGGTGGATTGGTGCATCGGGCAAACGCGGCCGGCCTGGTGCGCCGGGTCCGCGATACCGGGGACCGACGGGTGGTCCGGATACAACTCACCGACGCCGGAACGGCGCGCCTAGAGTCGCTGACGGCCATGCATCTCGAAGAGCTGGGCCGCCTTTCCCTGCAGCTGCCGCAGCCCTAGGGAATGCTCTGCCGGTAGCGCACCCGCACGTCGCGCACGTTCCCCGGGTGATGGGCGGCGTGCAGCGGATGCAAGAGCAGTGGGTGGCGGCAGTGCGCGCACGAAGGCTGCGGCAGCCTCGTGGCCGAGAACCACAGATGACCGCACCCGGCGCACCGGACGAAGTAGAAGCCGCCCAACAGGCCCAGCACCCCGAGGTAGATCGCGGCCGATGCGGCCAGCGCCAACACCGCGATGAGGACGACGGTAAGCACTTCGTAGACACTCATGATGCCATATTACATCGTAGTACGACATTTCTGAGACATCGTTTTCGCGATCAGTGGCCGGCACTGCCAGAATCTGCGGCGTGGATTTCCGGAACGTCGCGATCGTCGCCCACGTCGACCACGGCAAGACGACGCTGGTCGACGCGATGCTGCGGCAATCCGGGGCGCTGCATGAACGCGGCGAGACCGTCGAGCGGGTGATGGACACCGGCGACCTCGAGCGGGAGAAGGGCATCACGATCCTGGCCAAGAACACCGCCGTGCATCGCCAGCACCCGGACGGCAGCGTCACGGTGATCAACGTGATCGACACGCCCGGGCATGCCGACTTCGGCGGTGAGGTCGAGCGCGGGCTGTCGATGGTCGACGGCGTGCTGCTGCTCGTCGACGCGTCCGAAGGCCCATTGCCGCAGACCCGCTTCGTGCTGCGCAAGGCGCTGGCCGCGCACCTGCCTGTCATCCTCGTCGTGAACAAAACCGACCGCCCGGACGCCCGAATCGCCGAGGTCGTCGAGGCCAGCCACGACTTGCTGCTCGACGTCGCGTCCGACCTCGACGACGCGGCGGCCGCCGCCGCCGAGCATTCGCTGAGCCTGCCAACGCTGTACGCATCCGGGCGGGCCGGAGTGGCCAGCACCGTTGCGCCGGCCGACGGGCAGGTGCCAGACGGCGACAACCTCGATCCGCTGTTCGATGTGCTGCTCCAACACGTGCCGGCGCCCAGCGGGGACCCCGACACTGCGCTGCAGGCGCTGGTCACCAACCTCGACGCGTCGACCTTTCTGGGCCGCCTGGCGTTGGTGCGGATCTACAACGGCAGGCTGCGCAAGGGACAGACCGTCGCATGGTTGCGTGAGGTCGACGGCGCACCCGCCGTCACGCCGGCGAAGATCACCGAGCTGCTGGCCACCGAGGGCGTCGAACGCAGCCCCACCGACGAGGCGCAAGCCGGCGACATCGTCGCCGTGGCCGGCCTGGCGGAGATCATGATCGGCGACACGCTCGCGGACCCGTCGAACCCGATTGCGCTACCGCGTATCACGGTCGACGAACCCGCGATCGCGGTGACCATCGGCACCAACACGTCGCCGCTGGCCGGGCGGGTGGCGGGCCACAAGCTCACCGCGCGGCTGGTGCGGGCGAGGCTGGACACCGAGCTGGTCGGCAACGTTTCGTTAAGGGTTGTCGACATCGGCAGGCCCGACGCCTGGGAGGTGCAGGGCCGCGGCGAGCTCGCCCTGGCCGTACTCGTCGAGCAGATGCGCCGCGAAGGTTTCGAACTGACCGTCGGCAAGCCGCAAGTGGTGACCAAGACGATCGACGGCACGCTGCACGAACCCTACGAGGTGCTGACCATCGACGCTCCGGACGAGTTCGTCGGTGCGATCACGCAATTGCTGGCCGCCCGCAAAGGCCGCATGACCGACATGGCCAACCACGCAGCCGGCTGGGTACGGATGGACTTCGGCGTACCCAGCCGCGGGCTCATCGGCTGGCGCACCGAGTTCTTGACGGAAACCCGCGGCACCGGCATCGCCCACGCGGTTTTCGACGGATACCGGCCGTGGGCCGGGGCGATCCGCTCGCGGCACACCGGCTCGCTGGTGTCCGATCGGGCCGGCGTCATCACGGCATACGCCCTGCTTCAGCTCGCCGACCGGGGGACGTTTTTCGTCGAGCCCGGCCAGGACACGTACGAGGGGATGGTCGCCGGGGTCAATCCGCGCGCAGAAGACATCGACGTCAACGTCACCCGCGAGAAGAAGCTGACCAACATAAGATCATCGACCGCAGACGTGATCGAGACGCTGGCCAAGCCGATCGAGCTCGATCTCGAGCGGGCGATGGAGTTCTGTGCTGCCGACGAGTGCGTCGAGGTGACGCCGGAGATCGTGCGCGTCCGCAAGGTCGAGTTGGACGCCACCGTAAGGGCACGCAGCCGGGCGCGGGCCAAGGCCGCCGATCATGGTTAACGGGCACCACGCGGTGTGACCGATACCCTGATGAGCGTGCCAGGTCGATCTCTCCGCGCTGTCGCGGCCGTCGGCGCCCTGGCCACCGTCGCATCAGGCTGCACCGTAAGCCCGCCGCCGGCGCCGCAGAGCACCGACACATCGCAGAGCTCGACACCGCCGCCACCGCGCGCGACGCAGATCATCATGGGCATCGATTCGATCGGTGCCGGATTCAACCCGCATCTGCGCTCCGACCAGTCGCCGGTGAACGCGGCGATCGGCGCGCTGGTGTTGCCGAGCGCGTTCCGGCCGGTGTCCGACCCGACGTCGCCGACCGGCTCACGATGGGACATGGACGCGACGCTGCTGACCTCTGCGGAAGTGACCAGTCAAAATCCGTTCACCGTCACCTACCGGATCCGGCCCGAGGCGTCCTGGACGGACAACGCGCCAATCGCCGCCGACGACTTCTGGTACCTGTGGCGGCAGATGGTCAGCCAGCCGGGCGTCGTGGATCCCGCCGGCTACGACCTGATCACCGGGGTGCAGTCGCTGGACGGAGGAAAGCAGGCCGTCGTGACGTTCGCCCAGCCGTATCCGGCGTGGCGCGAGCTGTTCACCGACATCCTGCCCGCTCACATCGTCAAGGACGTGCCCGGCGGATTCGCCTCCGGGCTGGTGCGCGCGCTGCCCGTGACGGGCGGCCAGTTCAGGGTGGAAAGCATCGATCCACAACGCGACGAGATCCTGCTGGCCCGAAACGACCGGTTCTGGGGACCGCCCGCCCAGCCCGACCAGATTCTGTTCCGGCGGGCGGGTGCAGCCGCGGCGCTGGCCGACTCGATCCGCAACGGTGACACCCAGGTGGCACAGGTACACGGCGGGCAGGCCGCATTCGCGCAGCTGAGCGCGATCCCGGAGGTGCGGACGTCGCGGATCACGACGCCGCGAACGCTGCAGGTGACGTTGCGTGCCCAGGAGCCCAAGCTGGCCGACGTGCGGGTGCGCAAGGCGATCTTCGCGTTGTTCGACGTCGACCTGCTGGCCGCGGTCGGCGCGGGCAGCGACAACACGGTCACGTTGGCGCAGGCTCAGGTCCGCTCGCCCTCGGACCCGGGTTATGTACCCACCGCGCCGCCGGTGATGAGCAAGGACGCGGCGCTGTCGCTGTTATCGCAGGCCGGCTACGAGATCGCGAGCGACACCGCCACAACCACCAGTGCCGTGCCGCCCGGGGCGGGGTCGCGGACCGCGGCGCCGGCGGCCACGCCGGAGCTGACGCGGGGCCGAATCAGCAAGGACGGCACAACGCTGTCACTGGTGCTCGGGGTGGCCGCGAACGATCCGACCGCGGCGGCGGTGGCCAACACGGCGGCCGACCAGCTCCGCAGTGTCGGGATCGAAGCAACCGTGTCGGCGTTGGACCCGCCCGTGCTGTACGGGGACGCGCTCGCCAACAACCGGGTGGACGCCGTGGTGGGCTGGCACCGCGCCGGCGGTGACCTGGCGACCGAACTGGCGTCGCGGTACGGGTGCCCCGCGCTGGAAGCGACGGCGGTTTCGACGAGCCCGACGGCCACCCCCCCGAGTGCCAAGCCGTCCACCGCCACCGCGCCGGCGAACGGCACCGTGTCGACGACCGCAACGGCGACGAGCCCGCCCGCCGCGGCGCCGGGAGCGCTGGTCCAGGCGCCGAGCAACATCACCGGCATCTGCGATCGCAGCATCCAGCCGCGGATCGACGCGGCGCTGGACGGGTCGGTCGACATCCCCGACGTGATCAACGCGGTGGAGCCCAAACTGTGGGACATGGCGGCCGTGTTGCCGATCCTGCAGGACACCACGATCGTCGCCGTGGGACCGAGCGTGCAGAACGTGGGCCTGACCGGCGCGGTACCGGTTGGCATTGTCGGCGACGCCGGCAAGTGGATCAAGACGCCGCAGTGAGGTCAGCCGCCGACCCGCCTCGCCTCGTGTTCGTGCATGCCCATCCCGACGACGAGTGCCTCACCACCGGCGGCACGATCGCCCACTACGCCGCACGGGGCGCCGATGTCCACGTCGTCACCTGCACCCTCGGCGAGGAAGGCGAGATCATCGGCGAGCGCTACCGACTCCTGGGCGTCGATCACGCCGACCAGCTTGGCGGATACCGCATCCACGAGCTCACCCGCGCGCTCAACGCGCTCGGCCTGCGCGAGCCGGTCTTCCTCGGCGGCCCGGGGCGTTGGCGCGACTCCGGCATGGCGGGCACGCCGCCACGACGCCACACCAGGTTCATCGACGCCGGCCGGGCCGCCGTCGACGAACTGGCGCGCCTCATCGACCGGATACGACCGCACGTCGTCGTCGGCTATGACCCCAAGGGAGGTTACGGCCATCCCGACCACGTCCACGTCCACGACCTGACCACCGCGGCCGTCTCCGCCTGCGCCTGGAAGGTACCCAAGCTGTACTGGACCGTGATGTCCACCGCCGCGATCCGGACCGGCCTGCGCGCACTCACCCAGGTGCCCGGCGGCTGGCACCGGCCCCATCCCGACGACATTGCGTTCGGCTACGCCGACGACGAGATCCACGCCGTCATCGACGTGGCCGCGCATCTCGACGCCAAGACCGACGCGTTGACGGCCCACGCCACCCAGGTCGTCGTCGCACCCGACCGGCGCTGCTGCGCGCTGTCGAACAACATCGCACTGCCGATCCTGGCCCAGGAGCACTACGTCCTCGCCGCGGGCAAGCCCGGCCCCCGCGACACGCGCGGCTGGGAAGCAGACCTTTTGGCCGGGCTGAACCTTGGCTGACCAGCCCGCGGCGCGTAGGCTCCCAAGAGCCGGCGCCGCGAGGAGGGGACTGCCATGGAGAACACCGACATGGATCCGCAAATTCAGTACTGGCAAGACCGCGCCGACAGCTTCCAATGGGTGCTCGGCTCGCTGGCCGGCCTGCTCGACAGCGTCCCGACCTGAGCCGAGCCGCGCCACAACCAACCCCGCATTCCGTAGGGCCGTGCTGGCACTGCTAGCACTTGACGGCGTGCTGTCGGCGGTGCTTGGCGCCGTTTTCCTGCAGAGTCGGTTGGGCTCAATTCCCTTCCCGGTCAGCGCATTCATCAGCGGACTGGTCAACGCGGCGCTGATGTGGGCCGGCCAGCAAGTCACGCCGTCGCCACGCGTGGCGGCGGTTGGGCTATGGACCTGGCTGCTGACCGTTGCCGTGCTGACCTTCGGCGGTCCCGGCGGTGATGTCATCTTCGGCGGTCCCGGCATCGATGGCATCAGCGTGCTGGTGTTGCTGGTCGTCGGAGTATTGCCGCCGGCCGTGGTGTTGTGGCCGCGCCGAGGCGATACGTAAAGGTCTGGAGTCAGGCCGTTTGGCCGCCGGGGTGGCGAGCTGGCACCACATCTGAGAAGCGTGACCATTCGGCAGGACGAGGGCTTATTGGCGATCCACGATGGAACTGCCTTCGACACATAGGTCGGACCGGGTCGCCTCGGCCGGCGGATAAGGTGCCTCGGTCGTTCGGACCAGAAAGATCATCGCCGCAGTGGGTCAAGCCTCCTGAGGCTGTGGTCAAACGCTGTGTGTCTAGGACGAATGGTCTACAAATGCGCCGTCGTCACGGTGCGGGCGGGGCAATTATTACCGGTGGAAACGGTCGCACGGTTTGGGTAATGACCGGCGGCGACGCGGTCGGTCCGGCGGCGGGTTGAGCTGCGCACTGTCCGCTGCTGTAGTCGCCGCCGGCCTTCGAGCAGCAGTACTTCTGGCCCTGATCAAGGTATTTGATGCACCAGTTGTAGTAGTCGCTGTCGTAGTCGGCGCGTGCCAGGGCAGTTTGGGCGAATGTGCCTGCTGCGAGCGCAGCGGTGACGAGAGCGGCGCACGCCGCGTGGCGGGCGGCACGGCTAGTCCGGCAAGTGCTCATGATGGATCAACCCTTTTTGCCTTTTTGCGTCGGGCTGGGAGTCTGTCCCGTCGACAGTTGACGGATAAATCGGCCGCTCGTCCCATCGCCCAGCCGAAATCCACGTCCTCGGCTTTCGAGTGCGCATTGGACGGCTCAGCGGCAAAAATATGGACGGGCCTCACAGGGGAAGGATAACACTGTACGCGTCGACGGCGTCGTCGGAATGAGCGGTGCTGATCGTAGCCTGGGCGTGCAATCGGACAAACACGGGGCCGGCGCAGTTGTCGACGTGGACATTCTGGTGCTGGACGGAAACCACACCTTCAAAGCCGTTCGGATTTGTTTCCATGTCACCGAAGTCATCAGCCTGAAATGCTTTCTTGCCAAGAGGGGTCTGGTTGATATTGCCCGGCTGCAGCACCACCGCGGTTTGCGGGTTCGCCGATACGGATGGTTGGAGGCCGATGCTGGTGGATCCCGTGGGGACACTTGAGCTAACGGACGCGCCGATGCCGGCTGAGGGGCTGGGGTTGAGCGTCAGACCGCTTGGCACGTTGATCTGGCAGCTCGCCTGGTACCAGAGGCTTACGGAGCCCAAAGTCACCTTTCGGCTGCCTTTGCCGTTAATGTTCATCCGGGCCGTTGCGTCGACGTAGCCCTCCCTCGTGAAGGCTGTCGCTCCCATGTTCGGGACGGATTCAATCTTCATATCCGCGAGCGTGATGCCCAACTGCCAGCCGTCGGGTGTGGTTATTTCCACCGGCACAGAGTCAAGGCACACCGGATTGGCGGCCGCCACGCCAACACCCGCATAGAGTAGAGCCACCGCCATGGCGCCAGCCCGAAAAGACTTGAGCATGCTTCCCCGGTTCTCTAAGCGGATGTTTGACGAATATCCGAACTCGTTCAGCGTAAGGACTTATCCGCGAAGCAGTTCGCGAGCCACGCGCGAGCCAGTATTTGTGATCGTTCTTTTCCTGTAACGATTGCGTGGCGTTATCGGAACACGTTCGCTGGTCGCCCGCAGTGCTGATAAGCCGAAACTCTGCGCCTGTCGCTTTTGGCGGCACAGATATTTGTCTACGAGCGGTTCCTTGGAACCGGCAGCTGGCAATTGACGCCGACATGTCCCGGTCCGGTCACAGTGGGCATGCATCCAAGGCGAGTGGCCACAGACGCTCGGTGGCCCCAGCGTGATGCTCGCGGTATCCGCGTGCTGGCTATGGCGAGACGGCTGCGTCGGTTATTTACAAATTCGGCCGGTAGGGTCAGGCGGCTTGTGCGGCGGCCACGTGCCCAAAGCCGTAGATTGAGAGCCGACGTAGCATGTCTAGGACCTCTGGGCACACCACGTTGAGGGTAGATCGCCGAAAGCCATTGGGAACCGACCACCGATGGTGATACCTGATACCTACATCACCGAAGATTTCCCACCATGCCACCCGACATTGTTGTCGTTGAGAGAAACCTGAAGTTCCTTTGCGGCCTTCATGTGCGGTGGCCGCGGGGACGACGACGTTGCCGTCGTAGCGACCGTTGATAGCGATGCCCATCGAGGTGTTATCGGCAGTAGTACCACTCAGTGCACCTGGTTTTGAACAGCTGCGCCCTAGTATTCGTCACATCAATCATGTATCCACATGCCGGTGCCAAGCTACACAATAAATCTCTTGCGGTTTGCTGAACGTGCCGGGTGGTAACACGCCTCGCCGCCAAATGAGCGCAGAAGGAGTGCCGGCGACGAACTGGACGGTTCCTTCAGCGTTACCGCGGACTTGCGCCGACTGCATGCGCGAAACTCGCGCCGTTCACCGCGCGTTGACAGCGCCTGCGACGGCTTGTCGTCGTCCTCAACGCGCCGTTGTCGTGCTCGACTGCAGCACTTCGGTTTGACCCCGAGGCGGTCGCGGTACGGGTCAGCCCCCGGTGCCGCCGAGCGCATCGATGTCGGCCCGCAACGCGGCGAGGTCGATGAGCTGACTGTTGGTGTCCTCCGCGGTGACGATGACCCACGCTTCGTCCACGCACGCGGCGGTCCAGTCCGCGGTCGACTCCTGCAGGGCGCCCCAGGTAACCCAGGTGTCGGTGCCGTTGCCGTCGGCGCCGACCTTGACGATGCAGTGCCCCTCGTTCGGGTCGGGTCGTTGCCCGGCGGCCACCGTCCAGGGCTGCCGTTCGCTGAACAGCTGGTCGGCGTCGTCGGTGAGGTTCACCCCGCAGTAAGCGCCGGTGAAGGCCGCCATCGCGGCGTCAACAGCGGTCGGGTCCGTGTAGTCGACGGGAGCGAAGGCCACGATCTTGCCCGCGCGGTACCAGGCGAGCAGCAGGTTGGCGATGTTGGCCCCCCGGTCGACGCCATGGTCGTACTCCAGATATTCGGCGACCAGCTCGTTGGAGGTTTCCCAGGTCTCAGTTTCCTGGCCACGGGCGGCCTTGGCCATCCGATAATGCTGGCGGCCGGCGAATGTGCAGTCGCCGACGCCGTCGGGGTCGGCGGTGCAGGTGGGATCGGGGCCGTTGCCGAGCATGCCCCAGTCGGTGAGTCCGCTCGTCACGTCGACGGGGTAGGTCGGCGCAGGCAGCGGCTGCCCAGATTTGGTGTATTCGTGCAGGAACTTCAGCGGGAGCCGGTCGGCGGGTGCCAGCGCAGGCAGCCGGCCGCGTTTGCCTGGGATGCGATGCCGCGGGTGGGCAAGGGTGGGCGTGCGGCCGTGTTTGCCGGCGACGTGGTGTTCAGACATTGCTGGGTCCTTTCGGTGGCGGGGTGACGACGGGTCCCATGCTGTCGGCGGCTCGAGCCGGTGACATGCGTAGCGCACTACCTGATTTGTCGTTGCGGGGAGCCGCCGGTGGGGCACAACCGGGTGCCGGCCGAGGTCTAAGGTGGCAGGCATGCCAGGCACGGATGTTTCACATAGTGAGACGGCCCGGATGATTCCCGATTGGAGTGGGGTTACACCCAGGTGGCTTTGACCCACGGCGACGGTCGGACCGTGCTGCCCGCCCCAATGGTCCCGGCGAAGTCAAACGCCTCCGCGCTGCGGCGAGTGTTGCGGCGCGCCCGCGACGGGGTGGCGCTGAACGTCGACGAGGCCGCGGTCGCGATGACCGCCCGCGGCTCGGATCTGAAAGAGCTGTGCGCCAGCGCCGCACGGACCCGCGACGCCGGGCTGGAATCGTCGGGTCGGCGCGGGTCGTCCGGCCGGCTGCCGATCTCGTATTCGCGCAAGGTGTTCATCCCGGTCACCCACCTATGCCGCGACCAATGCCATTACTGCACGTTCGTGACCGTGCCCGGCAAGCTTCGCGCCGACGGCCTGGGCATGTACATGGAGCCCGACCAGATCCTCGAGGTCGCCCGCCGCGGTGCGGCGCTGGGTTGCAAAGAAGCGCTGTTCACCCTCGGCGACCGGCCCGAAACCCGCTGGCCGGAGGCGCGGCGGTGGCTCGACGAACGCGGCTACGACTCGACGTTGGACTACGTACGGGCGATGGCGATCCGGGTGCTGGAGCAGGCCGGCCTACTGCCCCATCTGAACCCCGGCGTGATGAGCTGGTCGGAGCTGACCCGGTTGAAGCCGGTCGCGCCGTCGATGGGCATGATGCTGGAAACCACGTCGCGGCGGCTGTTCGAGACCAGGGGGATGGCCCACTACGGCAGCCCGGACAAGGACCCAGCGGTGCGGCTGCGCACGCTGACCGACGCCGGCCGGCTGTCGATTCCGTTCACCACCGGCCTGCTGGTCGGCATCGGCGAGACACTTATCGAGCGGGCCGAAACGCTGCACGCGATCCGGCGGGCGCACAAGGAGTTCGGCCACGTCCAGGAAGTGATCGTGCAGAACTTCCGGGCCAAGCACGACACCGCGATGCGTGCGGTGCCGGATGCGGACATCGAGGACTTCGTGGCGACGGTGGCGGTGGCACGGCTGGTGCTGGGCCCCAAGATGCGCATTCAGGCGCCGCCGAACCTGGTGTCGCGTCAGGAGTGCCTGGCGCTGATCGGCGCCGGCGTCGACGACTGGGGTGGGGTGTCGCCGCTGACCCCTGATCATGTGAACCCGGAGCGGCCGTGGCCTGCGCTGGACGAGCTGGCGGCCGTCACCGCCGAAGCCGGCTACGACCTGGTGCAGCGGCTGACCGCCCAACCGCCGTACGTGCTGGGCGGCACGGCGTGGATCGATCCGCGGGTAGCCGGCCATGTCGCGGCGTTGGCCGACCCAGTGACCGGTTTGGCGCGTGACATCAGTCCCGTCGGGCGACCGTGGCAGGAGCCCGACGAGGCATATGAATCAAGCGGGCGGGTGGATCTGGCTTCGGCGATCGACACCCAAGGCCGGCTGACCGCCACGCGCAGTGACCTCGGTAGCGCCTTCGGTGACTGGGAATCGGTGCGCGCCAAGGTCGGCGAGCTGGCCGCGCGTGCCCCCGAACGCGTCGACGGCGACGTACTGGCCGCGCTGCGCTGCGCCGAGCGCGACCCTGGCGGCTGCACGGATTCGCAGTATCTGGCCCTGGCGACCGCCGATGGGCCAGCGTTGGATGCCGTTGCCGCACTGGCGGACTCGATACGCCGCGACGTGGTGGGTGATGAGGTCACCTATGTGGTGAACCGCAACATCAACTTCACCAACATCTGCTACACCGGCTGCCGGTTCTGCGCGTTCGCCCAGCGCAAAGGTGACGCCGACGCCTACACGCTGTCCCACACGGAAGTCGGCGACCGGGCGTGGGAGGCCCACGTCGACGGCGCCACCGAGGTGTGCATGCAGGGCGGTATCGACCCCGAACTGCCGGTGAGCGGATACGCCGATCTGGTCCGCGCAGTCAAACACCGGGTGCCGTCGATGCACGTGCACGCGTTCTCCCCGATGGAGGTTGCCAACGGCGCGGCAAAAAGCGGCCTAAGCATCCGGGACTGGCTGATCGGCCTGCGCGAGGCCGGCCTGGACACCATTCCGGGCACCGCCGCCGAGATCCTCGACGACGAGATCCGCTGGGTGCTGACCAAGGGCAAACTGCCCACCTCGGCGTGGATCGAGGTGGTCCACACCGCGCACGAGGTCGGTCTGCGGTCGTCCTCGACGATGATGTACGGCCACGTCGACGCGCCCAAGCACTGGATCGCACACCTTCGCATCCTGGCCGAGATCCAGGACCACACCGGCGGGTTCACCGAGTTCGTCCCGCTGCCGTTCGTGCATCAGAGCTCGCCGCTGTATCTGGCCGGCGCCGCCCGGCCCGGCCCCACACACCGTGACAACCGCGCCGTGCACGCGCTGGCCCGAATCATGCTGCACGGCAGGATCGACAACATCCAGACCAGCTGGGTCAAGCTCGGCGTCGAACGCACCCGGATCATGCTCAACGGCGGCGCCAACGACCTCGGCGGCACCCTGATGGAGGAGACCATCTCCCGGATGGCCGGCTCGGAATACGGCTCAGCCAAAACCGTCGCCGAACTCGTCGAGATCGCGGCAGGCATCGGCCGCCCCGCCCGACAACGCACGACGACATACCTGCCGCTGGCCGCATAACAGCCACGATCCAAACTGCGTCAGGCCGTCTTTCTGATCAGCGGCAGCAACAGCTGACGGCGCGCCGCGATCGCATCGGCGAAGCGGCGAAGTGCCTGGCGCACCGATGATGTCACCGGGAACACAACATCCTCAACGTGCTCAGATAGGCGTTCACCGACCGAGGGACTCGGGACCAGCAGCCACTCCAGTTCGGCGGCGCGGCAGTCCTCATCAAGCAGGTACAACAGCGAAATACCGACCGCGGCGAAAGCATCCACCCCGCTCAGGTCGAGGACAACCGGATTTCCCGCCCGAACGAAGCGGCGGGTGTACTCGCCAATCCGCTCGACGTTGAGCGCGTCGATCGAGCCCGACACCGTCACCACGGTCGCAAGATGACGACAGTGAGCCCGGATCGTGGCGCCGGCGCAGTCGAAGGTGGGGTTCGCGTACCGGGACGTGAGGTTCATACCCGACGTGGTGACGGTCATGGGCAGCCTCGTTCGTGATGGTGTTGCTGAGATGAGCGGCCCGCGGCCGAGCCGACTGCACTCGAACGCTAATCGGCGAACCTAAGACGATTCGGGAGCAGAGTCTAACTCTTTGCTAAGAAATGACTTTCGTCGCCGGCCACGCCGACAAGAACCGTGTGCTGCGGAAGGCAACCGAAACGCGCCGCCGGGGCGGCGGTTCGCTCGACACCCGGTCCCGCGCCCAGACGTCGGACGGGCCCAAGCAAAGCGCCACCGGACGCCGACGAAGGACCGCCGGCGGCGCGCGGCAGATCACCCCAGCTTTCGGGACGCTGTCGACGGCGGGCAGCCGAAGACATACCGACATGGTTGAACATGCGGTATATGCAACGACTAGTATCAGTTACTACGGGTAGAGAAGTTAGGGCACACTGGCGAGCAGAGCGGGCAACGACATCGGATACTGTCAGCGACTTCCCCGAGCCACAGCGCGCACAGCAGCCAGCCGAACAGGAGACCGAGGAGACCTTGAGGAGAACCCTGTGACGTACACGATCGCCGAACCCTGCGTCGACGTGAAGGACAAGGCGTGCATCGAGGAATGCCCCGTCGATTGCATCTACGAGGGTGACCGCATGCTGTACATCCACCCCGACGAGTGCGTCGACTGCGGCGCCTGCGAGCCGGTCTGCCCGGTCGAGGCCATCTACTACGAGGACGACGTGCCCGAGCAGTGGAACCAGTACACCCAGATCAACGCCGACTTCTTCGAGGAACTGGGCTCGCCGGGGGGCGCCTCGAAGGTCGGGATGACCTCGAACGATCCCCCCGTCGTCAAAAACCTGCCCCCTCAGGGTGAAACCGCCTGAGCTGGCCGACGGCACCGCCCTGACCCGCCGGCCGCTGTCGGCGGGGCTGCCGGTGTTCCCGTGGGACACGCTGGCCGACGCGTCGGCGCTGGCCCGCCGCCATCCCGACGGCATCGTCGACCTGTCGGTCGGCACGCCGGTCGATCCCGTGGCAGCGGTGATCCGCGATGCGCTGTCCGCCGCCAGCGCATCCTCCGGATACCCAACGACGGCGGGCACGCCGGCGCTGCGGGAAGCGGCCGCGGCGGCCCTGGCCCGCCGCTACGGCGTGACGGCGGTGTCGGCCGACACCGTGTTGCCGGTGATCGGCACCAAGGAGCTCATCGCGTGGTTGCCGACGCTGCTCGGGCTCGGTCGAAACGATCTGGTCGTCGTGCCCGAGCTGGCGTACCCGACCTACGAAGTCGGCGCCAGGCTGGCCGGCACGCAGGTAGCGGCGGCCGATTCGCTGACCCAGCTCGGCCCCCGGCGCGCGACCCTGATCTACCTCAATTCGCCGAGCAACCCGACCGGCCGCGTGCTGGGCGCCGACCATCTGCGCAAGGTGGTCGGCTGGGCCCGGGAACGCGGTGCCCTGGTGGCATCCGACGAGTGCTACCTCGGTCTGGGCTGGGATGCGCAGCCCGTGTCGCTGCTCGACCCGGCCGTCTGCGACGGCGCCCACACCGGCTTGCTGGCGATTCACTCCCTGTCCAAGAGCTCTTCGATGGCCGGCTACCGCGCCGGCTTCGTCGCAGGGGACCCCGCCGTCGTCGCCGAGTTGCTGGCGGTCCGCAAACATGCGGGCATGATGGTGCCCACCCCGGTGCAGGCGGCGATGACGGCGGCGCTGCGCGACGACGCCCACCAGCGGGAGCAGCGAGACAGGTACGCCCGCCGCCGCGACGCACTGCTGCCCGCCGTGCGCAAGGCCGGCCTGAGCGTGGCGCATTCCGAGGCGGGACTGTACCTGTGGGCCACCCGCGACGAGCCGTGCCGCGACACCGTCGCGTGGTTCGCGCAGCGCGGCATCCTCGTAGCGCCCGGTGAGTTCTACGGCCCGCGCGGCGCGCGGCATGTGCGCATCGCGCTCACCGCGACCGACGAGCGGATCGCGGCCGCGGTATCGCGGCTGACGGCGTAGCCCTCGTCGCGATCAGCGACATCGCCTTGAGCCCCAGCGCCAGCACCAGCCGGTCGTCGGGGTCGGTCAGCGACGTGCCGAGCAGCTTCTCGATCCGCCGGAGCCGGTAACGGACGGTGTTCGGGTGAACCTGCAGCCCCCGGGCCGCCGCCCCGACGTCGCCGAAGCAATCCAGATACGCGCCCAGCGTGGCGATCAGCGAGCCGTCGTGGCCGGCGTCGTAGTCGCGCAGCGCCCGCAGCCGCGGATCCACCAGCGGTTCCCGGCCCGCCACCAGCGCGACGATTTCGTCGAGCAGCACGGTGGTGCGGGCCTCGGCCAGCGACGTGATTTCGCGGATCACCCCGGGATGGCGTTCGGCGCTGTCGAACACCCGGTCCACCTCCGCGCGGGCCGGTGCCACGGCAGCGAGCCCCGCGACCGGCGCGGCGATCACCGCCCGCAGCGCCAACCCCAACTCGCGGCGCAGCGACGCCACCGTGCCGCGCACCCACGACGCCACCGATGACGGCGTGCCGGTCTGCGGGAACAGGACATACGCGCGATCACCCCTGGCAATCACCTGGGCGTCGGGACGAAAAGCGCTGGCGCTCAATGCGATGACGTCCGCCGGAACCCCGCCGTCCGCACAGCGCAGGCCAACCAGGGCGGCGCGGCCGTCGGCGACGATCCCCAGCTCGCGGGCGACGGCGGCGACGTCGACCTCCTCGCCGCTCAGCCCGAGCAGCTCGTGAACCCGCAACGCATGCGTCGACGGCGTCGCGGCCAACCGGGACATGATGCGGGCCGCCAGCACCGCCGCGCCGCGCAGCACCTGCTCGACGTCGTCGGCCAGCGGCCGCGAGCCCTGCTGCAACCAGATGGTGCCGATAAACGCGCTGCGGCGCTGGTCGCCGCCGGCGCGGTGAATCCCGACCGCCAGCCGCGGCCGCAACCCCAACTCGGGCCGCTCGGCCACCCGCACCACGCCGGTGCCGGCCCGCAGCGCATCGAAGATTCCCCACTTGGCGATCCACGCGAGATGCTCGGGCGGCCCGGCCCGACCAAGGATCGAGAGCCTGCGCAGCTCGTCGGCCTCATCGTTGGACGCCGAATACGCCAGCACATGTGACTGCGCGTCCTCGATGCTGATCATCGCGTGAGTGCGCTCAGCGATCGACTGGGCCAGGCCGAAAAGGTCGGTACCCGAAGCTGATTCGCGCTCGGCGCGGTCGCCATGGTGCTCGAAGACGTGGTTGACCAGCCGGTAGAGCCTTTCCCAGCGCGCGCGGGGCTCGACGGCCACCACCGCGGCACCCGCAGACGCCACCCGCTCGACCAACGCGTCCGACGGGTCCTTGACGAAGATCGCGGCCGGAACGCGGGCAGTGACCTGCCGGTCAATCCAGGCAACAGCGTCGACGTCGCCCACGCCCAGGAGAAAGAACACGTCCGCGTTGCCCGCGCCCACCGCCAGGCCCAGGCGCACATCGTCGGCGTCGACCAACGCCACCGAGGCCACCGGCATGTCCAGACCACGCGGCGCCGCAACCAACGTCACCATCGTGCGGTCCAGCGCCAACAGCAGCCGGCCCAGCCCGACGCGGGCGCCCTCCATGTTGTCCAATTCTACTGGCCAATGCGGGGCCTGCTGTGCAATACGACAACGGTCGGGCACGGCCCGTCGGCCATCCTTGACCCATGGACGCGATCACCGACGTACCCCCGCCGGCCAACGAGCCGGTCCACGACTACGCACCCGGCAGCCCGGAACGCCGGCGCCTCGTCACCGCGCTGGCCGCGCTAGGCGCCGACCCCGCCGACCTGCCCCATGTCATCGGTGGCCAGCACCGGATGGGCGACGGTGAGGCCATCGACGTGGTCGAGCCGCATCGTTATTCACAAAAACTGGGCACACTGACCAACGCAACGCGCGCCGACGCAATCGATGCGATGGAAGCCGCGCTGGGCGCCAAGGCCGACTGGGCGGCGACGCCGTTCGACCAGCGGGCAGCGGTGTTCCTGCGTGCGGCCGACCTGCTGGCCGGGCCCTGGCGGGAAAGGCTCGCCGCGGCCACCATGCTCGGTCAGTCCAAGACCGCCTACCAGGCCGAAATCGACGCACCGTGCGAGCTCGTCGACTTCTGGCGCTTCAACGTCGCGTTCGCCCGCCAGATCCTCGCGCAGCAGCCGATCAGCAGCCGCGGGACCTGGAACCGCACCGACTACCGGCCGCTGGAGGGCTTCGTCTACGCCATCACCCCCTTCAACTTCACCGCGATCGCCGCCAACCTGCCCACCGCCCCGGCGCTGATGGGCAACACCGTGGTGTGGAAGCCCTCGCCCGCCCAGACCCTCTCGGCGTATCTGACCATGCGGCTGCTCGAGGCGGCGGGGCTACCGCCCGGGGTGATCAACCTGGTGGCCGGCGACGGGCTTGCAGTGTCGGAGGTGCTACTGCGCGACCCGCGGCTGGCCGGCATCCACTTCACCGGGTCGACGACGACGTTTCAGCGGCTGTGGCGGGAGGTCGGCGCCAACGTCGAGCGGTACGCGACCTATCCGCGGCTGGTCGGCGAAACCGGCGGCAAGGACTTCGTGCTCGCGCACGCGTCGGCGCAACCCGATGTGCTGCGCACGGTACTGATCCGCGGCGCATTCGACTACCAGGGCCAGAAGTGTTCGGCGGCGTCGCGGGCGTACATCCCGCGGTCGGTTTGGCAGCAGATGGGCGTCGACCTCCTCGACGCCACCGCGGCGCTGCGGTACGGCGATGTCAGCGACCTGTCGAACTTCGGCGGTGCACTGATCGACAAGCGGGCGTTCGACAAGAACGTCGCCGCCATCGAGCGCGCCAAGGGCGCTTCGGCGCTGACGATCGCCGTCGGCGGCGAATACGACGACAGCCAAGGCTACTTCGTCCGACCCACCGTGCTGCTGTCCGATGACCCGACCGACGAGGCGTTCGCACAGGAGTACTTCGGCCCGATCCTGGCGGTGTACGTCTACCCCGACGACGACTGGGACGACATCCTCGACGTGGTCGACAACGGCGCCAAGTACGCGCTCACGGGTTCCGTCGTCGCCGACGACCGGGCGGCGGTGCTGCAGGCCTCGGAGCGGCTCCGGTTCGCAGCCGGCAACTTCTACATCAACGACAAGCCGACCGGCGCGGTGGTCGGCCAGCAGCCGTTCGGCGGGTCGCGGGCGTCGGGCACCAACGACAAGGCCGGCTCCGCGCTCAACCTGCTGCGCTGGACGTCGGCCCGGTCGATCAAGGAGACATTCGCCCCGCCCACCGACCACAACTACCCGCACATGGCGAGCCGATGATGGCGCAGCTGTTCCACCGGGTGGCGCGCCCGGCGATCCTGGCCGCCAGCCGGTCCGACGGACTGCGCCGCAGCGCCGAACGCCTGCGGATCACCCGCCACGTCGTGCACCGCTTCGTACCAGGCGAGACCGTCGACGACGCACTGAAGAGCGTTGCAGCGCTGCGGGATTCGGGCCGGATGGTGTCCATCGACTACCTCGGCGAGGATGTCACCGACATCGACACCGCCAACGCGACGGTGGACGCGTACCGGCTGCTGCTGGACGCCCTGGGCCGGCGCGCCGACACCTCACGGGAAGGGGTACGCCCGCTGGAGGTGTCGCTGAAACTGTCGGCGCTCGGCCACGCGCTGCCCCGCGACGGGGAGCAGATCGCGCTGGAGAACGCACACACGATCTGCGCGGCGGCGCAGCGGGCCGGGGTGTGGGTGACCGTCGACGCCGAGGACCACACCACGACCGAGTCGACCCTGGACATCGTGCGCAGGCTGCGCGCGGACTTCAACTGGCTCGGCACGGTGCTGCAGGCACACCTGCGGCGCACCCACCGCGACTGCGCGGAGTTCGCCTCGGCCGGTGCGCGAATCCGGTTGTGCAAAGGCGCCTACGACGAACCGGCGTCGGTCGCCTACCGTGACCGCGACGACATCACCGACAGCTACCTGCGCTGCCTGCAGGTGCTGATGGCCGGTTCGGGCTACCCGATGGTGGCTTCGCACGACCCGGCCCTGATCGCGGCGGCCGGCGACATGGCACGCCAAAGCTCGCGCCAAGCAGGCGAATTCGAGTACCAGATGCTCTACGGCATCCGCGACCCCGAGCAGCGTCGGCTGGCCGCCGCGGGCAACGCGGTGCGCGTGTACGTGCCGTTCGGCAGCCAATGGTACGGGTATTTCGTGCGGAGGCTGGCCGAGCGACCGGCCAACCTCGCCTTCTTCCTGCGCGCCCTCGCCGAGCGGGGTCACCGACGCTGAGGGCAGCGGGTCTTCACCTCGTCACCGGCCGCTGAGCAGAAACTGCGCGAACGCCGCGATCGACTGGGCGTCGGTGATCTCGCCGCTGCGGATCATCGCCGCCAGCTGGTCGCGGGAGAACCATGCGCTGCGCATGTCCTGTTCTTCATGCTCGCGGTCCGGCTCCCCTTCGACGACGTCGGTGGCGAGGAAAACCCATCCGCGCTGGCTGCTCATCCCCGGCGCCACGTCGAGCCGACCCAGCCGCACCAAGCACCCGGCACGCAGCCCGGTCTCCTCGCGCAGCTCCCGCTCCGCGAGCGCCTCCGGGGTCAGATGCCGCTGATCCGGGGCGCTGCCCTGCGGGAACTCCCAGCGACGCAACCCCAGCGGGTAGCGGAACTGCTCAACCAGCCCGAACCTGCCGCCGTCATACGGGATCACCAACGCGTAGGCCGGCTTGTCGACCACACTGTAGATGCCGTGGCTGCCGTCGGGCCTGCGGACAACGTCCTCGCGCACGGTCATCCACGCATTGCGATAGACCTCGCGGCTGGCGATGCGTTGGATGTCCACACGGCCCAGTATCGGGGGGCCACCCCGCGGTAGCCTCGCTGGCGTGCTGCTGGCCTCGCTGAACCCCGCCACGGTCGCCGCGGGCGCCGACCCCGGCGACGCTGTCCGGGTCGGCGAGGTGTCCCTGAGCCGCAGCGACCTCGTCGGCGCGGCGACGTCGGTGGCCGAGCGGGTCGGCGGAGCGCCGCAGGTCGCCGTGCTGGCTGCCCCGACCCCGGCGACCGTGCTGGCCATCACCGGATGCCTGATCGCGGGGGTGCCGGTGGTCCCGGTGCCCGCCGACGTCGGGCGGGCCGAACGCCGCCACATCGTGACCGACTCCGGTGCCGCGGCCTGGCTCGGCGACAAACCCGACGAGCCCGAAGGCCTGCCGCACATCCCGGTGCGGCGCCACGCCCGGTCCTGGCACCGCTACCCGGAGCCGTCGCCCGACGCGACCGCGCTGGTGATGTACACCTCCGGCACCACCGGCGCCCCCAAGGGCGTGGTGCTGAGCAGGCGCGCCATCGCCGCCGACCTCGACGCCCTGGCCCAAGCATGGCAGTGGACGGCCGAAGACACGCTCGTGCACGGGCTGCCACTGTTTCACGTGCACGGGCTGGTGCTGGGCCTGCTGGGGTCGCTGCGCACCGGCAACCGTTTCGTCCACACCGGCCGACCGACGCCGGCCGGGTACGCCGCCGCGCGCGGGACGCTGTACTTCGGCGTGCCGACGGTATGGTCGCGCGTCGTCGCGGACCCCGCGGCCGCCGCGTCGCTGCGGAGCGCCCGGCTGCTGGTGTCCGGCAGCGCCGCGCTGCCCGTTGCGGTCTTCGACGGCCTGGTCAGCCTCACCGGGCACCGGGCCGTCGAGCGCTACGGCAGCACCGAGTCGCTGATCACGCTGAGCACCCGCGCCGACGGCGAACGCCGACCGGGCTGGGTCGGCCTGCCGCTGACCGGTGTGACGACCCGACTGATCGACGACGACGGCGGCGAGGCAGCCCACGACGGGGAAACCGTTGCGCGCCTGGAGGTCAAGGCGCCGACACTATTCGACGGATACCTGGGCCGCCCCGACGCCACCGCGGCGGCGTTCACCGACAGCGGCTGGTACCGCACCGGCGACGTCGCGTCGATCGACGCCGAGGGCATGCACCGGATCGTCGGCCGGGAGTCCACCGATCTGATCAAGTCGGGCGGCTACCGGGTGGGCGCCGGGGAAGTGGAGACCGCGCTGCTGGGCCACCCGGGAGTGTCGGAGGCCGCTGTCGTCGGCCTGCCCGACGACGACCTGGGCCAGCGGATCGTCGCTTTCGTGGTCGGTGACGCGCCGCCCGAGGCGCTGATCGACTATGTGGCCCAACAGCTTGCGGTGCACAAGCGGCCGCGTGAGGTGCGGATCGTGGCCGCGCTGCCGCGCAACGCCATGGGCAAGGTGCTCAAGAAGGAGCTGGCGGCATGGGGTTGAGATTCGAGGTGGAACGGCTGCTAGCAATCAGTTGGCGTGCAACATCGCGTTGAGCGTGATGCCGGTGCCGTCCCGGGCGACCACCTCCACCCCGCCGGTCAGCGAATTGCGGCGGAACAGCATGTTGTCCCCGCCGGACAGATCACGCGCCTTGACCGTGGCGCCATCCGGCGTGCGCACCTTCGTGCCCGCCGTGAGGTACAGCCCGGCCTCGATCACGCAGTCGTCGCCGAGCGAAATGCCCAGGCCGGAATTGGCGCCCAGCAGGCAGCGCTTGCCGATCGAAATCACCTGAGTGCCACCGCCGGACAGCGTCCCCATCGTCGACGCACCACCGCCGATGTCGGAGCCGTCGCCTACCACCACGCCGGAGGAGATGCGGCCCTCGATCATCGATGTGCCCAACGTGCCGGCGTTGAAGTTCACGAAGCCCTCGTGCATCACGGTGGTGCCCGACGCCAGATGCGCGCCTAGGCGCACCCGGTCCGCGTCGGCGATCCGCACGCCGGTCGGCAGCACGTAGTCGACCATCCGGGGAAACTTGTCGACCCCGTAGACCGCCACCGGGCCGCGGCGGCGCAGCCGCGCCCGAACGGCCTCGAAGCCCTCCACCCGGCACGGACCATGGTTCGTCCATACCACGTTGGCCAGCACGCCGAACACCCCGTCCAGGTTGGCGCCGAGCGGCGGGATCAGCCGGTGCGACAGCAGGTGCAGGCGCAGATATGCGTCATAACCGTCGGTGGGCTTGTCATCGAGCGACTCGATCACCGTGCGGACCAGCACCGTCTCCACCCCACGGTCGCCGTCGGGGCCAGCGAGCCCGGCGAGTTGGGCGGGCACCTGTGCGACGGACAGTCGCGTCGTGCCGGCCGGCCCGGCGGCACCGAGCTCGGGTTCGGGAAACCAGCTGTCGAGCACCGTTGCGTCGGCTGCGATGGTCGCCAGCCCGATGCCGGCCGCGGACGTCATGGGCTTACACGCTAGTGGACTAACGTTGACGGGCATGCTGGACCTGCACGGCGACCCGATCGAGCTGACCGCGGCGCTGGTCGACATCCGCAGCGAGTCGGGCCGCGAGCACCTCATCGCCCAAGAGGTCGAGGCCGCGCTGCGCTGCCAGACCGACGGCTTCGAGATCGTCCGCAACGGCAACGCCGTGCTGGCCCGCACACACCGCGGCCGGTCGTCGCGGGTGCTGCTGGCCGGGCACCTCGACACGGTGCCGGTCGCCCACAACCTGCCCAGCCGCCGCGACGGCGACGAACTGCGCGGCTGCGGGAGCGTCGACATGAAATCCGGCGTCGCGGTGTTCCTGCACGTCGCCGCCACCATCGCGGAGCCCGCGCACGACCTGACGCTGGTGTTCTACGACTGCGAGGAAATCGAGGCCGCCGCCAACGGTTTGGGCCGCATCGAGCGCGAGGTGCCCGACTGGCTGGCGGCCGACGTCGCGGTCCTGGGCGAACCGACCGGCGGCTACATCGAGGCCGGCTGCCAGGGCACCATCCGGGTGCTGGTCAGCACCACCGGCACCCGTGCCCATTCCGCACGGTCGTGGATGGGCGACAACGCCATTCACAAACTCGGCGCGGTGCTCGCCCGGCTGACCGACTACCAGGCGCGCACCGTCGACATCGACGGCTGCAGCTACCGGGAGGGCCTGTCGGCGGTGGGCATCGGCGGCGGTGTGGCCGGCAACGTCATTCCCGACACCGCGTCGGTGACCCTCAACTTCCGGTTCGCTCCCGACCGCAGCGTCGCGCAGGCGCTCGATCACGTTCGCGACCTGCTCGACGGCCTCGACGTGCAGATCGAGCTGACCGACTCCGCGGCGGGAGCGCTGCCCGGCCTGACCAAACCCGTGGCGGCCGCGCTCGTCGACGCCGCGGGAGGACAGGTGCGGGCCAAGTACGGCTGGACCGACGTGTCGCGATTCGCGGCGCGCGGCATCCCCGCGGTCAACTACGGCCCCGGTGATCCCAACCTGGCACACCGCGCCGACGAGCGGGTGCCGGTCGGCCAGATCACCGCGGCCGTGGACATGCTGCGCGGTTACCTCACCCGCTCGGCCTGAGCCGCGGCGTCGGCGGCGGCGGGACGCAGCCCGACCGCGGCAAGCTCCGCGGCGACCTCGGCGAGCTCCCCGCCGTCGCCGGCGGCCAGGGCGCGGGCGTGGGCCAACGCCAACCGGCCGAGCCGACAATCCACTTGCGGGGCCAGCCGCTCCAACCGGTACACGGCGTGCGTGTCGCCGAGCCGCACCGCGTCGTGCAACGCGCGCAGCGCCACCGCCGACTGGCCGCCGCGCTCGGCGGCCTGCACCGCCTCGCGGGCCGCGTCGATCGCGCCCGCGACGTCATCGCGTGCCGCCCGGGTCCACGCCCTGGCCAGCCACAGCTCGGGCGCGAACAACCCCGACTTCAGCCCGTGGCGCGACTCGGCGCTGCTGAGCACCTTGGCCGCGCCGATCCGGTCGCCCTGCTGTCCCAGCGCCGCAGAAAGCAGCATCAGCGACAGCGGGCCCCACGAATAACCCGTCGTCGCCAGCGCGTCGGCCGCCCGGCGCAGCAGCCTGACCGCGGCGTCGAAGTCGCCCTGGGCGATCGCCACGTGCGCCACCAGCACCTCCCCGATCGCCCGGCCCGGCTGCTGCAGCTCGGCGAAGTCGGTGTACTTCTGGGCCAGCAACCGGGCCGCGTCGAGCCGGCCCGCCATCACCAGCGCGGTCGTGCGCCCGAAGCCGCTAGTGAACCGCAGCAGCCCGGGGTATTCGGCAGCCACCGCCCGCGCAGCCAGTGCGTCGACGTCACCGAACCGCCCGATCCGCGCCGAGCTCAACGCCGCGGCCGACGCCGCCCAGCCCACGGCCTGGTCATCGGCGGAGGAAGACCCCAGCACCTGCCCGGCCATCCGCAGCGCCCGATGCGGGGTGCCCGCGTTCATCGCGAAGGTCGCGGCCAGGGCGTCCAGCGTGGCGCGCGCGCTCGGCGCCGAGACCCGGGTGCGGGTGGTCTGCAGAAACGCCGCGGCCTGGGTCGGCTTGCCGAGCATCCAGAACTGGTTGGCGGCTCGCGGCAGCGCCCACGTCATCAGCTCGGTTTCGGACAGCTGCGCGGGGTCGACCGGCGCGAGCACCTCGTCGGCGGCACGGCCGCGGCCCTGCCAGGCCAGCGCCGTGGCCAGCGCCAGCCGTGCCGGCAGGCCGCCGGAGCGGTCCAGCGCGGCGCGCGCCAGCTGCTCACCCAGATCCATGTCGCCCAGCCGCAGCGCCGCCAGCGCCGCGACGATGATGTCGGCGGCCGGCTGCGGGGAGTCGCTGTCCAGCGCGAGGGCCGCCAGCCGCAGCCGGGCGATCACGTCGCCGGGCGGGTGCGCCGACAGCCGGTCGACCAGTGCCGTGCGCAGCCTGCGTGCCGCGGCGGCCGGCAGCCCGGCACGCACAATGTCGGTGTAGAGCGGGTGGCCCGCGCGCGCGATGGGCCCGTCGCCGGCCCGCTCCAGCCGAATCGCGCCTTCGGCCGCCGCCAAGTCCACGGGCTGGGCGCCGGTCAGTGCGACCAGGTCGGCGTGCGACAGCGGGTCATGCACGGCCAGGTACGCCAGCACCTCCCGCACCTGGGCGGGAAGCGCGCCGACGTAGTCCCGCGCCAGCAACCGCGGGTCACCGGGCGGCCGCGCGGCAACATCGACACGGCTCAGCACGTCGTCGGTCCACAGCGCCGAAACCGCTTCCCGGACGGGCTGTTGGGAATCCACCGTGACGATCAAACGGGCGCCCCGGCTCGCCGCGAGCTGATACACCAGCGTGGCGGACAGCTTGTCGAGGTAGTGGGCGTCGTCCACGACGACAAGCAGTTCAGCGCCGGCCGGACGGCGAAGCGACGCCCCGGCCGCGCGCAACAGGTCCGTTGTCTTGGCGGCGTCGGCAACATCCACCAGATGCGCCAACGCGTCGAACGGCACCCGCTGCGCCGACGCGGTCCCGGCCAGCCGCGCCATCCGAGCCGACGGGTGCTCGGCCACGAAGCGTTGCGCGGCGGTGTCGGCGAGCAGCGCCTTGCCGACACCGACGGGTCCGGCCAGCACCACTCCGGCACGGTCCTGCTCACCCAGCGCGGCGATGAGCCTTTCGATCGACCGGTCGTCGGGCGCGACGACCCACTCGGCCGGCGCTCGCCGGATCAGTGCCGTCTCCTCGTCGCCCAAGCGCCCATCATATGGCGCTACTACGTTGGCGACTGTGTCCAGTATCCGTCGGCGATGGGCGGTGTGCGTGTATTGCGCGTCCGGCCCGGTCCATCCAGGACTGCTCACGCTGGCGGCCAAAGTCGGCGAGGCGATCGCCGACCGCGGGTGGACGCTGGTCTCCGGTGGCGGCAACGTCTCGGCGATGGGCGCCCTGGCCACCGGCGCCCGCGCACACAACGGGCACACCGTCGGGGTGATCCCCAAGGCGCTGGTGCACCGCGAGATGGCCGATGTCGACGCCGGTGAGCTGATCATCACCGACACGATGCGGGAGCGCAAACAGGTGATGGAGGAACGCTCGGACGCGTTCCTGGCGCTGCCGGGCGGCATCGGAACGCTCGAGGAGTTGTTCGAAACGTGGACCGCCGGCTACCTCGGCATGCACGACAAGCCGGTGGTCATGCTGGACCCCGACGGGCATTACGACGGTTTGCTGGAGTGGCTGGTGAGCCTCGTCGACCGCGGCTACGTGCACCCGGGGGCGCTGGCGCGCCTCGTCGTTACCCGTCGCCTGGACGAGGCGCTCGCCGCTTGCGCCCCCGGCGAGTAACCCCGGTCACAATCGGGTCTACGCTGTGCGCCAGTTTGCGCCGCGACCCGAGGGGGAAAACGATCCCATGGCTGAAAAGAGTGAACAGAACCACGCCACCGACGATGCCGGGCCCGGCGACGACCGGACCGAGGCCAGGGAGGCCAGCGTCGGGTTGACCGATGTCGCGGCGCGGCTGCCGGGATTGTTGATGGACAGCCCCGCGATCCTGCGCGGAGTGCTGACGGGATTTTTGGCGATGCCGTCGGCCAAGACCTCGATCGGCAAAGTGTTCCAGGAGCGCGCGGCGCACTACGGCGACCATGCGTTCATCAAGTTCGAGGACGAAACCGTCAGCTACCGGCAGGCCAATGAGACCGCCAACCGGTACGCGGCGGTGCTGGCCACCCGCGGCGTCGGCCGCGGCGACGTCGTCGGCATCATGCTGCAGAATTCGCCGAGCGCGGTGCTGCTGATGCTGGCCGTCGTCAAGCTCGGTGCCATCGCCGGAATGTTGAACTACCACCAGCGCGGCAATGTGCTCGAGCACAGCGTCGGCCTGCTCAACGCCGAGGTGCTGATCGGCGAGCAAGAACTGCTCAAGGAGGTCGAGGAGTCGGGCGCCGGCGTCGCCGATGCGATCAGCATCGACGAACTCGACCGGCTGGCCGCCGACGCGCCGACCGACAACCCGGCGGTCACCTCGTCGGTGCTGGCCAAGGACAAGGCGTTCTACATCTTCACCTCCGGCACCACCGGCATGCCGAAGGCCAGCGTGATGACCCACTACCGGTGGCTGCGGGCGCTCGCCGGCTTCGGCGCACTGGGGATGCGGCTGAAGAGCAGCGACACGCTGTACTGCTGCCTGCCGCTGTATCACAACAACGCGCTGACGGTCGCGGTGTCCTCGGTGCTGTCCGCCGGCGCGACGCTGGCGATGGGCAAGAAGTTCTCGGCGTCGCGGTTCTGGGACGAGGTGATCAAGCACGAGGCCACCGCGTTCATCTACATCGGCGAATTCTGCGCATACCTGCTGAACCAGCCCGAGAAGGACACCGACTGCAAGCACAAGGTGCGGGTGATCGCCGGCAACGGGTTGCGGCCCTCCATCTGGGACGAATTCACCAAGCGGTTCTGCATCAAGCGGGTCTGCGAGTTCTACGCCGCCAGCGAAGGCAACACCGCATTCGTCAACGTGCTCAACATGCCCAAGACCGCCGGTATCTGCCCGACGCCGGTGGCGTTCGTCGAGTACGACCCCGAGACCGGCGACCCGGTGCGCGACAAGAACGGCCGGGTGCGCAAGGTGCGGGACGGCAAGCCGGGGCTGCTGCTGAGCAAGGTCAGCAACTTCCAGCCGTTCGACGGCTACACCGACAAGGAAGCCACCGAGAAGAAGCTGGTGCGCGACGCGTTCCGCAAGGGCGACGTCTGGTTCAACACCGGCGACTTGATGCAGCCGCAGGGGTACGGCCACGCGGCGTTCACCGACCGGCTCGGAGACACCTTCCGGTGGAAGGGCGAGAACGTGGCCACCACCCAGGTCGAGGCGGCCATCGCCAAGGATTCCAACATCGAGGAAGGCACCGTCTACGGCGTCGAAGTGGAAGGCGCAGGCGGCCGGGCCGGGATGGCGGCCGTGGTGGTCAAACAAGGCGCCGAGTTCGACGGCACGTCGCTGGCCAAGACCGTCTACGACAACCTGCCCGGCTATGCGGTGCCGCTGTTCGTCCGCGTCGTCAAGGAACTGGAGCGCACCTCGACGTTCAAGAGCAAGAAGGTCGAGCTGCGCAAGCAAGGCTACGGCGACGACATCGACGACCCGGTCTACGTGCTCAAGGGCCGCGACGAAGGCTACGTCGAGTACTACGACGAATACCCGAAGGAAGTCGCGGACGGGAAGCGTCCCAAGGGCTGAGGTCGGCACCTGGCACCCTGGTGAGGTGCAGTCGACATTCTGCGGACGGCCGGTGGCCGCCGACCGTGCGTTGATCATGGCCGTCGTCAACCGCACCCCGGACTCGTTCTACGACCGCGGAGCCACCTTCGGTGACGACGCGGCCAAGGCCGCCGTGCATCGGGCCCTCGCCGAGGGCGCCGACGTCATCGACGTCGGCGGGGTGAAGGCAGGGCCGGGCCGGGCGGTGGACACCGACGAGGAGATCGCGCGGGTGGTGCCATTCATCGGGTGGATCCGCGCCGCCTACCCGGATGCCCTGATCAGCGTCGACACCTGGCGGGCGGCGGTGGCCCGGCAGGCCTGCGCGGCCGGCGCGGACCTCATCAACGACAGCTGGGCCGGCGCCGACCGCGGGCTGGCGGACCTGGCCGCGGAGCTCGGCGCCGGCATGGTCTGCTCGCACACCGGCGGCGCGGCGCCGCGCACTCGCCCGTTTCGGGTCAGCTACGGAACCAGTACCCGCGGGGTCGTCGACCACGTCATCGCCGAGCTCACCGCGGCGGCCGAGCGGGCCGTGGCGGCCGGGGTGTCACCGGACGCGATCCTGATCGACCCCACCCACGATTTCGGCAAAAACACCTTCCACGGGCTCGCTTTGTTGCACCACGTGGAAGATCTTGTTAACACCGGATGGCCCGTGCTGATGGCGCTGAGCAACAAGGACTTCGTCGGGGAAACTCTGGGTGTGGGCTTGACCGAGCGCCTGGAAGGCACCCTGGCCGCCACGGCGCTGGCGGCCGCAGCCGGTGTGCGGATGTTCCGGGTCCACGAGGTCGGGCACACTCGACGGGTCCTGGACATGGTCGCGGCGATCGAGGGTGTTCGTCCGCCGACGCGCACGGTGAGGGGACTGGCATGACCGCTGCACCAGAGCTGAGCGCCGCGGACCTCGCCGGCGACAAGTGGCTGGCCGACCACACCTTCGCCAGGCCGTCGTGGACCGTCGCCGAACTCGAGGCCGCCAAGATGTCACGGGGGGCCGGCCGCACGATCTCGGTCGTGCTGCCGGCGCTGAACGAACAGGAGACCGTCGCGTCGGTGATCGACAGCATCTCGCCGATGCTCGGCGGGCTGGTCGACGAGCTGATCGTGCTGGACTCCGGCTCCAGCGACGAGACCGAGATCCGGGCCATCGCCGCGGGGGCCCGGGTCGTCAGCCGCGAGCAGGCGCTGCCCGAGCTGCCCCCGCAGCCGGGCAAGGGTGAGGTGCTGTGGCGGTCGCTGGCGGCCACCAGCGGCGACATCATCGTGTTCATCGACTCCGACCTGATCGACCCCGACCCGATGTTCGTGCCGCGGCTGGTGGGCCCGCTGCTGACGGTCGACGGAGTCCACCTCGTCAAGGGCTTCTATCGGCGGCCGTTGAAGGTCAGCGGCAGCGAGGACGCCAACGGCGGCGGACGGGTCACCCAGCTGGTCGCGCGGCCGCTGCTGGCGGCCCTGCGGCCCGGGCTGAGCTGCATCCTGCAGCCGCTGGGCGGCGAGTACGCCGCCACCCGTGAACTGCTGATGTCGGTGCCGTTCGCCCCCGGCTACGGGGTGGAGATCGGCTTGCTCGTCGACACCTACGACCGGCTCGGCCTGGGTGCGATCGCGCAGGTCAACCTCGGTGTGAGGGCCCACCGCAACCGGCCGCTCACCGAGCTGGGCGGGATGAGCCGCCAGGTGATCGCCACGCTGCTGGCGCGCTGCGGCGTCCC
This sequence comes from Mycobacteriaceae bacterium, assembly GCA_019245755.1. Classification (GTDB taxonomy): domain Bacteria; phylum Actinomycetota; class Actinomycetes; order Mycobacteriales; family Mycobacteriaceae; genus Mycobacterium. Next base: position 81,964 of record JAFARC010000066.1, on the reverse strand, counting down.
CGACTCCGGGACCGGGCTGACCCAGTTCTTCGCCGACGGCGACGGCTACACCCCGCGGTTGTCGCCGGTGTCGCTGACCGACCGGCCTCCGATGAACACGCTGCGGCCCTAGCGTCCGCTGGGTCGGCCGGGGCCGTCCGCGGTCGGCCGCGCGCCGTGTCGGCCCGGTGAGGCAGTATCGGTGGCGTGACGATGGTGCTGCTGTATCTGCTGGTGCTCATCCTGGTCGGGGCGGTTCTGTTCGTGGTGGCCAGCGCGCTGTTCGGGCGCGGCGAACCGCTCCCGCCGCTGTCGCGGGCCACCACGGCCACCGTGCTGCCGGCGTCGGGGGTGAGCAAGGCCGACATCGACGCGGTGAAGTTCACCCAGACGTTGCGCGGCTACAAGACCAGCGAGGTGGACTGGGTGCTCGACCGGCTCGGCCAGGAGATCGACCTGCTGCGCGGCCAGCTGTCGGCGGTGCGGGCACTGCAATCGGGCGGCCGATCCGGTTGCGAGGACCCGGAGAGCGCCGAGCGAGACGACACGTGACCGCCGCCGACGACGGCCGCGTCCGGTGCGGCTGGGCGGTCGGGCCGCTGTACCGTGACTACCACGACTTCGAGTGGGGCAGGCCACTATACGGCCGTGACCAGCTGTTCGAGCGAATGTCGTTGGAAGCCTTTCAAAGTGGCCTGTCCTGGTTGATCATCCTGCGCAAGCGGGACAACTTCCGGCGCGCATTCGACAACTTCGACGTCGACAAGGTCGCCGGGTACGGCGATGCCGACGTCGACCGGCTGATGGCCGACACCGGTATCGTGCGCAATCGCTTGAAGATCGAGGCCGCCATCGCCAACGCCCGCGCGACCGCCGCGCTGGACACCGACTTGAGCGATCTGCTGTGGTCGTTCGCGCCGCCCCCCGGCCGCCCACGGCCCGCCGACCCGTCACAGGTGCCGTCGAACAGTCCGCAATCGGTCGCGATGGCCACGGAGTTGAAGCGGCGCGGGTTTCGGTTCGTCGGGCCCACCACCGCCTACGCGTTGATGCAGGCCACGGGCATGGTCGATGACCATCTCCAGTCCTGTTGGGTGCCGGTGAGTCACGCGGCATAACAGGGTCTTGACACACCGATGGTTGCGGATAGGGAACAATAGGGGCGTGAAGTTGCAGTTCTCTGTCGAGCGTGGCGTCGGCTGGGCACCCTCGGCATCTGCGGCCTCCACCCCGGCGGCCCGGCTCAGACCTGGAGGGAGCACTCGATGGCGGCGATGAAGCCCCGGACCGGAGACGGTCCTCTGGAAGCAACCAAGGAGGGGCGAGGCATCGTGATGCGAGTACCGCTGGAGGGCGGTGGCCGCCTCGTCGTCGAACTGACTCCAGAAGAGGCAGCGGCCCTGGGCGACGAACTCAAGAGCGTCACCAGTTAAGTCCTACCCGGACACCTTGCGGTAGATCTCCAGCGTCTGCTCAGCGATGTGCGACCACGAGAACTCGTCGATGCAGCGCTGCCGCCCGGCACGGCCGAACCGCGCGGCCATCTGTGGGTCACCGATCAGCGCGTTGACGGCTGTCGCCAGCCCGGCCTCGAACGCCGCCGGGTCGGCCCGCTCGTAATGCACCAACAGCCCGGTTTCTCCGTTGGCCACCACCTCCGGGATGCCGCCGACATCGGAAGCAACCACCGCCGTCGCGCACGCCATCGCCTCCAAGTTCACGATGCCAAGCGGCTCATACACCGATGGACATACGAAAACCGTTGATGCTGACAGGATTTCGCGAATCTTGCCGATCGGCAGCATCTCGCGGACCCAGAACACCCCGCGGCGCGCGCTGGACAGCTGCTGCACCGCCGCGGTGATCTCGGCGGCGATCTGCGGGGTGTCCGGCGCGCCGGCGCACAGGACCAGCTGCGCGTCCGGAGCGAACCGGTGCGCCGCCGCGACCAGATGCGCGACGCCCTTTTGGCGGGTGATCCGCCCGACAAAGGCGACGATCGGCCGCGAGGTGTCCACGCCGAGCTCGGCCAGCACCGACTCGCCGGGCTGCGGATCGACCGGGTGCCACACATCAGTATCAATGCCGTTACGCACCACCTGCACCCGGCTGGGATCCAGCGCCGGATAGGTCTTCAGCACGTCGTCGCGCATGCCCGAGCTGACCGCGATCACCGCGGCGGCGGCCTCCACCGCGGTGCGCTCCACCCACGACGAGATGCGGTAACCGCCGCCGAGCTGTTCGGCCTTCCACGGGCGCAGCGGCTCCAACGAGTGGGCGGTCAGCACGTGCGGAATGTCGTACAACAATGCCGCCAGGTGGCCGGCGAGCCCGGTGTACCACGTGTGCGAGTGCACGACGGTGGCCTCCGACACGGCGTCGGCCATCGCCAGGTCCGCCGACAGAGTCGCCAGAGCGGGGTTCGCGCCCTTGAGTTGAGGGTCGGGCTGGTGCACGTAGGCGCCGTGGCGGGGAGCGCCCATGCAGTGCACGTCGACTTCGCACAGATGCCGCAGCTGCGCGACAAGCTCGGTCACATGGACACCGGCACCCCCATAAACCTCAGGTGGATACTCCCGCGTCATCATCGCCACCCGCATAGCACCCGACGGTAGTGCGGCCGACGAGCCGGTGCACCCGTGTCATCGCGGACGCGGCGGTGGGGGCTGGTGGAGGCCGGCTTTCGGACGGGCTGTGGCGGCGCGTTTGGGGTGCCCGGGATCCTGGGAATGCTAGCCCCATATCACGGTGACCGATAGGTTTGGATCATGAGGGAAGCGCCACATGTGCTGGGCATTGTCCTGGCCGGCGGGGAGGGGAAGCGGCTCTATCCCTTGACCGCTGACCGGGCAAAGCCCGCAGTTCCGTTCGGGGGCGCCTACCGACTCATCGACTTCGTCCTGTCCAATCTCGTCAACGCCCGCTACCTGCGGATCTGCGTTCTAACGCAGTACAAGTCGCATTCGCTGGACCGGCACATCTCGCAGAACTGGCGGCTGTCCGGGCTGGCCGGCGAATACATCACCCCGGTGCCCGCGCAGCAGCGACTGGGCCCGCGGTGGTACACCGGCAGTGCCGACGCCATCTACCAGTCGATGAACCTGATCTACGACGAGGATCCCGACTACATCGTGGTGTTCGGCGCCGACCACGTGTACCGGATGGATCCGGAACAGATGCTCGTGTTCCACATCGAAAGCGGCGCCGGTGCGACCGTCGCCGGCATCCGGGTGGCGCGCATGGAGGCGACCGCATTCGGCTGCATCGACTCCGACGAGTCGGGCCGGATCCGCGGCTTCGTCGAGAAGCCGGCCGACCCGCCGGGCACCCCCGACCACCCCGAACAGACATTCGTGTCCATGGGCAACTACATCTTCACCACCAAGGTGCTCATCGACGCGATCCGTGCCGACGCCGACGACGACAACTCCGACCACGACATGGGCGGCGACATCATCCCGCGGCTGGTGGCCGACGGCCGGGCCGCGGTGTACGACTTCAACGACAACGACGTGCCCGGCGCCACCGACCGCGACCGCGGCTACTGGCGCGATGTCGGCACGCTGGACGCGTTCTACGACGCCCACATGGATCTGGTGTCGGTGCACCCGATCTTCAACCTGTACAACAAACGCTGGCCGATCCGTGGCGGCACCGAAAACCTCGCGCCCGCGAAGTTCGTCAACGGCGGCTCCGCGCAGGAATCCGTCGTTGGCGCGGGCAGCATCGTGTCCGCCGCGTCGGTGCGCAACTCGGTGCTGTCGTCGAACGTGGTCGTCGACGACGGCGCGATCGTCGAGGGCAGCGTGCTGATGCCGGGGGTGCGGGTCGGCCGGGGCGCGGTGGTCCGCCACGCGATCCTCGACAAGAACGTGGTGGTCGGCCCCGGGGAGATGGTCGGCGTCGACCTGGAAAAGGACCGGGAACGCTTCGCCGTCAGCGGCGGCGGCGTCGTCGCGGTCGGCAAGGGAATCTGGGTCTAAGGCAGGTCACCCGATCTCGGGCACCAGCAGGTGCGCATCGTGATCGGGTCCCCAGTGCAAGGTGACCCGGCCGCGCCGCGAATCGGCGTAGTCGGCGGGAAACTGGCCGGTGAGCGGGTTACGCGGCGACAGCCAGCGGCCGGCCACCACCAGGCGCAGCTGCTCACCGGCGCGGAACAGGGTCGCCGACGGGTTCAGCGCGACGTCGACGGCCACGATCTCGCCCGGACGCAGCGGCTTGGGATCGGTGCATGCCGGCACCGGCGCCCACGGTTGGGACAGCGCCGGATCCAGCTCCCGCAGCGAAACCCGCTGCCAGCCGGTGCTGACCCGATCACGGCCGTAGCCGTAGGACCCCTCGAACGGGACAAACCTTCCGTCCCGCCACTTCTCGACGCCGACGAACAGGTTGGCCTCGTCGCAGCCGTCCAGGTCCAGCCACAGCCGCGCGGCCATCGGGCCGGTCAGCTCGACATCGTCGCGCACCGTCCAGGTGAACGCCGCTGCGCGGGAACGGATTTTGAACGACACGGAGCCTGGCCGCGGCGGCGCCGCGGTGGACAGCGCACCGGGCGCGGCGAGATACAACCGGCGCCAGACGGTGCGGGCCAGCGGCCACTCGGCTTCCTCCCGCACCGCCGCGACGGTGTCGCGGTCTTCGCGGACCTCCAGCCGGACGCTGCGGGTGCGGTTGGGGGCACCGTCGAGCGCCGCCCGGATGAACGCCAGCTGCTCGGCGCGGGCCGGCTCGGAGTAAAACGTCGCCCACTTGCCGCCGCGGTGGGTGTAGAGCCGGGCGGGTGTCGAACTGCATTCAGTGAACGCTCTTATCGAGCCACGGCTGTGCAAGTTGTGGTCGGAGAAGCTGCCGCAGACGAGCACCGGCACCTCGATCGCGGACACGTCGGGCACCAGCGAGCGCCAGAACTCGTCTCGCAGCGGGTGGATGTGCTGCATGCCGCGGATGTCGTAGGCCAGCCGGGCGGTGCGACGCAGCATCAGTGACCAGATTCGCACAAAGCCCGTCTCGCGGACACCGCCGGGATACGCCAGGTCGCGGTATGCGTCGGTGAAACCCTCCCAGGGGCAGATGGCCCTCAGCGATGCCGGCCGCTGTGCCGCCGCCTCGTATTGGCTGATGGCGAGGTAGGACACACCCAACATGGCGACCCGGCCGTCGCTGAACGGCTGACCGCCTGCCCATTCGACGATGTCGTAGAGGTCCCGGCCTTCCTGCTGCGACAGCAGCTTTCCGGTTCCCTCGGAGTGGCCGCAGCCGCGCAGGTCGGCGTTGACGACCACGAATCCCTGCGCGACCCACCAGGCCGGATCCGGGGCCTCCCAGCCGGTGAACGCCGAAAACGTCACCGGCGCCGGCTGGCGCAGCATGCGGTACTGCACCGAGTATGTCCATCGGTAGCCGCGGCGGGCGGGCAGACTGTCCTTGCCGTAGGGGTGCGCGCTCAGGATGACCGGACGGGCATCGCGACCCGGCGCGCGGAACACGTTGACCCGCAACACCGTTGCGTCGCGGGTGCGCACCGCGGCGTCGCGGTCGACGACGATGTCGGGGGGCGGTGTGGTGACGGTCACCGGCGGCTTGGCGAATCCGCGCAGTCTGGAAAGCGCGTAGCCGAACCGGCCGGGACGATGCCACGGACGGTCCAGCGGAAGCGACCTCGCCGCCACCCGCAGCCCGGTCCTCATCTTTGTTTCCTCTACACCGGGCGCGCTACAGTGCGTCGCGGTTGCGGTAGATCACTGCCGCCACACCGCTCAGCCCCACCGCGACGACACTCATCACCGCCAGCGCGGTGAGCGGAAGGTGCGCCGGCGCCGTGGTGCGGCCCACCGGTGACGCGTCGATCAGCCATCGCGGCAGGCGCAGCAACGCGCCCAGGTACAGCGCGGTGACGACGTAGGTCACCGCCAGCCAGCCGATCCACGGCCGCCGCAGCGCGACCGCCAGCGCCGCGACCCCGGCGATCACCCCCATCGCGGGCACATACGCGATCCCCGCCGCGGTCAGCCGCAGCACGGTCGACGCCTCCCCCAGCGTGATGCCGGCGCCCACACCGTTGCCCAGTGCACCGCAAAGCATCAGCAGCGCCGAGCCCAGCACCGCCGCGACCACCGCCGTGAGCAGCCACCGCCACCGCGACACCGAACCGGCCAGCACCGGCTCGGCCAACCCCGACTCCTCGTCGCGGCTCAGCCGCACCACCGCCGACACCACGAAGGCCGTCGTCGCGGCGGCCAAAAACTGCGTCATCGTGGTGTAGATGCCATCGAAGCCCTGTTCGGAGAGCACGCGGGCCAACAGCGGGTTGCTCTTCGCCGCGTCCTGCAGCGACTTGGTCATCGAGCCAAACGCCAACCCGGACAGCAACAATCCGACCGACCACCCGACGAGGGGCCCGCGCTGCAATGTCAGGTGCAGCCCGAACACGCCTCGGATGGGTCTGGCGCCGGGACGCTCGCCGGCCGACCGGAGATTTCCGGTGTCGTACTGGCGACGGCTCTCCAGGACGATCGACAACGCCATCAGCGCCGCGGTCAGGACCACCAGCAGCGCGAACGGCCACCACCGCACGTCGACGAAGGCCCGCATCTGCTGTGCCCACGCGATCGGCGACAGCCAGCTCACCGCGCTGCCCGAGCTCTTGATCACGTCGCCGATGCCGCGCACGACCGCCGCGGTGGCCAGCACGCCCATCGCGGCACCGGTGGCGGTGCGGGCCTGCCGCCACAGCTGAGCGGTCACGGCCGCCACCGCACCGAAGACCATTGCGACGCCGGTGATGCCCAAACACATTGCCGCGCAATCCAGCAGCGAAAACCCGGTAGCGGCCAGGGCCAGCGTCATCGCGGCCGCAAGCACAGCGTTGACGATCGCCACCAGGGCCAGCGCGGCGAACGTCCGCGCGTACCGGCCCACCACCGACGACATCACCAATTCCGCTGCGCCGCTCTCCTCTTCGGCACGGGTGTGCCGGATCACGGTGAGTATCGACAGGATCGACGTCGCGACCATCATCGTGAGCATCAGCTCGTTGGCCACCATCACGCCGAGCGCCGTCTGGTCGCCGCCGAACATGGGACCGCCCAGCATCGTTCCGGCGGGCGTCTTCAGCAGGTTGACACGCGCGAGACGCTGGGCTTGCCCGGGGTAGGCGAGCTTCATCGCGTTCGGCGCGTACACCATCATCAAGGTCAGCACCGCAATCCAGACCGTCAGCCGGATCCGGTCCCGGCGTGCGGCCAGGGCGAGCAGACCGCCGAGCCCGGTCACCGGAGGGTTCGACGAGCGCCGGTGACTGGCGATCGCAGCCGTGGTCATCGGTTCGCCCCCTGGTACTCCCGCAAAAACATGTCCTCCAAGGACGCGGGGAACACCGCCAGCTCGTCGATGCCCAGGGTGGTCAGGCGGTCCATCGCCCGGTCGAGGTCGGCGCGATCCACCGAGAACGTCACGATTCCGTCCCGATCGCTGAAGTCGTGGACGAAGCCGGCGTCGCGCAGGCCGTCGGCGCCGGCTCGGGTGCGGACCTTGACCGTGGTGCGCAACAGGTGACGCAGCTCCTCCAGCGGGCCGGACCGCACCGTGCGGCCGGAGCGGATGATCGTCACGGTGTCACAGAGCTTTTCGACCTCGGCGAGAATGTGGCTGGACAACAGCACCGCCGCGCCACGCTCGGCGACCTCGCGCACGCACTCCCGGAATGCCTTTTCCATCAAAGGGTCCAGCCCCGCCGTGGGCTCGTCGAGGATGTACAGCTGGGCGTCGCAGCTGAACGCCGCCACCAAGGCAACCTTCTGCCGGTTGCCTTTGGAGTAGGTGCACGCCTTCTTGTGCGGATCAAGCTCGAATCGTTCGATCAGCTCATCACGGCGGCGGTTGTCGACGTTGCCGCGCAGCCGCCCCAGCAAGCCGATCGCCTGGCCGCCGGTAAGGTTGGGCCACAACGTCACATCGCCCGGCACGTAGGCGATCCGCCGGTGCAGCGCGACCGCGTCGCGCCACGGGTCGCCGCCGAGCAGCTGCACGGTGCCGCCCTCGGCGCGCAGCAGGCCCAGCAGCACCCGGATGGTGGTGGACTTGCCGGCGCCGTTCGGACCGAGGAACCCGCTGACGTCGCCACCCGCAACGGTGAGATCGAGCCCGTCGAGCGCCACGGTGCGACCGAATGTCTTTCGCAGCCCGTGGATCTCGACGGCGGGACCGTTATTGCGCCGCTGGGACGTCATCTGCATCTCCTCTGTGTTGCAGCTGGGCGACGAACGCGTCGTACATCGACGTGTCGGCGAGCAGCCCGTCGGTGTAGATCTCCAGTGCCGGCAGGATCATGTCCCGCCGGTAATCCCGCAGCACCGCGCGCAGGTCATCCGGGTCGTCGTGCATCTGCAGGTAGAGCAGAAACCCGCCGCCGTTGTTGATCGCCAGGAACTTCGCGCGTGCCTTCGGGTCGCGGCTGCGCTTGATGGTCCCGGCGCGGACCGCGTCCTCGATGTAACCCTCTGCGTTGTCGGCCATGCGCTGCAGCAGCGCCTTGCCCAGGTCGCGGCCCGACTGCAGGCTCCGCATCAGGTACGCCATCACCGGTGCGTACGTCTCGATGCCGGCAAGCTGCGCAAACCAGGTCGCCGGAGACATCGATTGCAGCGCCTCGGCCTTGGAGTCACGGATGAGCTCCAGGATGTAGTCGTCGCACGCCGTGCGCAGGTGTTCTTTCGACCCGAAGTGGTGGATCACCAGCGCGGGGCTGACCCCCGCAGCCTTCGCGATGGTCCGCAGCCCCGTGCCGAACCCGCGCTGGCCGAATTGTTCGATCGCCGCATCGCGGATCCGGGCCGGCGCCGTCATATCGGCTGAACGCACGTTCAGTACGTTAAACGGGCGTTCAGCGGTGAACAAGGCGGCTGCGCGTCAGGAACCCGTCAAGATTCGGTGTCATGGGCGTCGCCGGAGGCGGCGCTCGGCCGAGGCGGGGCTGCGCGGGGCCTCAGTCGCGCGCGGCGGCCAGGATGCCGTCGCCGAGCGGGACCAACACCGGGGTCAGCCGGTCGTCCTGCGCGATCAGCCGGGCGGCTTCACGGACCGCGGCCACCTCGGCGTCGCTCGCGGCGGGGTCTGCGGCCCGGCCACCCAGCGCGGCCCGGTGCACCACGATCGCACCGCCGGCGCGCAGCAGCCGAATGCCTTGCACGACGAATTCCGGCTGGTCGACCGGGTCAGCGTCGACGAAGACGAGGTCGTAGGACTCGTCGGCGAGCCGGGGCAGCACCTCCTGAGCCCGCCCGCTGATCAACCGAGTGCGCGACGGCGCGATACCGGCCTCGGCAAAGGCCTGCTTGGCGAGCAGCTGATGCTCGGGTTCGACGTCGATCGTGGTCAGCACACCGTCCTCACGCATGCCGGCGAGCAGCCAGAGCCCACTAACCCCGGCGCCGGTGCCGACCTCGGCGACCGTCTTGCCGCCCGACAGCCGCGCCAACAGGCTCAGCAGCGCGCCGGCCGCCGGGCTGACGGCTCCGGCGCCGGCATCGATGGCGCGCTCGCGGGCAGCCGCCACGATCTGGTCTTCGGAGATCGAGCCCTCGGCGTGCGCGACCATCGCTTCGGTGGACAGGACCGGTGCGCAGGAGGTGGTCATGCCCGCAGCGTAAAACCAAAGCGCAGCCAAGCCGGGCAGGCGCGCCCGAACCGGGCTCAGCCGCCGAAACCGCGACACGCCCGCCCGGAATCGTCACGTCGGTGACCGTCGACGCTGCATGTGCGGTCGGCGGCCCGGTTTCTCAGGGAAAGCTCAGTTTGCTCATATGACCGCCACACCGCGGTGGGGAACGGTAGGCCAATGGCATACGGAGCGTCTTGGCGGTCCGGGAATAACCCTGACGAAATTCTCGTTGGCCGCGATGGCGACTTGCCACCGATCGATCATCGGGAGGATCCCACGCCCAGCACAGCTATCACCGCGCCCACCAGCATGTCGCGGTTGGAGCAGTACACCGGCGCCGACTGGGTGCAGGAAAGCGACGAGCCGCAGGGCACCGCGGTGTTCGACGCGACCGGCGACAAGAGCGCAATGCCGTCGTGGGACGAACTCGTGCGCCAGCACGCCGACCGGGTCTACCGGCTGGCGTACCGGCTTTCCGGCAACCAGCACGACGCCGAGGACCTTACCCAGGAGACGTTTATCCGGGTGTTCCGGTCGGTGCAGAACTACCAGCCCGGCACCTTCGAAGGATGGCTGCACCGCATCACCACGAACCTGTTCCTCGACATGGTGCGGCGGCGCGGCCGGATCCGGATGGAGGCGCTGCCGGAGGACTATGACCGCGTGCCCGCCGACGAGCCGAATCCCGAGCAGATCTACCACGACGCGCGGCTGGGGCCAGACCTGCAGGCAGCGCTGGATTCGCTGCCCCCGGAGTTTCGCGCCGCCGTCGTCCTGTGCGACATCGAAGGCCTGTCCTACGAGGAGATCGGCGCGACGCTCGGTGTCAAGCTGGGTACCGTGCGCAGCCGCATTCACCGGGGCAGGCAGGCGCTGCGTGATTATCTCGCCGCGCACGGCGACGCGCCGGATCTGACCGCGAAGTCGGCCTGACCGCGCCCTGCCGTCGCGCCCGGGGCGTTTCCCGGGGTGTCGGTGAGCGCCTTGCGCGCTACATTCGGAGGTGGCGCGCAACGACAGGACCGAAGGAGGAGCAGGCCATGGTGGATGGGGGCCACGTCTTCCGCCGCGCATTCTCCTGGCTGCCCTCGCCGTTCGCCTCGCAAAGCGACGCACCGGTCGGTCCGCGCCAGTTCGGTTCCACCGAGCATCTGTCCACCGAGGCCATCGCCGCGTTCGTCGACGGCGAGCTGCGCATGACCGCGCACCTACGCGCCGCCCATCACCTGTCGCTGTGCCCGGACTGCGCTGCGGAGGTGGAGGCCCAAAGCCAGGCGCGCGCGGCGCTGCGCGACTCCTGCCCCATCCAGGTGCCCAGCTCGTTGCTGGGCATGCTGACCCAGATTCCCCATTCCGCCGAAGCCGACACGCCCGGAACCCACCTGGACGAGTTAGCTGAGGGCTTCACCAGGTCCCGTCGTAAGCGCCGGTAGGGTGGTCGGTGGTCACAACGTCGATCGGGGACGCGGCCGTGACCATAGCCCGTGTCTTCGGAACGCCCGGAAGAGGATGAGTTGAGCTCCGACCAGGACAATTCCGAGGGAACGCAGCGTCTGGCGCCGCGGCCGATCTCCCGCCCGCCCGTCGACCCGGCGTCGCGTCAGGCGTTCGGCCGTCCCGACGGGTTCAACGGGTCGTTCCTCGGCGCGGAGAAAAACCGCGATCAGGGCGAGTTCACGCCGCGCGACGCACCCCCGGATCCCGTGCTGGCCGAGGCTTTCGGCCGCCCACACCCAAGTGTGGATTCGCTACAGCGTCATCCCGCCGACGCCGGCGCGCTGCGCGGCGAGCGGGACGGCGAAGGCGACAACGGCGCCGACGACCCGTGGCGCGACCCCGGCGCGGCCGCCGCACTGGGCGGCCCCGCGGTGACACCGCCGGCGCCCGCGGCGGCCGCCGCCGACACCGGCAAGCTGGGCGTGCGCGACGTGCTGTTCGGCGGCAAGGTGTCCTACGTTGCGTTGGCCATCATGGCGATCATCGCGCTGCTGATCGGCTTTGCCGGCGGCTGGGTGGGGCGCAAGACCGCCGAGGTCGTCGAGGCGTTCACCACGTCGAAGGTCACGTTGTCGACCAGCGGCGCCGAGGCGCCGGAGGGTCGGTTCGCCAAGGTGGCGGCGTCGGTCGCAGACTCCGTGGTGACCGTCGAAGCGACCAGCGACCAGGAAGGCTCACAAGGCTCCGGCGTGATCATCGACGGCCGCGGCTACATCGTCACCAACAACCACGTGATCTCCGACGCCGCCAACAGCCCCAGCCAGTACAAGACCACCGTGGTGTTCAACGACGGCAAGGAAGTGCCGGCCAACCTGGTCGGCCGCGACCCCAAGACCGACGTGGCCGTGCTGAAGGTCGACAACGTCGACAACCTGACAGTCGCCCAGTTCGGCGACTCCGACAAGGTGCACGTCGGCGACGAGGTGATCGCCGCCGGTGCGCCGCTGGGCCTGCGCAGCACCGTCACGCACGGCATCGTCAGCGCGATGCACCGCCCGGTGCCGTTGTCGGGCGAAGGCTCCGACACCGACACGGTCATCGACGCCATCCAGACCGACGCCTCGATCAACCACGGCAATTCCGGCGGCCCGCTGATCGACATGGGCTCCCACGTGATCGGCATCAACACCGCCGGAAAGTCCTTGTCCGACAGCGCCAGCGGGCTGGGCTTCGCCATCCCGGTCAACGAGGTCAAGCGCACCGTTGACGCGCTGATCAAGGACGGAAAGATCTCGCACCCCACGCTTGGTGTGACGGCGCGCTCGGTCAGCAACTCGATCGCATCGGGCGCCCAGATCGCCAACGTCAAGGCCGGCGGACCGGCGGAGAAGGGCGGCGTCCTGGAGAACGACGTCGTCGTGAAGGTCGGCAATCGCAGCGTCGCCGACGCCGACGAGTTCGTCGTCGCGGTGCGTCAGCTGACGATCGGGCAACCCGCGCCGGTCGAGGTGGTCCGCGAGGGCCGGCACGTCACCCTGACCGTGACCCCTACCCCGGACACGTAGATGTTCAACATCGGCTGGGGCGAGATGCTGGTGCTGGTGGTCATCGGCCTGGTGGTGCTCGGCCCGGAGCGGCTGCCCGGCGCGATCCGCTGGACGGCCAACGCACTGCGGCAGGCCCGTGAGTACATCAGTGGCGCCACCAGCAACCTGCGCGAGGAGCTGGGCCCGGAATTCGACGACCTGCGCGAACCGCTGAGCGAGTTGCAGAAGTTGCGTGGCATGACGCCACGCCAGGCGCTCACCAAGCACCTGCTCGACGGCGACGACTCGGTCTTCCGCGCGTTCGACCGGCCGGTCGACCTGCCGCCGGACACCCCACTCACGCAGGCGCCGCCGGTGGGGCAAGTGCCGTCCGGGCAGCCGCAGGACGCGCAGCAATCGCCGGAATCGTCGAGCCGCCCAACGCCGTTCGACTCCGACGCGACCTAGGCGTCAGCGCCGGGCGGTGTCGAGCCCCAACGACATGCCCGCCAGACCGCGGCGGCGGGCCGACAGGGTGTCGGCGACCTTGCGCAGCTCCTTGCCCGCCGCCGAATCCGGCGCGCTGAGCACCAGCGGCACCCCGGCATCACCGGCGACGACCAGCGCCGGATCCAGCGGAACCTGACCCAGCAGCGGCACTTCGGCGCCGACCGCACGCGAGAGCCGCACGGCGACCTGGCGTCCGCCGCCCGCACCGAACACCTGCAAGGTGGAGCCGTCCGGCATCAGCAGCCCCGACATATTCTCGACCACGCCGATGAGGCGCTGACGGGTCTGCAGTGCGATCGCCCCGGCACGCTCGGCCACCTCGGCGGCGGCCAGCTGCGGGGTTGTGACCACCAAAATCTCGGCGTTCGGGATCAGCTGCGCCACCGAGATCGCCACGTCGCCGGTGCCCGGCGGCAAATCGAGCAGCAGCACATCAAGATCGCCCCAATACACGTCGGCGAGGAACTGCTGCAACGCGCGGTGGAGCATCGGGCCCCGCCATACCACGGGGGTGTTGCCCTGGGTGAACTGGGCGATCGAGATCACCTTCACCTCGTGGGCGATCGGCGGCAGGATCATCGACTCGACCTGGGTGGGCCGGTCGGTCGTGCCCATCATCCGCGGGATCGAATGGCCGTAGATGTCGGCGTCGAGCAGGCCCACCGACAGCCCGCGCGCCGCCATCGCGGCGGCCAGGTTCACCGTGACGCTCGACTTGCCGACGCCACCCTTGCCCGAGGCCACCGCGTACACCCGGGTCAACGCCCCCGGTTGCGCGAACGGGATGACCGGCTCACGGGCATCGCCGCGCAGCATCTTGCGCAGCTCGGTGCGCTGCTCGTCGCTCATCACGTCCAAGCCGACTGAGGCCCTGCCGGTGCCCGGAACATCGGCGACCGCCCGGGTCACGCGGTCGGCGATCTCGGTCTTCTTCGGGCACGCCGAGGTGGTCAGGTAGATCTCAACGTGCACGCTGTGGTCGGGCTCGACCGCGACGTTCTTGACCATGCCGAGCTCAGTGATCGGCCGGCGCAGCTCGGGGTCGATCACCTTGGCCAGCGCCGCACGCACGGCAGCGGCGAGTTCATTGCGGGGTTCGGGCATCACCGTCGAGTCTAGGCCCGGCCGGCACGGCCCCGGGCGTCAGCCGGCCGGGCCGGGCAGCGGACCGTGCGTCGGAGGAAGGGGCGGACCGGACGTCGGTGACAGGGCGGCCGATGCGGCCGGGGCGGGAGCCGGTGGCTGGAGACCCTGCGGGGGCGCTGGCTGCGGTGCCGCTGCCAGCGCTGGCGGGGCGAACGGGCTGGCCGGTGCGAGCGAGTTCGCCTGCTGGCCGAACGGGTTCTGGGGCGTAAGGGTATTGGCCGGTGCGAGCTGGTTTGCCGGTACCAGCGGGCTCGCCGGCGCGGCGAACGGGTTCGGCGCCGCGTCGGGCGCCGGGCCGGGCGGTGCGCCGCTCACCTGGGTCGACGGCACCGGCGACTGGGCCGGGGCCGGGCCGGGCAGCGGACCGGTGCCCTGCGGGGCGAACTGGGCCGGCGCCGGCAACGGATTCGGCCCGAAGCAGACCAGCACGCAGGTCGGGGGCTGCGCGGGGTTCTGCGCCGCGAGCGTCGCCGGGTCGACGACCGGGTTCGGATTGTTCAGCTGGCTGGCCACGTCGGTCGAGCCGAACGTGATCAGCGGCAGTTGCGACATCGGGTCGGTCGGCGCCAGCCCCAGCACGTTGATCGGCAGGCCCGGGCCCAAGCCCTCCGGGTTGCCGTCCAGGTGTGCGTCCCCGACCGGCGGGACCGGGCCCGTGATCGGCGGCAGGTTAACCGGAACCACACCCGTCGCGTAGGCCGCCGCCCAGCCCAGCACATTCTGGGCGTACGGCATCGAGTTGTTGTAGCGCAAGATGGCGGTGAGCACCTGCGACGGGTCACGCAGGTTGAGCCCGCCGCTACAGAGATAGCGGGCGGCCGCCAGCGACGCGTCGAAGATGTTCTGCACGTCCGCTTTCCCGTCGCCGTCGCCGTCGGAGGCGAAGCGCGCCCAGGTGCCCGGCAGGAACTGCATCGGGCCCATCGCCCGCGCGTAGGTCGCCCGGCCGCTGGGCGCCATGCTTTGAATGATGACCTCGTTGCCCGGCAGCGACCCGTCCAGCGCCGGCCCGTAGATCGGATACACCGCCGTGCCCCGCGCGTCGACCGCGCCGCCGTTGGCGTGCATCGACTCGATCCGGCCGATACCGGCCAGCAGGTTCCAGCTGACGCCGCAGGCCGGGTCGGCCAGCGCCATCATCCGCTCGGCGTTGCGGTAGGCCGCCAATGCGATCGCCGGAATGCGCAGCGAACCCACCGAGTTCACCACCGCCAGCGGCGGCGGTGGCGCGATGATGCTGGCCGCGGCGATGTGGAAGCTGGGCGGGGGACGGGCAACCGAAACCACCACCGGCCCCGCGTGGTCGGGCCGGTTCGGCGCCACCGCGGCCAGCGGCACGACGCCGGCCCGTTGGACAGCGGCACCCAGCGTGGCAGGACCGGGGGAGGCGGCCACCGCGCCGACGAGCACCAGCGGCGCCAGGACGATCAGACCCGACTTCGGTGTTCGGGCGATGCGGGTTACCCGGCGCCACGCCCAGGCACAGGCGGTACGGGCCCCTCCCCCTATTCGCACTCACACCGTCCTGACGTCGGCCGACCTTGAACTAAGTCACCATACATAGTCGGCAACAATTTGGATGCACATTCGTCACCGCGTTGTATCAGGTGACCCGCTTTGCCCGACACTCCCGAGATCGGAATTGTTGCCGGCGGTCCTCGACGAGACTGTCGACGGCCCAGTCGTGCATCATGCCGGCCTCGGTTTGCTAGACGGCGGCGCAGGGAGGAACCCTTCGGCCGGTAAGCAACCCGACGACCTGCCCGAGCACCCGCGGTTGTCGGCCCACGATGCCGATGCTGATCCCGTCGTCGCGCAGGCGGCCAATCGATGCAGCGGGATCCGGCATGAGCGAGCCAGCCCGTCGCGCCGAGCACACCGTGGCGGGCGCGGCGATTCAGGAAGGGGTAGGAGTGAAACCGTGGAGAACGCGTATCGACCCCGTCGAACTGTGCTGTCCGTCCCCGGCAGCAGCCAGAAGATGATCGACAAGGCCAAAGGGCTGCCAGCCGACGAAGTGTTCCTAGACCTGGAAGACGCCGTCGCGCCGGATGCCAAGGCGCAGGCCCGCACACAGGTGGCGATCGGGCTTTCCGAGCCGGACTGGGCCGGGCAGCTGCGGGGTGTCCGGGTCAACGACTGGACCACGCCGTGGACCTACGCCGACCTCATCGAGGTGGTGTCGACGGCCGGAAACACGCTGGACATCGTCGTGCTGCCGAAGGTGACCGACGTGTCGCACATCCACGCGCTGGATCTGCTGCTGACCCAGCTGGAAACCGTGCACGGGCTGGCGGTGGGCGGGATCGGGATTGAGGCGCAGATCGAAAATGCGCGCGGCCTGACAAACATCGACGCAATCGCCGCCGGGCCGCGGGTACAGGCTCTGGTGCTCGGCCCCGCCGACCTGATGGCGAGCCTGAACATGCGCACGCTGGTAGTCGGTGAGCAGCCCGAAGGATACGACCTCGGCGATGCCCACCACCACGCGTTGATGACGCTCCTGGTCGCCGCGCGCACCCACGGGATCGCAGCAATCGACGGCCCCTATCTGAAGGTGCGCGACGTCGACGCGTTCCGCCGAGTGGCGGGCCGCTCGGCAGCGCTGGGCTACGACGGCAAATGGGTGCTGCACCCGGATCAGATCGCCGCGGGCAACGAAATCTTCACCCCGCGCCAGGACGAGTACGAGCACGCCGAACTGATTCTGGAGGCCTACCAATGGCACACCTCCCGCGCCGGCGGGGCGCGCGGCGCGGCGATGCTGGGCGACGAGATGATCGACGAAGCCAGTCGCAAGATGGCGCTGGTGATCTCCGCGAAGGGCCGCGCCGCCGGGATGCAGCGCCAGGGGCAGAAGTTCCAGCCGCCGCGTTGAGGATCATCACCACGCGGACGCGTGCAGAGCCAGGATCATACCCAGCAGCCACGTCAGGATGAACACCAGCCACAGCGCCGCCACAACGCCGCCAACGATGGTGCCGGCCAATGCCATCCCGTAGCCGTCCTGGCCGGTGCGGCTGGTTTCGCGCATCGCGAGCACGCCGAGCACGATTCCGGCGACTGACGGCAGCCCGCAGCACAACAGTCCGACCAGCGATGCGACCAACGAGCCGATCGCCTTGCCGTTCGTGCCCGCCGGTTGGGCGATCCGGTACGGGTCGTACGGTTCGATGTCGTACGGTTCGATGTGGTAACCGGGCCAGGGCGGTGATGGGTAAAACGCCGGGTAATCCACCGGAGCGCTGGGGTATCCGATTCCGCCGAACGGGTGTTCGGGCTCGGTTGCCATCGGGTCAGCTGAACGCGTAAATGGTCCAAATCAGGCTGATGATCAGCGACGCGGCACCGACGACGATACCCGCCACGGCCAGACCGTAGCCGCCCTCGCGGGACCGCTTGATCTGGTTCAGCGCAATGATGCCGAGCACGATTCCCACGATCGACCCGATACCGCACAGCACACCGATCACCGAGGCGACCAGCGCCGCGATCGCCAAGGTGTTGGTACCCTGCTGCGCGGCACCGTATTCGCCCGAATACTGTCCGTAGCCCGAGGAGTAGGACGGCGGTGGGGCGCCGTACTGGGGCTGCGACGGGTACGGCGGCGGGTAGCCGGACGGGTCCTGGTAACCCGGCGGGCCGTATCCGGTCGGTGGCGCGCCCGCGGACGGATACCCCTGCGGCGGTGGGTAGCCGCCGGGCGGCGGATAACCGGCCGGGGGATAACCCGACGCCGGCGGTGTCGAGCCGGGCGGCGGCTCATAGCTCGGGTGTCCGTGCGAATGCTCGATCGGTGGAGCCTCGTGGCCGGCGGTCGAGGACGCCTCGCTGGCCCCGTTCTGCGGTTTGTCGCCTTGGTCGCCCGGATTTGTCATGCTGATCAACCTAGCCTATGAGCTAGCGGTACGTAGCGTGGATGTTGGCCGTGCAGGAACAGGAGGAGAGCGGCGCAGACGTCGACACCGACGCGAGGAGAGTGAGTATTGATGACCAGCCCATTCCCGCGCCGGTCCACGGCAGGTGGCCGCGGGCCGTCGCTGCCCACCCCGCCGAAAGGGTGGCCCATCGGCTCCTACCCGACCTACGCCGAGGCGCAACGAGCCGTCGACTACCTGTCCGAGCAACAGTTTCCGGTCGAGCAGGTCACCATCGTCGGTGTGGACCTCATGCAGGTCGAGCGCGTCACCGGCCGGCTCAGCTGGCCCAAGGTGGTCGGTGGCGGCATTCTCACCGGCGCGTGGCTAGGCATCTTCATCGGTCTGGTGCTGGGCTTCTTCGCCCCTAACCCGTGGGCCGCGCTGCTCACCGGGTTGGTTGCCGGCATCATCTTCGGCCTGATCAGCTCCGCCGTCCCGTATGCGATGGCACGCGGCACAAGGGATTTCAGCTCCACGATGCAACTCGTCGCCGGGCGCTACGACGTGCTCTGCGACCCGCAAAACGGGGAGAAGGCACGGGATCTGCTGGCGCGCTTGACGTTATAGCGACCGCGTAACCGCAGGTCACGATTGTGACGCGGGCGCGCGGGGCGGGTTGCACATCCCGCGGGTGTGGCTCTACGGTTTGCCCCCGGAGGGTTGGGGTCGTGAGCGCACAGGGAGGCGTCGTGGCTGAGGGCTCGCGCGTCCGGCGGCTGGGCGCGGCGGCGTTGGCGACCCTGACAACGGCGTCGGTCGTGTCGGCGTGCACCACCAGAAGCGGAACCGTCATCAGCCTCTACACCCCGGCCAGCGAGTCCGCGACCTTCACCGCGCTGGCGAAGCGCTGCACCGCCCAGGCCGGCGGCCGGTACACCATCGCCCAGAACAGCCTGCCCAAAGCTGCCGATGACCAGCGCCTGCAACTGGCCCGCCGGCTGACCGGAAATGACCGCAGCCTGGACACGATGGCCATCGACGTGGTCTGGACCGCCGAGTTCGCCAAGGCCGGATGGGCGCTTCGGCTGTCGGACGACCCGTCCGGGCAAGCCGAGGCCGACGCCACCACCGACACGTTGCCCGGCCCGCTGGCCACGGCCGAATGGAACGGCGAACTGTACGCCGCTCCGGTGACCACCAATACCCAATTGCTCTGGTACCGACCGGATCTGGTGCCCGACCCGCCGACCGACTGGGACGGCATGATCGCCACGGCCACCGGACTGCACGACGCCGGCAAACCCAGTTGGATCGCCGTGCAAGCCAAGCAGTACGAGGGCCTGGTGGTGTGGTTCAACACACTGCTGGTCAGCGCCGGCGGGCAGGTACTCTCCGACGACGGCACGAAGGTCACGCTCACCGACACGCCAGAACACCGCGCCGCCACAGTCAAGGCCCTGCAGATCATCCACGACTTGGCCACGGCGCCGGGCGCCGACCCGTCGATCACCCAGACCGACGAGGCCACCGCCAGGCTGGCGCTCGAACAGGGCAGGGCCGCACTCGAAGTGAACTGGCCGTTCGTGTTCCCGTCGATGCTCGAGAACGCGGTCAAGGGCGGGGTGAGCTTCCTACCGCTGAACCGCAGGGCCGACCTGACCAGCGCGATCAATGACATCGGCACGTTCGCGCCCGACGACACCCAATTCGCCAGCGCCTACGACGCCAGCAAGCCACTGTTCGGGTTCGCGCCGTATCCGGGGATCCTGCCCGGTCAACCGGCCCGGGTCAGCATCGGCGGCCTCAACCTGGCCGTCGCAAAGACCACCGCGCACAAGACGGAGGCGTTCGACGCCGTTCGCTGCCTGCGCAACAAGGACAGCCAGCTGTACGTCTCCACCCAGGGCGGGCTGCCCGCGGTACGGGGGTCGCTGTACGACGATCCGCGATTCCAGCTGAAGTATCCGATGTACGACGTCATCCGGCGCCAGCTCACCAACGCCGCGGTGCGGCCGGTCACCCCCGCCTACCAGTCGGTCTCGACGCGCATCTGCGCCACGCTGTCGCCGATCACCGCGATCAACCCGCAGACCACGGCCGACAAGCTGGCCGAGCAGGTGCAAAAGGCCATCGACGGCACAGGGCTGGTCCCGTGACCGTGACCGCCCAGCCGGCCCCCGCCGCCACGCCGCGCCGCGCCGCGCACCAGCGGTCGCAGCGCCGGCTCGCCTACCTGCTCATCACGCCGGCGGTGCTGCTGATGCTCGCCGTGACCGCCTACCCGATCGGCTACGCCAGCTGGCTGAGCCTGCAGAACGTCAGCCTGGCAACCCCCGGCGACACCTCGTTCGTCGGGCTGGCCAACTACCGGACCGTGCTGACCGACGGATACTGGTGGACGGCGCTGGCGGTGACGCTAGCGATCACGGTGATCTCGGTGGCCGTCGAACTGGTGCTCGGCCTGGCGCTGGCGCTGGTGATGCACCGCACGATAGTTGGCAAAGGCGTGGTCCGCATCGCGGTGCTGATCCCGTACGGGATCGTCACCGTCGCCGCGTCCTACAGCTGGTACTACGCATGGACGCCGGGCACCGGGTACCTGGCCAACCTGCTGCCGGACGGCTCAGCGCCGCTCACCCAGCGGATGCCGTCACTGGGCATCATCATCCTTGCCGAGGTGTGGAAGACCACGCCGTTCATGGCGCTGCTGCTGTTGGCCGGCCTGGCGCTGATCCCCGATGAGCTGATGCGTGCCGCCCAGGTCGACGGGGCCGGCGCGTGGCAGCGGCTGGTCAGGGTCACGCTGCCACTGATCAAACCGGCGATGCTGGTGGCGCTGCTGTTCCGCACGCTCGACGCATTCCGGATCTTCGACAACATCTACATCCTCACCGGCGGCGCCAACAAGACCGCTTCGGTGTCGATCCTGGGCTATGACAACCTGTTCAAGGGGTTCAACCTCGGTCTCGGATCGGCGATCAGCGTGCTGATCTTCCTGTGCGTCGCCGCGATCGCGGTCATCTTCATCAAAGGCTTCGGGACATCGGCTCCCGGCGTCGGTGACGGGAGCAGGTGAAAAGATGGCCGAACGGACAGGCGTCGGTCGCAGGGCCTGGTGGTTCATCGTCGACGCCCTGGTGCTCGTCTATGCGCTGGTCCCGGTGCTGTGGATCCTCAGCCTGTCGCTGAAGCCGACATCGAACGTCAAGGACGGCAAGCTGATACCGTCATCGGTCACCTTCGCCAACTACCGTGGCGTCTTCCGCGGTGACCTTTTCGGCCCGGCGCTGCGCAACTCGATCGGCATCGGGCTGATCACCACCGCGATCGCCGTCGTGATCGGCGGCATGGCCGCCTACGCGATTGCGCGACTGGAGTTCCCGGGCAAGCGACTGCTGATCGGCGTGGCGCTGCTGATCGCGATGTTCCCGCAGATCTCGCTGGTGTCACCGCTGTTCGACATCTCCCGCGCGCTCGGCCTGTTCGACACCTGGCCGGGCCTGATCATCCCGTACATCACATTCGCTTTGCCGCTTGCCATTTACACACTATCGGCGTTCTTCCGCGAGATACCGTGGGACCTGGAGAAGGCGGCCAAGATGGACGGCGCAACGCCGTTACAGGCGTTCCGCAAAGTGATCGCGCCGTTGGCCACACCCGGCATCGTCACGGCCGCCGTGCTGGTGTTCATCTTCGCCTGGAACGACCTGCTGCTGGCGATCTCGCTGACCGCCACCACCCGGTCGATCACCGCACCGGTGGCCATCGCCAACTTCCCGGGCAGTTCGCAGTTCGAGGAGCCGACCGGATCCATCGCCGCCGGCGCAATTGTGATCACGGTGCCCATCATCGTTTTTGTTCTAATCTTCCAACGAAGGATCGTCGCCGGCCTGACCTCCGGCGCAGTGAAGGGATAGTCGATGGCCGAGATTGTGTTGGACAGGGTGACCAAGAGTTACCCCGACGGCGCCACGGCCGTAAAGGACCTGTCCGTCACGATCGCCGACGGCGAGTTCGTCATCCTGGTCGGCCCGTCCGGCTGCGGCAAATCCACGACACTGAACATGATCGCCGGCCTGGAGGAGATCACCTCCGGAGAGCTGCGCATCGATGGCGAGCGGATGAACGAGAAGTCGCCCAAGCACCGCGATATCGCGATGGTGTTCCAGTCCTACGCGCTCTACCCGCACATGACGGTGCGGGAGAACATCGCGTTCCCACTCACCCTGGCCAAGATGAAGAAGGCCGAGGTCAAGGAGAAAGTTGAGGAAACCGCGAAGATCCTGGACCTCACCGACCTGTTGAACCGCAAGCCCGCTGCGCTCTCCGGCGGTCAGCGGCAGCGGGTGGCGATGGGCCGGGCGATCGTGCGCAACCCCAAGGCCTTTCTGATGGACGAACCGCTGTCCAATCTGGACGCCAAACTTCGGGTGCAGATGCGCAGCGAGATCGCCCGGCTGCAGCAGCGCCTCGGCACCACCACCGTCTACGTCACCCACGATCAAACGGAGGCGATGACGCTGGGCGACCGGGTGGTGGTGATGCGGGGCGGCGCGGCACAGCAGATCGGCAGCCCGCAAGACCTCTACGACAAGCCGGTCAACCTGTTCGTCGCCGGCTTCATCGGGTCGCCCGCGATGAACTTCATCCCGGCGTCGCTCACCGACGTCGGGGTCAGCCTGCCGTTCGGCGACATCACGCTGACCCAGGAGGTGCACGACGTGCTCACCGGGCACCCGACGCCGGGCAACGTGATCGTGGGTGTGCGCCCCGAGCATCTGGAGGACGCCTCGCTCATCGACACCTACCAGCGGCTGCGCGCCCTGGTGTTCGAGGTCAAGGCCGACATCGTCGAGTCGCTGGGCGCCGAGAAGTACGTGTACTTCACCGCACCCGGGGCCGGAGCCCACTCCGAGCAGCTCGCCGAGCTGGCCGCGGATTCCAGCATCAGCGAAAACGAGTTCGTAGCAAGGGTTTCCGCTGCGTCGAAGGTCACCAAAGGCCAGCCGGTGGAGCTGGCGTTCGACACCACCAAGATCGCGATCTTCGACGCCGACACCGGCGCCAACCTGACCATTCCCGCGGCGGAGTGACTGATGTCCCGGCCGGAGGGCTGCAGTTGCCGCGCCTTCGCGGGCGCGGCGGGGTGGGTTATTTTCAAAAAACCAACTCAGCCCAAGGAGCACGCAACGTGAGCACAACCCCCGTCAAGGTGGCCGTCACCGGCGCGGCCGGCCAGATCGGCTACAGCCTGCTGTTCCGCCTGGCCAGCGGCTCGCTGCTGGGCCCGGACCGACCGATCGAGCTGCGTCTGCTCGAGATCGAGCCCGCACTCAAGGCACTCGAGGGTGTGGTGATGGAGCTCGACGACGGCGCATTCCGCCTGCTGGCCGGCGTCGAAATCGGCGCGAACCCGAACAAGGTCTTCGACGGGGCGAGCTTGGCCCTGCTCGTCGGGGCGCGGCCGCGCGGCCCGGGCATGGAGCGCAGCGACCTGCTCGAGGCCAACGGTGCGATCTTCACCGCCCAGGGCAAGGCGCTCAACGAGGTCGCCGCCGACGACATCCGCGTCGGCGTGACCGGCAACCCAGCCAACACCAACGCGCTGATCGCGATGACCAACGCCCCCGACATCCCGCGGGAACGGTTCTCCGCACTGACCCGCCTGGACCACAACCGGGCGATCTCCCAACTGGCCAAAAAGACCGGCGTCGCCGTCACCGACGTCAAGAAGATGACGATCTGGGGCAACCACTCGGCCACCCAGTACCCCGACGTGTTCCACGCCGAAGTCGGCGGCAAGAACGCCGCCGAGGTCGTCAACGACCAGGCCTGGATCGAGGACTACTTCATCCCGACCGTCGCCAAGCGGGGCGCGGCCATCATCGAGGCCCGCGGCGCCTCCTCGGCCGCCTCCGCCGCCTCGGCCACCATCGACGCCGCCCGGGACTGGCTGCTGGGGACCCCCGACGGCGACTGGGTCTCCATGGCGGTGGTCTCCGACGGCTCATACGGCGTGCCCGAGGGACTGATCTCCTCGTTCCCGGTGAGCACCAAGGCCGGCGACTGGACCATCGTCGGCGGCCTGGACATCGACGAGTTCTCCCGCGCCCGGATCGACGCGTCGACCGCCGAGCTGGCCGACGAGCGCAACGCGGTCACCGACCTCGGCCTGATCTAAGCGGCACAGTACCCTGAGGCCGTGCCCGAATACGTGCCGCAAGCGGTGAAAAGCCCCCAGGTCGTCGTCGGCGACGAGGAGATCTTCGAGGCCCACGTAGCGGGGAAGCTTTCCGTCGAGCTGAAGGCCCCGCTGGACACCCAGCGCGCCCTGGCGATCGCCTACACCCCGGGCGTGGCGCAGGTCAGCCGCGCGATCGCGGCCGATCACACCCTGGCCGCCCGCTACACCTGGGCGAACAGGCTTGTCGCGGTGGTCAGCGATGGCAGCGCGGTGCTGGGCCTCGGTGACATCGGCGCGGCCGCGTCACTGCCGGTGATGGAGGGCAAAAGCGCGCTCTTCAAGGCGTTCGGCGGGCTGGACTCGATCCCGATCGTGCTGGACACCAAGGACCCCGACGAGATCGTCGAAACCCTGGTGCGGCTGCGGCCGACATTCGGTGCCGTCAGCCTCGAGGACATCGCCGCGCCGCGCTGCTTCCAGATCGAACGCCGCGTCATCGAGGCGCTGGACTGCCCGGTGATGCACGACGACCAGCACGGCACCGCGATCGTGGTGCTCGCGGCGCTGATGGGCGCCAGCAAGCTACTCGGCCGCGACATGAGCTCGCTGCGGATGGTGATCTCCGGTGCCGGCGCGGCCGGCGTCGCATGCGCCAACCTGCTGCTGCGGATGGGCATCGCGGACATCACCGTGCTGGACTCCCGCGGCATCCTGCACCCCGGCCGCGGCGACATGAACAGCATCAAGGCCGAACTGGCGCAACGCACCAACCCGGTCGGCCGCACCGGCGGGATGGTGGAGGCGCTGCACGGGGCCGACGCGTTCCTCGGGGTCTCGGCCGGCCTGGTCCCCGAGGAGCTGATCGCCACCATGGCGCCGGGCGGGATCGTGTTCGCGTTGTCGAACCCCGACCCGGAGATCCATCCCGACGTGGCCGCCAAGTACGCGGCGGTGGTGGCCACCGGCCGCAGCGACTTCCCCAACCAGATCAACAACGTGCTCGCGTTCCCGGGGGTGTTCCGCGGCGCGCTGGACGCCGGCGCCCGCAGGATCACCGGACAGATGATGGTCTCGGCGGCCGAGGCGATCTTCTCGGTGGCCGGGAACGATCTGGCGCCCGACCGCATCGTTCCCAGTCCGCTGGACCCGCGCGTCGGGCCCGCCGTCGCCGCGGCGGTCGCGGCCGCGGCCCAGACCGACGGGTGAACCGGACCGGCCCAGCCGTCGCGCTCGTCGCGGCGCTGGCGGTCGCCTGCGGCGGTCGGCATGTTCCCCGCGAACTGGTCGTCGGGTCGACGCCCGACGCCGAGTCGGCCGTGCTGGCCGAGCTGTACGCGGGGGCGCTGCGGTCCTTCGCGGCACCGGCGCGCGTCGTGTCTGAGCGGGATCCGTTGCGCCAGCTCGACACCGGCGGAAACGACGTCGTGCCCGGCTTCACCGGCCGGTTCCTGCAGACCTTCGCGCCGGGCACCGCCGCGACCTCCGACGAGCAGGTCTACCGCGCAATGGTCGCCGCCCTGCCCGAGGGCGTCGCGGCCGGTGACTACACACCCGCCGCGCAGGACACGCCCACCGTCGCGGTCACCGCGGCGACCGCCACCGCATGGGGCGGGCGGCAACTGAGCCTACTGGCGCGGCACTGTTCGCAGCTGACGGTGGGGAAGGTGGCCGGCGTGGGCGTGCCCACCGCGGTCGGCGGCTGCACGCTGCCGCCGATCCGCGAATTCCAGGGCGACGCAGCGCTTTTCGACGCGCTACACGCCGGAGAAGTCAACGCGGCTTGGACCACGACCGCTGATCCGGCCGTGCCATCCGACGTGGTGTCGCTCGCCGAGGGGGACCCAACAATGGTGCCCGCCGAGAACGTCGTGCCGCTGTATCGCCGCAACGAGCTCACCGAGCGGGAGGCGCTCGCAGTAGACGAGGTGGCCGGTGAATTCGACACCGCCGCGCTGGCCGACATGCGCCGGCAGGTTGCGGCCGGCGCCACGCCACGCCAGGTCACCGAGGCGTGGCTCGCGGCCCACCCGCTGGGCCGCTAATGCGGCTGCGGCATGGTACGTCCCATCACCGTCGACAGGATGCGCTGGTAGCCCGAACCGGTCAGCCGAACCATCAGGTCGAGAACCCTGGCATCGGTGCCGACGAGCACCCGAGCCTTGTTCTTGCGGACCCCGTCGAGGATGATGCGCGCCGCCTTCTGCGGCGACGTGGAGGCCAACTTGTTGTCGAACGTCTGCACCAGCTCGTCGTGGTCCACGCCCTGCGCGGTGGGCATATTGCGCACGATCGCGGTCTTGATGCCGCCCGGATGCACCGTGGTCACCTTCACCGGATGACCCGCCAGCATCATCTCTTGGCGCAGCGACTCGGTGAAACCCCGCACCGCGAACTTCGCCGCACAATAGGCGGCCCCCCCCGGCACGGAGAACAAGCCGAAAACGCTGGAAATGTTGATGACGTGGCCGTCGCCGGAGGCGATCAGGTGCGGCAGGAAAGCCTTGGTGCCGTTGACGACGCCCCAGAAGTCGACGTCCACCACCTGCTCGATGTCCTTGAAGCCGCTGACCTCGATGTCACCGGCGAAGGCCACGCCGGCGTTGTTGTAAATCTGGTTGATGACCCCGAAGTGCTCGTTGACCGTGTCGGCGTACGCGATGAAGGCCTCCCGCTCGGTGACGTCCAGCCGGTCGGTCTTGACCGAAGCCCCTAGCGCGTTCACCCGCTCCTCGGTGCCGGCGAGGCCCTCGGTGTCGACGTCGCTGATCGCCAGCTTGGCGCCCGACCGGGCCAATTCGATGGCCAGCGCCTGGCCGATACCCGAGCCCGCCCCGGTGACGACGGCGACTTTGCCCGCGAAGCCTTCCATGAACACCCTCCCTCGCGATGTGTCTTCCCATGACCGATATGAAGCCTTCCCAGGCTACCTTCGGGATCCGGTCAGGCCGGCACGATGCCGGCTTCCTCGCGGCGGTCAGGCAAACGCCTCGTCCAAAATCTCCTGCTGCTCGACCGCGTGCACCTTCGAGGAGCCCGAACTCGGCGCGGACATCGCCCGCCGGGAGATGCGCTTGATGTTGCCCAATGAGTCCGGCAGCACTTCGGGCAGCGTCAGCCCGAACGACGGCCACGCGCCCTGGTTGGCCGGCTCCTCCTGCACCCAGAAATACTCGCCGACGTTGGGATAGCGGTCCAACGTCTCCTTCAGGCGCCGCTTGGGCAACGGGGCGAGCTGCTCGATTCGCACGATCGCGACATCGTCGCGATTCTCACCGGCCTTGCGGGCGGCCAGCTCGTAGTACAGCTTACCGCTGGTCAGCAGCATTCGCACGACCTTGCCGCGGTCGCCGTCGCCGTCCTCGTAGGTGGGTTCCTCGAGGACGGAGCGGAACTTGCGCTCGGTGAAGTCAGCGACGTCGCTGACCGCGGCCTTGTTGCGAAGCATCGACTTCGGCGTGAAAACGACCAGCGGGCGCTGGATACCGTCGAGGGCGTGCCTGCGCAGCAGGTGGAAGTAGTTGGCAGGGGTGGACGGCATCGCGATCGTCATCGAGCCCTCGGCCCACAGCTGCAGAAAGCGCTCGATGCGGGCGGAGGTATGGTCGGGACCCTGACCCTCCTGGCCGTGCGGCAGCAGCAACACCACCGCCGAGCGCTGCCCCCACTTAGCCTCGCCGGACGACACGAACTCGTCGAGGACCGACTGGGCGCCGTTGACGAAGTCACCGAACTGGGCCTCCCACAACACGATGGCGTCGGCGTTACCGACCGAGTAGCCGTACTCGA
Source organism: Mycobacteriaceae bacterium (assembly GCA_019245755.1). Taxonomy (GTDB): domain Bacteria; phylum Actinomycetota; class Actinomycetes; order Mycobacteriales; family Mycobacteriaceae; genus Mycobacterium. The sequence continues at coordinate 53,875 of JAFARC010000066.1, read as the reverse complement.
AGCCCACGGCGGCGAATTCCGACAGCGGCGAGTCATAGACCATGAACTTGCCGCCGGTCGCGGTGCCGTCCTCGTTAACGGTCAGCCGCTGCAACGGCGTGAACTCGGTGCCGGTCTTGCGGTCGATGACCACCGAGTGGCGCTGGCTGAACGTGCCACGGCGGGTGTCCTGGCCGGATAGGCGCACCGTCTTGCCCTCGGCCACCAGCGATCCCAGTGCCAGCAGCTCGCCGAACGCCCAGTCCACCTTGCCGTGGTAGGCCATCTCGCGGCGCTTGTCGAGCACCGGCTTGACCCGCGGGTGCACGTTGAAACCCTGCGGCAGGTCGACGAAGGTGTCGCCGATGCGGGTCAGCATCGCCTTCTCGACCGCCGTCGACAACCGGGCCGGGATCATCTGGTCGGACTCCACCGACTCGCTCGGCTCGACCTCGTGCTTCTCCAGCTCGCGAACCTCGTTGAACACCTGCTCGAGTTGACCCTGATAGTCACGCAGCGCGTCCTCGGCCTCTTTGATCGAGATGTCACCCCGGCCGATCAGCGCCTCGGTGTAGGTCTTGCGGACTCCCCGCTTGGTGTCGATCACGTCGTACATCGCCGGCTGGGTCATCGACGGGTCATCACCCTCGTTGTGACCGCGGCGGCGGTAGCACAGCATGTCGATGACGACGTCCTTCTTGAACTTCTGCCGGAAGTCCACCGCGAGCCGCGACACCCACACACAGGCCTCCGGGTCGTCGCCGTTGACGTGGAAAATCGGTGCGCCGACCATCTTCGCGACGTCGGTACAGTACTCCGACGACTTCGCGTCGCTCGGCGAAGTGGTGAACCCGATCTGATTGTTCACGATGATGTGGATGGTGCCGCCGGTGCGGTAGCCGCGCAGCAGCGCCAGATTCAGCGTTTCGGCCACCACGCCCTGCCCGGCGAACGAGGCGTCGCCGTGCAGAATCAGCGGCATCACCGTGAAGCCGTCGTCGCCGGCACCTTTGTCCAAGATGTCCTGCTTGGCACGCACCAGCCCCTCCAGCACCGGATCGACTGCCTCCAGGTGCGACGGGTTGGCCGTCAAGGACACCTGAATGTCATTGTCCCCGAACATCTGGATGTAGTTACCGGTCGCACCCAGGTGATACTTCACGTCACCGGAGCCGTGCGCCTGCGACGGGTTCAGGTTGCCCTCGAACTCACTGAAGATCTGCGAATACGGCTTGCCTACGATGTTGGCCAGCACGTTGAGCCGGCCGCGGTGCGGCATACCGATGACCACCTCGTCGAGGTTGCGCTCGGCGGCCTGGTCAATCACGGCGTCCATCATCGGGATGACCGTTTCCGCGCCTTCGAGTGAAAACCGCTTCTGGCCAACATATTTGGTCTGCAGAAAGGTTTCGAACGCTTCGGCCGCGTTGAGCTTGCTCAGGATGTACTTCTGCTGCGCCACCGTCGGCTTGTCGTGCTTGACCTCGATGCGCTCCTGCAGCCACTTCTGCTGCTCGGGCTCGAGGATGTGGGTGTACTCCACGCCGATGTGGCGGCAGTACGCATCGCGCAACAGCCCCAGCACGTCGCGCAGCTTCTTGTACTGCGCGCCGGCGAACCCGTCGACCTTGAACAGCCGGTCCAGGTCCCACAGCGTCAGCCCATGGGTTTGCACGTCCAGGTCAGGGTGGCTGCGGAACCGGGTCTTGTCCAGCCGCAACGGATCGATGTCGGCCATCAGGTGGCCACGGTTGCGGTAGGCCGCGATCAGCTCGATCACGCGGGCGTTCTTGTCGACGATCGGGTCCGGATTGTCGGTGCGCCAGCGGACCGGCTCGTACGGGATGCCGAGCTCGTGGAAGATGTCGTCCCAGAAGTCGTCGGAGAGCAGCAGCCCGTGAACCGTGCGCAGGAAGTCGCCCGACTCGGCGCCCTGGATGATGCGGTGGTCGTAGGTCGAGGTCAGCGTGACCAGTTTGCCCACCCCCAGCTCCGCGATGCGCTGCTCGCTTGCCCCCTGGAACTCCGCCGGGTACTCCATCGCACCGACACCGATGATCGCGCCCTGGCCACGCATCAGCCGCGGCACCGAGTGCACGGTGCCGATCGTCCCGGGGTTGGTCAGCGACACCGTGACACCGGCGAAGTCCTCGGCGGTCAGCTTGCCGTCCCGGGCCCGGCGGACGATGTCCTCGTAGCCGGCGATGAACTGGCCGAACCGCATGCTCTCGGCGTTCTTGATGCCGGCCACCACGAGCTGGCGGCTGCCGTCCTTGCCCGGCAGGTCGATCGCCAACCCCAGGTTCGTGTGCGCCGGTGTGATGACGTTCGGCTTGCCGTCCACCTCGGCGTAATGCCGGTTCATGTTCGGGAACTTCTTGATCGCCTGCACGATCGCGTACCCCAGCACGTGGGTGAACGAGATCTTGCCGCCGCGGGTCCGCTTGAGGTGATTGTTGATGACGATCCGGTTGTCGATCATCAACTTGGCCGGGACCGCGCGCACGCTGGTCGCGGTCGGCACCGCCAGCGACGCCGACATGTTCTTCACAACGGCCGCCGCCGCGCCGCGCAGCACCTGCAGCTTGTCGTCGGGTTGCGTTGCGACGGCCGGCGCGGTGGGCTGCTCGGCCCGCCCGGCCGGCTTGGCGGCCGTGGCGCCCGCGCCGTCGCCCGACGGGGCCGGCGCCGTCTCGTGTTCCGCGGCCTTCTCGGCCGCCGGTGCGGGCTCCAGCAGGCCGTTGGCCGCCGGCTCCGGCGAGTAGTCAACGAGGAACTCGTGCCAGCTGGGGTCGACCGACGAGGGGTCGTCCCGGAACTTCCGGTACATCTCCTCGACCAGCCACTCGTTCTGCCCGAATGGGGAAGGTGAACTGCTCACCGCAGTCGCTCGCCTCGATTCATCTGTCCGGCAAGCGTCGTCGCGGCGCTCGCCCACCTGTCAATCACACGGGGTCGGACATATCCGAGTCCCGGGTCGCATCGCTCCTGCCCGCCGCTGCTGTTCCGCCTAAAAGGCTAACGCGTCGGTCATCCGGCGACCATGACCGCAGAGTTTCCCGACCCCGCCAGTTCTGGCAGCACATCCGTTAGGTGAACGTGTGCGGCTGCGGGTCAGTCCGCCTCCCGCGCCGTCGGCAGGACAAGCAACGACACCGGCCAGCGGTTGGGCGGCGGGCCAAAGGCCTTGCGGGCGTTGCCGATGATCTTCTTGCCCATCAACCGGTTGCCGCCGCCGCCGACGATCGCGCCAATGCCCATCGGCAGCATCTTGCCGAACGCGATCGTGCCCCGGCGCAGCGCGTAGCGCCGGACGAAGTACTTCAGCAGCCGGTTGTTGAGCTGCGACACCGCGGGTAGCGGAAGCGAGACCGCCGACTCGCTCAGCCAGGCGCCGCGGGTGCGGCTCGGGCCGACGAGGTCGGCGATCGCGTGCTTGCTGTCCTCGCCGACCAGCACCGCCAGCACCAGCGCCCGACGCCATTCGCGATGGCGCGCCGGAATGCCGTGCACCTCGGCGACCGCCAGCACGAACACCGCGGTGGCCTCCAGGAACACCACGGTTTCGCCGGCGACCGCGGACAGCGCCGCAAGGGTGCCAATGCCCGGCACCGCCGCGGCGGAGCCGACCGCCGCCCCGCTGGCCGTGACCGCGGCCAGGTAGCGCTTTTCGAGCTTGGTGACCATGTCGGCCGGCGACGCGTCGGGATTGGCGCGGCGAAGCCGTCGGACGTAAGCCTCGACCGCAGGACCCTGCACCCTGGCACTGCGCTCGAGGATCTGCGACAACGCCCGCGCCGCCGCGCTTGGGTTGTCGTCGACGGTGGCCGGCAGCGGCGGTGGGCTCGATCCCCGGCGTGCGGCGTTCATGGTGCACCTTTCTGCGACGGGAGTGCCCTCCAGGCTATCGCGATCTTGACCGACTGACCTTCGCTGTGAAGTCGCTGGGTGTTCCCCGAGTTGTCCGGGGCGACGCGGCTTTGTAGCGTCGCACCCGATTACTCCGTGCGGAGTAGTCGACGCCGGAATAGGGACATGGACCGCGCAATGGGCTACCAGGTGACATCGCTGGGCATCTGTGTGCTGGCGCTGCTCCGCGAACGCCCGATGCACGGCTACGAGATGTTCCAGACACTGGCGGCCCGGCACGGCGACCGCATCCTGAAGGTCCGGCCCGGTTCGCTGTACCACGTGGTCTATCGGCTTGCCGACGAGAAGCTGATCCGCCAGACCGGCACCGGGCGCAGCGGCAACCGGCCCGAACGCACCACCTATGAGGTCACCGACGCCGGTCTGGGCGCGCTCACCGATCGGGTCCGCGAGCTCGTCGCCCACCCGGCCGGCGACTTCGACAAGTTCGTCGCCGCGCTCGCCGAGATCCATCACCTCGACGCAAAGACCGCGCGAGACGCGCTGCGGCACCGCATCCGCATGCTGGAAAGCAGCGTCGACGAGCTGCGGGCGCTGGCACGCGGCACCCGACAACCCCAGCACCGGGTCGCGCTGGAGTACCTGCTGGCCATCACCACCGCGCAAGTCCACTGGCTGCGCCGGTTCGTCGAAACGCTGCGCCTGCGCCCCGACGAGGTGGACACGTGACGGCCGCCGACACGGTGGCGGTGGACGAGGTGGCGCCGCGGGACCACGAGGCGGCGGTGGGCAACCCGTGGCGGGCCCTGTGGGCGATGATGGTCGGCTTCTTCATGATCCTCGTCGACTCGACCATCGTGGCGGTCGCCAACCCGCGGATCATGGACAAGCTCAACACCGACTACAACGCGGTGATCTGGGTGACCAGCGCCTACCTGCTGGCCTACGCGGTACCGCTGCTTGTCGCCGGGCGCCTCGGCGACCGGTTCGGCCCGAAGAACCTCTACCTGGTCGGCCTGGCGACCTTCACCGGGTCGTCGCTGTGGTGCGGCCTGGCCGGCTCGATCGACATGCTGATCGTCGCCAGGGTGGTCCAAGGCCTCGGCGCGGGGCTGCTGACCCCACAGACGCTATCCACGATCACCCGCATCTTTCCGTCGCACCGACGCGGTGCGGCGATGAGCGTGTGGGGCGCCACGGCTGGCGTCGCCACCCTGGTCGGTCCGCTGGCCGGCGGCGTGCTGGTCGACCGGCTCGGCTGGCAGTGGATCTTCTTCGTCAACGTGCCGATCGGCCTCCTCGGGTTGGCCCTGGCCGGATGGTTGATCCCGGCGCTGCCCATCCAACGCCACCGCTTCGACGTGTTCGGGGTGCTGCTGTCAGGCGCCGGCATGTTTCTGATCGTGTTCGGCCTGCAGGAGGGCCAATCGCACCACTGGGCGCCGTGGATCTGGGCGACCATTGCCGGCGGCGTGGGGTTCATGACCTTGTTCGCGTACTGGCAGCTGGTCAACAGCCACGAACCGCTGATCCCGCTGCAGATCTTCCGCGACCGCGACTTCAGCCTGTCGAACTTCGCGATCGCGGTGATGGGCTTCGCCGCGGTCGGGATGGTGCTGCCGCTGATGTTCTACCTGCAGGACATATGCGGGCTGTCGCCCACCCGGTCGGCCCTGCTCACCGCGCCGATGGCGATCGCGACGGGGATGCTGGCGCCGGCAGTCGGCAAGATCGTCGACCGGGTCCACCCGTCGCCGGTCGTCGGCTCTGGATTCGCGGTGCTGGCCAGCGCGCTGACGTGGCTGTCGATCGAGATGTCGCCGACCACGCCGATCTGGCGGTTGATGCTGCCGATGGCCGTGATGGGGGTGGGGATGGCGTTCATCTGGGCGCCACTGGCCGCCACCGCCACCCGCAACCTTGCGTGGCAGCTGGCCGGGGCGGCCTCGGGGGTCTACAACGCGATCCGCCAGGTCGGCTCCGTGCTCGGCAGCGCAGGCATGGCCGCGTTCATGACCGCCCGGATCGGCGCGGAGATGCCACCGGTGCCGGCCGACGCCTCCCCGGCGGCGCAGCTGCCCGGATTTCTGCACGAGCCGTTCGCGGCGGCGATGTCGCAGTCGATGCTGCTGCCGGCGCTCGTGTCGCTTTTCGGGGTCATCGCCGCGCTGTTTTTGGTCGGGGGTCGCGAACCGGCTCGAGAACCGAGCAGGGAGCTGACCGCCGACGACATGCGCGCCGACGATCCCGACCGCACCGACGTCATCCCGACGATCACCGATTTCGATGTCGGCTACGACCCGGGCGACGGGGCGTACTTCGAAGACGACGACGACTACTTCGAGTACACGATCCCACGGCCCGACCCGCTGTTCGCCGAACCCGACAGCGACACCGAACCGATGGCGCCGCGGACCAACCCGTTGCGCGGTGAGCCGGTGGACCTGTGGCGCAGGGAGCGGGTGGAGAACCTGCACCGCGATCCGCTGGACAGCTGGCACCGGCCCGCTCACGAGCCGATCGGCTTCGCGCACAACGGTTTTTTCGTCGAGCACGAAGTCCGGTTCCAGGACATCTACGACCGGATCCATCGCGAGGACCAGCTGCAGTGCGGCGGTGCGCGGCGCCGGGTCGAGGACCACGATCGCCGGCCCGACCCCGACCCGGAGACATACGGGCGGCACGCGATGCCGACCCGGGACTAATCGAACATCACCGCCGCATTGAGGTATCCGCTCGGGTCGAACGCCGCCTTGATCCTGCGCATGGCGGCGATGTCCGCCGGCTCGCGCGACATTCCGACATAGGCGCGCTTGCGGCTGCCGACACCGTGCTCGGAGCTGACGTTGCCGCCCAGCCGCGCGATCAGCTCCATCATCGCCGCGTACAGCGCTCGTTCCCGGTCGGCGGGTATTGCACACCGCAACACGTTCAGATGCAGGTTCCCTTCGCCGATGTGCCCGAACAGCAGCGGGATCGCGCTGGGCGCGTGGTCGGCGATCAGCAGCGCCGACCGCTGGGCGAACTCGTCGACGGCGGCCAGCGGCAGCGACACGTCGAATTTGAGCGGCGGCCCGTAGACGCCGAGGATGTCGGTGATCGCCTCGCGCAGCCGCCACAACCGCTGCCGGGCCGCCGGGTCCGTGCCGGCCGCCGGTTCGCCGCACAGCTCGACACTGTCCAACGCGTCGGCGAGCCGCTCGGTGAGGTCGTGCTCTGCGGCCAGTTCCACCAGCATCAGCCATCGGCCCGGCACGGGCGCCTCGACGTCGAGGTGCTCGGCGGTGATCGCGGCGGCGCGGGCGTCGATCAGCTCCAGCGCCGCGATGCCGTCGAGGTCGCGCAACTGCCTGGCCGCCGCGACGAGCGCGGGCAGACCGCCGAACCCGCACACCGCGGCGATCCGGTAGGAGGGCGTGGGACGCAGGCGCAGGTCGAGCTCGGTGATCACGCCAAGGGTGCCCTCAGCGCCGACGAACAGCGCGGCCAGGTCGTAGCCGGTGTTGTCGCGGCGCACCCCGCTGTGCCGGCGCACCAGCGACCCGTCGGGCAGTGCGACCTGCAGCCCGAGCACCTGTTCGGCCATGTTGCCGTAGCGCACCGTGCGCAGCCCGCCCGCGTTGGTCGACGCCATGCCGCCGACAGTGGCCGTGTCGCGGGCCGTCAGGTCCACGCCGAACAGCAGGCCCGCCGCGGCGGCGGCCCGCTGCAGCGCGCCCAGCGTCACACCCGCGCCGGCGGCCACCCGCCGCTCGCCCGGGTCAACGTCCCCGATGGCGGTGAGCCGCTCGGTCGACAACAGCACGTCATCGTGTTCGGGCACCGTGCCGGCGACCAGCGAGGTGCAGCCGCCCTGAATCGTCACGTAGGCGCCGGCGTCGCGGCAGGCGGCCAGCACCGCGGCGACCTCCCCGGCCGAGGCCGGCCGCACCAGCACCGCGGCGTGACCGCGGTAGCGCCCGGTGTGGTCGACGCTGCGACCGGCCAGCACCTCGGGGTCCGTCAGCACATGCCGCGGTCCGACGATGTCGACCAGCCGATCCGCGATGGTCATCGAGCCGGTGTATCACACGGCGAAAGCGCGCGGTACCCGCCTCAGCCGGTGTTCGCGACCAGTTCGACGCCGTTGCCGTTCCAGCGGAACCTCACGATGCTGTCCAGCCCGGACAGGCCGTCGGAGTACTTCAGCGCGATGGTGTCGCCGGTGCTCGCCGACCCGTCGATCCCGTTGAAGCCGAAGGTGTCCGGCACGCCGGTCGGGATGAACTTGCCCTGGTGGAACATGATGGCCCTGGTGTTCGGGTTGCCGGCGTTGGTGTTGGCCCGCACGATCACCGCCGACAGCTGCGCGCATTCGTTGTAGTTGCCGGCCAGCGGCTCGGGGCTCCAGCCCTGACCGCTGCGGGGGTCCGGCGGCAGGCTGGACGCGGCCTCGGTGATCTCCGGCGCGGCGAGGTTGACCGCGCACGGATCAGGGGCGGCGGCCGGCGGCGGCGGTGGCGGCGGCGTGCTCGTCGGCGGCGGGGGAGGCGGCGGCGCCGGCGTCGTGGTCGCCACGACCGTCCTCGGCGGCGGGGTCTTGGCCACGGTGGAATCACCCGAACCGCAGCCCGCCAGCGCCGCAGTCGTCGCCGTTGCCGCGGCGGTGATCACGATCCTTACCCACACGAAACCGCACCGTACCGCCAGTTGTCGGGACTTGCCGGAAGGCAGGGCCGATGCCGCGCGCGCATTAGACTTGCGATCCGATGAACTCCCCGACGGCATTTGCCGACCTGCAGATTCACCCCGCAGTACTGCGGGCGGTCGACGACGTGGGCTACGAGTCGCCCTCGGCGATCCAGGCGGCGACCATCCCGGCGATGATGGCCGGGTCCGACGTCGTCGGCCTCGCCCAAACCGGGACCGGCAAAACGGCGGCGTTCGCGATGCCGATCCTGTCCAAGATCGACATCGCCAGCACCACCGCGCAGGCGCTGGTGCTCACGCCCACTCGCGAGCTGGCGCTGCAGGTGGCCGAGGCGATCGGCCGCTACGGCGCACACCTGTCCGGCCTGGCCGTGCTGCCGATCTACGGCGGCCAGTCCTACAGCGTCCAGCTCGCCGGCCTGCGGCGCGGCGCCCAGGTCGTGGTCGGCACGCCCGGGCGGGTCATCGACCACCTGGAACGCGGCACGCTGAACCTGTCACACATCGACTACCTGGTGCTCGACGAGGCCGACGAGATGCTCGCAATGGGTTTCGCCGAGGACGTGGAACGCATCCTGGCCGACACCCCCGAGTACAAGCAGGTCGCGTTGTTCTCGGCGACGATGCCCGCGGCTATCCGGGGGATCACTTCGAAGTATTTGCACGACCCTGTCGAGGTCACCGTCGAGGCGAAAACCACGACGGCCGAAAACATTTCGCAGCGCTACATCGAGGTGGCCGGTCCACGCAAGATGGACGCGCTGACCCGGGTGCTGGAGGTGGAGCCGTTCGAGGCGATGATCGTGTTCGTCCGCACCAAGCAGGCCACCGAGGAAGTCGCCGAAAGGCTGCGGGCACGTGGCTTCTCCGCGGCGGCGATCAACGGCGACGTGCCGCAGACGCAGCGGGAGAAAACGATCGCCGCCCTGAAGGATGGCAGCATCGACATCCTGGTGGCCACCGACGTCGCGGCCCGCGGCCTCGACGTCGACCGGATCTCGCACGTGCTCAACTACGACATTCCACACGACACAGAGTCCTACGTGCACCGGATCGGCCGCACCGGCCGCGCCGGACGCTCGGGGGCGGCGTTGCTTTTCATCTCACCGCGGGAACGGCACCTGCTGAGGGCGATCGAAAAGGCGACCCGCCAGAAACTCGCCGAGGCCGACCTGCCCACCGTCGAGGACGTCAACGCCCAGCGGGTGGCCAGGTTCCGCGATTCGATCACCGACTCGCTGAATGCGCCCGGCGTCGCACTGTTCCGCGGGCTGGTCGAGGATTACGGGCGTGAGCACGACGTCCCCATGGCCGACATCGCGGCGGCCCTGGCGGCGCAGTCACGCGACGGCGAGGAGTTCCTGATGTCGCCCGACCCGCCTGCCCAGCGGCGAGGTGGGCAGGACCGGCCGCAACGGCCCGGGCGCCGCACTGGCATGGCGACCTATCGCATCTCGGTGGGCAAGCGGCACAAGATCGGGCCGGGGGCGATCGTGGGTGCGATCGCGAACGAGGGCGGCCTGCACCGAAGCGATTTCGGCCACATCACGATCCGCCCCGACTTCTCGCTTGTCGAGCTGCCCGCCAAACTGCCGGCCAAGACGCTCAAAGCCCTCGAGCGGACCCGCATTTCGGGCGTGCCGATCAATCTGCAGCCGGATCGGCCGCCGGGAAAGGCCAGGCGGAACTCGTCATGACGCTGTCAGAGAGCGTGGCGGCGCAGGGCGGCCTGGAATCGGTGTCGAGGCCCGAGCCGGTCGCCTCGCTCACCGGCATCCGGGCGGTCGCCGCGATCCTCGTGGTCGCCACGCACGCCGCCTACACCACCGGCAAGTACACCCACGGCTACATCGGCCTGATCTATTCGCGCATGGAGATCGGCGTGTCGATCTTCTTCGTGCTGTCCGGTTTTCTACTGCTGAGCCCGTGGATCAAAGCTGCCGCCACCGACGGGCCGCCACCATCTGTTCCCCGCTACGCCTGGCACCGGGTGCGCCGCATCATGCCCGCCTACGCGGTGACGGTGGTCGCGGCCTACCTGGTGTACGAATTCCGGACCGCGAGACCGAATCCCGGCCACACGTGGCTGGGGTTCGTGCGCAACCTGACCCTGACACAGATCTACACCGACCATTACCTGTACGCCTACCTGCATCAGGGACTGACCCAGATGTGGAGTCTGGCGGTCGAAGTCGCGTTCTATGTGATGCTGCCCCTGATTGCCTACCTGGTTGTGGTGGTGATCTGCCGACGGCAGTGGCGTCGGGGGCGGATGCTGGCCGCCCTCGCCGCGCTGGGCGCGCTGACGCCCTCGTGGCTGGTGCTGGTGCACACCACCCACTGGCTGCCCGACGGCGCACGGCTGTGGCTGCCGACCTATCTCCTATGGTTTGTGGGCGGCATGGTGCTGGCGGTGCTCCAGTCGACCGGCGTGCGCTGGTACGCGGCCGCATGCCTCCCGCTGGCGGTGGTCTGCTATTTCATCGTGTCCACGCCGCTCGCGGGCGAACCCACCACATCACCGGCCAGGCTGTGGGAAGCCCTGGCCAAGGCGGTGTTCTACGCCGCCATCGCGACCGCCGTCGTCGGTCCGCTGGCGCTGGGCAACCGCGGCTGGTATTCGCGCCTGCTGGCCAGCTGGCCGCTGGTCTTTCTCGGCGAAATCTCGTACGAGATCTTCCTGATCCACCTCATCGTGATGGAGATCGCGATGGTCGAGGTGCTGCGCTACCCGATCTACACCGGCTCGATGGCGATGCTGTTCGCCGTGACGGTGGTGATCACGATTCCGCTGGCCTGGGTCCTGCACCGGCTCACCCGCGTGCGGCCATGATGCCGTGCGACCAGCCGGCGACCACGAGCAGCGCGCCGGTGGCGACCAGCACGCGCTCGCGCCGCCACGCGCCGAGCGTCATCACCGCATCGCCGGCCAGCCGCACCGCCTGCGCGGTCGGGGGCATGTGCTCGAGCACATACCGGCCCCGACGGGTCGACCGCAGGCCAGACGTGTCGGCGCGCAGCAGGGCCGCGGACGCGACGACCGGCACCAGGAAATGCACGGCGAGCCCGCGACGGCGGCGGCCCCGCCAGATCAGCGTCAGCGACACCGCCGACGCGGCGACGTCAGCGGCCAGTTTCGCCCAATGCACCTGGTGGAGCAGAAGCGCTTCGCTATTCGGCACCGCGAGCAACGTCCGCCGCTAACTTCGGGGCCACGACCATCGGCACGACGAACTCCCGCACCATGGCCCGCTCGTCGGTCTCGTCCTCGCCCGGGAAGACCAGCATCGACGTCATCACCCGCACCAGCCACCGCGCGCGGCGTTCGACCACCGCCGGCTCGTCGGGGCCCAGCGAGGTCAAAAATGCCGCGGTCAGTGCTTTGACCACGTCGTCCTGGTCGGCGATCAGCGAGCCGAGCGGAGGCTGGCTGGCGGAGAACCACGACGTCAGGGCGGGGCTGTAGCGGACCAGTCGCAGCGCGGCGATCACCCCCGCGACCAGCCGGTCGCCGGGGTCCTCGATGCCGGTGATCTGGTCGATGATCGTGTAGTGCAGGCGGTAGGTCTCCCGGTGCACGAACGCGGTGTGCAGCGCTTCCCGGTTCTCGAAGTAGCGATACAGCGTTGCGCGGGAACACCCGGCCGCCCTGGCGATTTCGTGCATCCCGACCCCGGCCACCTCCCGCTGCGCGAACAGCTCGGCCGCCGCGTCCAGAATCCGGTCGGCGGCCACCTCGCTGCGGCGCGCGGCCAGCCAATCCCGTGACATCAGCCCGCCACCCGGAACGGCACCGACAGCGGGCGTCTGACGTAGCTGCCGTCGGCCCAGACGACGCCGGATTCGTCCACCTGGAAATCCGGGCAGCGGGCCAGCAGCTCGGTCAGCGTGACCCGCGACTGCATCCGGGCCGCCGCCGCACCGAGGCAGTGGTGGGCGCCATGGCTGAACGTCACAATGTTGCGCGGCCGCCGGGTCACGTCCAGCTCCGCGGCATCCGGGCCGTACTGGCGTTCGTCGCGGTTGGCCGACCCGTAGAGCAGCAGCACCTTGCGGCCCGCCGGGATCGTGATGCCGTGGATGGTCACGTCGCGGGTCAGGGTGCGAGCCAGGCCCTGCACCGGCGACGTCAGCCGCAGCAGTTCGTCGAGCGCGTCCGGAATCAACCGCGGGCACCGGGCCAGCAGCCGGCGCTGATCGGGGCGGCGGTGCAGCAGCTGCACGGAGCCGCCCAGCATGCCGGTGGTGGTGTCGTTGCCGCCGGTGACCATCGTGAACGTGAACGCCAGCACCGAAAGCGTGCCCGCGATGTCGCCGTCGGCGCCCACGCCCGCAGCCACCAGGTGCGACACCGTGTCGTCGCCCGGCTCGCGGCGGCGCCGCTCGATCAGCTCGGTGAAGTAGGCCATCATCGACGTCACCGCGTCGCCGGCCGTCTGGGTGGCGGCGACTCCGCCGCCGGTGGTGTTGGCCGCGACGATCGCGTCGGTCCAGCCGTCGAACCGCGCGCGGTCCCGCTCGGGCACACCCAGGTAATGCGCTACGACCATCGACGGCAGCGGCTTGAACAGCTCGGCCACGATGTCGCCGCCGGCGCGGGCCAGCAGCCGCTGGAGGCGCTCGACGACGAACGCGCGCACCGCAGGCTCGACCGCCGCCACCTGGCGCGGCGTGAAACCCCTGGCAACCAGCTTGCGGAACTCGGTGTGGACCGGGGGGTCCTGCATCACCATCGGCGGGTTGTCCTGCAGCCCAATGGTTTCCAGTTCACCGTAGGTGACGGTCAGTCCCTGGGCGGAGGAGAAGGTCTCATGGTCGCACGCGGCCCGCCAAACGTCGGCGTGCCGGGACAGCACCCAGTAGTCGAGTGCGGGGTTGCCGCGGGGAACGACGTGGTGCACCGGATCGTGGTCGCGCAGCGCTGCGTACATCGGCCAGGGATCGGCCCAGGTGTCGGAGTTGGCCAGCTCAAAGGTGACCGGTGAGCGATGAGACAAAGCCGCCGTCATGTCTTATGCGTACGACAAGTGGCCTGCAAGTGTCAATGCCTGGCCGGAAATCGTCGCTAAATCGCCGCACCCGGGTTGAGGATGCCGGCGGGATCCAGTGCGTCTTTGATGCGCCGGTTCAGCGCCATCGCGTCCGGGCCGATTTGGCCCGCCAGCCACGGCCGCTTCAACCTGCCGACCCCGTGCTCGCCGGTGATCGTGCCGCCGAGGCCCACCGCCAGGTCCATGATCTCGCCGAAGGCCACGTCGGCGCGCTGCTTGTTGGCCCGGTCGCTGGGGTCGTAGACGATCAACGGGTGGGTGTTGCCGTCGCCGGCGTGGGCGATCATCGAGATCATCACGTCGCGCTCGGCGGCGATGCGCGCGACCCCGGTGACGAGCTCACCGAGCCGGGGCAGGGGCACACCGACGTCTTCGAGCAGCAACGTGCCCTTGGCCTCCACCGCCGGGATCGCGAACCGGCGGGCGGCCACGAACGCCTCGCCCTCGTCGGGGTCGTCGGTGGAGAAGACCTCCGTCGCGTCGTTCTCGGCGAACACCGCGGCGATCGCCGCCGCATCCTCGGCAGCTGAGCGGCCCCGCTCGTCGGACCCGGCGATCACCAGGGCCGCGGCGCCGCGGTCCAGACCCATGCGCAGCTTGTCCTCGACGGCGTTCACCGCTACCGAGTCCATGAACTCCAGCATCGACGGGCGCATCCGGCTGGATACCCCGAGCACCGCGTCCACCGCGGCCTCGACCGAGGGGAACGCCGCCACGACCGTGCTGGCCCGCTGCTGCTTGGGCAGCAGCCGCAGCGTGATCTCGGTGATGATGCCCAGAGTGCCCTCGCTGCCGACGAACAGATTGGTCAGGCTCAGCCCGGCCACGTCCTTCAACCGGGGACCGCCGACCCGCACCGCGGTGCCATCCGCCAGCACCACCTGCAGGCCCAGCACGTAATCCGTGGTCACGCCGTACTTCACGCAGCACAGCCCGCCGGCGTTGGTCGCCACATTGCCGCCGATGCTGCAGATCTCAAACGACGACGGGTCGGGCGGATACCACAGGTCGTGCTCGGCCACCGCCCTCTTGACCTCCGCGTTGAACAGCCCCGGCTGACACACCGCGGTACGGGTCACCGGGTCGACGGTGATGTCGCGCATCCGTTCGGTGGACAGCACGATCCCGTCGTCGAGCGCGGTCGCGCCACCGGACAAGCCGCTGCCCGCGCCGCGCGGCACCACCGCGACGCGGTGCCGGCTCGCCCAGCGCAACACCGTCTGCACCTCCTCGGTGCGCCGCGGACGGACCACCGCGACGGGTTTGCCCGCGGACGGGTCAAGCGCGCGGTCCTGGCGGTATTTGTCGGTCTTCGCGGGATCGGTGACCACCATCCCCTCGGGCAGTTGGTCGATCAGATCCGCCAGCACATCCACGGTCTCGATGCTACGAGCCCGAGCAGCGGCAGTGTTGGATGCGATCATGGCTCATGAAACCGTTGTCCTTCTCATCGTCCTCGCCGTCTCGGTGTCGGGCATCTACCAGCTGCTGTGCGCGTCGGTGGCAGCGAGCATCGCGGGCGGCAAAAACTACAACCGGGCCTACTTTTTCATCTTGGCCCTGCTGATGCTCGCGCCGTTGAACATCGCCGTCGCACTGATTGCGACTCCCGAACGCGGCGATGCCGGCGATCGTTGACACCGGGGTTGGCGGGCCGGCCAGCGGTATCGTCCGCGCTCGTCGGCTCGCCAACACCACTGACGGTTACCCGCCCGGTTCGTCCGGCTCACCCGCCGGCAAACTCATCGCGGCTGGGCCGCGGCGGTCCAGCTCGTACAGCGACGGCAGCAGCAGCGACACCGACCCGATCGCGATCATCGGCACCGCCAGGGCGAGGAACGTGGTCCGCAGCCCGAACGCGTCGGCCAGCGGACCGGCCAGCATGAACCCAAGGGGCCCCGCGGCATACGCCAGCGAGGTCATCACGCCGACCACCCGGCCCCGAAGCGCAACCGGCGACTTGGTCTGCATCACGTAGTTGTAGATCGGCGCAATCGGCCCGTAGACCAGCCCGACGAGCGCACACAGCAGCAGGATCACCCCCAGCGGCGGCAGCAGCGAGATGAGCGCCGTGCAGACACCCAGCGTGAGCGTCGCGATCAGCAGAATCGCCCGCCGGGTCAGCCGCCGGACCAGCACGGGATAGGCCAGCGCGCCGATCAGGCCGCCGATGCTCAGCGCCATCAACACCCAGCCCAGTTCCGCCGGCTGGCTGTGGTCGGCGAAGTACTTGGGGAACAACACGCTTTCCATCGGCAGATACAGCCCAGTCATGGCCAGGTCGATCAGCGCCAGCGTGCGCAGCACCCGCAGGTTCCAGACGAACCGCAGCCCGTCGAGCATCGGGGCCCAGACGCCCGCGGGCCGGTGCCCGATCGTCGGCGCCCCGGCGCCCTCGAGTCGAAGGACGCCGACCGCGGCGATCGAAAGCCCGAAGAATGCGGCCGTCACCCACATCGTGTTGATGCCGCCGATGGTCGCGATCAGCAGCCCGGCCACGCCCGGGCCGACGATATAGGCGACGTTGAAGACAGCCTCATACAAGCCATTGGTGCGGTCCAGCGTCCAGCCGGCCCGCGCCGCGGCTTCCGGCAGCATCGACTGGCGGGCGGTGATCCCGGCCGGGTCGAACACCGCGCCCAGCGCCGCCAGCGTGGCGAGCACCGCCACGTTGACGCTGTGCTGACCCAGCGTCAGCGCGAGCACCGGGACCATGGCCACGGTCGCCCCCGACAGCACGTCCGACAGCATCGAAATCCGCTTGCGACCAACGAAATCCACCGCAATGCCGGCGATCAGCGTGGAAAACAGCAGCGGCAGCGACGCCGCGCCGGCGACGATCGACGCCTCCAGCGCGCTGCCGTTGCGCTGCAACACCAGCCACGGAAACGCCACGATCGAAATGCCGTTACCGGCCGACGCGGACAGCGCCGCGAACAGCAGGAGATATGCCGGCCGACGCGAGCGCGTGGCGGAGCGAGCGGGTGACGAGCGGGACATGGGACCGGGAGAAATCTAGCAGCGGCCAAGCCCGGCGGGCGACGGAATTTCCGGGCCGTGCACAGTGGACCCGTGCGTCTGCCCCATCCCCGCCTGGGTAAGGAGTTCGACTCGCCGGTACGGCCGGGCAGCGGCTGGCCCGGGGACCCGGCCACGGCCAACACCGCGGTCGCAGCGACCCCCGCACAGGTCGCGGCCGAGGCATCGAGCGTAAAGACGCTCGCCCAGCTCGACGCCCTGGTGTCGGTGTGCCGCGGGTGCCCACGGCTGGTCGAGTGGCGGGAGCAGGTGGCGGCGGGCAAGCGGAAGTCGTTTGCCGATCAGCCATACTGGGGCCGACCGATCCCGGGCTGGGGCGCGGCCAAGCCCAAGGTGATGATCCTGGGTCTGGCGCCGGCTGCCCACGGCGGCAACCGCACCGGGCGCGTGTTCACCGGCGACCGGTCGGGTGACGTGTTGTACGCGGCGCTGTTCCGGGCCGGCCTGTCAAGTTCGCCGGACAGCGTCGACGCGGCCGACGGCACGACGCTGATCCACACCCGGATGGCGGCGGCCGTGCGGTGCGCACCGCCCGCCAACGCGCCGACACCGGCCGAACGACAGACCTGCGGCCCATGGCTGGACGCCGAATGGCGACTGATCGAATCCCATGTCCGGGTCATCGTGGCGCTCGGAGCCTTCGCCTGGCGAGCGGCGTTGAATATGGTAGGAACCACCGAATCACCGCAACCGAGGTTCGGCCACGGAACCCGCGTCGCACTGCCCGGGGAACTGGCGCTGGTGGGGTGCTACCACCCAAGCCAGCAGAACACGTTCACCGGCAAGCTGACCCCGGCGATGCTGGACGACATCTTCGCGAAGGCCAAGTCGGAAGCGGGAATTCAATGACCGCGGTGCCGGGTGGCCGGCTGGGCGGCTCGGATTATCCCGACCACCGGAGACGTTAATTAAAAATGCGGTTATCCGTACTTGACCTCGTACCGGTGCGCACCGAGGGGTCCACGTCGGACGCGCTGGCGCCACGTTACGGCTGGCGCAGACCGCCGACCGGCTCGGCTACACCCGCTACTGGGTCGCCGAGCATCACAACCCGGCATCCGTAGCGGCCACCAGCCCGCCGGTGCTGATCGCCTACCTCGGCGCGCAAACATCGCAACTGCGGCTCGGGTCGGGCGGGGTGATGCTGCCCAACCACGCGCCGCTGGCGGTGGCCGAACAGTTCGCACTGCTCGACGCCGCCTACCCGGGGCGCATCGATCTCGGCATCGGGCGGGCGCCCGGCTCCGACCCGGTGACGTCGCTGATGCTGCGGGGCGGCAAGGGGAATCACTGCTTCGGCGTCAGCACAACCACCGGGATCGGCCGCGACGTCTTCTGCTGATACGCGATGTAGCGGTTGCTGTTGTTCTTGTTGACGATCCGCCACAACCGGTCGAAGTCGGGGTCGCGGGGCGCCACTGCTCGGGCCGTCACACCGAATCGCTTCGGGCCGACGTTGATCTCGGCGTCGGGCTTGGCTTTCAGGTTGTGATACCAGCCAGGGGCCGTGGGCGCACCGCCCTTGGAGGCGACCACCAGGTAGTCGGCGCCGTCGCGGGCGTAGGTCAGAGACGTCGTGCGCTGCGTTCCGGTCTTGGCGCCCACGGTGTGCAGCAGCAGGGTAGGCATCCCCAGGGTGCGGTGACCGATCCAGCCGTTGGTGTTGCGATAAATCGCGTTGTGCGCCCGCAGCACTTGCGGGATCACTTTCTCCTCCACAAAGCTCATGGGTGTAAGTGTCATCCCGCCGCGTCGATCTTGGCCAGCGCCTCCCGCAGAATCCGCCCGCTGCTGTCCCGGTCGGGGTCGCGGCGCAGCACCATGCCCTTGGCGAACGACAGCTTGTCCCCGTTGCGCCGCGGCACGACATGCAGGTGAATGTGATTAACCGACTGGAACGCCGCCCGGCCGTCGTTGACGAGCACATTGTTGCCGTCGGCAGCCAGCTCCGACTCGCGCGCCGCGCGGGCGATCCGCTGCCCGATGGCGACCATCTCGGCCAGGGTTTGCGGCGGCGTGTCGGTCAGATCGACGGTGTGCCGCTTGGGCAGCACCAGCGTGTGCCCACGA
The DNA here is from genome assembly GCA_019245755.1 of Mycobacteriaceae bacterium. Lineage (GTDB taxonomy): Bacteria > Actinomycetota > Actinomycetes > Mycobacteriales > Mycobacteriaceae > Mycobacterium. Next base: position 35,177 of record JAFARC010000066.1, on the reverse strand, counting down.
GTGAACGGCCGGACGTCCAGAATCGCCAGGTACCCGTCGTCCTCGTAAATCCGTATCGCCGGAGCCGTACCCGCAACGATGTCGCAGAACACGCATGACATGGGGCCACCGTACTGGGTGCTCATCCGAATACGCGGTGCCCCGCGGTGGACTCGAGGTGACCGCGCACGCGCGGACTGTCAGATCTTGGCGGTAAGTTAACCCCGTGGCCGCCGACGTCGACATCGAGACATCCGGGCTCCTGGAAGGCCTCGACGGCGACGCGCGTGCGCAGCGCGCCGAACTGATCGCCTGGCTGCTGGAGCGCGGCTTCACCGTGGAGCAGATCCGGGGTGCTTTCGCGCCAATGCTGCTCCCCGCCCGCCGCGTCATGGGGGATTCCGGCAGCTACGTGTCAGCTCGCGAGATCGCCGAGAGCAACGAGATCCAGCTGGAGTTGCTGCAGCGGTTGCAGCGGGCCGTCGGCCTGCCGCGGGTGGATGACCCGGAGGCCGCCGTGCACATGCGCGCCGACGGCGAAGCAGCTGCGCGCGCAAAGGAATTCATCGACGCCGGTCTGGATCCCGAGCACGTTGTCAGCGTGGTGCGGGTACTGGCCGACGGCCTCGCGCGCGCCGCCGAGACGATGCGCCGGACCGCGCTGGCCGCGGTCTCGCACCCCGGCGCGACCGAACTGGAGATCGCCAAGGCGTCCGAGGCGATGGTCAGCCACGTCGCTCCGCTGCTCGGCCCGATGATCCAGGACATGCTGTTCCTGCAACTGCGCCACTCAATGGAGACCGAAGCCGTCAACGCATCCGAGCGGGACGCCGGTGCGTTGCCCGGTGCGCGGGACGTCACCATCGCGTTCGCCGACATGGTCGGCTTCACCCGGCTGGGCGAGGCGGTGCCGCCCGAGGACCTGGAACGGCTCGCCAGGGGTCTGTCCGATCTGACCCGCGAGGTTGTCGGCCCGCCGGTGCGCCTGATCAAAACGATCGGCGACGCGGTGATGTTGATGAGTCCGGAGCCCGTGCCGCTGCTGGACGCGCTGCTGGACCTGGTGGCCGCCGCCGAGAAGGAGGACCTGCCCCAGTTGCGGGTCGGCGTTGCGTCTGGATCGGCGGTCAGCCGCGCCGGGGACTGGTTCGGCAGCCCGGTCAACGTGGCAAGCCGGGTGACGGGTGTGGCCCGGCCGGGTTCGGTGCTGGCGGCCGAGCCGACCCGAGAACTCATCGGTGACGCCGAACAGTTCTCCTGGTCGTTCGCGGGCGCGCGCCATCTCAAAGGCGTGAAGGGCGAGACCAGAGTGTTCCGGGTCCGGCGGGCGACGGACGAATCCTGAAACCGCCGGCGGTAGCCGGCCGCGGCGTCCGTCGGTGAAGGCCTCAGCGTGGCGTGGGTTCGCCGACCTTGACCACCGTCTTGCCGATGTTGGCCCCGGTGAACAGCCCGTTCAGGGCGTCGACGCACGACTCGACGCCCTCGAAGATGTGCGCGCGGTGCACCAGCCGGCCCTCGGAGCCCCATTGGCGGAGCGCGGCGAAGGCCTCCTCGAAGCGGCCCCACTGGTCGAGCGTGTTGAACCCCTGCATGAGTGCGCTTTTGGCCAGAAGGTTCACGTAGTTGGCCGGCCCCGGGTGCTCACCGGTGAGGTAGCTGGAGATCACGCCGCAGAGTACGACCCGGGCCTTGGGTGCCAGGCGGCCCAGCACCGCGTCCAGGATCGGACCGCCGACGCTGTCGAAGTACACGTCGACGCCACGCGGGCAGTGCCGCTTGAGTGCGGCCGCCAGGTCGCCCTCCTTGTAGTCGATGCAGGAATCGAACCCGAACTCATCAACCACCACCCGGCACTTCTGCGGGCCGCCCGCGATGCCCACCACCCGGGCGCCGGCGATCTTGGCGATCTGCCCGGCCAGCGACCCGGTGGCGCCCGCCGCGGCCGAGACCACCACCGTCTCCCCGGACCGGGGCCGGCCGATGTCGACCATCCCGAAGTAGGCGGTCGCGCCGGTCGAGCCGTACACCGACATCATCGCCAGCTGGTCCGCTACGCCGGGGATGACGGTGGTGAACACGTCGTCGCGCACGATCACGTATTGCTGGAAGCCCGCCAGCGTGGTGACCACATCGCCGACGGCGTAGGCGGCGCAGCGCGACGCCACCACTTCGCCGACCCCGGCCGCCCGAATGACGTCGCCCAGCTGCACCGGGGGCAGGTAGCCCGGCTGGTCGTTGAGCCAGGTCCGCACGGCGGCGTCAATCCCCACGTAGGTGGTGCGGACCAGCGCCTCCCCCTCGGTCGGCTCCGGCGCCGGCGAGGTGATCAGCTCGGTGTCACCGGGTTGGACCAAGCCGGTGGGGCGGTGACGCAGCACGACCTGGCGATTGGTCAGCTCGGACGGCTCGCGCACGATGCCGAAACTACCGAAGGCGCAGGCGACTCCGGCCGAATCCGGAGGCTTCGGTGGGATCACGGTTTCGCTGTCGGAGAAAGCTCCCTGAACTCGGGTGTAACGGTGTAATCATGTAAGCATGAGAACGCATCATGGATATGGCCGACGTTTCGGCCGCCCCGGCGGATGGCAGCAAGCTCAGCAGCCGGACGCCAGCGACGCCCCCGACTGGTTCGCCGGGCGGCTGCCCGACAACTGGTTCACCGGTGAGCCGCAGGTCGTGGTCGACCGCGAGGAAATCACCGTCGTCGGCCAACTTGCCGAGCCGGAGGGCGCAGCAGGAGAAGGCGCCGACGCCCGCAGCGCGGGCCGCGCCGCACGGTTCCGCGAAGAGACCCGCGCCGAGCGGATGCGGATCGCCGACGAAGCCCAGGCCCGCTACGGACGCACCGTGTCCTGGGGCGTCCAGGTCGGCGGCGAGCGGACCATGTTCACCAACGTCGCGGTGCCGGTGATGACCCGGCTGCGCCAACCCGAACGGCAGGTGCTGGACACGTTGGTCGACGCCGGCGTCGCCCGGTCGCGGTCCGACGCGCTGGCGTGGTCGGTGAAACTCGTCGGCGAGCACACCGAGGACTGGCTCGCCAAGCTACGTGACGCGATGTCGGAGGTCGACAACCTGCGAGCGGAGGGTCCGCAGCTCTAACGCGGCTCTGCTATGCCTGTCGGGTGGCCCCCGAACGACAAGCCGAGCTGGTATTCGTCGACACCGAATGCACCGGGCTGCGTCCCGACGACGAAATCTGGGAATTCGCCGGACTGCGGCGCTACGCCGACGGCTCGTCGTCATGGCTGCACATCCTCGTCGAGCACGACGAGATGCGGGCCGCCACCGGGCTTCCGGAGCCGTTCCGATCGCAGTACCTCGCGCGGCGCGGCTCGCCGCAACAGCGCTGGTCGCGCAGGAAGGCGGGGATAGCGATCGCGGAGTTCCTCGGCGGAGACGCGGTGATGGTCGGTGCGGTGCCGACCTTCGATTCGCTGCACCTGACCCGGCTGCTGCGTCACTACGGAATCCTGGCGCCGCATCTGTACGCGGTGATCGACGTCGAAGCACTGGCCGCCGGTTATCTCGCCGCAACCGGTCAACGCGTGCAGATACCTCTGAACGGAGAACAGCTCAGCCGGGAGCTGGGCGTCGACCCGAGCGGCTACCAGCGCCACACCGCGGTGGGCGACGTGCAATGGGTGTGCGCGCTCTACGACCGCATCATGGCTCAGACCCGGGTCATCTCGTAGTAGGCGCCCCGGCGTGCCATCAGCTCCTGGTGGCTGCCGTGCTCGACGATCCGCCCGGCCTCCATCACCAGGATGACGTCGGCATCGCGGATCGTGGAAAGACGGTGCGCGATGATGAAACTGGTCCGATCGCGGCGCAGTTCGCCCATCGCGTGCTGAATCAGCACCTCGGTGCGGGTGTCCACCGAGCTGGTGGCCTCGTCCAGGATCAGCAGTTGCGGACGCGCGAGGAACGCGCGCGCGATTGTGATCAGCTGCTTCTCGCCGGCGCTGATGTTGCCGCCGTCGTCACTGACCCACGTGTCGTAGCCGTCGGGCAGTGTATGCACGAACCGGTCCACATAGGCGCTCCTGGCGGCCTCGACGATCTCCTCGCGGGTGGCGCCGGGGCGGCCGTAGGCGATGTTCTCGGCGATCGTTCCGCCGAAAAGCCAGGTGTCCTGCAGCACCATTCCGATCCGCGAACGCAACGCGTACCGGCTGACGGTAGCGATATCCACCCCGTCGATCAGAATGCGCCCGGAGTCGACCTCGTAGAACCTCATCAGCAGGTTCACCAGCGTGGTCTTGCCTGCGCCGGTCGGCCCCACGATCGCGACCGTGCTGCCCGGTTCGGCAACCAGCGACAAGTCCTCGATCACCGGCGTGCCCGGGCGGTAGCTGAAGTCGACGTGCCGGAACTCCACCAGCCCGCTGCGCCGCCCGTTGGGCGACGTCAAGACCACCGGGGTATCCGGTGTCTGCTCCGGCGCGTCCAGCAGGTCGAAAACCCGCTCGGCGCTCGCCATCCCGGACTGCAGCGTGTTGTACATCGCCGAGACCTGGGTGAGCGGTTGGTTGAACTGGCGGACGTACTGGGTGAACGCCTGGATGCCGCCCAGCGTGATCTGGCCGGTGGCGACCTGAAGTCCACCAACCACCGCGACGGCGACATAGCTGAGGTTGCCGATAAACATCGTCGCCGGCGACACCAGCCCGGACAGAAACTGCGCGCCGAAACTGGCGTGGTACACGTCGGCGTTGAAGTCGCGGAACTGCTCCTCGGCCCGCGCGCGGTGCCCGAAGGTCTTCACCAGCGTGAAGCCGCTGTAGGTCTCCTCGATATGCGCGTTGAGCCGACCGGTGTTGGCCCATTGCGCGACGAACAGTCGCTGCGATCGCCGCGCGATCGTTCTCGTCACCAACAGCGACAACGGCACCGTCAACAATGTGATCACCGCAAGCAGCGGCGACATCGTCAGCATCATCACCAGCACCGCGAGCACCGTCAGTACCGAGGTGAGCAACTGGCTGATCGTCATCGACAGCGACGTCTGGACGTTGTCGATGTCATTGGTCACCCGGCTGAGCAGCTCACCGCGCTGGCGGGAATCGAAGTACGACAAGGGCATCCGGTGCACCTTGTCCTCAACGTCGGACCGCAGCCCCATCATCGTGCGCTGCACCGTGATGTTGAGCAGCCTGAACTGCGCCCACACCATCAGCGCACCAAGCAGATACAGGCCCAGCGCCAGCAGCAGCGTCCGGCCCACCGCCCCGAAGTCGACACCGACACCAGGCCTGACGTTCATCCCCGACAGCAGGTCTGCAAACGTGTTGTCGCCGCGGGCGCGGGCGGCGGCGACCGCCTGCCCCTTGGTGATCCCGGCGGGCAGCCGGCGGCCGATCACGCCGCTGAACAGCAGGTCGGTGGCATGCCCGAGGATTCGCGGCCCGATCACGTTGAGCCCGACACCGGCGATGCCCAGGCTCATCACCGCCGCGGTCAGCCAGCGCTGCGGAGTGAGCCGTTTGACCAGGCGGATCGCCGTGCCCCGGAAGTCCCGGGACCGCTCGGTGGGGGCCAGCACGACGCCGCGGACCGGGCGCAGCCCGGCCGTCACCGCGAGCTCCCCGCGGACACCACCGCCTGCGAGTCGACGAACTCGGCGTAGGTCGGGCAGTCGGCCAGCAGCTGGTCATGGCCGCCGACCCCCACCACGCGTCCGTCGTCCACGACGACCACCTGGTCCGCCTCGGCGATCGTGGAGATGCGTTGAGACACAATCAGCACCGTCGCGTCGGCGGACACCTCCCGCAGCGCCGCGCGGACCCGCGCGTCGGTGTGCACGTCCAGCGCCGAGAAGGCGTCGTCGAACAGGTACACCGTGGGCCGGCGAATCACCGCGCGGGCGATCGCGAGCCGCTGGCGCTGTCCGCCCGAGAAGTTGATGCCAGCCTGCGACACCGGCATCTGCAGCCCCTCGGGATGCGCGCCGACGAACCCGTCGGCCGACGCGACGCGCAGCGCCTCCCACATCTCGGCGTCGGTCGCGTCGGCGTTGCCGTAGCGCAGGTTCTCGGCCACGGTGCCCGAAAACAGATACCCGCGCTGCGGGACCAGCCCGATCGCCGACCATAGGTGCTCGAGGTCGTAGTCGCGGACATCGACGCCGTCCACCGCCACCGAGCCGTCGGTCACGTCGTACAGACGGCAGATCAACGACACCAGCGTGGACTTCCCCGAGCCGGTGGAGCCCACGATCGCGGTGGTGGTGCCGGGATGAGCCGTCAGCGTAATACGTTGCAGCACAGCACGGTCCGCGCCCGGATAGCAGAACGTCGCATCCTGCAGATGGACCACTCCATGCACGGGGTGCCGACGCACCGGTCGCGGGGGGCTGATGATCGCGGGCTGGGTCGAGAGCACCTCGCTGATCCGCTCGGCGCACACCGAGGCCCGCGGCAGCATGATCAAGATGAACGTCGCCATCAGCACCGCCATCAAGATCTGCATGAAGTAGGACAGGAACGCGATCAGCGAGCCCACCTGCATCCGGCCCGCGTCGATACGCAGCCCGCCGAACCAGATCAGCGCGACGCTGGACAGGTTGATCACCAGCGTGGTGACCGGCAGCATCAGCGCCTGCCAGCGACCGGCCTCCAGCGCGGTGTGCGACAGCGCGCGGTTGGCCTCGGCGAAGCGGGAGCGCTCGAACGGCTCCCGGGCGAACGCGCGGATCACCCGGATGCCCGACAGCTGTTCGCGCATGACCCGGTTGATGCCGTCGATCAGCTTCTGCATGCGCCGAAAGATCGGCAGCAGGTGCGAGACGATCCAGTAGTTGGCCAGCGCCAGTGCCGGAACACTGACCAGCAGCAGCCAGGACAGGCCGGCGTCCTGGTGGATCGCCATGAAGATGCCGCCGACGCTCATGATCGGCGCGGTGATCAGCATCGTGCAGGTCATCTGGACCAGGATCTGGATCTGCTGGACGTCGTTCGTGGTGCGGGTCAGCAGCGACGGCGCGCCGAAACGGGCGGTTTCGCGCGCCGAGAAGCCGGTGACGTGGTGGAAGATCGCCGAGCGCAGGTCGCGGCCGAACCCCATGCCGGTACGGGAGCCGAAATACACCGCCCCCACCGCGCACAGCACCTGCAGCCCGCTGACCGCCAGCATCACCATCCCGAGCTCGGTGATCATGCCGGTATCGCCCCTGGCCACCCCGTCGTCGATGATCGCCGCGTTGACAGTCGGCAGGCAGAGCGAAGCCAGCGTGCTGATCAGCTGCAGCAGCATGACAACCGCGATCAGCCGCCGGAACGGCCGCACGTACTGTCGCAGCAGTCTGAGCAGCATTTCCGTACTTTCGCATACCTTCCTGGCAGCTGTATGCCCGGATCGACACGAGTCCGGAGATAAAAATGCTGGTCAATTGCCATACCCGTGGAAACCGGCGGGCTGCCGCTATCCTGCATGCTGTGACGAGCGGCGGGAAACGGATTTGGTGAGACGCAAGCTGCCCGCGCTTCTCCTCGGAGCGGCGCTATCGATCTTCGTCGTCGCCGGCTGTTCCAGCGGGTCGGCGGGCTCCAGCAACCCGTCGTCGTCGGGGAAGCCGTCCACGCCAAGCGCCAGCCACGGCCCGTTTTTCCCGGAGTGCGGAGGGATCAGCGATCAAACCGTCAGCCAGCTGACCCGGGTAGCCGGGCTGGTGAACACCGCGCGCAACTCGGTCGGCTGCCAGTGGCTGGCCGGCGGGGGCATCCTCGGGCCGCACTTCTCCTTCACCTGGTACCGCGGCAGCCCGATCGGACGCGAACGCAAAACCGAGGAACTGTCCCGTGCCAGCGTCGACGATCTCAACATCGACGGCCACAACGGATTCGTCGCGGTCGGCACCGACCCCACGCTGGGCAACAGCCTGTGCGAGGTAGGCATCCAATTCCAGGACGACTTCATCGAATGGTCGATCAGTTTCAGCCAGCAGCCGTTTCCGGACCCGTGCGACGTGGCGAAGGAGCTCACCCGCCAATCGATAGCGGCGGGCAAGTGATGACCAGGAAAGTGGTGGCCGTGCTGGCCGCAGCGCTAACCGTCGTCGCGGTCGCCGGGGGCTGCTCGCAAGCGGTGAGCGGCACCGCGGTCAAAGCCGGAGCGGGGACGCCACACAACAACTCCCAACAGCAGTACCCCAACCTGCTCAAGGAATGCGACGTGCTGACCTCCGACGTTCTCGCCAAGACGGTGGGCGCCGACCCGCTGGACATTCAGAGCACGTTCGTCGGCGCGGTCTGCCGCTGGCAGGCCGCCAACCCCGCCGGCCTGGTCGACATCACCCGGTTCTGGTTCGAGCAGGGCAGCCTCGACAACGAGCGCAAGGTCGCCCAGAACCTCAAATACCAGATCGAGAGCCGCTCGATCGCCGGAGTGCAGTCGATCGTGATGCGGCCCAATGATCCCAATGGCGCCTGCGGGGTGGCCAGCGACGCCGGCGGGGTGGTCGGCTGGTGGGTGAATCCGCAGGCGCCGGGCATCGACGCGTGCGGAATGGCGATCAAGCTGATGGAGCTGACGCTGGCGACGAACTCGTAGCTCGGGTTGCAGCGAGGGGACTCGGGGACTCGGGGCAGCAACGTTCCCCGGGGGTAGGAGCGCAGCGACTCGGGGGATCGGCGCTTCCGGGGGGAACGAACGCAGCGACTCGGGGGATCGGCCCGGCTCAGCGCGGGACGTGGAAGCCGACCAGCGCCGCGCCGCCGAGCTCGAGCCGACGCCACGGTTCGCCGGTGCGCAGCACCGCGATGGCCGATGTCGGGAACTTGGTCGAAATCTGTTGCGATGCTGTCTCGTTGCTGTCTTTAGCGTCGGCCAGGGCCAGTGACACCTGCCCGATCGCGGGCTCGTGGCCGATCAGCAGCAGCGTGACGGCGTCCTCGGGCACGCCGTTGATCACGCCGATCACCGTTGTGGGCACCGCATCGTAGAGGCGTTCGCAGAACATGACAGGCGCGTCCAGCCCGGTGTGCTCCAGGGTGGCCCGCGCGCGGGTCGCGGTCGAGCACCGCACCGCATCGATGCGCGGCGCGTACGAGTGCAACCACTCGCCGGCCAACCCGGCCTCCCGGATGCCGCGCGGCGCCAGCGGACGGTCGTGGTCGGCCACCCCCGCTGGGTACGCCGACTTCGCATGCCGCATCAGCAGCAGGGTCCTGCGCATCAGGGCCCATTGCTCTTCGCGCAAGCGCTCATCGGGGCCTGTTGCTCTTCGCGCAAGCGCTCATCGCTCCACGCTACGGCATGCCGATTCGCCTCCCCTGAGTTGTCGGTGCCGGGCCCTACACTCGCGTTGCCTCGAGAAGTGTTGACCAGAGGGAGCCGAGATGCGATTCCTGCACAGCGCTGACTGGCAGCTCGGCATGACGCGCTATTTCCTCAACGGCGAGGCACAGCCGCGTTATTCGGCGGCACGCCGCGACGCCGTCGCCACCATCGGCGCGGTGGCGGCGGAAACCGGCGCAGAGTTCGTGGTCGTCGCCGGTGACGTCTTCGAGCACAACCAGCTCGATCCGCGGGTCATCAGCCAGTCGCTGGAGGCGATGCGCGTCATCGGCGTCCCGGTCTACCTGCTGCCCGGCAACCACGACCCGCTCGACGCGTCGTCGGTCTACACCAGCCCGCTGTTTCTGGCCGAACGTCCGGACAATGTCGTCGTGCTTGATCGCGCCGGCGTGCATAACGTCCGCCCCGGCGTGCAGATCGTGGCCGCGCCGTGGCGCTCCAAACGCCCGACCACAGACCTCGCCGCAGAGCCGCTGGCGGAGCTGCCCGCTGACGGGGCGACGCGAATCCTGGTGGCCCACGGCGGCGTCGACATCCTCGAGCCGGACCGCGACAAGCCGTGGCTGATCCGGCTGTGCGCGCTGGAGGAGGCGCTGTCGCGCGGCGCGGTGCACTATGTGGCGTTGGGCGACAAGCATTCCCGGATGTCGGTGGGTGCCGGCGGCCGGGTGTGGTACTCGGGGTCGCCGGAGGTGACCAATTTCGAGGACGTCGAGCCCGACCCGGGCCACGTGCTGGTGGTCGACATCGACGAAGAGGACGCCCAGCGCCGGGTCCGTGTTGAGGGCCGCCGCGTCGGTCGATGGCGGTTTGTGACGCTGCGGCGCTCGGTGGACAACAGCAGGGACGTGGCCGATCTCGACATCAACCTTGATCTGCTGCCCCACAAAGACCGCACGGTGGTGCGGCACGGTCTGACCGGGTCGCTGACCGTGACCGACCGGGCTGAGCTGGACGCGTGCCTGGACAAGTACGCGCGGCTGTTCGCGTCGCTGCAGCCCTGGCAGCGCCATACCGAACTGGCGGTGATCCCGGCCGACGGCGAGTTCGACGACCTCGGCATCGGCGGTTTCGCGGCGGCCGCGGTCGAGGAGCTGGTGGCCACCGCCCGCACGGCGGACGGTCAATGCGCCGCCGACGCGCAGGCTGCGCTGGCACTGCTGCTGCGACTGGCAACGCGCCCCGGGAGCGCCGCGTGAAACTGCACCGCCTCGTGCTGACCAACTACCGCGGCGTCACCCACCGCGAAATCGCCTTCCCCGACCGCGGCGTGGCGGTCGTCAGCGGTGCGAACGAGGTCGGTAAGTCGTCGATGATCGAAGCGCTCGACCTCCTGCTGGAAGCCAAGGACCGCTCGACAAAAAAGGAGGTCAAGCAGGTCAAGCCGACGCATGCGGACGTCGGTGCGGAGGTTACCGCCGAGATCAGCACGGGTCCCTACCGGTTCGTATACCGCAAGCGGTTCCACAAGAAATGCGAGACGCAGCTCAGCGTGCTGGCGCCCGTTCGTGAACAACTCACCGGCGACGAGGCCCACGAACGGGTCTGTGCCATGCTGGCCGAAACGGTCGACATCGAGCTGTGGCGGGCGCAACGGGTGCTGCAGGCGAACTCGACCGAAGCCGTCAACCTCTCCGGCTGTGACGCGCTGTCGCGCGCGCTAGATGTCGCCGCCGGGCAGTCCGCGGCGTTGTCGGGTGCCGAACCGCTGCTGGTCGAACGCATCGATGCCGAGTACGCGCGATATTTCACCCCGACCGGCAGACCCACCGGTGAATGGTCGGCGGCCACCGCGCGGCTCGCCGCCGCCGATCAGGAGGTGGGCCGCTGCGCGGCCGCGGTGGCGGAGGTCGACGACGGCGTGCGCACGCACGCCGAGCTGACCGATCGGCTGGCCGAGGTGCAGGAATCGGTCAGCGACGCGCGCCGGCGGCTGGCCGCGGCCCGGGAGGCATCCGACGCGGTCGCCACGGTGGCTGCGCAGAGCAAGCAGGCTGAGTTGATCGCCGCTGCCGCGCAAGCCAGGCTCGCCTCCGCCGTCGCGGCCCGCGACGAGCGGCGCCGGCTACGCGCCGACGTCGACGCCAGGTCCGCAGCGGTCGCCCAGGCTGACGCCGCGGTGCGGGAGGCGGCCGAGGAGGAGGCCACGGCACGCGAGGTTGATGTGGCCGCGGCCGCGCTCGTCGAGCAGTCCGGGGCCGACGTGGCGGCCCTGCAGTCCCGGGTCGACACGGCCCGGCTAGCCGTCGACCGGTTGTCCGACCGCGACGAGGCCGACCGGCTCGCGTCGCGGCTCGCCAAGATCGACTCCACGCGCGGCGGCCTGGCGCATGTCCAGACCTCACTGGGCGCCGTCGTGCTCACCGAGTCGTCGATGTCTGCCATCGAGAAGGCCGCCGCGGCGGTCGAGCGCGCCGCGGGTCAGGTCGAGCTCGCCTCGGCACGCATCGAGCTCACCGCGGCCGCGGACATCGAGCTGCGCATCAACGGAGAACGGGTAAGGCTGGCGGCGGGGAAAGCGTTCACCACCCGGGCTACGGCGCCCACCGCGATTCAGGTGCCCGGCATGCTGGCCGCGAACATCATTCCCGGCACACCCGCTTGCGACAACCAGGAAAAGCTCGCCGTGGCCCAGGAGGTGTTATCCGCTGCGCTGGCCGCCGCACAGGTCCACGACGTCGAGCACGCACGGGCGCTTGCCCAGCAGCGCCGCGAATTGATCACCGCCCGGGACCGGCTGGCCGCGACGCTGGCCGGGCTGTGCGGCGAGGAGCCGGTGGAGGCACTGCGGTCGCGGCTTGCCCTGCTGCGCGATCGCGGCCGCGACTTGCAGGTCGACAAGCACCTGGAGATGCAAACCGCGCGCACCGAACTAGATGCGGCGGTCGGCGCGCACCGGCGCGCCGCCACGGACTGCGAGGCCCACCGCAAGGTTGCGGCAGCCGCCAGCGCCAAGCTGGCCGAAAAGTCGATGCGTGCCACCGTTTTGCGGGAAAAGCTGATCGCCGCCCGGGCGGAGCTGGATGCCGCGAGCGACCGGCTGGCCCGACAACGCGAGCAGCGCCCCGACGACGAGATCGCGGTTCGTGCCGAAGCCGACGCCGAGACGGCCGGGAAGGCCGCCCAGCACGCCGCCCGGCTGGGGGCCGAACTCGCGGGGGCCGCGCCGGACCGCGTCGCCACTGAGTTGGCCGACGCCGCTCGCGACGCCGAGGAGCTGAGCCGCCGGCACCGCCAGATCGACGACGAGCTGCGCGACGTCACCACCCGACTTCGCGTGTACGGCACCGAAGGCCGCCAGGGCCGGCTGGACGTCGCGGCGGCCGAACGTGAGCAGGCCGAAAGCGAATACACCCGGATCCGTCGCCGTGCCCGCGCGGCACAGACACTGCGCTCGGTGATGGCCAGGCATCGCGACGACACCCGGCTGCGTTACGTAGAGCCTTTCCGGGCGCAGGTCGAGCGGCTGGGGCGGCTGGTCTTCGGTGAAAGCTTCGAACTCCAAGTCGACACCGACCTGCGTATCGTGAGCCGCACCCTGTCCGGGCGGACCGTCCCGTACGAGTCACTGTCCGGTGGCGCGAAAGAACAACTGGGGATCGTGGCGCGGCTGGCGGGCGCCGCGTTGGTCGCCAAGGACGACGCCGTGCCGGTGATCATCGACGACGCGCTCGGGTTCAGCGACGCCGACCGGCTGGCGAAAATGGGCACGGTGTTCGACGCGGTCGGCGGGGACGGGCAGGTCATCGTGCTGACCTGCAGCCCGGCACGCTACGACAGCATCGACGGCGCACACCGGATCGAGTTGACGGCCTAGCGAGCGACCGGCAGGCCGGGGTCACCGGTCAACCGGAAAGCCGTGCGCATAGCCTCCACATCGTCGCGGTGGCCGTCGAACTTCACCCGCCTGAGCGCGGACTTGCGCTCTGGCGCGGTTGGCGCCAGGCGGGCGGTGATCAGATCCACCGCACTCGCCGTCACCAGCACCGCCGGCGGGGCCTGCGCGGCGGAAAGACCGGCGTGGTCGTGGGCGAACTCGAAACGGCGGCCATCGATCTCCACGCGATACGACGCGGTCAGGCCGGTGGCGCGAACGGGATCAATACCGAGCAAGATGCCGGCCAGGAAGCCGTTCAACGGAGTAATCGCGTCCCGGGTCGGGTCGAGCAGCTCCATCCCGAACACTGCAATGGCCCGCAGCACCGGTGGGACCTTCCGCCAGCCGGCCTCGGTCAGGGTGTAGACAGTACGCGCGGCCGGCGGCGGTAGTTCCGCGCGGCCGATAAGACCGGCATCCTCCAGCTCCCGGAGCCGGTCGGCCAGCAGGTTGGTGGCGATGCCGGGCAGCTCGGCGCGCAGATCGCCGTAGCGGCGCGGACCGCCCATCAGCTCACGAAGGATCAGCAGCGTCCACCGCTCGCCGAGGATGTCCATGCCGCGCGCTATCGGGCAGTTCTGGTGGTAATTCCGTCGCGCGGGCACACCACCACTCTACGCTTCGAACACGTAACTCCACCATTAACTTGAATAAGTTGTCTCTATGGTTTAGGTTTTTTAGCATGAGTGCACGTACGCTGTCCCCCGAAAGCTGGAGGTACCCCTACTTCCGCGATCGCCCGATCGCCGCGCTAACAGTTATCTGCCTAAGCGTCTTCGTGATCAGCGTCGACGCCACCATCGTCAACGTCGCTCTGCCGACGATTTCGCGCGAACTCGACGCCGACACCGCCCATCTGCAATGGATCGTGGACGCCTACACCCTGGTGATGGCCGGCTTGTTGTTGTCGGCAGGAAGCCTGAGCGATCGCTATGGCAGACGCGGCTGGCTCAGCGCCGGACTGGCCCTGTTCGCGGTCACCTCCGCCGTCGCGGCCCGCATGCATTCCGCGGACGGGCTGATCGCCGCGCGCGCCGCGATGGGTGTCGGGGCCGCGGTGATCTTCCCTACCACCCTGGCCCTGATCGTGAACATCTTCACCGACCCGGTGCGGCGGGCCAAGGCGATCGGGCTGTGGGCCGCCATGGTCGGCGTCGGGGTGGCCACCGGCCCCATCAGCGGAGGGTGGCTGCTCGAACATTTCTGGTGGGGCTCGATCTTTCTGGTCAACGTGCCGATCGCGGCAGCGGCGATTCTCGGGGGAACGTTGTTCATCCCGACGTCGCGGGACCCGGCTACCCCGCCGGCGGACATCGGGGGATTGATCTTGTCCGCTACCGGGGTGACCGCGCTGGTCTACACCATCATCAAAGCGCCCGATTGGGGTTGGGCCAGCGTGCGGAGTGCCGCCGGATTCACTGCGGCCGCCGTCGTTCTGGGCGCGTTCGCGCTGTGGGAGCGGCGGGTGTCGCATCCGATGCTCGACGTGACGGTGTTCGCCAACCGGCGGTTCTCCGGCGGCAGCCTGGCCGTCACCGCGGGCTTCCTCACGCTATTCGGCTTCATCTTCGTCATCACCCAGTACTTCCAATTCATCAAGGCCTACAGCGCCTTTGAAACCGGGGTCCGGCTGCTACCCGTCGCGGCGTCGATCGCGCTCGCCAGTGTGCTCGGCCCCCGGCTGGTCGAACTGGTCGGCACCACCGCGGTCGTCGCGGCGGGCCTCGCGGTGTTCGGGGCCGCCCTGGCATGGGCGGCCACCGCCGACGCGAGCACCTCGTATGCCGTGATCGCCGTGCAAATGCTACTTCTGGGCGGGGGTCTGGGGCTGACCACGGCCCCGGCCACCGAGGCCATCATGGGATCGCTGCACCCCGACAAAGCGGGCGTGGGCTCGGCCGTCAACGACACCACCCGCGAGTTGGGGGGCACGCTCGGTGTGGCGGTTGTCGGCAGCATCTTCGCATCCGTCTACTCCCGCCGAGTCGCTTCCGAACCGGCGCTCAACGCGTTTCCCGCCGACCTCCGCACGATGATGGGACGGTCTGTGGCGACCGCGTACAAGGTCACCGGCCAACTGCCCCCCGGCAGGATCGGGGAGGTCCGAGGCGCGGTCAACCACGCCTTCCTCGACGGCCTTTTTGCCGGGTCGCTGTTCTGCGCGGGCATCGCCTTCACCGCGGCGGCCGTCGTAGCCGCACTACTGCCCGCTCGGGCACGCCCGCCCATCCGCACCGAAGGGCAGCTGGCGGGCGTTGAGTCGTGACCACAGGGGGCCGGCAGCGAACTAGCCCCGCGTGCACCCGGCGGCTCATAGACTCCGGGTGGACATGGAAACCGATTATGTGGTGGTCGGCACCGGTTCGGCCGGGTCGGTGCTGGCCAACCGACTGAGCGCGGATCCGGCAAGCCGGGTCACGGTGCTCGAGGCCGGCCCGGAGGACAAGGACAAGTTCGTCCACATCCCCGCCGCGTTCGCGAAGTTGTTCCGAAGCGAGATGGACTGGGACTACCTGACGGAACCGCAGAAGGAGCTCGACGGCCGCCAGATCTACTGGCCGCGCGGCAAGATGCTCGGGGGATCATCGTCGATGAACGCGATGATGTGGGTGCGCGGGTTCGCCGCCGACTATGACGAATGGGCCCAGTTGGCCGGTGACCAGTGGTCGTATGCCGCGGTCGCGAGGTACTTCGACCGGATCGAATCCGGACCGCTGAGGATCTCGCCGCAGCGCAGTCCCCGCAAATCCACCGCCGCATGGCTCACCGCGGTGCAGCAGGCCGGTTACCGCCTCGAGCGGCCCAACAGCGCCGCGCCGGACGGTTTTTGCCAAACGCACGTCACGCAGCGCCGCGGCGCGCGATGGAGCTGCGCCGACGCCTACCTCAGACCCGTCCTGCGCCGGCCGAACCTGACCCTACTCACCCAAGCCACCGCCCGGCGGGTGATATTCGACGGCACCCGCGCGGTCGGGGTCGAGTTCGACCAGGACGGCACGCGCCGGGTGGTTCGAGCCCGCCGCGAGATCGTGGTGTGCGCCGGGGCGGTCAACAGCCCGCAACTGCTGATGCTGTCGGGCATCGGCGATCGCGACCAGCTGGCCGAGCACGGAATCGGCGTGGTGCATCACTCGCCGGAGGTCGGACAGAACCTGATAGATCACCTGGCGACTCCGGTCGGATTCGATGTGAAACACGACAGCCTGTTCGCGGCCGAAAAGCCGCTGCAGCTCGTCAACTACCTGGTGCGCCGGCGCGGCATGCTGACCTCCAACGTGGGGGAGGCCTACGGGTTCGTCCGCAGCCGACCGGACCTGGAGTTGCCAGACCTCGAACTGATCTTCGCGCCCGCGCCGTTCTTCGAGGAAGGGCTCGGCGACCCGTACGGTCATGCGGTCGTGATGGGCCCGATACTGCTGAAGCCCCGCAGTCGCGGCAGCATCACGTTAGGCTCGGCCGACCCGACTGCGAAGCCGGTCATCGATCCGCGGTATCTGACCGACCCAGACGGGATGGACCGCGCCGCGATGATGGCCGGCCTGCACATCACCGCGAAGATCGCGCAGGCGCCGGCGTTGAAGGACGTTCTCGGCAAGGTCGCTCGCCCGCTGGGCGCCCGCGACACCGGCGAGGAAACCCTCGAAGAGGCGCTCAACACCTGCTCACACACGTTGTATCACCCGGTCGCCACCTGCCGGATGGGCACCGACGCCTCAAGCGTTGTCGATCCGCAGCTGCGGGTGCGCGGCGTCGAGGGCTTGCGGGTGGCCGACGCGTCGGTGATGCCGGTGATCATCCGCGGACACACCCATGCGCCCAGCGTGATGATCGGCGAAAAGGCTGCTGATCTGATCTGCGCCTGAATGGGCGGGATCACGGCACGATGGGTATGGTCGGGCCGGGCCGCTGGGCCGAGCCCGCTGATCCGTGGCACTGCACTGTTAGCCAAAGCCTTCGAGCCCAGGTTTTCGCCGCCGCACCGCACTCTGGTGTGCCGCCGGTTCCGTGTCGGTGTCGCACAAGAGGCTGGTCGGCGCGCTCGAGGGATCCAGTCGCTGGCTGCCGCCGGTGGGGATGATCGTGTTGGGGCTTCAGATACTGCTGCGGTCGGGGCTATTCGTCGCGCTGCGCTGAGTCAGCGGCTCCAGACGGCCCAGTCGATCGTCAAGCGTGGCGTGGAAGTGGCCGATCGCACTCTCATGGCGCCCGAACTCGACGAACGCGTTGGCGCCCGCGTGCAGGCCGCGCTGCACGGCCTCGGACATCGCGTTGTCCTCGATGGCACCGCGGTCGACAAGCGCGCGTCCGCGGCCGCCGTCGGCGCGGCGGTGCCCGGGCGCCGGACCGCCGTCCATCGCGTACGTGGTGAAGGTGGAGTGCTCGAGATCAATCGGGTCGATCACCACCACAATCATTCGGTCCGGAAACGTCGCCAGCATCACGTTCGGGAAGAGGTGATAGACGAATGTGACACGGTGACCGATCACCCAGGTCGACTCCGGCCGGTCGCGGAGGCGTTCGACATTGCGGTAGGGGAACGCAATTCGGCTGTTAGGCCCGAATATTTCCACCACGTTGAGATCGTCGTACTGCAGCGGGTAGAACGTCTCGCGGTGCGTCGAACGGATGTGGTAGCCCTCCAGGAACTGCTCGACCAGAACCTTCCAGTTGATCGCCAGGATGGTGGACTTCACATCGATCAGCCTGGTGGCCATCTTCGCGCGCCAGGCGGCGCCATCGGTCAGCCCGTCGGCGTCGGTCACCGGCCCCGGCTCAAGCGTCTCGATGACGACCAGGCCGCCGACCTCGCGGCTGGCCACCTCGACGAGCCCGCGCGACGACACGTCGAGGTCGGGGAAGCCCTCGGCGTGTGGAACATATGCCAGCGACCCATCCAGGCGGTAGGTCCAACCGTGGTAGGGACACACCAGCGCATGAGAGCACCCCGTCCCCTCGACCAGGGCCATTCCCCGGTGTCGACATGCGTTGCGGAACACCCGAACACCGCCGTCGCTGTCCCGCACCGCGAACAGCGGCACCCCGAAACTGACACGTTCGATGTGGTCGCCGACCCCGGGAATCGCCGCGGACGGGGCGAACACGCTGGGCGCCGACCGGAGTACCCGCAGCTCGTCGGCGAACCGACGGGGATCCAGGTAGTTCTGCACCGGTTCCCGCCACGACGGACCCTCGTCGGTGGTTCCGGCGTCGACGTGCGCGAGGATCCGCCGAACGATTTCGGCATCGTCGGCCAGTGGGGTCCCGGCGGAGGCACCCATCACCGAAGCGTCACGTATCTGTCGCCACATGTCAATATATATGTGAGATGAGTGTATCGTCGCGGGCCCAGGTCAGCGACCTGATCGGCGACCGCCCGCTGACCGCGCGGTCGGTGCTGGCCTCCGCGCTGCTGGGCGCCGACGAGCCGCGCCTGCCCGTCGCGGTTCTGGTCGCGGCGACGGCACTGTTCGGCATCAGCGCCGGCGCCGCACGAACGTGCCTGTGGCGGATGGTCTCCGACGGAGAACTGAGCAGCGACAACGGGACGTACGCCCTCGCCGGCCACCTGCTCGAGCGACGCCACCGGGTGGACGACGCAGCGCGCCCCGACGCCACGTTGCGCCCGTGGGAGGAGACCTGGGAGCTCGCTGTGGTGTCGCTCGAGCGGCGGCCAGCGGCTGATCGGCTCGAGCTACGCAAGGCCGCCAGGGTGCTGCACCTTGCCGAGCTCAGGCAAGGCGTCTGGATCCGGCCGGACAACCTGGACCCCGACCGCCTGCCGACGTCGCGTTCGGTGCTGGACCAGCAGTGCGTCCACTTCCACGCTGCCGCCGCGGATCTGCGCGCCGACACCGTCAGCGCGCTGTTCGGACTGGACCAGTGGGCACACGACGCGCGGCGGCTGATTGCGGCGATGCAGGACGAGCTCAACTCCACCACAACCGCAACCGACGTCACCGCGACGCTGACGTATGAATTCGCGCTGTCGATCAGCGTCGTCCGCCACCTTCAGCGAGACCCACTGCTGCCCGCCACACTGCTGCCCAAGCAGTGGCCCGGCAGCGAACTGCGCGCGACATACCGCCGTTTCGACAAGGCTTTCAAGCGACGCATGAACCGGTCGACCTTCCAGAGATAGGCATCGGTGTCGGCGGTCGCGGGCAGAATGGGCGGTGATGACCATGAACGCCAAGCGCCGGCGCGCACACCAGAAACTGGCCGCGCTGCCTGGTGTGCGGCCCGTGCGCAGGCCCGTCTGTGCGGTCGGCGGCGAGCAATTCGATCTGTACTACGTGCGCACCGGCCGCAAGTCGGCGCACCCGGTGGTAGTCATTCCAGGGGGCCCCGGCGCCGCATCCGTGGCGCTGTACCGAGGGTTCCGCCGCCGCGCCGCGGCGGCGGGCCTGGAAGTGATCATGGTGGAGCACCGCGGGGTGGGCCTGTCGCGCCACGACGACGCCGGCGCCGACCTGCCGCCCGAGGCCCTGACCATCGACAAGGTGGTCGACGACATCGTGGCCGTACTCGACGACGCACGGGTCGAGCGAGCCACCTTGTACGGCACGTCGTATGGCACCTATATCGCCGCCGGTGTCGGCGTGCGCCACCCCGAGCGGGTACACGCGATGATTCTCGACTCGCCGCTGCTGTCCAATCGAGACATCGAGGACGTGCGCGAAGCGCTCCGCGCGGCGCTGTGGGACGGTGAGGGGCCGGACACCGCCGAACTGGCGCCCAAGGTGCGCCGACTCGTGAACGACGGCGTGCTGACGCCGTCGGCCGGTCAAATCGCCGCTGCCGTCTACGGACTCGGCGGGGCGGAGCTGTTGAACCGGCAGCTGGATCTGTTGCTGCGTGGGCGCAGCTGGCTGTGGACCGGGCTGATGGGCTTCGCCCGGGTGCTTTTCCAGCGCAAGGCACCGTATCGCAACGAGGCCGACCTGGTGGGCCGGATCGGCTTCCGTGAGCTGAACTACGGTGGCGTTCCCGACGGCCAACCGCTGGACCCCGCGATCGCGTTTCGCGAACTAGGCGGCGATCTCGGCGATTTCGAAGCCGAACCCTATGACCTGGTGGCGGAGATGCCGAAATTCAGCTGGCCGACCGTGGTGGTGTCGGGGGCGCACGACCTGACGACACCGCCGTCGGTGGCCGCGCGGATCGCCGCACTGATCCCCGGCGCGGTGCTGGTCAGCCTGCCGACCGCCGGCCACAGCGCTCTGGACAGCCGCGAGCGCGTGGCGCTGGCTGTCGCGCAGGCGGTCCGCGACGACCAGGTCGGGGGGCTACCGGCGCGGGCCGCGCAGCTCGACGCGCTGCCCGGCCCGGCGGCGATCCGGCTGTTCATCGGCGCACTACGGGCGGCGACCGCGGTTGAGGCAGCACTGCCCGCGGTGGTGCCGCGCGCGGTGCAGCGCGTGATCACTTCATGAAGCCAATTGTGCTGTAGTTCAAGTCGGCCAGGCCCGCGGCGCCGAAGTTGGCCAGATCATTGCGCACCGCGACGTTGCCGGGCGCCTGGAACAATGGCAGCGAAAAACCCTCCGCCCAGATCATCACATCGACTTCGTTGGCCAGCGCCCGCGCCGTGCCCGGGTCAAGCGCGGACAGGGTCTGCTCGATCTTCGCGTCGATGTCCGGAGTGCCGATCTTGCCGAAGTTGCTGTCGCCGCCGGACGCGTAGATCTGCGGCAGGCCCGACAGCGGGAAAGCGTCGCCGGACCAACCGAACTGGGCGATGTCGAAGTCACCGACGTTGATGTATTGGGTGAAGAACCCGGTGCCCGGTTTGGCGTCGAGCACCAGCTTGACGCCGATCTGCGCCAGATTGTTCTGCGCGATCTGGGCGATCTGGCGCGTGGACTGCGCCTCGTAGAACACGTCGCGGATGACGAGTTGCTTGCCGTCCTTCTGCCGCACATTGCCGTTGATCTTCCAGCCCAAGGCGTCGAGCTCCTTGCGGGCCTCATCCTGGTTGTAGGCAGCAGAAGCGCTGTTGTTCTGATAGCCCTCCTGGCCCGCGACGTAGATGTGGTTGTTCAACGGGCTGGGATTGTCGGCAAGGCCACGCTGCGTCACATTCGCGATCATCTGGCGGTCGATGCCCTTACAGATCGCGATCCGTAACGCCTTGTCGGCCAAGATGGATCCCGGTGCGCCGTTGAACGTGAAGTGATACCAGGTGGGCGACGCCGCGCGGCGGATCGCGATGCCCGGTGTGCGCCTAGCGATCGTCATCTCGTCGAGCGACGCGATGCCGGTCGCGTCGATCGCGTTGTTCTGCACGGCCGGAATCCGTGCGGCATCGTCGAGCACCATAAACGTGATCGAGTCCAGCTTCGGCGCCTGGCCCCACCACCTCGGGTTGCGTCTCAACACAACCCGCTGCGCGGTCCTGTCCAGACCGATCACGATGAACGGTCCCGCCGACGGACCGGGACCGGTGAGCTGGCCCTTGTTGAACACGTCCGGATTGGCGGTCATGCTGCGCGGCTGCAGCGAGCCGTTGCCTGCGAACATGCCTTTCCACTCGGCGTACGGCTTGGCGAACGTCATCACGGCCTGCCGGTCGTCGACCCCCCTGGTCACCGACGCCACCCGGTCATATCCGGCGGTGCTGGCGGTGGCGAACGCCTTGTCCTTGCCGCTGTCGGCGTCAACCTGCGAAGCAATGTCCGCCCAAGTGACCGGCGTGCCGTCGCTCCACACCGCTTTCGGGTTGATCGTGTAGGTGACCTTCTGCGGGTTGGTGCCCGTCAGCTCGACGTTGGTGAAGTAGTCGGTGTTGACGGTCAGCGACCCGTTGGCCGCGATGTTGAACGCGCGCGGCAACGTGGGTCTGACGATCGCGTCCACGTCGACCGAGTTACCGTCGATGTTGAGCGGGTTGAAGTTGGACGGGAACTCGGTCAGCGCGAGCCGCAAATCGCCGCCCTCGCGAAGCCTGGCGGGATCCTGCGGGTTGATGTCGTTAGTGGTGCCTACCTGCGCGGCGCCGCCCGCCGACGGTGTCACGCGGTTGGCCGAGCAACCCGCGACCGCCACCGCGGCGAGCAACATGACCAGAGCGATGCGACGGATCATCGGACTGATGCTAAAGCGTGTTGGGTTCGGGCTGCGGTACCGCGGCCAGCAGCCGCCGGGTGTACTCGTGGTGCGGGTTGGTGAACACCTGATCGCCGTCGCCCTGCTCGACGATCGTCCCCTTGTACATCACCGCGACCCGGTGCGCGAGGTGCTTGACCACCGACAGGTCGTGGGAGACGAACAGGTAGGACAGGCCGAAGCTTCGCTGCAGGTCCAGCAGCAAGTTGATGATCCCGGCCTGAATCGACACGTCGAGCGCCGAGACCGGCTCGTCGAGGGCGAGAATCTTCGGCTGCAGCGCCAGCGCCCGCGCGATCCCGATGCGCTGTTTCTGGCCGCCGGAGAACTCGCCGGGATACCTGCTGGCGTCGCTGCGTTGCAGGCCCACGATGTCGAGCAGCTCTGCCACCCGCTCGTTGGTGCGGCTCTTGTCGAATCCGTTGGCGCTCAACGGCTCTGCCAACACCTCGAACACCGGCAGCCGTGGGTCGAGCGAGGCCACCGGATCCTGGAACACCACCTGCAGGTCGCCACGCAGCGCGCGCCGTGCGCGCGGATCCAGCGCGGCAACGTCGGCGCCGAGGACCTCGATCGATCCCGCCTGCGGTTTGGCCAGATCCAATATCTGGTGCAGGGTGGTGGATTTCCCCGAGCCCGACTCGCCGACGATTCCCAGCGTGCGGCCCTGCTGCAGCTGCAAGCTGACCCCGGCCACCGCACGCACCTCACCGACCTGCCTGCGGAAAACCACACCTTTGGTCAGCCGATAGGTCTTGACCAGGTCGCTGACACGCAGCACCACCGGCGGTTCGGCGGTCGGCTCATCGGCGGTCGCCGGCTGGGTGGATACGCCGTAGATCTCCGCCGCGCTGCGCCCGGCGACCTCCTCGGTGCGAATGCACGCGGCGCGGTGAGCGGGTCCGACCTCGATCAGGTCGGGCTCCGCGGCGCGGCACGCATCGATCGCCAACGGGCAGCGCGGCGCGAACGGACATGCGTCCGGCTGCAGGGTGGCCAACGAGGGAGGCGCGCCGGGGATGGGTACCAGCCGCGAACCCTGCGGGGCGTCCAACCGGGGTACCGAACCGAGCAGGCCCGCAGTGTAGGGCATCCGCCGATCGCGGTAGAGCTCCTTGACGCCAGCCACCTCCACCGGCCGGCCCGCGTACATCACGATCGCGCGGTTGGCGAACTCGGCCACCACGCCGAGGTCATGGGTAATGATCATGACGCCCGCGCCAGTGACGTCGCGCGCCGTCTCGAGCACGTCGAGGATCTGCGCTTGCACGGTCACGTCGAGCGCGGTGGTCGGCTCGTCACAGATCAGCAGGTCCGGGTCATTGGCGATCGCGATCGCGATGACCACGCGCTGGCGCTCACCGCCCGACAGCTCGTGCGGGAACGAGCGAGACCGCCGGTCAGCCTGCGCGATGCCCACCAGGTCGAGCAGCTCGACGGCACGTCGGCGGGCAGCGCGTCGGGTGACACCCCGCTGGTGAACCTCGATCGCCTCGGCGATCTGGTCGCCGACGGAGTAAACCGGCGTCAGCGCCGACATCGGATCCTGAAACACCGTGCCGATCAGCCGGCCACGGATGCGCGACATCTGGCCGTCCGGCAGGCCGAGCAGCTCGTCGCCGTGCAGCCGAACCGACCCGGACACCTGCGCGTACTCCGGCAGCAGGCCCACCACGGCCATCGCACCCGCCGACTTGCCCGAGCCGGACTCGCCAACGATTGCCACCACCTCACCAGGATCGACGTGGTAGCTCATGCCCCGCACCGCGGCAACCGGCGCGGCGTCGGTGGGGAACGTGACACGCAGGTCGGTGACCTGAAGCAGTGGGCTCACCTGCGCAGCCTTCCGCTGCCAGGATCCAGCGCGTCACGCAACCCGTCGCCGACCAGATTGGCGCACAACACGATCAGCACCAGCACCCCGGCCGGGAACAGGAACACCCACGGGAACGTCGTCGCCGAGTTGGTGCCGTCGGCGATCAGGGTGCCCAACGACACGTCGGGGGGCTGCACCCCGAAACCCAGGAAGCTCAGACCGGTCTCGGCCAGGATCGCGACCCCGACGTTGAGCGCCGTGTCGATGATGAGGATCGACGCGACGTTCGGCACGATGTGGCGAACGATGATGCGCCAGCTCGGCACGCCCATATACCTGGCGGCCTGGACGAATTCACGATCCCGCAGGCTCATCGTCATGCCGCGGACGATGCGCGAGCTGACCATCCAGCTGAACCCGGCGAGCAACACGATCAGCCAGAAGATGCTCCCCGACTGCTTGGTCCGCGGGGTGACGATGGCGATGAGGATGAAGCTCGGTACCACCAGCAGCAGGTCGACGAGGCGCATCAGCATCTGATCGCGCCAGCCGCCGAAATACCCGGCGATCGACCCGACGGTCGCCGCGATCGCGGTGGAGATCAACGCCACGCAGACACCGATGAGCATCGACTTCTGCATGCCGCGCAGCGTCTGCGCGAAAATGTCCTGCCCCAGTGAATTGGTGCCGAACCAGTGGTCCAGCGTCGGCGGCTGCTGCAGCGCCGCGTAGTCCAGATCGGTGTAGCCGTACGGAAGGAACGGGGGCAGTGCGTAGCAGCCGACGAACAGCAGCACGAGCAGGATGAGCGCGACGACCGCCGGCTTGTTGCGCACGAAACGGCGCAGCACGAGATTGCGCCGGGAAGCGAACCTCGCTGCGTCCAGGCCGGATCGTGCATTCGTGGTGGTGGTCTCCGCGGTTTGCGTCATCACGCACGCACCCTGGGATCCAGCGCCGCGTAGATCACGTCGGAGAGCAGCCCCGCCAGCAGGATCGTCGCACCGGAGAACACCGTGATAGCCGCGATGATGTTGGTGTCCTGGGTGGAGATGCCCTGCACCACCCATTCACCCATACCGTGCCAGCCGAAGATCTTCTCGGTGAACACCGCGCCGGTGACCAGGCCACTGACCCCGTAGGCGAACAGCGTGGCCATCGGGATCAGCGCGGTGCGCAGGCCGTGCTTGAACAGCGCGCGCCGGCGGGTGAGCCCCTTGGCTCGTGCGGTGCGGATGAAGTCCTGGCTGAGCACGTCCAGCATCGCGTTTCGCTGATAGCGGCTGAACCCGGCAATCGAGGCCAACGCCAGCGTGAACGTCGGCAGCACGAGGTGCTGCAGGCGGTCGACGAAGTGGGGCCACCAACCACCGGTCACCCACGGCGAGGTCTCGCCGGTGTACTGAAAGATCTGCATGCCGAATATCGTGTTGATCTGCAGCGCGGCCATGATGAGCAGGTGCGCGACCACGAACGTCGGGATCGACAGCACCAGCAGCGACAGTACGGTGATCACGCGGTCCGACAGCCGGTACTGCCGAATAGCGCCCCACGCACCCACCACAACCCCGATGACGGTGCCCAGCACCGATCCCAGAACCAGCAGCCGCAGGCTCACCCCGATGCGCCGCCACAGCTCCGCCGACACCGGCTGGCCGGCGACCGTGGTGCCGAAGTCGCCCCGGATGGCGCCCGACACCCACTTGCCGTAACGAACCGGTATCGGCTTGTCGAGACCCAGCTCGGCCGCTTTCGCGTCGATCACGCTCTGCGGCGGACGCGGGCTGCGGTGCAGCAGACTGTCCAGCGGATGGAAGGTCAACGACGTCAAGCTGAACGTCAGAAACGAAGCCAGGGCCAGCAGCACGATGTAGTTGAGCAACCGACGGGCCAGAAATCGGGTCATCCGCGTCCGCCATGCGTGTGCTGCATGCGCACAGGGTAGGTCGACCCGGCCGGACTTTGGCGACCACTACCCAGCGGGCATGCGTCGTTTCATCGGGGCCCGGGGTGGTTATCCAGGGTGACGCAGGGGCGCAGCGGTTTGCCCCTGGTGAAGGTCAACGAGGTGGTCAGCACGGGTCTGCCGATCACCGCCACACGCTACGGCGGCGGTCAGTGACAACCGTCGCTCGCCCGCCAGAGGCCCCTCGTGAGTCATCCGAGGGGCTTCTGTGACTCATCTGGGTTTTGTGGCTCTCCAGGCGCAGCGAATCTGCGTTGGCTGGCACTGAATGACCAACAGCGGCAGCGCAACCGGTTCGGGCCGGGATTGCTGACTACCTTAAGCGGCATCAAATCGCCTAGATGTCGTATGCTGAGAAGCTACGCTTTAGCAGCTTTCGTTACCCGTTTTCGGCTTATTCATGCCATCCAAATTGGCACTGTCTTGGCAGACCTCGCGCTTGCTGCATTGGCGCCCATCGTGCACCGCGGCTGTTCGCTGTGTGCGGACCATGCCGGGCCGCTTGGAGTCAGGGCCCGGATCGGATCCCGTCACCTCACCGACGGCGGGATCCGATCCTCAATCCTGGACGCGCTCAATCCGTGGATTACTGCGCCTTCGGCTGGGGAGCCCCGACGCCATCGCCAACCCCGCCGTCCCGATCCCCGCGGTCGCGGTCCCTATCACGGCGGTCACGGTCGCGGTCACGGTCACGGTCGCCACCGCCAACCCTTTGTAGGGCAGTCACGAAGCTACTGCTGTGCACGGGGGTCGCGCTGGCGGGTCCGGTGGCGACAGCGCCAATGCCCAAAGTGGTTGCCGCGGTCGCGGCGACGAGAAGCGGAGCAGCGATGCGGCGTGTGGTGCTCATTGCTGGTTCCTTTCTTAAGTGAAATAGTTGCGTTAGCCCCGAACAAGCGGTGAATGCGGCAATGCCTGTCAGCCGTCGTCATTCCGCACTATCGGCGCTGCTTAGGGACTTTAGTGTCGGATCTTGAAACTGGGTACGTTTCGGCGGTTTTTCTTTGACGTTTCGTTCCCATTTCAATCACGATTTGGCGACCGTCGTGATTGGCTATCGAAACAGTTTGACGAGCTAGCAGCAATGCGATCGGGCTGCGGTGATCCAAGTGAATGTTTCAGCTGACGAACGGTAGTGCCCAGGAGAGGAAGTCCGCGACAAGATCCGGAATGAACCGAGGGTGTCGGGTGCGACGGTGGGCGAGGTGGGGTCGATCCGCGCACAGGGAAATGGGGTGATCGCGACGCGTCTTTTCGCGGGGGCGGCGTTGATAACATCGCCCTGCGGGCCCGGTGCCGACGACGTGCAAGGAGGTCCCATTGACCGCGACCGACGAATTCCTGACCAACAACGAGCGTTACGCGAGCACGTTCAAGGGCCCGCTGCCGATGCCGCCGAGCAGGCATGTGGCCGTCGTGGCATGCATGGACGCCCGGCTGGACGTATACCGGATCCTCGGCCTCGCCGAAGGCGAGGCGCACGTGATCCGCAACGCGGGCGGCGTGATCACCGATGACGAGATCCGTTCGCTGGCAATCTCGCAGCGGCTGCTCGGCACCAAAGAAATCGTCCTGATCCACCACACCGACTGCGGCATGCTCACTTTCACCGATGACGAGTTCAAGCGGGCGATACAACAGGAGACCGGCGTCAAGCCCGAGTGGGCCGCCGAGGCGTTCCCCGACCTGGAGGAGGACGTGCGCCAGTCGCTGCGACGCATCCAGCTCAGCCCGTTCGTCACCAAGCACGAATCGTTGCGAGGATTCGTGTTCGACGTCGCCACCGGCAAGCTCAACGAAGTGACGCTGAACTAGCCGATGTTGTAGGTCGTCATCGCTTTGGCGACCAGTTCGCCGTCCGGCCGGACCAGATCGGGCTCCAGCGAGTCGGCCACGATGCCGACCTTGTCACGTTCCGGGGATGTCGACATCGGTCAGCGTAGGTCGATCAGCTGCCCGAGCCGTACGGCCGGGTGATGATCTCCAGGTAGTGGCCGGCCGGGTCGCGGAAGTAAACCCCGCGACCGCCGTCGTTGTGGTTGATCTCCCCGGGGCGGCTACCCCGCGGGTCGGCCCAGTGCTCGAGACCCTGGTCGGTGATCCGCCCGTAGATCGTGTCGAAATCATCCTCGGACACCAGGAACGCATAGTGCTGCGGGCGGACATCATCTCCGGCCTCGGCAAAGTCCAGCGAGACGCCGTGCTCGAGCGCCACAACCAGGAAGTGCCCGAACGGCTTCGCGGCCGGCAGGCCGAACAACTCGGTGAAGAAGGCCGCCGACTCCTGCTTGTCCCTGGCGGCGACGATGGTGTGATTGAACGCGATGGCCATGTGATCTCAGTCAACCACCTTCGTTTCGAGCGCGCCAATGCCTCAGGATGGAGGGGTGCCGGACGACGAAGTCCTTGTCGGACCGCGCATTCTGCTGCGCAGGCCCCGCCTGACCGACGCCGACGCCCTGTTCGCGCGCGTCGCGTCCGACCCGCAGGTGACGCAGTACCTGTCCTGGACACCGCATTCCGACGTCGGCGAGACGCGCCGGGTGATCAGTGAGCTGTTCAACATCGGCGACGACCACACCTGGGTGATCGCGATCCGCGACACCGGCGACGTGGTTGGCCAGCTCGGGTATCGGCGGCCCCAACCGCACGCCGCCGAGCTGGGCTACTGCCTGGCCCGGCAGTGGTGGGGCCAGGGCCTGATGTCGGAGGCGGTGCGCGTCGTGTTGGACGCACTGGCGCGAGATCCCGCGCTGTTCCGGGTTTCGGCGGCGTGCCATGTCTGCAACACCAGATCCGCCCGACTGCTGGAGCGTGCCGGGCTGTCGCCGGAGGGCAGGTTGACCCGCTACGTGGTGCTTCCGAACCTGAGTCCCGAGCCGCAGGACGTCGTGCTGTACGCGAAAGCCATGAGATAAGGAGTGATGATGCCCAGTGCCTTGCGGCTATCCGACTTTTCGGTACCGGTCATCGCCGCACCGATGGCAGGCGGACCGTCGACTCCAGAGCTGGCCGCGGCCGCGACCAACGCGGGCGGTCTGGGGTTTGTCGCCGCCGGCTATCTGTCGGCCGACACCTTCGCCGAACGCGTCATGGCGGCCCGCAAGCTCACCTCCGGCCCGCTCGGAGTTAACCTCTTTGTGCCGCAGGGTCGGACCGGCACAGCCGCAGAGATCCACAGCTACGCCTCGGCGCTGTCGGCGGAAGCTGAACACTATGGCGTGGCGCTCGGCGAGCCGAGGTATGACGACGACGGCTGGTCGGCGAAGCTGGATGTGGTGCTCGACCTGCGGCCCGAGGTCGCGTCGTTCACGTTCGGGCTGCCCGACAATGACGAGTGCGCCCGCCTGCGCCGCGCCGGCATCGCGACCGTGGCCACGGTCACGACGCCGGTGGAAGCGCGGATGGCCGTGGGCCGCGGCGTCGACGCGGTTGCGGTGCAGGGTCCGGCGGCGGGCGGCCATCGCGGAACGTACGATCCCGTGGCGCGGCCGGCCGGGCAGCCGCTGGCGGAATTGCTCCCCACTGTGCTAGGGGTCGTCTCGGTGCCGGTCGTCGCGGCCGGCGGGCTGATGACCGCCGAGGACGTGCACGGGGTGATCCGTGCCGGTGCGGCCGCCGCGCAGCTGGGGACTGCGTTTTTGCTTTCCGACGAGGCGGGCAGCAGCCCGGTTCACCGCGCCGCGCTGCAGGACCCGCAGTTCACCGAAACGGTTGTCACCAAGGCATTCTCCGGCCGGTACGCGCGAGGTCTGCGGAACAGGTTCATCGACGAGCACGACGCCGAGGCGCCGTTGGCCTATCCGCAGGTGCACTATCTCACCAGCCCGCTGCGGGCGGCGTCGGTGCGGGCCGGCGATCCCCACGCCGTCAACGTCTGGGCGGGCACCGGCTTCCGCAAGGCCAGGACCGGGTCGGTGGCCTCGATCATGGAAGGACTGTCGTGCGGCTAAAGGGATGACGATGCCGGCTATGCAGCCGACCTCGATGGCTGACGCCGAAGGCCTGGGTCTTCGGCGGGTCATCGACACGGGCCCTGCGTGAAATAGCTCTGATACAGAGGTACCTTGGATGGTGTGCAGACCCGCACCGAGCTGATCACCGAGCTGTTCAGTGTCGTCGGCCGGTTCCGGCGCCAGCTGCGCCGCACCAGCCGCGGCTTCGACACGGCCGGGGTAACGGAGGCACAGGCCGAACTGCTGCGTTTGGTCGGCCGGCGGCCGGGTATCTCGGTGCGGGAAGCCGCCACCGAGCTCGGGCTGGTCGCCAACACCGCGTCCACGCTGGTCTCCAAGCTGACTTCCGACGGCCTGCTGATACGGGCGGTCGACGAAGACGACCGCCGCGTCGGGCGGCTGCGGCTCACCGAGCCGGCGCAGCGCCTGGCCGACGCGTCCCGCGCCGAACGGCGTGCCGCGCTGGCAGGGGTGCTGGCCGAACTCGACGGCCACCAGGTCGATGCGCTCGTCGGGGGATTGAAGGTCATGTCCGAGATGACCCGCATGCTGCGTGAAAGGGAAGCATGAGTATGCCGAACGAACCGGCCATCGACTGCCGCCATCTGAGCCACCGCTACGGAGACTTCGCCGCCGTTGACGACCTGTCCCTGGAGGTCCGCTCCGGGGAGACGATGGGACTGTTGGGGCCCAACGGGGCAGGCAAGACCACGGTGGTCCGGGTGCTAACCACCCTGAGCCCCGTTCAGCAGGGCGAGGTTCGGGTATTCGGTCTGGATTCGCGCCGGCACACGATGGATATTCGTTACAACATCGGATATGTGCCGCAACAGCTCTCGATCGAGCCCGCGCTGACGGGGCGGCAGAACGTGCAGTGGTTCGCCCGGCTCTATGATGTGCCGCGGATGGAACGCGTCGACCGGGTCGACGAAGCGCTCAACGCGATGCAGCTGATCGACGTCGCCGACCGGCTGGCCGCGACCTACTCCGGCGGCATGGTCCGACGCCTCGAGCTGGCGCAAGCCCTGGTCAACCGGCCGTCGCTGCTGATTCTCGACGAACCGACCGTCGGCCTCGACCCGATCGCGCGCGACGGCGTCTGGGCGCAGGTGCGTCGCATGCAGGCGGAGTTCGGGATGACGGTGCTGCTCACCACCCACTACATGGAAGAGGCGGACGCGCTGTGCGACCGTGTCGCGCTGATGCACCACGGCAAGCTGCGAGCGCTCGGCACTCCCGCCGAGCTGAAACGCACGGTGTCACGAAAAGCGACGCTGGAGGACGTGTTCCGCCACTACGCGGGATCGGATCTGGACGAGGACACCTCGCGGCGGGGAGTGCGTGAGACCCGTTCGGCCAGAAGGGTGGCACGCCGTGTCAGTTGAGCCGGATATCCGCGTCGACATCGTCCGGGCACCGCGCGGGTGGCGGAAGGTCCGCGCCATGCTGCTGCGGGTAGGCACCTTCTCGCTCGTCGAGATGCAGAAGCTCCGGCACGACCGCACCGAGCTGGTCACCCGCATGGTGCAGCCGGCATTGTGGCTGTTGATCTTCGGTCAGACGTTCAGCCGGCTGCACGTCATCAACACGGGTTCGGTGCCGTATCTGGCGTTCCTGGCGCCGGGCATCGTCGCGCAGTCCGCGTTGTTCATCTCCATCTTCTATGGCATCCAGATCATCTGGGATCGCGACGCGGGTATCCTTGCGAAACTCATGGTCACGCCGGCGCCGGCGTCCGCGCTGATCACCGGCAAGGCGTTCGCAGCGGGGGTCCGTTCGGTCGCTCAGGTCGTCGGCGTGCTGGCGCTGGCCTATCTCATCGGCGTGCACATGACCGTGAACCCGCTGCGGATCCTTGCAGCGATGGCCGTCGTGGTGCTGGGCTCGGCGTTCTTCTCCTGCCTGTCGATGACGCTGGCCGGGCTGGTGCAAAATCGCGACCGGCTGATGGGCATCGGCCAAGCCATCACGATGCCGTTGTTCTTCGCGTCGAACGCGCTGTATCCCGTCGATGTGATGCCAGCGTGGCTGCGGTGGTTGAGCAAGGTGAACCCGCTCAGCTATGAGGTCAACGCGCTGCGCACACTCCTAGTCGGTATACCGTCCAACACCTTGGTGGATGTGGGCGTGCTCGCAGTCGCCGCCATCCTCGGCATCACCGCTGCCTCCGGGCTGCTGCGGCGACTGGTTCGGTAACAGCGCTCGCACAGGCGACGATGATGGTGTATGTCTGTCTTGGACAGCAACGAGCACTAGCGAGGGGGCGCACGTGGCCACATTCCGACTTCCCGGGCGGCGGCTGGCGTTGGTCGGTGCCTGCTCGGTGGCGCTGGCCGCGGCCCCGGCGGCTTTGGTGCTGGCCGGATCTATCCCCTCGCCACATGCCCTCGCCGACCAGTGCGGCGGCATCAACTGGAACGTCATGTCGGAGGGGGCTCCCGTCGCCTCCAATTGCGCTGGCGCCACACCCGGGCCGATCACCGCGGGCGCACCAAGCCAGCAAACGCTCACCAATTGCAGCGGCATCCCGGGATGTCTGTCGAACGCCTTGTACGGCCCCGGCAACGTCCAGGTACCCAGGCCCAACACCACCGTTCAGCAGAGCCAGTAGTCCCGCGGCGCACGGTAGCGGTCGAACCCGCTGGCACACGGTGGCGGTGGAGGGGCTGGTGCTGGCCGATGCCCGGACAACGGGCGGTTGCTGCGTTACGCCCGCGTGCTACTCCGGCTGGTTGTCGGCGGCGCTCATCGTGCGGGGCGGTGGAGTCGCCGAGGGCCGGTCGGGCGCCGTGTCGGGCCGCGGGAACAGCGGCCGAAGTCCGCGTGGCGGGCTGAACGGCGCCCAGGTGCCCGGCGGCTGGGCAAGCCGGTCGGCCACGGCGTAGACCACCGCCGGGTTGTGGCCGTAGCCGAAGTGGCTGCCGATCACGGCGATATTCTCCGAGCGCGGTGACGGCGGGTCCAGGCAGGCCTGCCAGGCGACGATGCCGTCATATCGCGAGTAGATGGAGGTAGCCGGCACCGGCAGGGCTTCGACGTCGAGTTCCGCCGGCAGCTTGGTGCGCCGGACGTGCAGGTTGGTGTAGCGGTTGAAGACACGGCTGGCCCGCGACTGGCGCTCGTCGGCCAGGCGGAACGGACTCCCCATGGTGAGGACCTGGCGGACGGCATCCGGCGTGTTGCGGGCCAGCGCGCGGGCGTAGATGCCGCCAAGGCTCCAGCCGATCACGCTGATGGCGGCGCCGTACCGGCTGTTCAAGGTTTGCAGGCGCTCGGCCATGCCGGTCACGGCCGCCGCGGTGGGCCCGAAGTTGCGTCCGAGCCGCCAGCCGTGCACCCGATAACCGAGGTCGCGCAGGATGCGCCGCAGCGCCCAGGTGGAGTCGTCGCCGGCCAGCAGGCCGGGCAGCACCAGCACGGGGTGGCCGTCACCGCGCGGCAGCATCCGCCGCAGCGGCAGCGCCCCCAGCAGCAACCCGAATTCGGCGACTGCGCGGCCCGGGTCGCTGAAATACAGGGGCAGCGCGGGTGCACCCGGCTCGTCCCCGCGCGGGTGGCGCACCGGCGTTGCGATGGCCATCACCTCACCGCCTTCGGCAGGCAGGGGAAGATCAAGCCCATCAACGCCGCATTCTGGGTCAGCTTTCGCACCAGATCTCCTTCGATCCTTGTTGGGACCGTTATACCCGCGGCCGACCGTCGGACACCATCCACCATCGGCTGCACCAGACGCGCTTCACCGGCTTTGGCTGGGCCCGCGGGCTCGAAGGCGTCGGCCCGCCGTCCTCCAGTCGAAGCCGTCGTGCGAGCTTCGCGCGGCGTCGGCCGCCGGTATTGATTTCGACGTGCCCGTCGAGCGCGGCGGCGTAGCATCGGCCACCGTGTCCGGCGTTGCCATCAACGGAATCCCACGCGTCGATCCGCGCGCCCACCGTGCCGCATGGAAGCGCGGGGTGCACAGGCTCGCAGCCACAAAGCCGGGGTCGGTGATTCACCGCATGATCGCCGCACCACTCGAAGTGCCGATCATGAAGGCCACCGGTGTGCGCATAACCAGCTTCGTGCTCCCGGTGGCCGTTTTAACATCGACCGGCGCACGCAGCGGCCGGCGGCGTGAAACTCCCGTCATATATTTCACCGACGGTGACGACGTCATCCTGATCGCGTCAAACTACGGCGGCACCCGCCACCCTGGCTGGTTCCACAACTTGGTCGCCCACCCGGAATGCGAACTGCGCATCGGGCGGCGCGGCGGACGGTTCTTGGCGCGGGAAACCGAAGACGCCGAGCGCGAGCGGCTGTTCGCGCTCGCCGTTGACCTTTACTCCGGCTACGGCAAGTACGCGCAGCGGACCTACGGGACCCGCACGATCCGGACACTGCGGCTGACACCGCTGGCAGGATGACCCATAACGTGCCAGCTGCGGTGGCTGAGCCGCTTACCCGACAACCCCGGAGGACAGTCGCAGGCGGGATGAAACTGGACAGCGGTTCGGCGAGCAGCACACCCACCCACCGCAACGAGGAGCACCCATGCCCGAGCTACCCCTCCCCGACCCCGTCCGCCAGATGCTGGCCAAGCCCAACCCCGCGGTGCTGGCCACACTCCGGTCCGACGGACACCCCGTCACCGTCGCCACGTGGTACCTCCTCGAGGACGACGACCGCGTCCTGTTCAACTTGGACCACACCCGGACCCGGCTCAAGCACCTGCGGCGCGATCCCCGGGTCAGCATGACCGTGCTCGACGCGGACGACTGGTACACCCACGTGTCGCTCATCGGCCGAGTGCTGGAGCTGGTCGACGACCAGGACCACCGCGAGATCGACCGGCTCAGCCGGCACTACACCGGCAAGCCCTACCCCGACCGCGAGAGCCCGCGGGTCAGCGCCTCGATGGTCGTCGAGCGCTGGCACGGCTGGGGCAAGATTCTGGACCGCTGACCCGTCCGTCGATTCGCGCGGGCGCAGGTCAGACATGTTTTTGCGGAGTACCCCGGCAGGATTCGAACCCTGCGGCCTTCTGCTGCCGCTCCCGGCGTCGGTGGCGATGGCGACCTGCCCATCCAGCGTGAACTGTCCGGCACCATCGAGGTCGCTCCAGAGTCGTGATGCCCGTCTAACGCAGCTTACTGACTTCGGTCACTGATCCCTATCTACTGAACCGTTAGCTCCTTA
>JAFARC010000062.1 GCA_019245755.1 Mycobacteriaceae bacterium | reverse complement strand
GGCCGCGGCCCCTCGGGGGGCCGTCCACCGGCCGTCCGAGGCTGCCGAACCCGTCGCCGGCCGTCCTGACCCACGCGCGCCCACGTTGTGGCCGCAGCGGGAGGCGCTCAAGTCGGCGTTGCAGTACCCGGCGTTAGCCGGCCCGGTCTTCGACACGCTCACCGTCGAGAGTTTCACCCATCCCGGTTACGCGGCTGTCCGCGCCGCCATCGAAGCCGCCGGCGGTACCTCCGCCGGCATCACCGGGGCGGAATGGATCGACGCGGTGCGCCACCAGACGACCTCGCCCTTGACCGTCGGACTCATCAGCGAGCTGGGGGTGGAGGCGGTTGCGGTCGACGACGAGAGGATGCCGCGCTACATCGCCGGAATCATGGCTCGCCTGCAAGAGGTGTGGATGGGCAGGCAGATCGCCGAGGTGAAGTCCAAGCTGCAGCGCATGTCCCCGATCGAGCAGGGCGACGAGTACCACTCGCTGTTCGGCGACCTGGTCGCGATGGAGGCCTACCGCCGCAGCCTGCTGGAACAGGCAAGCGGAGACGGAAACGACCTGACCGCGTAAGGTTCGTCCGGTGACCAAACCCGTACAGCGGCCGGTGATCATCTGCGCGCTGGGGCTCGCCGCGGCGGTCGTGCCGGCGTTCCTCGGAGCCACGTTGGCCGGCGGGGCCGAGCGCCCCGAGGCGAACTGCCTGTCGGCGTTCGGCTCGCTCAACGGCGGCGTCTGCCTCGATCAACCGAGCGGTGGCAACGCGTCCGGCGCAGGTGCCCCGGCCGTCGGGATCGGGCCGACCGACAACGGCGGCCCGGGCATCAGCACCAGCCCGCTGTTGGGAGGTCAGACCATCAACGTCCCGCTGGGCCCGTAGCTGCGCTACGAATGCGCCTGGGGCGCCTGCGGCTGCAGCACCGTCGTGCGGCCATCGATCTCGGTCAGCGTCACCATCGGCGGATCCGGGGAGACCCGGTCGGCGATCTTGCGTCGCCCGGCATCAATGACCGACTTGGCGGCGGGACTGCCGGTCATGGCCTTGTAGGTGCCCACGATCTGCTCATACCGACGTCGGCCGGCCTTCGTGCCCAACACGTAGCCCAGGGCAAGCACGACGACATACCGGATCACAGCGGTACCTCCACACGATTTGAAGTGGTCTCTCCATCCTGCCTGACGCTGGTGGCGGTGTCCCCGGGAGAACGCCGGTCTTAGCGTTGAGCGGGTCCCGTACGCTAGAGTCTGGCGTCGTCGCGCAGTCCCCTGTAGCTCAATTGGCAGAGCGTTCGGCTGTTAACCGAAGGGTTGCTGGTTCGAGTCCAGCCGGGGGAGCACCGCGGACGCAATACCTGCCGGCTTCACGCCGCCGGCCGGCAGCACCGGCCCGATGCCGACCGAGGTGGCTACGTCGCCGCGGTCGCGCGCTTCGGAAAACCATCGAACGGGTTCCTGAACAGATTCCCGAACAGAATTGACACGGACGCGCCGCCGGTCACGATCGGCCACCTCTATTCGGCCAAGACCGCCGGACGGCAGCGACAACGGCGCCCACGGTCTGTATGCGGTGAACTGCATGGCCGCTTAGGCAGCCACGAACAGGGCTCGGTTCGCCGGGCCTGCGCGCATCGACGAAACCGCTGCAGCGCACCGTTATTCAAAATCGGGTGACCCAATCGGGAAGGTCACCGGCAACAACTATGTACCCGCACTACGCTTGAGCGATGCCCGAGGTGACGGTTCGGCTGAGCTCGTGGTGGTACGCCCTGCGCACCACCAACCCGCCGCCGGACGGGCCGATCGACAGCGTCACCCGCTGGATCGTGGTCAGCCGGGCGGCGGTGCTGCCGATGACCCTGGTCTCGGGGCTGGTGGCGGGGCTGCTGGCGATCGGCAAGCGTGGCCTCGACTGGCGCTGGCTGGTGCTGGCGGTGGTGGGCATCGTCCTGGCGCACGTCGCCAACAACCTGATGAACGACCTGTTCGACACGCAGACCGGTACCGACAGCGCCAGCTATCCGCGGGCGCTGTACGCCCCGCACCCGGTGCTGGGCGGCCTGGTGAGTCGCCGGACCCTGGTGGTGGCCATCCTGGCGGTCAACGTGGCCGACCTGGCGATCCTGGTCGTGCTCACCCTGGCCCGCGGCTGGCCGGTGCCGGCGTTCGCGCTCGCCGGCTTCGCCCTGAGCGTCGCCTACACGGCGCCCCCGCTGCGGCTGAAAAAACGTGGCCTCGGTGAGCCGGACGTGTTCGTGGTGTGGGGTCCGCTGATGGTGTGCGGAACCTACTACTCCGCGCTCGGCACGGTCGGGTGGGATGTGGTGCTCGCGTCGCTGCCCTACGGGCTGCTGTGCACAACGGTGCTGATGGGCAAGCACATCGACAAGATCCCCTACGATGCGCCGCTGGGTATCCGGACGCTGCCGGTGATTCTCGGCGACGCCCGCGCCCGCGCCGTGACGCTGGCCATGATGGTGGGGTTCTACGTTCTAGTCGCCGCGGCGGTGCTGGCGGGCGCGATGCCGTGGCCGGCGCTGATCGTCATCGCGGCGGTGCCGCGACTGGTGAAGGTGTGGCCCTATTTCCGCCGGCCGTCGCCGCAGGAGCCGCCGCCGCGATATCCGGTGTGGCCGTTGTGGTATGCCGCGCTGGCCTGGGTGCATGTCCGGCAGGGCGGCGCGCTGCTGGTCGTCGGGCTGGCGATCGGGGCCGCGCTGCGCGCCTCGGGTGCGCTTCGGTGACACGGCTGGTGGCCCTGGTGCTGCTCGGGCTGCTCGCCGCCGGATGCGGCTGGAAGCCGCCCGGGTCCCCGCCGGCCACGCCGGACACCTGCTCAGCGTCCGACGGACCGGCGCCGGGCACCGTGTCCGAGGCGGTCGGGTCGCTGCCGCTGCCGAGTAACGGCGCCTCGTGGCACGAGGTCGGTCGCGGCCACACCAGCGAGTGCCGGCTGTACTGGGTGCAGGTCGGCGCGGGCAACGCATCCGACGCGCCGCAGCACCTGCTGTTCTTCGACCACAACACCTTCATCAGCACCGCAGCGCCCAACCCGCGGCCGTACACCACGGTGGTGCGGTCCGGCAAGGACACCGTCACCGTCCAGTACCAGTGGCAACAGGCCAACGACAAGCCGGGCCTGCCGACCGGCATCGGCACGGTGCGCTACCAGCTCGGCGCGGACGGCAAGATGAAGGCGCTGGACGCGATCCCGGGCTGAGACCCCTCAGTCGTCCTCGCCGATCAGCTCGGGGTGCAGCATCGGCACGTCCCGCAACTGCTCCGGGATCCCGAAACCGTCGACGAGGGCCTGCGCGTACGGCCGCAACGTGCGGCACCGCTCATTGATGGCGCGGGTCACCGCCTTCGCGCGGTCCGTCGACAGATAACGATGCTCGAGGTACCAGGCCTTGTCGTCGTCGATCACCGACAGCGCATACAGGTCGCACA
This sequence comes from Mycobacteriaceae bacterium, assembly GCA_019245755.1. Lineage (GTDB taxonomy): Bacteria > Actinomycetota > Actinomycetes > Mycobacteriales > Mycobacteriaceae > Mycobacterium. The sequence continues at coordinate 37,151 of JAFARC010000062.1, read as the reverse complement.
CCATGTCGAGGACCTGCTTGGTCTGGTTGTCCTTACACGAGTCGATCCCGGCCACGAAGGCCTCCATGACGACGCGGTCGATGTGCGCGATCGCGGCGTGCAGCACGTGGTCCTGCACCTCGTTGAACGCGTCGAACGCGTCCATCTCCTTGGACCGGCCCTGCAGCCGGCGGGCCACGGTCGACAGCAGATAGTTCTCGCGATCCTCCAACATCTTGACCTGGGTGCCGCGGTTGAACAGGCTGCCCTCCTCCTCGCTGTCCTGGCGGGTGTCGACAAGCGTCTGCATGATCGCCTGCGCCGCGGTGCGTTTCATCACCCGGTCGCCGACCATGTTCGCGGCGAACCGCACCCACTCGGCCGGGCTCATCCCCTTGACGTCGTCGGCGTAGGCGGTCAGCAGCTCCTTGGCCACCAGCTGGGTCAGCACGTGGTTGTCGCCCTCGAACGTGGTGAACACGTCGGTGTCGCCGCGCAGCGCGATCAGCCGGTTCTCGGCCAGATAGCCCGCGCCGCCGCACGCCTCCCGCGCCTCCTGGATCGCGCGGGTGGCATGCCAGGTGTTGGCCGCCTTGAGCCCGGCCGCGCGCGACTCCAGCTCGCGCTGCTCCTCGGGGTCGGGGACCTCGGGTGTCTGGACCTCGTGCAGCTTGGCCACCAGCTCGTTTTGGGCGAACTGCAGCGCATACGACCTCGCGATCAACGGCAGCAGCCGGCGCTGATGCACCAGATAATCCATCAGCAGCACCTCCCGCTCGTCACCGGGCGCCTTGAACTGCCTGCGCTGCAGGGCATAACGGGTCGCGATGTCCAGCGCCACGCGAGCCGCCGCCGCCGCGCTGCCCCCCACCGTCACCCGGCCGCGGATCAGCGTGCCCAGCATCGTGAAAAACCGCCGGTTGGGGTTTTCGATCGGGGAGCTGTAGGTGCCGTCCGCGGCCACGTCGCCGTACTTGTTGAGCAGGTTGTCCCGCGGGATCCGGACATGGTCGAACATGATGCGGCCGTTGTCCACGCCCGGCAGGCCGCCCTTGTAGTCGCAATCCGACGTCGTCACACCGGGCAGGTCTTTGTCCTCGTCGTCGCGGATCGGCACCAGGAAGCAGTGCACACCGTGGCTTTGCGGCTCCTGGCCCGGTCCCGCCGTGATCAGCTGCGCGAAAACCGCGCCCATCGAGGCGCTTTCCGCGGCACCGCCGATGTAGTCCTTGCGCGAGGTCCGGGTGGGCGAGTGGATGACGAACTCCTCGGTCTCCCGGTCGTAGGTGGCCGTGGTTTCCAGCGACTGCACGTCGCTGCCGTGGCCGGTCTCGGTCATCGCGAAGCACCCGAGCAGATCCAGGTCGATGATCCTGCGGACATATGCCTCGTGGTGGCGCTCGGTGCCGAGGTTCTCCACCGCCCCGCCGAACAAACCCCACTGCACGCCGGCCTTCACCATCAACGACAGGTCCGACATCGCCAGCATCTCGATCGTGGTGATCGCGGCGCCGACGTCACCGGTGCCGCCGTGCTTCTGGCGGAAATTGGCCTCGGCGGCCTTCTCGCCGGCGATGATCCTGAGCTGCTCCAGCGCACGTGCCCGCCCGATGACGGTGTTGGGCAGGTAGACCGGCCGGAAGATCTCCTTGGACATCTGTTCGCGAGCCTGGTCTTTCACCTTGCGCCAGCGGCCGTCCAAGGTGGTGCGCAAATGCTCGACAATTTCGGGCGAAATCTCCACCGTGTTCGACGTCATAACCCGAAGGTAACCCGTCGAAGCCCGGCTTAAGCATGACTGGAGAGCATGACTCGTGGACGACGGCAGGCCAGCGGTGGCAAGGCAGGCAAGCCTGACTAACCGCCGGTCGGCGGGTAGGCGTTCAATAGCCGCCATGACCGAGTCCGATCGCGGCGCCGCGGCCCCGGAGGTGCCCACCGGGCTGCCCCACGACATCGATCACACCCACAGCGACGTCTCCGGCGGCTGGCTGCGGGCCGCCAGCTTCGGCGCGATGGACGGCCTGGTGAGCAACACCGCGCTGATCGCCGGTGTCGCGGCCAGCGCCAACGCGCACACCGTCGTCCTGTCCGGCGTCGCCGGCCTGCTCGCCGGCTCCTTTTCCATGGCACTGGGCGAGTACACCTCGGTCACCACCGCCAACGAGCAAATCGACTCCGAGGTCCGCATCGAGCGCCGCGCGCTGCGCACCCACCCGCAGGGGGAGAAGGACGAACTCGTGCAGATGCTGGTCGGAATGGGCATGAGCGAGAAGACCGCTCGGGCGGCCACCGAGGAGATCCACGAGGACGAAAACCAGGCCGTGCACTTCCACATGGTCCAAGAGCTCGGCATCGACCCGCGGGAAAAGCCGTCGGCCCGGCTGGCCGCCGTCTCGTCGTTCGCCATGTTCGCGATCGGCGCCATCATCCCGCTGATCCCGTACCTGCTCGGGTTGCATTCGCTGGCGGCGGGATTGATCTGCGGCGGGCTCGGTCTGATCGTCGCCGGCGGGGCCGCGGCCAGATTCACCGGAAAGCCGGTCTGGTGGGCCTCGCTGCGGCAGCTGGGCTTCGGCGCGGTCGCGATCGCGGCGACGTACCTGGTCGGGTTGCTCGTCGGCGCGGTTGCCTAAGACCGGGTGGCGTCGGTCAGCAGCCGGCGCATCACACGCACCGCGGCCGCCAGGGCCTGCCGGTCCTCGGGATCGAGCCGCGCTATCGCGGGGTCGACGACGGCGGCGCGGTCGGCGCGCGCCCGGGCCAAGGTTTCGGTGCCCTTGGGGGTGATGCGAATGAGGACCGCCCGGGCGTCGTGGGGATGACGGGTGCGGTCCACCAGTCCGGCATCCTCCAGCCGGCGCACCTGCATGGTCATCGTCGGCTGGGAGCAGTGGTCCAGGATCGCGAGATCGGAGATCCGCGCGGCGCCCTGATCCTGGATCGTCGAGAGCAGCCGCGCCTGCGCCCACGGCAGTGGCAGCCGGGTGCGCTGCGTCACCAGGCGGTTGAGCCGGGCCACAACCGCCAGCAGCTCGACGCCCAGCGAAGCCTGGGTCGATGCGGAAGATGCCATACCCCCAATTTAGATAGCTTTTCTATGCACATCAACGTGTTGCTGCCAACGGCTGCCCAGCGTCGGCTGGCATTATCGAGAAATGACCAAGGCAGGCGCAGCGACCCGAGGGTCGCTGCGCCCCGGTGAGCTGGCCCAGGCCTCGGTCATGGCCGCACTGTCGGCCGCCACCGCCATCATTGCCGTGGTCGTCCCGTTCGCGGCCGGGCTGGCGTTGCTCGGCACCGTCCCGATGGGCATGCTGGCCTACCGCTACCGGCTCAGGGTGCTGATCGCCGCCACCGTGGCCGGTGGCCTGATCGCCTTCCTGGTCGCCGGCATGGGCGGCCTGATGACCGTGGCCCACTCCGCCTACATCGGCGGGCTCACCGGAATCGTCAGGCGGCGCGGCCGCGGCACCCCGACCGTCGTCATCGCGGCGTTGGCCGCCGGGGTGGCCGTCGGCGCGGTGTCGGTGGCGGCCCTTGCCGTGCTGTCCCGGCTGCGCAACCTGATCTTCGACTCGCTGACCGCCAACGTCGACGGCGTGGCCGCGGTGCTCACCGGGATACCGCACCTGAAGGTCGCCGCGGACCGGCTCAAGGCAATCTTCGCCGCCGCGCTGCACTACTGGCCGTGGGTGATCGGTGGCTCCTCGGTGCTGTCGGTGGTCGTCGCCACCCTGATCGGCTGGTGGGCGCTGACGCGGGTGCTGCGGCGGCTGTTCGTCATCCCCGACGTGCACCAGCTGGAAACCCCGCTCGACACCGGTCCCGTCGCCCCCGTCCCGGTGCGGCTGCGTGACATCCGCTTCCGCTACCCCACCGCCCACCTCGACGCGCTCGGCCCGCTCACGCTGGACCTGCAGCCGGGCGAGCACGTCGCGGTGACCGGTCCGAACGGCTCGGGCAAGACGACGCTGATGCTGATCCTGGCCGGCCGGGAGCCCACCGCCGGCGTCGTGGACCGGCCCGGCACCGTGGGCCTGGGCAAGATCGGCGGCACCGCGGTGATCATGCAGCACCCCGAAAGCCAGGTGCTCGGCACCCGGGTCGCCGACGACGTGGTGTTTGGACTGCCGTCCGGACAGCGCCCCGACGTCGGCCGGCTGTTGGAAGAGGTCGGGCTCGACGGGCTCGCCGAGCGGGAGACCGGCGGGCTGTCCGGCGGCGAGCTGCAGCGGCTGGCCGTAGCCGCCGCCCTCGCCCGGGAGCCGTCGCTGCTGATCGCCGACGAGGTCACCAGCATGGTCGACCAGCACGGCCGCGACGCGCTGCTGGGCGTGCTGTCCCGGCTGCGGGAACGGCACCGGATGGCGCTGGTGCACATCACGCACTACAACAACGAGGCCGACTCCGCCGACCGCACCATCAACCTGACCGGCAACGGATCCGCCGACAACACCGACATGGTGGAGATCGTCGCGCCGCCGAGGCCGTCTGTGCCGCCGGCCGGCGCGCCGGGGCGGCCGGTGCTGCAGCTCGAGGGCGTGGGGCACGAGTACGGCAGCCGAACCCCCTGGGCTGCCACCGCGTTGCGTGACATCAGCTTCACCGTCGGCGAGGGCGACGGTGTGCTGATCCACGGCGGCAACGGATCCGGCAAGTCCACGCTGGCGTGGATCATGGCCGGGCTGACGGTACCGACCACCGGGACCTGCCTGCTGGACGGGCGGCCGGCCGCCGACCAGGTGGGCGCGGTGGCGCTCTCGTTCCAAGCGTCGCGGCTGCAGCTGATGCGCAGCACCGTCGACCGGGAAGTGGCGTCGGCGGCGGGTTTCTCGCCCGACGAGCGGGGACGCATCGCCACCGCGCTGGCCACGGTCGGCCTCGACACGACGCTGGCCCGCCGGCGCATCGACCAGCTCAGCGGCGGGCAGATGCGGCGGGTGGTGCTGGCCGGGCTGCTGGCCCGCTCGCCGCGCGCCCTGATCCTCGACGAGCCGCTGGCCGGCCTGGACGCGGCCAGCCAGCGTGGGCTGTTGCGGCTGCTGGAGGATCTTCGCCGCCGGGTCGGGCTCACCGTCATCGTGATCTCGCACGATTTCTCGGGCCTGGACGAGTTGTGCCCGCGCACGCTGCACCTGTCCGGCGGGGTACTGCGCCCGGCTGCCGCCACGGCCGGGGGAATGACATGACCGCGAGTGCGCGCAGGCCGGTGGTGCTGCTGCGTCCCGTTCCCCGAAGCTCGCCGATCCACGAACTATGGGCCGGCACGAAACTGCTTGTGGTGTTGGGCATCTCGGTGCTTTTGACGTTCTACCCGGGCTGGGTGCCGATCGGGGCGGTCGGCGCGCTGGTGCTGATCGCGGCGCGGATGGCACACATTCCGCGCGGGGCGCTGCCGTCGATTCCGCGCTGGCTGTGGATCCTGCTGGCGTTCGGCGGGCTGACCGCGGCGCTGGGCAGCGGCTCCCCGGTCGCGCACTTCGGGTCCGTCGACATCGGTTTCGGCGGGCTGCTGAACTTCCTGCGCATCACCGCGCTGTCGGTTGTGCTGCTCGGCCTCGGCGGGATGGTGTCGTGGACCACCAACGTCGCCGAGATCGCCCCGGCCGTCGCGACGCTGGGCCGGCCGCTGCGGTGGCTGCGGATCCCGGTCGACGAGTGGGCGGTGGCGCTGGCGTTGGCGCTGCGCGCATTCCCGATGCTGATCGACGAGTTCCGGGTGCTCTACGCCACCCGGCGGCTGCGGCCGCGGCCGGTGCCGCGGCGGCGACGGGCCCGGCGGCGCCGCTGGGCGGCCGAGGTGATCGACATGCTCACCGCGGCAATCACCGTCGCGTTGCGCCGCGCCGACGAGATGGGTGACGCGATCACCGCGCGCGGGGGCACCGGGCAGATCTCGGCGGTGCCGTCGCGGCCGAAGCTGGCCGACTGGGTGACATTGGCGATCGTGATCGCCGTGTGCGGGGCTGCGGTGGCCAACGAAGTGCTCGTGGTGTCGACCACGCTGCACCCCTAACGCGCGGCGGCGTCGTTGGCGGCGGCCTGCGCCGAGGCCAGCGTGCGGCCCACGTCGGCGCGGCCGAGGAACATCTCGTCGAAATAGGGCTTGACCGCGTCGAAACCCGCGGCGAAACCGGCACCGCCCGGCGCCGGGACCCGGCCGCCGCCCAGCACGTCGAAGAACGGGCTCACATCGACGTTTCTCGCGGCCCAGTAATCGAAGTAGGTTTTTTGCGCCGCGAGCACCGCGGGAATCGCGGCGCCGTCTTCGGCCAGGTAGGCGTTGCCGTGCCGGCCGCCCATCCAGGCCAGCACCTCGCGGACCGCTTCGGGGTGGCGCGACGCCGCGTTCCCGGCGGCGGCAATGCCGTTGGTGACGCTGACCCGGCCCACCGGCCCGATCGGCAGCATCGCGACGCCCCAGCGGAAGCGGGCGTTGGCCGCCACGTTGGCCAGGTTGTAGGTGCCGGACTGGAACAGCGCCATGTTGCCCTGCAGGAACTGGTTGCGGGAGAAGTCGCCGTTGTCGTTGGTGTCCGACGCGGGAGGCGCCACGCGGTCGGTGTTGATGAGCCCGACCAGATAGCGGAACGCTTCCGCCGCCTGAGGATTGTCGAACGTGAAGCGGTCGCCTTCGGAGAAGGTTCCGCCGGCCGACCCGATGTAGTTCAGGTAGATGCCCTGCAGGTCGTTGGCGGCGTTGTAGGCCCACTGGGTGCGGCCGGCGCCGTGCACGGTCAGGCGGGCCAGCAGCGGGCGCAGCGTGTCGACGGTGTCGACGCGGCTCCAGCGCACGCTGTTGAGCACGGCCGGGTCGACGCCCGCCTTAGCCAGCAGGTCGGCGTTGTAGTAGACGGCGATTCCGGCGTCGGTGAGTTGCGGGACGGCCCACAGCGTGCCGTGCCGGGTGAACTGGTCGACCACCGAGGGCTCCCACGCCGGCGTCGGGGTGATCGCGACGAGCCGGCCGCTGTCGGCGTAGCCGGCCAGATAGGCGTTGTTGAGCCAGAAGATGTCGTCGGCACTGCCGCCCGCGACGTCGGTGCGCAGCGTGTCGAAGTACGTCGAGTACGCCACGACATCGACGCGGACCTCGATGCCGGGGTGGCTTCCGGTGAAGTCCGCGAACGACTTTCGGTAAGCGGTCGCGACCCGTGGGTCCCACAGCCGCACCGTCACAAGGGTTCTGCCGCTCGGTTCGGCGGTGCGGCCCAGCACGAACGCGGCGGCGACGAGCAAGACGATGACGGCGAGGAGGGCGAGGACGACGAGGGTGGACGACTTTGCTCTGATCGTCATTTCAGGCCGCTGACCACGATCGAGCGCACGACGCGCCGCTGGAACACGATGAACAGCGCGATCAACGGCACGATCGCCACCGTGGTGGCAGCCATGACCAGCGTCCACTGAGCGTTGTACTGCGACTGCAGACCCGCGGTGGCCACCGTCAGCACCCGCCACTTGCTGCCGCTGGTGATGACGAGGGGCCACATGAAGTTATTCCACTGGGACACAACGGTGATCAGGAACAGCGTCACCAGGATCGGCCGGCTCGCCGGGACCACGACATGCACCAGCACATCGGCGGTATTCGCACCGTCGACGCGGGCGGCTTTGAGCAGGTCGGCCGGGATGGCGCGAAAATACTCGCGCAGCAGGAAGATCGCATAGGGCGAGCCGAACGCGAACGGCAACACCAACGCCCAGAACGTGTTCCGCAGCCCCACCTCGGCCAGCATGAGATACAACGGCACAACCGTCACCGACGGGGGGACCAGCATCGTTAATATATAAATCCAGAACAGAACGTCGCGACCGGCGAAGTTCAGCCGCGCGAAGGCGTAGGCGGCCAGCACGCTGAACGTGAGTTGACCCACCACGATGACCGCGGTCATCAACGCGGTCACGACGGCGGCGCGGCCAAAGCCCGCGCCATGAAGCGCGGCGTAGTTGGCCAGCGTCGGCGGGTTCGGGATGCCCAGCGGCGAGCCGGTGGCGAACTGTTGTGGGGTGGTGAACGACGTCAGCAGGCCCAGCGCGAACGGGGTCAGCGTGATCAGCGCGCCGACCGTCAGGGCGGCGTAGACAAGTATCCGGCTAAACCAGCTCATAGGTGATCCGTCGGCGGAAGAACAGGTGTTGCACGACCGTCGCCGCGATCAAGATCGCGAACACCACGATCGCCATCACCGCGGCCCGGCCCACCGCCGCGGCGCCGAACGCCTCCGCGTAAATGCGGTGCGCCACCAGATCGGTGCGGTTGCGCGGGCCGCCGTTGGTCAGCGCGAACACGGTGTCGAACACCTGCGCGGCGCTAACGACGCCGGTGACCAGCACGAAGAACAGCGTCGGGCGCAGCATGGGCAACGTTATCCGGCGGAACCGCTGCCAGGACGTGGCGCCGTCGAGTTGGGCAGCGCGCTGGATGTCGGCGGGGATGGCCAGGATCCCGGCCAAGAAGAACAACGCCACATATCCGACGTTGGTCCACACCGTGACCGCCGACACCACCGGCAGCGCCAGGGTCGGATCGGTCAGCCACTCGACGCGGCGGCCGAGCACGGTGTTGATCGCGCCGTCGGTGGGGGCCAGCAGCCAGCGCCACAGCACCGCGATCGCCAGCGGCGCGCAGATCCACGGCAGCACGTACACGGTGCGGAAGAACGGGCTGCCGGGCAGTTGCCGGGCCAACAGCGACGCGGCCAGCAGCCCCAGGATTGTCTGGAGCGGGACAACAAGGCCGACGAACCCAGCGGTGACCAGCAGAGAGTTGCCGAACGTCGGGTCGGTCAGCACCGAACGCCAATTTGCCAGTCCGACAAAGCGGATCGGGCCGAGCAGGTCCCACCTCTGGAGGCTGAGCCAGACGACGACCAGCATCGGTAGCAGCAGGAACGCGGCGGCGCCGAACAGGCTGGGGGCCAGCAGCGTGTAGCCGAGCGCAGCTCGGCGGACGCGCCCGGTGGACATGCAGCAATTAAAGCCTTGCGGGTGACGTCGAGCCGTTACGGTGGACGTTGTGACACCGAACCGGGGGGTCGATGCCGACTTTCTATCCCTACCACGCCACGAATTGGCCGATGCCGCGTTGTCGGCGGCCCGGGAAGCGGGCGCGTCCTACGCGGACCTGCGGATAGCGCGGTCGGTCACCGAATCCATCCAACTGCGCGACGCTTCATTGCAAACGTCGGTCGTCGGCCGCGAAGTGGGGCTCGCGGTGCGGGTCATCGTGGACGGGACCTGGGGCTTCGCGTCGCACGCCGAACTGGGGACTGCGGTGGCCGCGGAAACCGCGCGGCGGGCGGTCGAGGTGGCGCGGGCGTTCCGGTCTTTGAACGCCGAGCGGGTGGAGCTGGCCGAGGAGCCGGTGTACTCGGACGCTTCATGGGTGTCGACGTATCAGGTCGACCCTTTCGACGTGCCGGCGGCCGACAAGATCGGCGTGCTCGAGGACTACTCCCGGCGGCTGCTGGCCGGCGACGGCATCGACCACGTGTCGGCCGCCTACCAGGGCGTCAAGGAGCAGTCCTACTACGCCAACACGTTCGGCTCATCGATCACCCAGCAGCGGGTGCGGGTGCAGCCCACGCTGGAGGCGGTCACCGTCGACGCCGCGATCGGCAACTTCGAGTCGATGCGGACACTGGCCCCGCCGTGTGCGCGGGGGTGGGAGGCGGCCATTGACGACGGCGGCGTCTGGGACTGGTCCGACGAGCTGTCGCGGATCCCGGCGCTGCTGGCCGAAAAGGACACGGCTTCCACGGTGGACCCGGGCCCGACGGATCTGGTGATCGACCCGTCCAACCTGTGGCTGACCATTCACGAGTCGATCGGGCACGCGACCGAATACGACCGGGCCATCGGTTATGAGGCCGCCTACGCCGGTACGTCGTTCGCGACACCGGACAAGCTGGGTTCGTTCGCTTACGGGTCGCCGGTGATGAACGTCACCGCGGACCGGACGGTGGAGTTCGGATTGGCGACCGTGGGATATGACGACGACGGCGTGGCCGCTCAGAACTGGGAGCTGGTGCGCGACGGGGTGTTCGTCGGCTACCAACTGGACCGGGTCTTCGCCCCTCGGCTGGGGCTGTCGCGGTCCAACGGGTGCGCTTATGCCGACTCCCCGCACCATGTGCCCCTGCAGCGGATGGCGAACGTGTCGCTGCAGCCGGGTCCCGAGGGCTTCTCGACCGACGATCTGATCGCGCGCGTCGAGAACGGCCTGTACATCGTTGGGGACAAATCGTGGTCAATCGACATGCAGCGGTATAACTTCCAGTTCACCGGGCAGCGTTTCTTCAAGATCGTCGACGGCCGGCTGGAGGGGCAGGTGCGCGACGTGGCATATCAAAGCAGTACGCCCGAGTTCTGGGGGGCTTTGGAGGCGGTCGGCGGGGAGTCGACCTGGCGGCTCGGCGGGGCCTTCAACTGCGGTAAGGGCCAACCCGGGCAGGTGGCGCCGGTCAGTCATGGGTGTCCGTCCGCGTTGTTTCGGGGTATCCGGGTGCTGAACACGTTGACGGAGGGTGGGCGGTGAAGTTCGGGGTGGCTTCCGGGTCGCGTGGTCGGGCTGTTGGCGGGGGGCGTTTGGCGGGGGGCGGGCGGTGATTGACCCGCGGCGGGTGATCGACTCCGCTCTGGACGCGGCGTCGGTGGACGAAACAATCGTGCTGGTCAGTGAGCACTCCGACGCGTCGTTGCGGTGGGCCAACGACACGATGACCACCAACGGGGTATCGACGAGCCGCAGCACGGCGGTGATTTCCATTGTGCGGGACTCCGATTCGACGCGGGTGGGATCGGTGGAGACCTCCGAGGTGGATCCGGACGTCATCGGGGCACTGGTCGCGGCCAGTGAGGAGGCGGCGCGCAACGCTCCGGCCGCGCGGGACGCGGCGCCGTTGATCGGGGAGTCTGAGGAGTCGGGGAGCTCGGGCGGGTCGGGTGGCTCGGCGAGAGGCTCGGGCGGGTCGGGTGGCTCGGCGCGGGGCTCGGGCGGGTCGGGTGGCTCGGCGCGGGGCTCGGGTTCGCCGGAGGATTGGGACGCCGCGGTGGTGGGGACCGGCGCGAAGGTTTTCGGCGCGGTTGCCGAGGCGCTGGCCCGCGGCTTCAAAGGACCCGAGACGCTGTTCGGCTACGCGCATCACGCTTCGGTGACGACGTTCGTCGCGAATTCGTTGGGCTTGCGGCGGCGGTTCACGCAGCCATCGGGCTCGGTAGAAATCAACGCGAAGCGGGACGGGGCAAGTTCGTGGGCGGGAGTTGGTACGCCCGACTTCGTCGATGTGCCGGTCGAGGGTTTGCTGGAACAGTTGGCTGTCCGGCTCGGATGGTCAGAGCGCACCGTGGCGCTGCCCGCGGGGCGCTACCCGACGCTGATGCCGCCGTCGACGGTGGCCGACATGATGATTTACATGACCTGGATGATGGACGGCCGCGGCGCGCAGGAAGGCCGCACGACGTTCTCGGCACCCGGCGGCGGCACCCGGGTGGGGGAGCGGCTGACGCAGTTGCCGGTGACGTTGTACTCCGATCCATTTGCAAAGCCGTTGTCGTGCCGGCCCTTTGTCGCCACCTCGAGTTCCTCCGACGTGGTGTCGGTGTTCGACAACGGGATGGACATCGGCCGGGTGGACTGGATCCGAGACGGGGTCCTGAATGCGTTGGCGTACCCGCGGGCGGCGGCCTCGGAATTCGGCGTGGACGCGGCGGTGCCAGCCGGCAATCTTTTGATGACCGGCGGCGACGCCAGCCTCGACGAAATGATCGCCTCCAGTGAGCGGGCGCTGTTGTTGACGACGCTGTGGTACATCCGCACCGTGGACCCGACATCTTTGCTTTTGACCGGCTTGACCCGGGACGGGGTGTACCTGGTCGAGGACGGCGAGGTGCGTGCCGCGGTGAATAATTTTCGGTTCAACGAGAGTCCGTTGAGTCTGCTGCGGCGGGCGATCGAGGTCGGGGCTTCCGAGATCACGCTGCCCCGGGAATGGGGCGACTACGCCACGCGGGCGGCGATGCCGACGCTGAGGATTCCGGATTTCTATATGTCGTCGGTGAGTCAGGCGCAGTAGGACGTCTGGCGCGGTCTGATCGGGCGCGGTTGGGGTGCGTCGGTTGTGGCGGTTGGTGAGTCAGGCGCAGTAGCGTTTCGTCGTGGGGTTTGACGCTGGCTTGGCGTTGTCGCGGCTGGTGGCGTTGTCGCCGCCGGCGGATATGCGGGTGAATGCGCTGGTGCGGGTGACGTGTGCGCGGGCGGTGGGGTTGCCAGCACTGCCGTGTGAAATGTCCGTGGTCGCGGTCTCGGGTGGCGATGGCTCGGCTGTCGCGTCGCGATCGGGGGCGCCGGGAACGGGGTTGTCGGTTCCGGGGTTGTCGGTTCCGGGGTTGTCGGCGGAATCGGAGGCGGAGGCTGCGGTGGTCGACTTCGCTGAGCAGTTTGCCGTTGACGTGACTGGTATCGACGAGGGGCTGCGAAGGCGGTTGCTGACCGGGCTTGGGGAGAAGGCGTTTCGGGCGGTCGTACTGATGTATGTGGCGGACTTCGTGCCTCGGGTGCGCGCCGGGTTTGAGGCGCTCGGGATTTTTGGGCGGTTCGGTTGGGGCAGCGTGAGTGACGGGCTTGGCGACGCGGCAGGTGGCCTGTCGGTCGGCTCAGGGGATGGGCTGGACACGGCGGTTGGGTGTGACGGCGGAAGTGATATCGCGCGCGACATCGCGTGGGATCACGACAGCGATCCGGCGGCTGCCGTGTTCAACGACTTCTTGCCCGCCGTGGCCAGGCTGGATGCGCTTGACCCACTGACAGCGGAGCTGGCGCGGCTGCGCGGGGCGGGACAGCATCAGTGCCGGTTGTGCAAGTCGCTGCGCGAGGGTGCGGCGCTTGACGCAGGCGGCTCGGAGAACCTGTACGGCGACATCGAACGCTACGAGGAATCCGCGCTGCTGGCCGAGCGGCACAAGGCGGCACTGCGATACGTGGATGCGCTCATCTGGTCACCGGCTGCGATATCTAGCGACGTCGCGGCGGGTGTACGGAAGCACTTCTCTGATGCTCAGGCGGTGGAGCTGACGCTGGACGTGATGCGCAACGCGAGCAACAAGATCGCTGTCGCGTTTGCCGCCGACACGCCTCGGGTCGAGCACGGTACGGAGATCTATCGAGTACTGCCGGACGGCCAGTTGGAGTACACCTGACTACGATGGTGCGGACCCAGGGGCGGTAGCTCAGTTGGTTAGAGCCGCGGACTCATAATCCGTTGGTCGCGGGTTCGAGTCCCGCCCGCCCCACAACGTAAAAGCCCAGCTAAAAAGCGCGATTGAAGTTTGCTGGCTATTGCTAGCTTGGCTAGATAGCGGCAGTTCTGGCAGCACTTTGGCAGCACTGCTACCCGTGCTGACCGCTGGGCACTCGCGCCAGCAAACCGCCCTGACCTCGAACGTGCCGTTCGATAAGTACCGGCGGGCCGGTACGGCCGCGAGCGCCCAGAATGGCCCGTGCTGGCGCTGAAGGCCATCCTCAGCCACTTTGTCGGCGGATCGGCGTACCGTGCGCAGCCGTGGACACTGGTTTCACTCCGCAAGCTTCGAGGAAGCCACGGAATTTGGTGTACCGGCAGCGATTCGGCCTGCGTTTCAGGCACCTCCTGGGGCCTCGACGGCAGCCGTAGCCAAGCGCCACGGCCGCAACAGGAATGGAAGCAAGCTAATGGCACATATACGCACTTACGAGACCACCGAGCGGCGCAAGGGTAAGCCGGTACGGGTTTACCGGGTGGTGTGGAGGGAGCCGGTGCGCGACAAGTTCGGGCTGCCCACCACAAAAACACGTGCACGGCAGGAGAACTATCCCACCCGCGAGGCAGCCGAGGCGCGCCGCGATGAGTTGAACGCGGCGCGGCACACGACCGGCACCAGCGCCCTGGCCGAGCAGCGGAAGGCGGGTGAGCAGCCATTCGGATACTGCGCGCGGGCCTGGCTAGACGCGCAACGCGTCAAAGTCGCGTCGGGCCGTGTGAAGGCCGCCACGGTAGACGGCTACGCGGCGCGCTTGGCGGTGTACGTGCTGCCGGAGTTCGGCGGACGTGCGATAGCGGCGATTACACCGCGCGACTGTGAGCAGTTCCTCGCCGCGCTCGTGGGACGCGGGTTGACCCCGGCCACGCTGAAGCACCATTGGTCGGTGCTTCGTAACGTGTTCGTGTACGCCCTGCGCCATTAGGCGATCACGGCTAACCCTGTTGACGGCGTGGACTTCTCGGCCAACAGCGCCGAGCGCCGCAACCGTCGCCACCACCCGCTAACCGCCGAACAGGTTGCTGCCGTGGCGAATAGCATTGGCGAGCGGTACCCGGTGTATGAGCTGATGACCTACTTCGCCGCGTACACGGGCCTCCGCGCGGAGGAAATGGCCGGTTTGGAGGTCGGTGACCTCGTGTTCGCGCCGAGGCCGAGCTGCACCGTCCATGTGCGCCGTGCGAAGAAGCGCCGCGCAGGGGAGTGGACCGCCGACACGCTCAAGAGCGTGCGGAGCCGCCGCGATGTGCCGCTACCGCCCTGGCTAGCCACGAGACTTGTGGATTACCTGGCTAACATGCACCCGAGGTCAGCGGAAACCCGTGCGCCGCTGTGGCCTAACCGGGCGCTAGGTGCAGCGCGGCGACGTGGTTGTAGGGCTGTTGCGTCTCTGGACTTTACGGAGCCGTGCGATATGGGCGCGTACTACAAGAACCTGCTAAAGCCCGCGCTTGAGGCGGTCGGCCTACCCGCGAGCAGGGCCGCCACCGCCGACACGCCGGCAGTCGAAGGCGTGCGCCTGCATGACCTTAGGCATACTTTCGCGGTGCTACAGCTTTCGGCGGGCGTCCACTTCATGCAGGTTAGCCAGTGGCTAGGGCACGCCACGTACTCGCTGACGCTGGACGTGTACGGCGGCTATATCCCCCAAGCGGATGGCGGTGTGCCGAACGCCTTGCCGGAGCCGACCGCCCCGGCGAAGCCTGCCGGGGCCGCGAGCAACGTGGTGCCGCTATTCGGTTGAGCTAGGTGGTGAGCAGGCGACGGCGAAGTATAGGCACGCCATCCCCTTGAAGCATGTGAATCAGCGCGGTGCGGCCGGTAACTGTCATCATCAGAGCAGCCGCGGGACCGCGAATCTCAATTCCCTTTCCCCAGGAGCGGCCGACGTCTTCGGCTTGTAACGAGAGACCGCGTAGCAGACCTAAGGGCACGAAGCCGAACGGCCATGGACCGGTCAAGAAATCCAACGCCAACGCCGCCAACTCCGGTTCCGGCTCGAATGCCAAGCTGAGGGGGATTCGGATGTCGCCGTGGTGGACCAGGATGTCGGCTAAGGGGTCGAGCGGTCCAAATAGTGGCGGACTCAACCGATAATCTGCACGCGTGCGAAGTGTGGCAACGATTTCAGCGGTCGGTAGTCTTGCGCGTCTTCGCGCTAGCTCATCGATTGCATGCGCCATACTGCGGTAGCGCAGGGCCGTTCCCATAAACACCCAGAAGCTGTCGGCGAAGACGCTAACAACATGGGCAGCTACCGTCTTGACGTCCCAACCACTGCACAAGCTGGGGGTGGATAGCTGCGCATTATCCAGCCCGTCGATCAAGGTAGCGATCCGACGGCGCTCGTGTGCGACGGCGGCGAACAAGAGTTCACGATCGAGTCCCACAGAGCGGGACTTACAGCGGAGCATAAATTTGGTCCACTAAAGCGTGACGGCAAGCGCCTGCCAGCATGGTCGACGCAGCATCTCAGGGGATGACGAGGAACCTGGGCCCGTCACCAAGCGTCAAGAGTAACCAAATATATGGTTTGGATACGTGATAGAATGCGCGGTTAGAGGGTATGCGGTTCTGGAGTCTGCTGCGTGGAGGGACGACGATGCAGGTCAGCCAAACAGGGACTTCCGCTTCGGCCGGTGCGAAGCGGGAGGTCACCCAACACACCCCAATCTCGCAGGGTCGGGATGAAGGGCCACCGGCGCCGACCCGCGCGGCCTATGACCGCGCCTATCGCCAGCGCAAGCGTGGCATATATGTCCTCGCCGGGGTCTGTGTCGCGTTCTTCGTGGTCGTCATCTCGGCCTGCTATATCGCCGCGGCAGTGTATGGCTACGGGACTGGATTCGGCGACGGCAAAGAGCTCCCGGCGCGCCTACCGCCGCTGGGAGGCACCGGCTTTTGGGGCGACCTGGGATTACTCGCCGGTGCTGTCGTTGTCGACCTGATCATTTTGTCCGTCTGGTATTTCGCGGCCAGCCGGATGGACAACCCGAGTGTGGACGATCCGGTCGCGCCCGACGAACGTGACGTCGACCTGAAAGACGGTGCGTCGTGGTACGTCGTGCAGGTGCCGACCTTGACCAAATTCTTGATGGTGGTTGCCGTTGGCTGCCTGGTCGGCATCGTGGTCGGTGCCTCGGCGGTGCTGCCGGTGGTCGCCCTTCGTTACGGATGGGTGCTATGAGCGCTATCGACCAGACCACCACAACCCAGATGCAGACCGAGCAGACCACTTACCGTGCCGTTCCGGCAACCGACGGGCCGGTGGTCAGGGCCGCCGATCGCTGGCTGATGACCGGCGCGGTTCTGGCCGGAACCCTAATTTTCAGCCTGATCGGGCTGGTCGTGATCGCCATCGGATTCCTCAAGACCGCCCGCGCGAAGGCGTCTGGGGAGTTTGTCCGTCCGGCCGCAGTCACGCTGTTCGGAATTTTCGCCATGACCGACGCCGCCGCCAACTTCCTGGGGTGGTCACTGGACCTGTGGGCTCATGACACCCGCATCGTGCAGTGGGGGCTCACCGGTTGGGGCCGGCTGGCTGATGGAGCCTATTACCTCGACTACAACAGCCTCTGGGCGGGCGGCGCCGCCGCTGCCGGCGAAAAGAGCTGGGAATTCTTCTGCATCCTCGGCCTTTTCCCGGCCCGGATGGTCGCGGCGTACGGCTTCATCAAGCTCAAGCGGTGGGGATACCGATGGATGATCATCACCAGCTGGGCCTACATCATGTGCTGGCTCGGCTACGCCGTGAACATGGTAGTGAACTTCCCCGACCGGTTCGGGTCCAGTGTTTTCGGCGTGACCGGCTGGTGGGTGTTTGACATCTTCTACATGACACCGTTCCTGACGTTGCCCTGGCTCTACGCAATCGACAAGCGGCGCTGGAGCCGGTTCTGAGGTCGGATCAGGGCGAGCTCCCCGGGCGGCTTCAAGACCGATGAGTGGTATCGAGCCCACGGACCGAGCGAGGCCCGCAACGGCGCGGCGATTGTTCTACCGGTCCGTCAGACGAGCTGACCCTTTAAAGTGCGGCGAAGGCTGATTATGGGGTCGGGAATCGCGGCGCGGCCTCGGAGGGACGCACATGGACGATGGCGTTGTTTCACTGTCTGCTGTCGGCCCTTGGGTGCGGGTCGCTTCACGGTTCCTGCCATATCGCCGGGGCCTTTTCGCGCGGCACTTGCCTGCCATGCGGGCCGGTATGGCGCTTACAGGCAGAGTCACAGCGCTTCGCGATTTGGAAGTAGTCGCGATTTCGGCTACATCAAGTGTGCGAGTTCTCCGGCCAGAAGGGGTTGGTGACAAACCGCCCGCGGTGTTGTGGATTCACGGCGGAGGGTACGTCTGGGGGTCGGCAGCGGTAAACGACCGGGCCGTAGGAAGAATGGCTCAGCGCTCAGGCATCGTGGCAGTTAGCGTCGACTATAGGTTGGCGCCCGAGCACCCGTATCCGGCTGCTCTCGATGACTGCTATGCCGCTCTGCAGTGGTTGTTAGCTCGTGACGATATCGACCATCGGCGGATTGTCTTGGCCGGCAAGTCAGCCGGTGCGGGTTTGGTAGCCGCGTTAGCCCTGCGATGCACAGACGCGGGACTGGTCGACTTAGCTGGCCAGCTCCTCATCTACCCGATGCTTGATGATCGAACCGTTCACCGGACAAATGCGGTTGGTGCGAGAGGGTGGACCCCAGAGGACAATGACTTCGGATGGCGCTCTTACCTCGGCTGTGAGCCAGGGGCTGATGGCGTAACCGATTATGCAGCGGCAGC
Source organism: Mycobacteriaceae bacterium (assembly GCA_019245755.1). GTDB lineage: Bacteria > Actinomycetota > Actinomycetes > Mycobacteriales > Mycobacteriaceae > Mycobacterium. The sequence goes on along the minus strand of JAFARC010000062.1, from coordinate 19,097 downwards.
GCGGCGAGCCGACCTGTCGGGTTTGCCGCCTGCTTGGATCGGCGTCGGCGCGGCCGATCTGTTCTACGAAGAAAGCGTCGACTACGCGCATCGACTCCGCGCGGCGGGTGTGCGGACGCAACTTGTAATCGTTCCTGGCGGCTTTCACGGGTTCGACGTTGTCGGGGCACCATCCCGTGCGGTGCGGCAATTCACCGAATGTCAGTTGGCGGCGATGAGTCGATTCTTCACCCAGTAGCTAACGCCGCCGTACCGGCGAAATACCGGCGATCGGGGGCGACTTGTAGCCGTACCGCAGGCGTGCCGCGACCGTACTGGCAACGCTCGAAAATGCTGCCTTGCAGGCGATTCGCTGTGTATAGCTAACCTATTTCCGCTGGTCGTCGGGGCGTCGAAAAAGGACTCATAATCCGTTGGTCGCGGGTTCGAGTCCCGCCCGCCCTACGTCAGAGCGATTTTTTCATCGCAAGCGGTGTGACTCATCGTTTATTCATCGCTTACGCGGACAGTGCGGTCCATCAGGTCGGCAACTTGGGTGTGGAACGCCCGCGGGTCATGTAGCGGTCCTGCGTCATCCTGACGTGGCTGTGGCCGAGGTGATCGGCGCCGATGCGGCCCAAGCACAGGTCACGGTCGGTGTCGACACCCCACAAGCAGTTCCGCGTCGCCCATGCCGTCGACCAGCTCGGTCGGCCGTCGGGCAGCCATTGCCTGGCTGCCACGCCCGCCGGTTACCGCGACTGTTCCGACTGGTCGCTGCCGGCTACGAACGCCGCAAGAGCTGGTCAAGAGCGTCTCGTAAGCTGTTGCGCGGAGCGATTTGGGAACACATTTGGGAACGAAACGCCGCGAGACGGGATGCGATTGGGCACTACGCGATGAAACCGAGCGAACGGAGCATCGCTTCTGAGCCGTACGAAACTTCCGGCAGCTGGCCCATAACCTAGAGGTCTCAATGTGCCGTGTCCCGTCGCCGGGCCTGAGCTTGGGCGCAATGGTGGTGCGGCGGCCGTCAAGGCTACGCCGCTGCGCGTCGGCCGAGGCCGAGCGTTGACAGTCACCGCACCACCCGGTCCTTATTCGAGGGTAATGCGGCCGAAGTTCATTTCCACTGTGTCCATCCCCGCAGACGCGTTGGTGAGCAGCGCGTGGGTGCGCAGCGGCATGATTTCCGAGACCGCGCCGACGAACGTCGTTTTGCCGGCACTGAACCCGCCCGAGATGACGATCTTCATCGAGGCGACGCCCCACCCCTCAGAGTGCTCGTAAGCCACGCAGCGTCCTTCTTATCAGTTCACGTCGTTCGTCGATTGGCGTCGAGTCACCGAGGGGGGCGTCCACCCGCAAATAACCCTGTGTCACCAAGTCGCCGACCAGGAACCGCGTCGCACCGAGCGGCAAGGACAGACGAGCGGCGATCTCTGCGACCGAGGGGCTGTGCACGCACGACGTCAGGATCTGGCCCCGCACATCATTTCTCAGCCAGCGCGGCGGCTTCGCTGCGGTGCTGGGCGCTTCGACCCGAGCCTCGAGTGGCAGTTCGACACCAGAGTCGGGACGGCCTGCCGTGAGCATGTATGGCCGGACCAGGCTCGGCTCGTCCGCGGTTTCCGGTTCTGTGAACCAATCGCCGATCGGTTCGCCCTTGCCCTCCGACTCCTGATGCGTGTCGGTGTGCTTCTCGCGGACATGTGGCGAACTGTGCGGCACGTTGTGGTTCTCCAAGAACCACAAGGTCTGATCGGCGTGCACCGATGCGCGCAGCTCGCTGGAGACGACCTTGAGTACGGTGCGGTCGGTGTCGATGACGAATGTGGTCCGTTTGACCGGCAGCAGCCGGGCCAGCAGGCCACGGCGCCGAGTGTGTCGGCCACGCCGGGCCGCCCCACGCGCCACGACGGATCTACGCAGCTTGGCGAGCCTGCCTCGGCGCACCCCGAACAGCTCGGACACCACGCCGTCCGCGTCGGAGAGCAGCGGATAGTCGAACGAGCGCTGTTGGGCGAAATGGGCCTGCTTGTCGACGGTGTCGGTGCTGATGCCCACCCGATGGGCACCCACCCTGGCGAATTCGTTGCTCAGGTCCCGAAAATGACAAGCCTGGGCTGTACAGATCGGTGACGACGCTATCGGGAAGAAGAACAGCACAACCGGCCCTTCGGAAAGGAGCGCGGACAGTGTCCGAGGCCGACCGGTGTGATCGTACAGAGTGAAGTCAGGCGCTTTATCGCCCGCGATCATCGGCAAAGAGTAACGCGGGTAGCTCTGCGCGACGCACGACTCGGATAATTCGGTCATCGCCGAACAGCTACCAGGTGGGAACTGTGATCGGCTCGGCCCCGCCGACGATGCCGGGAACGATCCCACAGGTCGTTGTTCACCACAGTGCGCTTCGCACCCATCCACGCCATGACCCTGGCGACCGCCGGTCGTGACCGGTCCTGAGTGGCCGATGTGACCGCCGCCTCGGGATTCCGTCAAACCGGAGCCTAGCGATGAGCCGCGACCGCCCACGGTTCGACGGTCTGCGCGCCGCCGCTGTAGACAACATGCCTGGCTGATGGGACCGGCCGTGGTGCGATTAACACAGACCACCGCCCGCAGTTGGTTGCAATGGTTGCGCGAAGCTACGCCAAACACAGCATCCTGCGTTTTTCCGACAGCCGTCGCAGTTGTCGACAGTGACAGACGGTAAATCCGTTCCTGAGTCATCGCTTTTTCATCGGTAATGATCCGAAACCAGCCGGAATCGCCAGGCTTTCCGCGGAGTTATCAACTGTTGCTCTACGAGCAAAGCCGAGCAGATGTGGGAATCAGCGCGACCTGCCGTTTGGGCAAATCCGTTGGTCGCGGGTTCGAGCCCCGCCCCACGAAGCCCCACGAAGAAAATATAAAACTGATGGAGATGCTTGACGAGCACAGGGTTAGACGCGGGTAGCGATCACGATCGTACTCAACCGACGTGGCGATCTCGTTGTTCTTGTGCGCGTTGTAACCGGCTGCGTCGCTCGCCCCGTTGCTTCAAATATGGCGCCCGACGCGCGACCAAACTAGCCATCCGACGACGTCGTAGGCGGGCCGGCGATTTGTACGTCCCGTCCGGTGCGAGCCGCCATCGTGGCAGCCCTGCCGCGGGCCAGCGCCCACGTCGCGACAATCACCACCACCACGGCCGCTATCAGCGCAAACACTTCAGGGTCACCGGCGTCTAGCGTCTCACCGAGCACGATGACTCCCAGCACCGAAGCCACAACCGGCTCGGCTACCGTCACAGTCGGCATCGAGGCGGTCAGCGCACCGGCGCGGAACGCCGACTGCTGAAAGATCATCCCGACCAGCGCGACCAGTATCCAGGCGTAGAACTCCGGCGCGCGCAGCACCGCTCCGAAGCCGTGTTCGAGCGCCCCGACAACGCCCTTGGTCAGCACCGCGAACACCGCCAACGCCGAACCCGCCACGACCGCCAGCAACACCGCTTCGGCTTGACGACCCGGCCAAATCCGCGCTGCCAGCACACACAACGCCAGCACCGGGCCCAGCACCACAACTACCACAACCCAGGTATGCAGCGAGCCCCGAGAACGGCCTGCCTCCGGGTCGCCGACCGTGACGAACACGGCCAACGCCATCGCCAGCAGCGCCGCCCACATCCACTCCCAGCGGGTCACTCGGTGATGGGTCAGCCGCGTGTAGATCGGCAAGGCGAACAGCAGCGTCGTCACTTGCAGCGACGTCACCAACACCACCGACCCGAGCCGCAGCGCCGCGGCCAGCAGGCCGTAATTAACGACGGCTACCGCGCCGCCCAACCACCACCGGGTGTCGCGCAACGACATGTCGAACAGCTTCAGATGGCCGACCGGTTTGTCGGTGACCTCCTGCGCCGACCGCTGACGAATCACATTGCCAAACGCGGATGCCAGCGCCGCGCACAGGGCTAGCAACGCCGCGATCCCCGCCTGCGGCATGCCTGACCTCCTCGCCAACGGTCGGTCCGGAAGCCGTTAACATACGCGCACCCTCTGTTCCCAACGGCATGCACCCGCTGCCAGTGACCGCTGTGAGCGCCTACCGCGACACGGTCAAATCGCTTGCTCAAGGGGCACACGAAAGTGCGCTCTCTTCGCCGAGTTGGATACGTCTCAAAAGTTGGTCTCGAAATATAGCAGGCGCAGAACAACTCTCTGACATAGTTCTCCGCCGGCCCGGACCCCCAGAACGAGTTCGTCTGCGCGGCGATCGGGGCAACCGACTCGTCAGCGGATCTGTCTGCACAGAGGTACCTGGCTGTCCAGCTTGGCCTTGCTGCTCGACGGCGTTCGTAGCGAATCGGACAACAATCCGTTGTCGCTTGAACTGTACTTTCAATGAATCGGTCGGCTTAGCATTTGTGCATGGACGGGCAAGACTCATCCAAGCAGAAATCAGAAGCGCTACCCAAGCGCCATACCGGTGCGGAGGAAGCGGTCAGGAACCGCCAGCCGCCAGGTAAAGCTGCTGAACCCAGGGCTGCCCGCGAGCATGAACAAGGCGACGAATCAACTCCGCCGAAACAACATGACAGCCGGGCCGATACCGGATCCGACAAGACGGCAGCCTCCCCGAAGCGGCACATCAAAGCACCCTTCAGCGCCCGGCGCGCGAGGCGCCGAGCCAAACGCACCGACAATGGTCGTGAGCAGTCCGCCGCAAGCGCGGAAGAAGGCAAGCGTCGGAATTTCGGCATAACGGGAAAAGTCGTTACCGCACTAATCGGGTTCATTTTTGGGCTAGCATCTAATCAAGCTGCCGATTTCATTAAGCGCGCGGACGAGTGCTCCGCCGCCTTATCTCAGTATGCAATCAGTTCCGCGACAGAATTCGCATCTCTGTCTGATACCAGACACGCGCCCAGCTCGAGCGCGGACGACCGAGATGCTAGCGCTGCCAAACTCGATACCGACATCATTACGCCGTGGGACACGGCGAAAAATAAATGTCCCGTCGATGGAAGGCCTGAATATCTGAAATCTCGTGACCTTGACGCGTGGAAGAAAAATCACCATGACATGACTGAAGGATGCTTCAATGCAGCGCAATGTGATCCGGGTACGGCATATAGCATAGGGCAAAACGCCTACGACTTGAGCCACCCGCTAATCCAGCAAGCCAACGAAGTTTCAAAATGGGGATTAGCGCACCGCGGATGGTACGCGATTACCCACCTGTGGTAACCGTGCCCATGAGCGGCCGCACCGAGTGCGGTTCTAATCGTCGGCGCCTTTTCGTGTTAGAACTGAAACTGCACAGTTACTTAACCTCGATGGCTAGCGACGCCGGTTTGCCGGGCGATGCTGACCAACGGTGGAGGGTCTGAAAGTGGCATCACCTCAAACCATTGGACCGCGGCTAACCTTCGTTGGGATAATTATCTTTCTGATCGCTATTACATTGGCCGCCGCAGTCGTTTTCCCTCCTGCCCGCGTCCTAGCCGACAGCGGCGCGACAAATTGCGGAGGGAACAATTTCAGCCACAGCGGCAGTTGTACGACTAACCGGTCCACCGGCGGCTCCGTGAACATTCAGGTCCGTCCTCCCGGCTTCACGCCTCCTGCCAGCAAAGTGTATGTACCCAGCGATTAGAGGCATGCCGGGGCGAACTGAGCGAGAGGCCTTAACGGACCCGCATGTGTCGCGACTGGCTCCGCGGCGGCGGGCGGGCCGAGAGGAATTTGCGGCGTTAATTGGCAGTTTCGTATCAGAGTCCACTCCCGCCAAGCCTTCCGCACTGGAAAGCAAGAGATACAGCTGAGCCGCCTTGTGGCGACTGGACGTCCGACGACTGGCAGTTCGGCACGCGGGGACGTATGCGACCATGAAAGGCGATGCCATTGGCAGCAGGTTAAGGCTATGTCCTGAGATATCGCATCACGGTTTATTCACCGGGATTGATGTGGATCTGAGCGAAATGGCAAAAGTGTTGTTCGACTATGATAGGACGAATCTTTCTTGTCGCACTGGGAAACGGCCGGCCGTCCCTCGAAGCTGCTGAGAACTGCCATTTGCAAATCCATTGGTCGCGAGTTTGAGCCCCGCCCCCGGACTAAGCCCTGATCAGAGGGCGTTACACGCGCGCACCGGACCGGTCGACTTCGTGCGGTAGGGGATAGGTCATGTGGCGGGTTGTCGGGCGCCGCGGTTTTAGGAGGCTACGCGATGGGGCGCGCGGACTCGGTATCCCACGACCCGCGGGGAACTCTCGTCCGCGTGCGCAGTGCCGCCCGCCCTGGAGGGCAGCACAACCGGCGGAAGAGGGCGTGACGATTGACGGCATTAGCAAACATGCGGTCCGTCACCGTCGTGGCGGCAGCGGACCGCCTAGGGACAGATCGCGGTGGCCACCGACACGCGGGCATCAAACCATCGACGGGCACGGGCACAGGCCCCATTGCTGGCTAACTCACTGCGCTGGTTTATGCGCCATAGCTTCGGGTTACTTAGGGATTACCTGGAAGTAATGCCGCTAAGGAGGGCGCGGTGAAAAAAACTCTTCGTCGTTTAGGCGTCGTCAGTGCGGTGGTGTTAGCCCCGATGGCGGCGGTAACTGTGGCGACGCCGGGGATCAGCTCGGCGCAGTGCGACAATGGTTCATGGTGGGACCCAGTGGCCAACATATGCCGGCCGCTGTTTCCGATGGCATGCGAGAACGGTTCATGGTGGGATCCGGTGGCGAATGTGTGTCGGCCCCCACTAGTGCCGCCACCGCCGGCATGCGACTACGGCTCGTATTGGGACCCGGTCGGTAACGTCTGCCGGCCGGTGCTGCCGCCACCGCCGCCGTAGGGCAGCCGACGTAGCCCAACTCCAGCACGGAGCGAAACCCGGCCGTTGAGCATGGGTGGCCGGGACGGCGGAAGCTCCAACCAGCTATCCGTCAGTGGGGCGGTCTAGGTTTGGGCCGATGGCTCTTCACCTGCACCGCGCCGAGCGCACGGACCTGCTCGCCCACGGGCTAGGGGCGTTGCTGGCGACGCCGCTGGCCGATCCGTTCGCCCAGGAACTGGTGCTCGTCCCGGAGCGGGGGGTGGAGCGCTGGCTGAGCCAGCGGCTGTCGCACATCCTCGGCCGCGGCGCGGGCGGCGACGGGGTATGCGCCGGCGTCGTCTTCCGCAGGCCCCGGTCACTCATCGAGGAAATCCTCGGGATAGCCGACGACGATCCGTGGGCGCCCGACGCCATGGTGTGGCCGCTGCTGAATGTCATCGACAACTGCCTCGGCGAGGGCTGGTGCGCCACCCTGGCAAGGCATCTGGGCCACTTCGACGACGGGGTCGAACACGAGCTGCGACAGGGCCGCCGCTACGCGGTCGCCCGCCGCATCGCCGGGCTCTTCGCTTCCTATGCCGCACAGCGGCCCCAGCTGCTTGCCGACTGGTCGGCGGGGCGGGCCACCGACGGCATCGGCGGGGACCTGACCGCCGATCTGGCCTGGCAGCCGCCGCTGTGGCGGGCACTGACCGAGCGGATCGACGCCGGCCCGCCGCACGTGCGGCACGAAAAAGCCCTTGCCCGGCTGCGGGAAGCGCCCACCGAGCTGCCGCCCAGGCTGTCGCTATTCGGGCACACCCGGCTGCCGATCACCGACATCGAACTGCTCGGCGCCCTGGCCACCCACCACGACCTGCACCTCTGGCTGCCGCACCCCAGCGACGAGCTCTGGCGCGCCTTGGCGCACCACAACGCGCCGATACCGCGCCGTTTCGACACCAGCCACGACGCCGCCGCCCACCCCTTGCTCGCCACCCTCGGCCGGGACCTGCGCGAACTGGAGCGCAGCCTCCCGGCCAATGTTGCCGACGATGAGTACCTGGTCAGCGATACGCGGCCCGACACACTATTGGGTTGGCTGCAGGCCGACATCCGGGCCAACGCCGTCCGGCCCGGCGATCGGGCGATGGCGGGCGACGACCGGTCGGTCCAGGTGCACAGCTGCCACAGCCCGGCCCGGCAGGTCGAGGTGCTGCGCGAAGTCCTGCTCGGTCTGCTGGCCGACGACCCGTCGCTGGAGCCGCGCGACATCCTGGTGATGTGCCCCGACATCGAAACCTACGCGCCGCTGATCGTCGCGAACTTCGGGTTGGTGGATGTCATGGCCGACGGGCATCCCGGCCACCGGCTCCGGGTGCGGCTCGCCGACCGCGCCCTCACCCAGATCAACCCCCTGCTGTCGATCGCGGCCCAGCTGCTGGCCCTGGCCGGCGGGCGGGCCACCGCCAGCGAGGTGCTCAACCTCGCCCAGGCAGCGCCAGTGCGCACCCGGTTCGGATTCACCGACGACGACCTGGACGCCATCACCGACTGGGTGCGCGAGTCGGGTGTCCGGTGGGGCTTCGACCAGCACACCCGGGCCCCCTACGGAGTGGGCTTCCTGCAGAACACCTGGCGCTTCGGACTGGACAGGATCCTGGCCGGCGTCGCCATGTCAGAAGACACCCAGCGGTGGATCGACACCGCGCTTCCACTCGACGACGTCGGCAGCGACCGCACCGAATTGGCCGGGCGGCTCACCGAATTCGTGCAGCGGCTCACCGCGGTCATCGAGGCGCTCACCGGCACGCATTCTCTGGCGGCGTGGCTGCACACCCTAACCAACGGGGTGGGTCTGCTGGCGCAAGCGTCGTCGGGCAACGAATGGCAAACCGCGCACCTGCAGCGCGAGTTCGCCGACGTCCTCACCGCCGCCGGCCAGCGGGCCGACACCCCGATGCGGCTGACCGACGTGCGAGCCCTGCTGGACCGGCACCTGGCCGGCCGCCCGACCCGGGCCAATTTCCGCACCGGCACACTGACCGTCTGCACCATGGTGCCGATGCGCTCGGTGCCGCACCGCGTGGTGTGCCTCGTCGGTCTCGACGACGGGACGTTCCCGCGCATCGGCGTCGTCGACGGCGACGACGTGCTGGCTCGCGCCCCGGTGACGGGCGAGCGCGACATCCGGTCCGAGGACCGGCAACTGCTGCTGGACGCCATCTGCGCGGCCACCGACAAGCTGGTGATCACCTACACCGGCGCCGACGTGCTCACCGGCGAGCCGCGGCCCCCGGCCGTGCCGCTGGCCGAGCTGCTCGACGCGCTGGATCACGCCACGCCGGCGGCGGTGCGGGACGAGATCCTGGTGCGCCAGCCATTGCAGCCGTTCAGCATTCGCAACGTCACCCCGGGCGAGCTCGGCGTGTGCACACCGTTCACCTTCGACCAGACCGCGCTGGTGGCGGCCAAAGCGGCCGCCGGACAGCGCCATCCGCGGCCCCGCTTCATCACCGGGCCGCTACCGGGGCCACCGCCCGAAGACGTCGGGCTGGCCGACCTGCTGACCTTCTTTCGCGACCCGGTGCGGGGATTCTTCCGGGCGCTGGACTACACCTTCCCCGTGGACGCCGAGGGGGTGCAGGACGCGATGCCGGTGCAACTCGACTCGCTGGAGGCCTGGACGGTCGGCGACCGGATGCTCAGCGATCTGCTGCGCGGCGCATCCCCGGAGTGGGCACGCGAAGCCGAATGGCGCCGGGGCACACTGCCGCCCGGGCGACTCGGATGGCGGGAAGCCACCACGATCAGCGAGCGAGCCGCCGCCGTCGCCGCGCTCGCCGGAAAATTTCGCGACAGCGCGCCCGAATCCGAGGACATCGACATCGACCTCGGCGGCGGCCGGCGATTGACCGGCACCGTGACCGACGTCTACGGCGACCGGGTGGTGTCGGTGACCTACTCCAAGATCTCGGGAAAGCAGCTCATCGACGGCTGGATCAAACTACTCGCGCTGGCTGCGAATCAGCCGGGTCGTGCGGCGACCGCGGTGTGCGTGGGCCGGTCCATCGACGACACCGCGGAGGCCAGGTGCCTCGGCACACCGCCGGACCCGCCAGCCGTGCTGCGCGACCTGGTGGCGCTGTATGACGCCGGCCGGCGCGAGGCGCTGCCGATCCCGCCGCGGACCTCCTTCGCCTGGGCCAGGGGACGCCACGCCGGGCGGGACCCGCGGTGGAAGGCGAACTCCGAGTGGACGAGCCGTCCGGGCGAGTCCCGGGAGAACGAGAAACCCGCGCCCGCCAAGGCGTTCGGCCACCGCGCGCCGCTCGACGTGTTGCTGGAGCCGCCCCGACCGGGCGAAGAAGTCGACGGCGAGGACAGCCGGCTGGGCGCGTACGCCGCGCGGGTGTGGCTGCCCATGCTGCGCGCCGAGCGAAAGCCGCCCCGATGAAACGGTTCAACCTGCTCGGCGAGCTGCCGGCGCCGAAGTCCACCACGGTGATCGAGGCCAGCGCCGGCACCGGCAAGACCTTCACGCTGGCCGGCCTGGTCACCCGCTACATCGCCGAGGGCGTCGCCACCCTCGAGGAGATGCTGCTGATCACATTCAGCCGCGCGGCCAGCCGCGAGCTGCGCGACCGGGTGCGCCGCCAACTCCGCGACGCCGCGGCGAGTTTCGCCGATCCAGGGCTCGCCGGCGACAACGAGGTGATCCGCCATCTGCTCGACGGCACCGACGAGGAGCGCGGGGCGCGAGAGCGACGGCTGCGCGACGCGCTGGCCAACTTCGACGCCGCCACCATCGCCACCATCCACCAGTTCTGCCAGCTGGTGCTGCAATCCCTCGGCGTCGCCGGCGACAGCGACGCCGGCGTCACGCTGGTCGAAGACCTCGATGAGCTGATCACCGAGACCGTCGACGATCTGTATCTGGCGCAGTTCGGGCCGGGCCGCGACGAACCGGCGTTCACACGCGGACAGGCGCTGCGGCTGGCCCGTGAGGTCGTGGCCAACCCCGGCACCCAATTGCGGCCCCTCGAACCGCTTTCCGCAGAAGCCGCCATCCGCCTGGAGTTCGCGCACAAGCTGCTCGGCCAGATGGACCAACGCAAACGCCGCACGGGCGTGCTCGGCTACGACGACCTGCTGACCAGGCTCGCCGCGGCGCTCGTGTCGGGCGACTCCCTCGCCCCGGAGCGGATGCGGCAGCGGTGGCCGATCGTGATGGTCGACGAGTTTCAGGACACCGACCTCATCCAGTGGCGGGTCCTCGACAGCGCGTTCCGCGGTCACTGCACCCTGGTGCTGATCGGGGATCCCAAGCAGGCGATCTACGCGTTCCGCGGCGGCGACGTCGTCACCTATCTGCGCGCCGCCGCCAAGGCCGGCAGCCGGGAAACCCTGGGCACCAACTGGCGCAGCGACGGGCCGCTGGTCGCCAGCCTGCAGACCATGCTGCGGGGCGCGGCGCTCGGCGACCCGCAGATCGTGGTGCATGACGTCGACGTGCGCCACACCGGGCACCGGCTCGCCGCCGCCCCACGCAACGCGCCGTTCCGGCTGCGGGTCGTCAGCCGGGCCGGTTTCGGCGTGCCGGGCACAAAAGGCATCGCCATCGGCGACCTGCGGGAGCACATCACCGCGGACCTGGCCGCCGACATCCGGGCGCTGCGGGCCAGCGGGGCCACCTTCGACGGAGAGCCGTTGCGCGCGGCCGACATCGCCGTGATCGTCGAAACACACTACGACGCGCATCGGTGCCGGGAAGCCCTGGCGGCAGCGGGCATTCCCGCGGTGTCCACCGGCGGGGACGTTTTCGACTCCCAGGCCGCCCGGGACTGGCTGTGCCTTCTGGAGGCGTTCGACCAGCCGCACCGCACCGGGCTGGTGCGCGCCGCCGCGGCGACCATGTTCTTCGGCGAAACCGCGGAAACCCTTGCCGCAGGCGCGGATGCCCTCACCGAGCGGGTGGCCGACACGCTGCGCACCTGGGCCGACCACGCCCGCGAGCGGGGCATCGCCGCGGTGTTCGAGGCCGCGCAGGTGGCCGGGATGAGCCGCCGTGTCCTCGAGTGGCAGGCCGGCGACCGCGACATGACCGACCTGGCCCACATCACGCAGCTGCTGCAGGAGACCGCTCATCGCGAGCATTACAGCCTGCCGGCGCTGCGAGACTGGCTGCAACGCCAGTGCGCCGAGGACAGCGATATCGAGGCACGCCGGCGTCGCCTCGACAGCGACGCCGAAGCGGTGCAGATCATGACCGTTTGGGGCAGCAAGGGCCTGCAGTTCCCGATCGTGTACCTGCCGTTCGCGTTCAACTGGAACGTCAAGTCCGGCGACCTGGTGCTGTTCCACGACAAGGACGGAACCCGGTGTCTGCACGTCGGCGGCGACAACGGCCGCGAATCGGCGCTGGCAAAGGCGCACAACCGAGACGAGGAAGCCGGGGACAACCTGCGCCAGACGTATGTCGCGCTGACCCGGGCGCAGTCCCAGGTGGTGGCGTGGTGGGCGCCGTCCCGTGACGAGGTCAACGGCGGACTGTCACGGTTGTTGCGGGGCCGCCCGCTCGGGGAGCCCGACGTGCCGCGGGAGTGCCCCACCGGCGTCACCGACGACGAAGCGCTGCAGTGCTTCGGTGCGTGGCAAGCGGCGGGCGGTCCGGTGGTGGAGGAATCCGTCATTGCCGACGCCCCGGATGTCGAACCGGCGCCGCCGCCAGAAGGATTGGGCGTACGGCCATTCGACCGGCCCATCGACACCGCGTGGCGGCGCACGTCGTATACGGGGCTGATTCGTGCGGCGGAGCTCCCCGGGGTGAGCAGCGAGGCGGAGGTGACCGCCCGCGACGACGAGACCGGCGACATCCCCGTCGAACCGTCCGGCGCAGGGGCTGAGTCGGTGCCCTCTCCGATGTCGGAGCTGCCGACCGGCACCACCTTCGGTTCGCTGGTGCACGCGGTGCTGGAAAACGCCGACCCGTCGGCCGCCGACCTGTCCACCGAGCTCGAGTCGTGGGTGCGTGAATACGCGGTGTGGTGGCCGGTGGACGTCCCCGCCGAACGGCTGGCGGCCTCGTTAATTCCCATGCACGAAACCCCGCTGGGACCGCTGGTCGGGGGACTGACGTTGCGCCGGATCGGTCTGCCGGATCGCCTGCGCGAGTTGGAATTCGAGTTTCCACTCGCTGGCGGGGATACGAACGGCCGTGCAGCGCCGGATATTTGGCTGCGTGACGTCGGGCGGCTGCTTTCGGAGCATGTGGCGCCCGATGATCCGCTGGCGCCGTATGCCGCCCGGCTGACCGCAGCGGGCCTGGGGGACCGGCCGTTGCGGGGGTATCTGTCCGGGTCGATCGACGCGGTGCTGCGTATCCCGCACGGCGCCGGGTACCGGTATCTGGTCGTGGACTACAAGACCAACCGCCTCGGCGACCCCGGGCGTCGGCTGACCGCCGGCGATTACGCGCCCGCGCAGCTCGCGGCGGCGATGTTGCATTCCGACTATCCGCTGCAGGCCTTACTGTATAGTGTTGTGCTGCACCGATTTCTACGCTGGCGTTTGCCCGACTACGATCCGGGCACGCACCTGGGCGGGGTGCTTTATCTGTTCATCCGGGGGATGTGCGGCGCCGACACACCGGTGACCGACGGCCACCCCGCCGGCGTGTTCAGCTGGTCGCCGCCCACCGCGCTGGTGCCGGCGCTGTCAGACCTGCTCGACCGGGGAAGGGCGCCATGAGCGTTGCGGCGGTTGACGATCCGCTGGACTGGCGGCGGGTTGCCGGGGCCCGCGGGCTGCTTGGAGTGTTCAACGAGGCCGGGCTGCTGGACGCCGCCGACGTGCATGTGGCGCTGCGGCTGGCGCAACTGGCCGGCGAGGCCGACGAGTCCGTGGCGCTGGCGGTGGCGTTTCTGGTGCGGGCGTTGCGGGGCGGTTCGGTGTGCGTGGACCTGCCAACCATGCGCGCCGACTTCGAGGTGGACGACGTGGGGTGGCCGGAGCCGGACGAGTGGCTGGCCGCGGTGCGCGCCAGCCCGCTGCTGGATGTGGCGGTGCGCTTTTACCGCGACTTGTTGTATCTGGACCGGTATTGGCGCGAAGAAGACCAGGTGTGTGGCGACCTGCTGGCGCGGCTGGCCAGCGGCGCGCCACCACAGGTCAAGGGACTCGACGCCGCGCTGGACCGGGTGTTTCCCGCGCCGGGCTACCACGAGCAGCGCGCCGCCGCACGAATCACGTTGTCGCAGTGGACAACCGTGCTCACCGGGGGCCCTGGCACCGGCAAGACGACCACGGTGGCGGGCCTGCTGGCGCTGTTTGCCGAACAGACCGAACTTGCCGGCAAGCCGCCGTCGCGGGTCGCGCTGGCGGCGCCGACCGGCAAGGCCGCCGCACGGCTGCAGGAAGCGGTGCGCAAGGAAATCGCCAAATTGGCGGCGGCCGACCGGGCACGGCTGGCCGACGTGGAGGCGCTGACGCTGCACCGGCTGCTCGGCCGGCGGCCCGATTCGTCGGTGCGGTTCCGCCACCATCGCGGCAACCGGCTGCCGCACGACGTGGTGGTCGTCGACGAAACCTCAATGGTGTCGCTGACGATGATGGCCCGGCTGCTGGAGGCCCTGCGCCCGCAGGCCCGGCTGATCCTGGTCGGCGACCCCGATCAGCTCACCTCGGTACAGGCCGGTGCGGTGCTCGCCGATCTCGTCGAGGGCCTCGGGGGGCGCGACGATGTGCGGATCGCCCAGCTGCGCACCGCCCACCGGTTCGGGGAGACGATCGGCGCGCTGGCGGCGGCCATTCGCGGCGGCGACGCCGACCAGGTGGTGGAGTTGCTGCGAGCGGGCGGAGAACACATCGAATGGCTTGGGGGCGAAGACATTTCCGGGCGACTGCGGGGCGTGCTGATTCCGCACGCACTGGCGACACGGGCCGCGGCGCTGTCCGGAGATGCGCGTGGCGCGCTGGCCGCCGTTGACGCACACCGGCTGTTGTGCGCGCACCGGCACGGCCCGCACGGGGTGAGTCATTGGAATCGACAGGTCGAGGTGTGGCTGACCGAGGAGACCGGGGATCCGCACTGGTCGCGCTGGTATGCCGGGCGACCGGTGTTGGTGACCGCCAATGACTACGGGCTGGGTCTGTTCAACGGCGACACCGGCGTCGCGGTCGTGCGCGACGGAGTGCTGCGTGCGGTGATGGCCGCGGTGCGCGGGACTGTCGAGTTGGCCACCGGCCGGTTGGCCGATGTGGAGACCATGCACGCCATGACGATTCACAAAAGCCAGGGCAGTCAGGCCGACGAGGTCAGTGTGCTGCTTCCGCCGGCGGAGTCGCGGATTCTGACGCGGGAGTTGTTCTACACGGCGGTGACCCGGGCGCGGTCGCGGGTTCGGGTCGTGGGTTCGGAGGCGGACGTGCGCGCGGCGGTCGGGCGGCGGGCGCTGCGGGCGACGGGGTTGCGGCTGCGGTTAGCGGCTGCGAAGCACTAAAACCAGGCCGGTTCCTTACTGCTCGTTGCGCCCGGCCGTCGGCGCGCACGGCGGCAGCCGGCGCAGATTGTCCGGATCGGCGCCGGCCGCGCTCAGGTAGCGTCGCCCATCGGCTGCGGTGGCAACCCCGACGGGCAGCTCCTGGCCGTCGGCGCTGTCGGCCGTCACGAACAGCTGCAGTTCTCCGGAGTCGACGAACAACGCCGCGTCGTCGTGGGAAAGCTGCCACGGGTGGCCGTCGGTCGGCCACCGGCCACCGACAAGCCGGATACCGCGGCGGGCATCCTCCTCTTGGCTCTCGGCCGCGTCCGCCGTAACGCAACGCATCGCCAACTTCGGCGGCAGCTGACGGAAGTACACCGCCAGGCGTTGGCGGTTGAGACTCACCTCCACCGGTATGCCGATGGGAGGCAGCAGCGTGCCCTCGGGACGGTCGTTGAGCGATTTCTTCACTTGGCGTGACCCGACTCCGGTGCCGAACCAGTCGATCGTCAAAACCGTGCTGATGTACTGCACGATGGCCAGCGTCAGCAGACCGCCGGCACCCAGGGCCCCCAATCCCGCCGCGCCGGCCACCCAGGTGACCGGCAACGCCAGCAGACCCACCACCGCGGCCGCACCGGCGGCTGCGGCGGCCTTGCCGGGCACCGTCAGGCTGAAGTCTGGATCGACTACCGGCTCCGCGGGATTCTGCGCCGGCCGCACTCCCAGGGTCCTGGGCAGCTCGTCGAAGCGCTCGTTGATCCGCTTGACTTCTGCCTCGTAGTCCTGGCCGCTGAGGCCGCCGGTGCGCTTGCGCTCACGAGCCCGGCCCATCGCGCGTTCGAGGCCCTCAATGGTGTCGGCCGGCCCGCGCTCATTGCCGCTGGGGTCGCGCGGGATCGCGTCGAGGCCCATCTGGTAGGTGACCGTGAAAGTGGCCTTGAAGTCGTAGAGCGAGGTGTCGGCGCTCACCGTGCCGTCGACAACCAGCCGGCCGTCACCGGTGCGCGGCACGATGTCGGCGTCCAGCGCATCGAGCCTGCGGTCTTGTCCGCCGATGTTGACGGTCTTCGGACCGTCCAGTGCGCACGGCGCGTCGGCAGCGAAGTCGCTCTCGTCGAGATTGAAGCTGCTCATCACGGTGTCACGGACCTGGCGCAGGATGCTCCACCCCGTCACCGCCAAACCGGTCCTTTCGTCGGGGTTTTCGGCCAGGACCGACGCGGGCAATTCCTCACCCGATGGCAGCGCGCGCAGTGTCCGCAGCTGGACCACCATTGATTCGTGGGTGACACCGGCGACCTCGAAGCGCTGCACGACGGCGTCGAGGGCCTTGAACGTGCTGTCATCCGGCGCGCGGGGGTCGACGTCCACCGGTGTGGGCAACAGTTTCACGATGCCGTCATCGCCCAATTCGGCCACCTTGGGACGCACCGCGTCGGCGATTTGGGCCGCCAGCGAGTCGAGTACCCTGACCCGGGCCTCGCCGTCGGAGAGGCTGGGATGCTGCAGCTTCTCCACGTTCACCATCAGCTCGCCGGCGATGCTGTGCGTTATCCAATACGCCTCGGCATAGTCGAGTTCCCACGTGATCCGTGGGTCCTGCCCGCTGAAAGCGCAATGCCCGTCGGAACGGCGCTCGACATGCGGACCGAACAGCCGCGCGGCGTACCGGTCAGGCGCCGGGGTGGCCACCAGCACCGGAGCATCCTGCGCGCCGAAGTTCAGCGCGATGGTCTGCTTACGCGGCTCGGTTTCGTGCGGCTCGAGCCCATCATGAATCGTCAACCGCCCGAAAAGCGGAATCTCGTTGTACGGGATCTCGCGTGACTGTCCGGCGCGCGGGCCGTCCGGGATCGTTATGGTCGGCGCCGGCAGCGCCACCAACGGGATACAGGTCACCGAATCGATGACGATCTTCGAGTCGAAAATCGCGAGGTCGATCGCGAAGTGCCGCAGCGGGTCGCGAAGCTCGCCGCCGACTTCCTCCTGCCACAGCCGCTGATGCGAATCCTGGACGAACCAGACGCGATCCAGGGTCAGATCCAGGGTGGCCGTCGCGGCGTAGCCGGCGCCGTCCACCGACCGCGTGTACTTCTCATTGCCGAACATGTCGGCCGTCTGATCCTGGACGCGTTCACGGTGGATTTCGATGATCGTGTCGGGACGATCCATGGCAGCTCCAGGGGGTCCAGCGGGGCTCAACAGGCTCGGGTGAATTGCTACCAGAAGGTTCGACAGGGCTCACCGCGAATCACTTATTCGCCAAACGGGCGCCACACCAATTACGTAGCCCACTCCTCGCGCGCACACCGCGGCGACGGTTGAGTCTGGTCCTCGGCAAGTCTCAACGAGTGCACAAGCGGATTGGGTTCGATCGTCATGGCACAGACGCAAGTATCGGTGGGCCGGGTAATCGCTGCCAGCGAACTCCGGGGCGTTGGATCATGGACCTGAGCCTCACCGCAGCAGCACCGGGCCCGAAAAGCAAGTAGGTGAGGATGTCGGCGTGGCGGGGTCAGGCCGCGGGGCGGCATGGCAGCCCCGTCTGCGCGGTCGCGGGCGGTAACGTCTTCTGACATGCGCTGGCAGGGGGCTGGTGAATGCGAAATGATCGACGGCCGCTGGAGTTGTTGGCCGGACAAAACGGATGCGGCGGCGCTGGCTGACATCGACGACAGCGAAGTCGAAATCTACAAGCTTGCCAGCGAGCACTTCCGACACGATCTGACGCAGTTTTGGAATCACTCGTCGTTTTTCGCCCTGCTTCAGACCGCGCTCATCTCGGTCGCCGTGACCAGCCTGCGACCCCACGACCGAAACCAGACCGAGCCGATATTCACCGACAAAGAGATCGCCGCCGCCATCGGGTTCGTCGGCGTGGCCCTAGCGCTGTTCTGGCTCATGGTCGCCTGGCGCAGAACGGCGCTCATCCAAGAGTGGCGACAGCAGGTGGTGCATTTGGACGGCCGGGTCAACCGGCACGCGATGTATCGGCGCATCGAGCCGAACGTCGCCACCTATTGGTGGTACGGCCCGACGAAGTTGACCAGGGCACTGCCGGTTGTGGTTGGCGCCGTGTGGCTGGCGCTGCTGGCGGCCCTGGCCTGGATTTACCTGTTCCCCATAGTCGTCGCGGCCGAAGTTATGGCGCTGGGATGGGTGGCTTACCGCAGCTGGAAACGAGTGCGACGCGCACCAGGGGCTCGGTCGGGGCGATACACCGGTGGCGTAATCGGCAAGCACGGCGCGATGCCTTAGCCACGATCGTCGGGCAAGGTGTCGTGTTGAGCGGCGGAGGTCATTAGGGTTACGAAGGATCGTCGCCGCTTCCATTCCATGGATTCGTCCTAGACATCCTTGGCATGTCGCCGTTGCGGAGCATCGGTGCCATGACCACAGCGGCGTCCCGCCGTCGAAGTACGGCGCCGTCCCACTGGTTCCTGTCAACAGGATCTTTTAGATGGCGGCGCTTGGAGGATGAACGTGGGCAATCCGATACGTGCTAGCCGCACGAGGTCTGCTTGCCCGACGTCACTTACAAGCGCGGCGACCGGCCGACACCGAGAGCGGCAAGCCGAGGCGATGCGGAGCCGCCGGAGCAGTGCTGGCCAGCACGACGCCTGCCGGCCCCCCGCTGCAGCATCTGCCGCTCTTCATCCGTCGACGCAACCGCAACGGCCGGCCGACCCATCCGCGCCATGTTGATCCCCGATGGTGGACGGCTGACTAGTGGCCGGCCCAGGCGGACGGGCCGCTCTAATGCCGGTATTGGTTCTGGAGGGTCAAATCCTGCTCGCTGGTCAGCGGGTTCCAGCCGCCGATGGTCGG
>JAFARC010000068.1 GCA_019245755.1 Mycobacteriaceae bacterium | reverse complement strand
ACGACCGAGCCGAGCGAGACCCGCACGACTGAGACGCATACGACCGAGACGCATACGACCGAGCCGAGCGAGACCCGCACGACTGAGACGCACACGACCGAGCCGAGCGAGACCCGCACGACCGAGACGCACACGACCGAGCCGAGCGAGACCCGCACGACCGAGAACTTCCCTCGCTAGGATTTCATCCGGTGGCCCCGCTGGGTGCTGGTCGGCACAGTCGGGCGCTCCTGCGGGCGGCAGCTGACGTGGCGGTGCGACTGCGGCACCACCACCCGCCGGCCAGCGCTCACGTATGGCTGGAGCCTGCTCGATGGACCAGCCCTCATCCGGTTGGACCCTCCTAAGGCCCGCCGGCTTCCCCGAGCGCTCTCCAGGTTCGCAGTTATTCGTACGTAGTACGAAAACCTCTTAGAGGCGCTCCGTTTCGTAGCTCAGACGTAACCCAATTCTTGTGCGATACGCCGGGGCTAATCGACCAGTGAGTTTTTTCGCGTTGCGGGAGTATCCGAAAGTCGATGTAGTGGCCCGGCTCGCCGGACCCGAGCTTCGCCTGATGTAGCGGTCGTGGCCGGAGTGGCACCCCGGTTCTGTGAGGTGTCGGTGTCCTTTTCGGCACCGTTTTGTGGCCGCGTTGGGTGGCTGTTCCTCGCGCTGGCAACATTGGCCGGCGTCGGCGTTTTCTACCTGTGCCGCTACGCCGAGGCGGCAGAACCAACTCCGCTACCGCCGCATGTCGAGCTGGACGCCCACGCCGACTACGAACCCCGATATGGACGGCGGTGACTTCCGAAGTTTCTACGGGCAGTATCCCCCCGCGGTCTAAACACCCACCACCTTGATGTCCCTGCAATGCCGATACCCAACTTCCGGTCGCTGTTGGGTGAGGCGTCCCACACATCGCTCATGACGTCCCGCCCCCGTTAACGGGCGTGCCCACGGGGTCCTCCACTGTGAGCTCGCCCGGCACGACCCGCTTTCAGTCCACAGTTCGACGTGCCGCTCGATCGCGGCGCGGATCTCCTCGGCGGTGGGCGCTGACATGTCGCTACCTCAGTCGTTGATCACCCGGATCCTGAACACGGCGTTGGCCGGCTCTTCTCGCGTGGCGACCCGGTAGTTGCCGCGGCGCAGTGCGTCGGTGGGCGCGGCCATCGGCTCGAAACAGACCACGTCGTCGGTGGTCGGCGCGAAGATCTGCGCCGCCGGGTACCCCTCGTCGAAGACCACCTCGATGCGCCGACTGCCGCCGGACAACGCGAACATCGCAGCCTGCGGCACCTCGTCGTAGCCGTTGTCGAACACCTTGTCGCGCAGTAACTCTGCGCCCGCTGGATGGGGCTGCGATGCGCCGGTCGGCAAGCCCCATGCGTCAACCAGCAGGTGGCGCATCGCGGGGGTTTCGATCTGCCAGTGCGCGCGTGGCACCTCCGGGATCTGAAGGTAGGGGTGAAAGCCGAAGCACAGCGGCACCGCCGCGGCCGTGGTCGGGCGCACGGTGGTCCGCACGGTCAACGTGTGATCTTCCAGCCCCACGTCCAACGCGAGGACGTGTGGATACGGGAAGTAGGCCAGCAGCCGCGGCATGGCCGCGAAGTCGAGTTCTGCGGTCAACCGGTTCTCGGTCTGCTCGGTGACCTGCCAGCCGGGATAGGCGGCCAGAATGCCGTGGATCGGCACCCCGTGTTCGTCGGTGCGGACCCCGCCGACCCCCGACACCAGGGTGACGATGCCGCCCTCGACGGCGTAGTTGTTCGCGCTGAGCCGGTTTGCCCACGGATAAAGGATCGGGATGCCCATCGTCTTGCCGGTTGTCACGTACGCACGCAGGCCGCGACGCTGGCCAAGCAGTTCTATGCCGTCATCGGAAAGCGACGTCCCGATCATTCCAGCGCCGGGCACGAATTGGGCGGTCAGCTTCGACGACGGATCGGTCAGCGTCACGACGGGCAGCTCAGGCATGACGTTGATGGTGCCATGACGGCGTGGGTGAAGTTCAAGCCCCGCGGTAACGACCGATGTCGCCTGAACCGCGGCCGGTCGCCCTCACGCCGTGGGGTCGTGCTGAATGCGTTCCGGTGGCGCTCCTTTGGCGATCAGGGCAGCCTTGGTCGCGTCCACCATCTGTGGGCCTCCGCAGATCAGGATCTGCCGGTCGCCCCAGGCACCGTACTTGGTCACGACTTCGGGCAGCCTTCCGGTCTGCCGCACATTCAGCCCGCGCGGCGGCTGTACGTCCGGGTATTGGCCTGCCCACGGCGGGTCCTGGTTGTATTCCGACACCGGCGAGACCACTAGCCACGGGTTCTGCGCGGCGATGTGCCACAGTGTGCGCAGATCGTACAGTTCGCACGGGTAGCGCGCCCCGAAGAACAGGTGCACGCGCGGGTTGCGGCCGTGGCGTGCCAGGTCCATGATCAGGGCGCGCAGCGGAGCCAGCCCGGTGCTGCCCGCGACCATCAGCACGTCGCCGCCGTCGCGGTCGACCTCCATCGCACCGTGCGGGCTCGACAGCCGCCATCGCTGCCCGGGCCGGGTCTCACCGACGATCGCCGTGCTGACCAGGCCGCCGAGCACCGAGCGGACGTGGAATTCGATGGTCCCGTTGGGGTCTGCGGGTACGGCCGGACTGAGGTAGCGCCAGCGCCTCGGACACTGCGGAACGTGGACGTTGATGTACTGGCCGGCAAAGTAGTCCATCGGCCGGTCGAGTTGCAGCCGTACCACCGCCAGGTCGCGCGAGACTCGCCGGTGCTCCACGACCGTGCCGTCCCACCAGGCCGGTCCGGCGTCGACGTCGGCGGCCCCCTTCATCACCCCGACGATCAACGCCAGCGCTTCGCGGGCTGTCTCGTCCAGCGTCGGATCCCACTGGTCGATCAGCTCACGACGCAGTGTGCTGTACAGCGCGTCGTGCAGGGTCTGGTAATGCCGGGGTATGACACCGTATTTTCGGTGGTCGCGGCCGAGTTGTGCGAGAAACGACACCGGTTCCTGGGCCCGCTGGGCGATCAGCTCGTTGAGCACCCACCGCAGTGCGTGACCGAACGCGGCGCGCTGGCCGCTCATGTCGGGTGGGAACAGGTCACGCACGGATGCGTCGATGGCGAACCACCGGGTATAGAACCGCCGGATCAGCTCGTCGCCGCCGAATCGCGGATCGATCGCGGCGTGCAGTGTGCGCAGTCCGCTGCGATCCTCGAGTCCCACGCCCGCTGATTTTAGGCGCGGCCGCGGCGTACCGCGGCGATCAGGACCAGCCCGCCCCGGCCACTACCCACCAGGTCAGCATCACAATCGCGGCCCGATTCGCTACAACGCGTGGATCCCTTTGTAGAGCACGAGGAGGCCGATCACGATGAAGATGATCGCGACCAGTACGGCATGCTGCTTCTCCATCCAGTCCTTGAGCCGGGCCAGCGCGTCGTCGAGGCGGTCGCTGAACACGGCGTAGGCCAGGATCGGCAGCGCGACTGACGATCCGGCGACCAGCACGAACCACAAGAGGGCCAGCCAGGACCGCAGCGGACCGAGCCCTTCCGTGCCGATCGCCAGGCCCGCTGCCACACAGATGAACAGCACCTTCGGGTTGGCGACGGCGAGCACCGCCGCGGTGGCGCCCGCCTTGACCGGTGTGGTGTCGCTGATCCGGCGCATCCACGCCGGCGAGTGTGCCGACCTGTGCCGAGTCAGCAACCGGAAGATGCCGAAGACGATCAGCGCCGCGCCCACCACGATGCGCAGCCACGACGCCCACCTGGGCGGGTTGTGAAATCCCCCCAACAGCCCGGACACCTCGACGAAGATCGCGGTCAGCACGGCGATGGCCAGCAGCCATCCGAACAGGTACGCCAGCCCCGCCGGTCGGGGCCGCGGCGAGTGCAGAACGAGGACGGCAGGGATGATCGACAGCGGTGACAGCGATATCACCAGGGCTAGCGGGATGAGTTCGGCCAGGACCGCGCCCCAACTTGCTGCCATCGCCTGACCTTATGCGCAGTGTGCATCCGGCAGCGCGATTCGTTGCGTGCCGCGCAGCACCGCGCACCGTCGCCGCAACGTCGGATTCGCCTCGGCGCAGGCCGGCGCTGACTAGGGTTCACCGAAGGGGTTCACCCGCCCCTGGAGGTGGTCGCGATGCAACCGCAGACGGATATCCGAACGGGATCGACGCAACGGACTTCCCCGCCGTCAGTGGTCGTGAAGTGTCCTGCGACCGGCGAGGTCGTCGGCAGTGTGCCGGTGACGCCGCGCGCCGAGATCGACGCCATCGCCGCGCGGCTGCGTGCTGCACAACCGGAGTGGAAAGCGATGGGCACCTTCGGCCGTGCCAGGTGGCTTGGTCGATGGCGCGACTGGATGCTTGACCACGAAAACGAGCTCGTGTGCCTCGTCCAGCAAGAATCCGGCAAGTCGTGGGGAGACACGGCCCCTGAGATCGCCTCGACCGGAATCATCACCTATTGGGCCGAGAATTCGGCGCAGTTCCTTGCCGACCAGGACGTCCGGCCGGTGGGGCTGGCCAACGCCGTCAAGAAGCTGAAGGTGACCTACGAGCCATACCCGCTCGTCGGCGTCATCACACCGTGGAATGGCCCACTCTCGGTGCCGTTGCTGGACATCCCGGCGGCGTTGATGGCCGGTTGCGCGGTGCTGTCCAAGCCGTCGGAATTCACGCCGCTGGTGTGGCAGGCAGCGGTCGGCGGCTGGCAGGAGATCGGCGCGCCGGATGTGCTCGACGCCGTCTACGGATTCGGCGAAACCGGCTCGGCTCTAGTCGATCTCGTTGACTTCGTGATGTTCACCGGTTCCGGTGGCACCGGCAGGAAGGTGGCCCTCGCCGCGGCTCAGCGGCTCATCCCGTGCAGCCTGGAGCTCGGCGGTAAGGACGCGATGATCGTCTGCGCCGACGCCGACATCGACAGGGCGGTCGAAGGCGCCCTGTGGGGCGGATTCTTCAACGCAGGCCAGGTGTGCATCTCGGTTGAACGCGTTTACGTCGAAGAACCCGCCTACGAGGAATTCGTTCAGAAATTGGTGTCGAGGACCTCGCAGCTGCGTCAGGGGATGGACGCCGACAAGCACTACTCGTCCGATGTCGGAGCGATGGCGACCAGGCAGCAGTTGGACATCGTCTCCCGCCATGTCGACGACGCGGTGAGCAAGGGCGCCAAGGTCCTCACCGGTGGCAAGGCGCGCGGCGACGACCTTTTCTACGAGCCGACGGTGATGGTCGACGTCGACCACGGGATGGACTGCATGCGGGAGGAGACGTTCGGGCCGACTTTGCCGGTGATGAGGGTGCGTGACGCCGGCGAGGCGATCGAGAAGGCCAACGACTCACGGTTGGGGCTTTCGGGCAGCGTGTGGACGCGGGACAAGCAGAAGGCGATGGCACTGGCCCGGCGGATGAACACCGGGCTTGTGCACATCAACAACGTCATCTTGGGCGTCATGCAGCTCCCGGTGCCGTTTGGCGGCTGGAACGACTCCGGGCTCGGCGCGCGCTCCGGTGGGGCGGATGGCATCCGAAAGTACTGCCGGACCAAGAGCATCGTTGCCGACCGGGTCGCAGGCAAGAAAGATGTGAATTGGTACCCCTACACCCGCGCCAAGGGCAGATTGCAGCTGGCGCTGGCCCGCTTGCTCGACGCGCGAGATTGGCGGCGCCGGCTTGGTCGCTAGCCGGTCGCGGGTCGCCAGCCGCGCAGTGAGCCGGAAATTGGTTAAAGTTGAGTGGAACAGACTCAACCTCCACCGACGTTGGATATAGCGACAAGGACTTTTCACCCAGACCTAGAGAATCGGAGGTGTCGTGGACTCGTTCAACCCGACCACGAAAACCCAGGCGGCGCTGACCTCGGCGTTGCAGGCGGCCAGCGCCGCCGGCAATCCGGAGATCCGGCCCGCCCACCTTTTGATGGCGCTGATGACGCAGAACGACGGCATCGCCGCGCCGCTGCTCGAGGCCGTCGGCGTCGATCCGGCAACCATCCGGACCGAGGATCAGCGCCTGCTCGACCGGCTGCCCCAGATCACCGGTGCCAGCACCCAGCCCCAGCTGTCGCGCGAATCGCTGGCCGCGATCACCGCCGCGCAGCAGCTCGCCACCGAGATGGACGACGAGTACGTCTCGACCGAGCACCTGATGGTCGGCCTGGCCACCGGCGACTCCGACGTCGCCAAGCTGCTGACCGGGCACGGCGCGTCGCCGCAGGCGCTACGCGAAGCCTTCGTCAAGGTGCGCGGCAGCGCCCGGGTTACCAGCCCCGACCCTGAGGGCGCCTATCAGGCCCTGGAGAAGTACTCCACCGACCTGACCGCCCAAGCGCGCGATGGCAAGCTTGATCCGGTTATCGGACGCGACAACGAGATTCGGCGCGTCGTGCAGGTGCTGTCACGTCGCACCAAGAACAACCCGGTGCTGATCGGCGAGCCCGGCGTTGGCAAGACCGCGATCGTCGAGGGCCTTGCTCAGCGGATTGTGGCGGGCGATGTACCGGAAAGCCTGCGTGATAAGACCATCGTCGCGCTGGACCTGGGCTCGATGGTCGCCGGCTCCAAGTACCGCGGCGAGTTCGAGGAACGGCTGAAGGCCGTGCTCGACGACATCAAGA
Organism: Mycobacteriaceae bacterium; assembly: GCA_019245755.1. Lineage (GTDB taxonomy): Bacteria > Actinomycetota > Actinomycetes > Mycobacteriales > Mycobacteriaceae > Mycobacterium. Next base: position 112,243 of record JAFARC010000068.1, on the reverse strand, counting down.
ACTCCGCCGGCCAGATCATCACGTTCATCGACGAGCTGCACACGATCGTTGGCGCCGGTGCCACCGGCGAGGGCGCGATGGACGCTGGCAACATGATCAAGCCGATGCTGGCCCGCGGCGAGCTGCGGCTGGTCGGCGCCACCACGCTCGACGAGTACCGCAAGCACATCGAGAAGGACGCCGCGCTGGAGCGCCGCTTCCAGCAGGTATTCGTCGGTGAGCCGTCGGTCGAGGACACCGTCGGCATCCTGCGCGGGCTGAAGGACCGCTACGAGGTGCACCACGGCGTGCGCATCACCGACTCGGCACTGGTCGCCGCGGCGACACTGTCCGACCGCTACATCACATCCCGCTTCCTGCCGGACAAGGCGATCGACCTGGTGGATGAGGCGGCGTCGCGGCTGCGCATGGAGATCGACTCCCGGCCCGTCGAGATCGACGAGGTCGAGCGGCTGGTGCGTCGCCTGGAGATCGAGGAGATGGCCCTGGCGAAGGAGGACGACGAGGCCTCCAGGGAGCGGCTGGAGAAGCTGCGCGCCGAGTTGGCCGACCACAAGGAGAAACTTGCCGAGCTGACCACCCGCTGGCAGAACGAGAAGAACGCGATCGACACGGTCCGCGAACTCAAGGAGCAGCTGGAGGCGTTGCGCGGCGAGGCCGAGCGGGCCGAGCGCGACGCCGACCTGGCGAAGGCCGCCGAACTGCGCTATGGGCGAATCCCGGAGATCGAGAAGAAGCTCGACGCCGCGCTGCCGCAGGCGCAGGCGCGCGAAGCGGTCATGCTCAAGGAAGAGGTGGGGCCCGACGACATCGCCGACGTCGTGTCGGCGTGGACGGGCATTCCCGCCGGCCGGATGCTGGAAGGCGAAACCGCCAAGCTGCTGCGGATGGAAGACGAGCTGGCCAAGCGCGTCGTGGGTCAGAAGAAGGCCGTGCAGGCGGTCTCGGACGCGGTGCGGCGCAGCCGGGCCGGCGTGGCCGACCCCAACCGGCCGACCGGGTCGTTCATGTTCCTGGGCCCGACCGGTGTCGGCAAGACCGAGCTGGCCAAGGCGCTGGCCGAGTTCCTCTTCGACGACGAGCGGGCGATGGTACGCATCGACATGAGCGAGTACGGCGAGAAGCACTCGGTTGCCCGCCTGGTCGGCGCGCCCCCCGGCTACGTCGGCTACGACCAGGGCGGTCAGCTCACCGAGGCGGTGCGTCGGCGGCCGTACACCGTGGTGCTGTTCGACGAGGTCGAGAAGGCTCACCCGGACGTGTTCGACGTGCTGCTGCAGGTCCTCGATGAGGGCCGGCTCACCGACGGGCAGGGCCGCACGGTCGACTTCCGCAACACGATCCTGATCCTGACGTCCAACCTCGGGTCCGGCGGCAACGAGGATCAGGTGATGGCCGCGGTGCGAGCGACGTTCAAGCCCGAGTTCATCAACCGGCTCGACGACGTGCTGATCTTCGAGGGCCTCAACCCCGCGGAGCTGGTGCAAATCGTCGACATCCAGCTGGCGCAGCTGCAGAAGCGATTGAGCCAGCGGCGGCTGCAACTGGAGGTTTCGTTGCCGGCCAAGCAGTGGTTGGCCCACCGCGGGTTCGATCCCGTCTACGGCGCCCGTCCGCTGCGCAGGTTGATCCAGCAGGCCATCGGTGACGAGCTGGCCAAGATGCTGCTCTCGGGCGATGTGACCGACGGCGACACCGTTTCGGTCAACGTCAGCGCGGACGGCGACTCGCTGGTCTTGGGCTGATCACCCGTCGGACCGGTGATACGGGGTTGTGACCTGCTGGAGTTCAGGGTTGGCTCGACGCAGCAGATAGGCTACGACTGATGGTCCCGTTCTGGTTCACGCTGTCCGCGCTGTGCTTCGTCAGCGCGGCGGTGTTGCTGTACGTCGACATCGATCGTCGACGCGGCCGGGGTCGGCGCCGCAGGTCGTGGGCACGGTCACATGGCTTTGACTACGAGCCGGAATCGGCGGAGATCGTCAGCCGCTGGCAACGCGGGGTGATGTCCACCGTCGGGGACATCACCGCCCACAACGTCGTCCTGGGCCAGATCCGCGGCGAGGCCGTCTACATCTTCGATCTGGAAGACGTCGCGACGGTCATCGCGCTGCACCGCAAGGTGGGCACCAACGTCGTGATGGATCTGCGGCTCAAGGGGCTCAAGGAACCGCGTGAAAACGACATGTGGCTGCTCGGCGCGATCGGACCGAGGATGGTGTACTCCACCAATCTCGACGCGGCCCGCCGCGCGTGCGACCGGCGGATGGTGACATTCGCCCACACCGCCCCCGACTGCGCGGAAATCATGTGGAACGAGCAGAACTGGACGCTGGTCAGCATGCCGATCACCAGCACGCGGGCCGAATGGGACGAAGGGTTGCGCGCGGTGCGGCAGTTCAACGACCTGCTGCGCGTGCTGCCTCCCCTTCCCCAGGCGATCGGCCAGTCCGCGACCCGCCGCAACGGCTCACCCGGTCGTCCGCTGGCCCCTCCGGCGGAGTTGCCGCCCGGCCGTTCCGAGGCCGCCCACCGCATCCCCGAGGCCACCCACCGCATCCCCGAAGCCACCCACCGCATCCCCGAGGCCACCCACCGCATCCCCGAACCTGGCGGGGCCCCCGAGCCCGGCGGCGTCCCCCAGTCAGGCCACGCCCCCGAGACAGGCCAGCGCGAACAACCCCGGCCCGAGCCGATCCGTCGGCCCCAGCAGACCAGGACTGGCCGCCCCGGTCCCCGCAGCTACCATCCGTAGCTGTGCCACGCCCCGTCACGCTGATCACCGGGCCTACGTCGGGCATCGGCGCCGGCTTTGCCCGGCGCTACGCCGCCGAGGGCCACAACCTGGTGCTGGTCGCCCGCGACGCCGCCCGCCTCGACGAGCTCGCCGCCGAACTGCACCATCGGCACGGTGTTTCTAGTGAGGTGCTGACCGCCGACCTGGCCGATCCCGACGGGCGCGCGAAGGTCGCCGACCGGCTCTCTGCCGGAGTGCAGGTGCTGGTCAACAACGCCGGCATCGGCACCTCCGGCGAGTTCTGGATCGCCGACCCGGCGACGCTGCAGGCCCAACTCGACGTCAACGTCACCGCGGTGATGCAGCTGACCCGGGCGGCGCTGCCGCCGATGCTCGACGCGAAAACCGGGACCGTGATCAACGTGGGCAGCGTTGTCGGTCTAATCTCCGGACGCGGCTCGACGTACTCAGCGTCGAAGGCCTGGGTGGTGTCGTTCTCTGAGGGACTCGCCGGCGGGCTGGCCGGCACCGGCGTCACCGTGCATGTCGTGTGCCCGGGCTACGCGCACACCGAGTTTCACGACCGCGCCGGCATCACGATGAAGTCGATGCCATCGCTGATGTGGCTCGACGTTGATGACGTCGTAGGCGACTGCCTGGCCGGTGTTGCTCGGGGCAAGGTGGTGATCGTCCCCGGTCTGCAGTACAAGGCGATCACCAGCGTCTTGCGCATGACGCCGCGCCCGGTGATGCGCCTTGTGACCCGGACGTTGGGGCAGGGTCGTGGCCGCACCTGAACTGACGAAGGTCGACCGTGCCAAGCTGGCCGAGCTCGTTCGACGATTGTCGGTGGTGCACGGCCGGGTGACGTTGTCTTCCGGCATCCAGGCCGACTACTACGTCGACCTGCGGCGGGCAACCCTGCACCACCGCGCGGCACCGTTGGTCGGGAAGCTGATGCGGGAGCTGACCGCTGACTGGGACTACGCGGCCGTGGGAGGCCTGACGTTGGGCGCCGATCCCGTCGCGACCGCCATCATGCACGCGCCTGGACGCCCGATCGATGCGTTTGTGGTCCGCAAGGCGGTGAAGACCCATGGGCTGCAACGACTTATCGAGGGCACCGACATCGCCGGCCGGCGGGTGTTGGTGGTCGAGGACACCAGCACCACCGGCAACTCGGCGCTGACCGCGGTGCGTGCCGCCCAAGACGTGGGCGCCGAGGTGGTCGGCGTGGCCACCGTGGTGGACCGGGCCACCGGCGCCGCCGAAGCGATCGAGGCTGCGGGATTGCGCTACCGCAGCGCGCTGAACCTGGCCGACCTGGGGCTGGCATGACCGACTGCGCCTTCGTTACCGGCGCCGGCCGCGGAATCGGCCTGGCCATCGTGCGCCGGTTCGCCTCCGCCGGCTACTCCGTCGGCGCCGTCGACGTCGACGAGGTCGGTCTTGCGTCGCTGAAAATCGAAGCGGCGCAGAAGAACTGGTCGGTGTGGACCGCCCCGATGGACGTCACGGACTACGCTGCGTGGCGGTCGACTCTGCGTGCCTTCACGCAGACCACCGGCAGGCTCGACATCCTGGTCAACAACGCCGGGGTGCTGGCCTCCGGCGACTTTGTCGACATCCCGCCGGCCCGTCACAAGCAGATCATCGACGTCAACGTCACCGGTGTCGGGTACGGCTGCCACGCGGCGTTCCCGTATCTTCGCGACACCTCCGGCGCGCGGCTGCTCAACATGTGTTCCGCGTCGGCCATCTACGGCCAGCCGGAGCTCGCGTCCTACAGCGCCTCCAAGTTCGCGGTCCGCGGGCTCACCGAGGCGCTGGAGCTGGAGTGGCGAGCCCACGACATCGCCGTGCTGGCGCTGTGGCCGCTGTTCGTCGACACCGCGATGGTGGCCGGTGTGGATATCGGCACCACCCGGTCTCTGGGTGTGAACCTCACCCCCGACGACGTCGCAGCCGCGGCGTGGGAGGCGCTGCACCGGCGCTCACCCATCCCCAAGGTGCACTTCCCGGTCGGCCGTCAGACCAAGACCGTCTACTATCTCTCACAGTTCAGCCCCGCCTGGCTTACCCGGCTGACCAACAAACGGATGGCGCATTAGACCGTGCGCACGCTGATCGCGATCGTGTCGGTCGCCGTGCTCGCCATCACCGCGGGGTGCTCGCGACACGACGCCGCGCCCGCGCCATACGGCGCGACCGCCGCGAAGGTCGGCGAATCGCAAGCGGCGCTCGGCTGGAACATGTCGCTGACGAATCTGCGCTGGGATTCCGACCATGTGTTGGTCGACATCGATGCGGCCCCGACGGATCCGGGCAAGCCCCACGCCAAGCCGCAGGACGTGCGGTTCGGGTTGTACGGCACGCTGCCCCATCCCATCGAGGCCACCGGCCTGGGCAGCTGTAGCGGCGTGACATCGCTTGCGATCCGCCCGTTGGCCGCCGGGTCACCGGACCGGCTCAGCGGCACGGTCTGCATCGGCCCGCTGCAGGACCAGGCCGCGGTGCGCGGCGTGTACGTCTACTCGCCGCGTGACCGCATCCCCGATACGGCCGCCGCCTACCCTGCCGCGTTTCCCGTCGGGCTGCCGCCGCCCAAGGCCAGCGACACCGGCCTGACGCTCGCCACCAGCAGCGTCGACGCGTTCCGCGCCGACGGCCAACAGCTGACGCAGCAGTCGCTGAACGATCCCACGGCCTTCACCGGTAATGGCTACATGCTGCTCGGTGTCGACGTCACCGCGCTCGCCGCGCAGTACCGCGACGACTCCGCCAAGCGCGGCGGCCCGATGATGCTGGTTGTGTCGCCGACCCTGCCGCCGCCCGGCCTCGCCGCGGAGTGCAGTGCCTACGGGTCGTCGGTACTGATCCTGCCCTATGCCCAACTGGACGCGGTTCGAGTCAACGCCTCGCTGTGCACCCAGGGCGAGATCAATCAAGCCGTGTTGTACGCGACACTGTCGGTGGTCGGCACCCACGCCGCGGTATGGGTGAGCCGTGAGTGAGCCCGGTCCGACCGAGTGGCAGATAAACACGCCCGGCGTCGGGCCGTGGCCGGGGCCGCTGCCCGCGGACGCCCGCTACGACCCGCACCTTCTCCGGGACGGTGACAGCCGCAACGTCGTCGACGCCTATCGCTATTGGACCCGCGACGCGATCATCGCCGACATCGACACCCGCAGGCATCCGCTTCACGTCGCGATCGAAAACTTCGGTAGCGACGCCAACATCGGCGCCGTGGTGCGCACCGCCAACGCCTTCGCGGTGCACACCGTCCACATTGTCGGCAGGCGACGATGGAACCGGCGCGGCGCGATGGTCACCGACCGTTACCAGCGGCTGTCCCACCACGACACAACCCGACAACTGCTGGAGTTCGCCGGCCGAAACGCCCTGACGGTCGTTGCCGTCGATAACGTGCCGGGCAGTGTGCGGCTTGAGGAGAACACGTTGCCGCGTGACTGTCTGATGGTCTTCGGCCAGGAGGGGCCCGGGATCACGCCCGAAACTCGCGCGGGTGCGGCGGTCACCGTGTCGATCGCGCAGTTCGGCTCCACCCGCAGCGTCAACGCCGCGGTGGCGGCCGGCATCGCGATGCACGCCTGGATCCGTCAACATGCCGATCTGTCCCGCGCCTGGTAGGGCAGGATTCCAGGCATGGAACAGCAGTGGGCGAATCGGGCCGCCAGCGCGGAAGCGGCCATCACGGCAAGGCATTTCGCACCGTTGTGGTATTTGCCTGCCACTCAGCTCGCCGTCTGCGGCTGGCCGTCGACCCGCAATGAACGCATGTTCGGCAGCTGGAACTACTGGTGGCAGGCGCACCTGCTGGACTGCCTCGTCGACGCGCAGGTGCGCGACCCGCGGCCCGATCGGCGCAGGCGAATCAAACACCACCTGCACGGACACCACTTGCGCAACACCGGCCGCTGGATCAACGACTACTACGACGACATGGCGTGGTTGTCCCTGGCCATCGAGCGCTCCGGCAGGCTGGCCGGCGTCGGGCGCACCGGCGCGCTGCGTAAGTTGACCAAACAGTTCACCAGCGCATGGATGCCCGAGCACGGCGGCGGCATCCCGTGGCGCAAGCAGGATCGGTTTTTCAACGCCCCCGCCAACGGCCCCGCCGGAATCTTCCTGGCCCGGAACGCAGAACTGCGCCAGGCACAGCTGATGGCCGACTGGATCGACCAGACGCTGATCGACCCCCAGACGCACCTGGTGTTCGACGGCATCAAGGACGGCTCGATGGTGCGGGCGCAGTACACCTACTGCCAGGGGGTCGTGCTCGGGCTGGAGACCGAGCTGGCCGCGCGCACCCACGACGAACGCCACGCGCCGCGCGTACACCGCCTGGTCGCGGCCGTCCGCGACCACATGGCGCCGGGCGGTGTGCTCAAGGGCACCGGCGGCGGCGACGGCGGCCTGTTCGGCGGCATCACCGCCCGCTATCTGGCACTGGTCGTCACCACACTCCCCGGCGACACGCCCGATGACAAGACGGCCCGCCAGACCGCGCGGGAGCTGGTACTCACGTCCGCGCAGTCGGCGTGGGACCTCCGCCAAACTGTCGACGGACTGCCGCTGTTCGGCCCGGACTGGGCCAAGGCCGCCCAGGTGCCCACCGCCGGCGGCGCGGTTGGCCAGTTCGTCGCGGGCGCAGTGTCCGGGTCGGCGGTTCCCGAGCGCGATTTGTCGGTGCAGCTGTCAGGCTGGATGCTGATGGAGGCCGCACACGTTCTAACGGCATGATGACCATCCGCCTGCGCCCGTCCCGGTTCGGCCGCGATCGCCTCGCGGCCACCGGCCGGGAGAAGACCGCCGCCGCGATGCTTCTGGCGTTCGGGCTCGTCGCGGTCATCTGGGCCAATTCGTTATGGGCGCACACCTATTCGACATTCTGGACCACACCCGTCGGGCTGACCTTCGGCGCCGCCCACGCCCAGATGACGGTCCGTCAGGTCGTCAATGACGCGGTGATGGCGTTCTTCTTTTTCACCGTGGGGCTGGAGGTCAAGGCCCAGTTCATGATCGGTGAGCTCACCGACCGGGCCCGAGCCGTGGTGCCGGTCGCCGCCGCCGCGGCCGGCCTGGCCCTGCCGGCCGTGATTTTCCTGGCCCTCAACCACACCGGCGACAACGCCCGCGCGTGGGGCGTGGTGATCTCCACCGACACGGCGTTCCTGCTGGGGGCGCTGGCGGTGATCGCGCCGAAGTACCCGTTGCGGTTGCGCACCTTCCTGATGACGCTGGCCATTGTCGACGACGTCGGCGCCCTGCTGGTTATCGCGCTGTTTTATGCCAAACAGCTGCGGATCGTCGCACTGCTCGTCGCGCTGGCGCTGATCGTGCTGCTTGCGCTGGTCCGCTACCTTCCCGCGGGCCGCGGACCCGCTTACGCGGTGCTGGCGTTCTGCCTGTGGCTGGCGCTGCTGTTCGGCGGCGCGCACCCGACCCTGGCCGGGGTCGCCGTGGCGTTGGCGATCCCGGCGTTCACCCCCGAGCGGCAGCGGGTCGAGCAGGTGGTGGATCTGATCCGGGCTTTTCGGCAGTCCCCGAATTCGGATTACGCCCGCGCCGCGGCCCGCAGCCTGCGCGACGCGCTCTCCATCAACGAGCGTCTGCAGACCGCGTTCGCGCCGTATGTTTCTTTCGTCGTGTTACCGGTGTTCGCGCTGGCCAACGCCGGCGTGCGGCTGGATCGCGCAACGGTGCTCTCCGCGCTGCACTCGCCGTTGACGATCGGCATCGTGGTCGGCTTGGTGGTCGGCAAATTCGTCGGCATCACCGGGGCCACCGCGGTGGTCCACTACTGCGGCCTCGGACGGCTCTCACCGGGGCTGACGTTGCGACGGGTCGCCGGCGGCGCGGCGCTCTGCGGAATTGGTTTCACCATCGCGCTTTTCATCGTTGACCTGGCGATCGCCGATCCCGGCCGACAAGACCAGGCACGGGTTGGCGTGCTGGTTGCGTCCGGCGTCGCGTTTGTGCTCGGTTGGGCGATCTTCCGGATCACCGACTGGCTCAGCCCACCCAAGCCGGTCGGCGCGTTTCTGGTGCGGCCCGTCGACCCGGCGCGCGACCGCATCCGCGGCAAGCCCGACGCGCCGCTCACCCTGGTGGAATACGGTGACTTTGAATGCCCGTTCTGCAGCCGCGCAACCGGATCCATCGACGAGGTGCGCGCGCATTTCGGCGACGATCTGCGCTACGTCTGGCGCCACCTGCCGCTGGAACGGGTGCACCCGCACGCGATGGATGCCGCGCGCGCCGCCGAGGCCGCCGGGCTGCAGGGCCGGTTCTTCGATCTCGGCCAGCTGATGTTCGCCAATCAGGACAACTTGGGCTGGGAGGATATCTACCGCTACGCCAACGACATCGGGCTTGACCTCGAACAGTTCAACGACGACGTGCGCGCGTCGAAGGTGCGCCTCCGCGTCGAGGACGACGCCCAGGACGCCGAGGTGATGGACCTCAATTCGACGCCCACCTTCTTCGTCGGCGGCAAGCGCCACAAGGGTCCGTTCGACGCGGTCACCCTTATCCGCGCGCTGGAAGCCAGCCGTGACATCAGCTCCACAAGGTGACGTGCACCTTGGGCCGGAACCGGGTCACCCCCACGCCGGTGCCGCGGATCATCGCCTGCGTACACCGCGGGGTCGTGATGAACCGCACCAGCTCCGAGACCGCGGGTTGGCGCGCGGCCGGCGGCAGCGTCGAAGCGCACCATTCGCCGCACGTCTGAAGGCCCGCGCCCTTCACCTGCACCAGCCGCCCGGCCGCCAGGTCCTTGGCGACCGAGAAGCCGATAGCCAGCGTGACGCCCCCGACTCGCCGCACCTCCTCGAGCGCGGCGGCGTCACTCTGGAAGATCCGTTGGTGCGCTTCGGGAATCGCCAGCCCCCGCAACATCCCGGCGATCTCACCGTCCACGCTGCCGGCCGATGGACCCAGCATCCAGTACTGCTCGCGCAGCTGCGCGGGCGTGGACGCCACACCGGCCAGTGGACTGTCCGGCGCCACGACCGCGATCACCTGGTATTTCAGGAATGGCCGCACGACGATCCCCGCGTCGCCGGGCTCGGCAGGCCCGAGCGCGATGTCAACCGCGCGGGAGGTGATCAGGTTGTTCAACTGGCTCGTCGGCTGCACGCTCAACTCGACGGACAAGTCGTTGGCGCGCGAGGAGAACAGTTCGATCAACCCGGGGGCCGCATGCTCGGCGAATCCGCTCGACGCGGCGATGCGCAGCAGCCGGCGGCCGTGGGCGGCCTCGGTCACCTCGATCGCGGTCTGCTGCTGCAAGCCCAGGATCTCGATCGCCCGGCTGGCCAGCCGGAGTCCGCCCGGTGTGAACGCCAGCCCGGAGCCGGTCCTGCTGAACAACTGATCGTCGAGTTCCTTGCGCAGCTGCGCCACGTGCATCGACACTCCCGCATCGGACACCCCGAGCTCCTCCGCAGCCGCCCGCACGGAGCCGAGCCGCACCACCGCCGAATAGGCCCGCAGCTGAGCCGGTGTCACAGCAGTGAGCCTAAGCCAGCTCGGACATCACGATGGCCGGGATCCAAGGGTGTTCGGCGCTGCTCCGTGCCGGAGTCGCGCCACTCCCTCACGCGGCCGCGACTTTGTCACGCGAGTGCCGGCCAGGACTGGACGAGCGAATTCAGCGATCGCTTAACTCGCGGTTGACCGGCGCGTCCGCCGAGCCGAAACTGGGCTTTACCTTCGCCGGGAGTGAGGTCGGCCAATGCAGGTACCCGGGCCCTTCGAATACGAACGTGCGACGAGCGTGGACCACGCGATCGGATTGCTCGACAGGCTGGGGGAGGGGGCGTTCATCGTGGCCGGCGGGCACAGCCTGCTGCCGATGATGAAATTGCGCATCGCCAACCCCGAGTACCTGATCGACGTCAACGACCTCGCGCCGGAGCTCGGCTACATCGTGGTCGACGCGACAGCGGGCCGTGTCGGAGTGCGGATCGGCGCGATGACCCGCCACCGCGAAGTGCTCGAGTCCGACAACCTGGCCGCGGTGTGCCCGATCTTTCGCGACGCGGAGAAGCTGATCGCCGACCCGGTGGTGCGCAACCGCGGCACCGTGGGCGGCTCGCTGTGCCAGGCCGATCCCGCCGAAGACCTGACCACGGTGTGCGCCGTGCTGGGCGCGGTGTGCCTGGCCCGTGGTCCGTCCGGCCCTCGGGAAGTGCCGATCGACGACTTCCTGGCCGCCCCATACGAAACGTCGCTGGCGCACAACGAGATGCTGGTGGAAATTCGGATTCCCGTGTGGCCGGGCAGCTCCAGCGCCTACGCGAAAGTCGAACGCCGGATCGGGGACTGGGCCGTCACCGCGGCCGGCGCCGCCGTGACGCTCGACGGGGACACGATCACCGCCGCTCGCGTCGGGTTGACCGCGGTCAACGCCGACGCCGCGGGACTGGCCGCGGTTTCCGACGCACTGGTCGGCCGGCCGGCCACCGAGGAGGCGTTCGCCGAGGCCGGCCGTCGCGCTGCCACCGCATGTGAGCCGGTGAGCGACATGCGCGGCAGCGCCGCCTATAAGCGCCACCTCGCCGACGAGTTGACCAAGCGGACGCTGCGCAGGGCGGCCGCCCGCGCGCGCGAAGGAGGGTAGACCCGATGCAGGTGAACATGACCGTCAACGGCGAATCGGTGACCGCCGAGGTCGAACCCCGAACGCTGCTGGTGCACTTCCTGAGGGATCATCTGCGCCTGACCGGCACGCACTGGGGCTGTGACACCAGCAACTGCGGAACCTGCGTGGTGTCCTTTGACGGCGAGCCGGTCAAGTCCTGCACGATGCTGGCCGCCATGGCCGGCGGCCACCGCATCGGCACGGTCGAGGGCCTCGAGGTCGACGGCAAGCTCGATCCGGTGCAGGAAGGCTTCATGCGTTGCCACGGGCTGCAGTGCGGCTTCTGCACACCGGGCATGTTGATCACCGCCCGGGCCCTGCTCGACCGGATTCCGGATCCGGACGAAGAAACGATCCGCAAGGCCATCTCCGGACAGATCTGCCGCTGCACCGGTTACACCACCATCGTGCGCTCCATCCAGTGGGCGGCCAAAAACAGCCGTGGACGGGCCGTTGAATCCGGGCCCACCGAAACCGAATTCGCGCCACAGACCCAGACCGACACCACCCACGGCGGCGAGGCCGCCGCTCCGCTGATCGAAGCCGGGAGCAACGCATGACCAGCCTGCAAGAACCGGTGACACGCCCCGACGACACCGTCGACAACGACCAGAAGCCGTGTGGTCACGGCCGGATGTTGCGCAAGGAGGATCCCCGCTTCATTCGGGGTCGCGGCAAGTATGTCGACGACGTGGCGCTGCCTGGAATGCTGCACCTGGCGATCCTGCGGTCGCCGTTCGCTCACGCCCGCATCGTGAACATCGACACCACCGCGGCGCAGGCCCATCCCAAGGTCAAGGCGGTCGTCACCGGAGCGGATCTGGCGGCGAAGGGCCTGGCCTGGATGCCGACGCTGTCCAACGACGTCCAAGCGGTGCTGGCCACCGACAAGGTCCGCTTCCAGGGGCAGGAGGTGGCGTTCGTGGTCGCCGAGGACCACTACGCCGCCCGCGACGCGCTCGAGCTGATCGACGTGGAGTACGACCCGCTCGACCCGGTGATCGACGCCCGGCATGCGCTCGACCAGGACGCGCCGGTGATCCGCAGCGACCTGGAGGGCAAGACCGACAACCACATCTTCGACTGGGAGACCGGCGACGCGGCCGCCACCGAAGCCGCCCTGGCCAAGGCCGACGTCGTCGTCAAGCAGGAAATCGTCTACCCGCGCGTGCATCCCGCGCCGATGGAAACCTGCGGCGCGGTGGCTGACCTGGACCCGGTCAGCGGCAAGCTGACGTTGTGGACCACCTCCCAGGCGCCGCACGCACACCGCACGCTCTACGCGTTGGTGGCCGGGCTGCCCGAGCACAAGATCCGGGTGATCTCACCCGACATCGGCGGCGGCTTCGGCAACAAGGTGCCGATCTATCCCGGTTATGTCTGCGCGATCGTCGGTTCACTGCTGCTCGGCAGGCCGGTGAAGTGGATGGAAGACCGCAGCGAGAACCTGACCAGCACCAGCTTCGCCCGCGACTACATCATGATCGGGGAGATCGCGGCCACCAACGACGGCAAGATCCTCGCGATCCGGTCCAACGTGCTTGCCGACCACGGCGCGTTCAACGGCCAGGCAGCGCCGATGAAATACCCGGCCGGCTTCTTCGGCGTGTTCACCGGCAGCTACGACCTGGAGGCGGCGTACTGCCGCATGACGGCGGTCTACACCAACAAGGCCCCGGGCGGCGTCGCCTACGCCTGCTCGTTCCGGATCACCGAGGCGGTGTACTTCGTCGAACGCCTGGTGGACTGCCTGGCCTACGAGCTGAAGATGGACCCCGCCGAGGTGCGCCTCCGAAACCTCCTGCGCCCCGAGCAGTTTCCGTACCGGACGAAGACCGGCTGGGTCTACGACTCCGGCGACTACGAAACCACCATGCGCAAGGCCATGGAGATGATCGGTTACCAGGCGCTGCGCGCCGAGCAAAAGGAGCGGCGCGAACGCGGGGAGCTGATGGGCATCGGGATGTCATTCTTCACCGAGGCGGTCGGCGCCGGACCCCGCAAGGACATGGACATCCTGGGGCTCGGCATGGCCGACGCCTGCGAGCTGCGGGTGCATCCGACCGGCAAAGCCGTTGTGCGGCTGTCGGTTCAGACCCAGGGTCAGGGCCATGAGACGACGTTCGCACAGATCGTCGCCGAGGAACTGGGCATCCCGCCCGACGACATCGACGTGGTGCACGGCGACACCGACCAGACGCCGTTCGGGCTGGGCACCTACGGCAGCCGGTCCACGCCGGTGTCCGGCGCGGCCGCTGCGCTCGTCGCGCGCAAGGTCCGGGACAAGGCCAGGATCATCGCGTCGGGCATGCTGGAGGCCTCGATCGCCGACCTGGAATGGGAGAAGGGCTCCTTCCACGTCAAGGGCGATCCGTCGGCGTCGGTGACCATTCAGGACATCGCGATGCGCGCCCACGGCGCGGGTGATCTACCGGGGGGCATCGAGGGTGGGCTCGACGCGCAGGTCTGCTACAACCCGGAGAACCTCACGTATCCCTACGGGGCGTACTTCTGCGTGGTCGACGTCGACCCCGGCACCGCGGTGGTGACGGTTCGCCGGTTCCTCGCCGTCGACGACTGCGGGACCCGCATCAACCCGATGATCATCGAAGGCCAGGTCCACGGCGGCATCGCCGACGGCATCGGCATGGCGCTGATGGAGATCATCGCCTTCGACGAGGAGGGCAACTGCCTGGGCGGCTCGCTGATGGACTATCTGATCCCCACCGCGCTGGAGGTGCCATACCTGGAGACCGGCCACACCGTGACCCCGTCGCCGCACCATCCTATCGGTGCGAAGGGCATCGGGGAGTCGGCCACCGTCGGCTCGCCGGCGGCCGTGGTGAATGCGGTCGTGGACGCGTTGGCGCCGTACGGAGTTCGGCACGCCGACATGCCGTTGACGCCCTCGCGGGTGTGGGAGGCGATGCAGGGGCGGCCCACGCCCCCGATTTAGGGAGGGCGGATGACGATCAGCGAACGTGCCGAGCAGTTGCTGCGGGACCGCACGCCGTTCGTGCACGCGACGGTCGTGCGTGCCCAGCAGCCCACTTCTGCGCGCCCGGGCGACGAGGCGATCCTGTCGGCGGACGGGACCATCGAGGGTTTCGTCGGCGGACAGTGCGCCCAGAATACGGTCCGCAAGGCCGCGCTGGGCGCGCTGCAGACCGGCCAGAGCGTGCTGCTCCGAGTGCTGCCCGACGGAGAGGTGCATTTCCCCGACGCACCCGGCGCGGCGGTCGTCGTAAACCCGTGTCTGTCCGGAGGAGCGTTGGAGATCTTTCTTGCGCCGCAGGTTCCGGCGCCGTTGATTCGGATCTGCGGGGCCACGCCGATCGCCGAGAAGCTGGCCGAGGTGTGTGCTGTGCTCGGGTTCGAAGTGCGCCGCGACGGCTCCGGGGAGCCGGGGCCGGTCACCGCCGTGGTGATCGCGACGCACGGCGGTCCCGAAGCCGAGCTGATCCGCGCCGCTTTGGATGCCGGTATCGGATATATCGGCTTGGTGGCCAGCAGGTTGCGCGGCGCCGCGATCCTCGATGGCCTCGAGCTGACCGACGACGAACGGGGTCGGGTCTACACCCCGGTCGGGTTGCCGATCGGCGGCAGGACACCCGCCGAGATCGCGGTGTCGATTGTCGCCGAAATCATCACCGAGATCCGGCTCGGTGGCCTGGTCGATACCGAATGGACGGACACCGACCCCGCGCCGGAGGCCACCGACCCGGTGTGCGGCATGACCGTGACCCTCGGGCCGGCCAGCGAGCACGTCCACCTGGAGGGCGCCGACTACTGGTTCTGCTCGCCGGCGTGCCGCGCGTCGTTCACCGCGGCGAAAGCCGGCGCATGACCCGCGGCGAAAGCCGGCGCATGACCCCGGTCCGGGCAGCCGCTGTCGTGCTGGGGGCCGGCGCTTCCCGCCGCCTCGGCACGATCATCGTCACGCTCGGCGGCGGCGCGGCGGCCATCCGGGACGCGGTGCCGCGATGACGGCCGCGTTCGCCGACGTCGACGACGTGATCCGCCGCTTCGACGCCCACGACTACCTTCTCGACGTCGGCACCGCCTCGGCGTTCTACCTGGCGGTTACGCTCGGCCGGCCGTTGCTGTTGGAGGGTGAACCGGGGGTGGGCAAGACGACCGCGGCCAAGACGCTGGGCGCCGTCCTCGATGCGCCGTTGATCCGGCTGCAGTGCTATGAGGGTCTGACCGCCGGCGAAGCGCTCTACGACTGGAACTATCAGCGCCAGCTGCTCTCGATTCGCCTCGCCGAGGCCCGCGGCGCGAGCATCGACGAAGCCGACCTGTACACCCGGACGTATCTGGTCGACCGGCCCATCCTGCAGTGCGTGCGCTACCGCGGCCCAACACCACCGGTGCTGCTCATCGACGAGATCGACCGTGCCGACGACGAATTCGAGGCCCTACTCCTGGAGTTCCTCGGTGAGGCTGCGGTCACGGTACCCGAGCTGGGCACGTTCGTCGCCGACCGCCCGCCCATCGCGGTGCTTACCTCCAACCGCAGCCGGGACCTGCACGACGCGTTGCGTCGCCGCTGCCTCTACCACTGGATCGATTACCCCGAACCGGACCGCGCGGTCGCGATTGTCCGGCGCACCGTCCCGGGCGCCACGGCTGCGCTGATCGAGCGCGCCACCCAATTCGTGGGCGTCGCACGGGCGCTCGACCTCGACAAGCCACCGGGGGTGGCCGAGACCATCGACTGGGTGGCGGCCCTGGTGTCGCTGGGGGTCATCGACCTCGTCTCCGGTGACGCGGTCGCTGGCCTCGGTGCGCTGGCCAAGACACCCGACGACAGCACCGCCATTCGTGATGCTTTCACGCACTACTGCGCCGGTCTGGCGGGATGAGAGGGCACCGATGAAGATCGCCAACGAATTCACCATCAGCGTCCCGGTCGACGAAGCCTGGGACGTGCTGTCCGACCTCGAGCAGATCGTTCCGTTGATGCCAGGCGCGCAGCTGACCGGCCGCGACGGCGACGACTTTCTCGGCAAGGTGAAGGTCAAGGTCGGCCCGGTGACGAGCGAGTTCAGCGGGAAGGCCAATTTCGTTGAGCGTGACCAAGAACACCACCGCGCCGTCATCAACGGCAGGGGACGCGAGGCGCGCGGATCGGGCAACGCCGCCGCCACCGTCACCACCCAGCTGCATCCAGACGGCGGCCGCACCCGTGTCACCGTTGACACCGACTTGAAGATCGTCGGCAAGCTCGCCCAGTTCGGCAGCGGCATGCTGCAGCAGGTGTCCGAGAAGCTGCTCGGCGAATTCGTGCAGTCCCTCGAGGCCAAACTGGCCGCTTCCACCGAGCCGACCGAGCCCACCGAGCCGACCGAGCCCACCGCCGAGCCCACCGCCCAGCCCACCGCGCCGGACCCCCCCGATCGCGCCGCGGCCACCGCCGCTGCGGAACCGGCGCCCATCGATCTCATCAAGCTGGCCGGTGGCGCAAAGCTGAACAAGTACATCCTCGCCGGGTTGGGCGGGCTCGTCGTGCTCGTGGCGCTCGTGCTGCGGCGTCGACGCCGCGGATGACCGCTCCGCTGCTGCTGCGCGGCGTCGACCTGGCGGCGTTGGCGGTCGCGCTTGTCGCGCGGCTGCGTGCGGGCGGTGTGGTGGTGTCTGCCAGTGGGCCGGCGGGTTTCGTGCAAGCCCTGCGCGCAATGCCGCATTCGCGCGCTGGGCTCTACTGGGCCGCCCGGCTGACGTTGGTGAACCGGGTCGACGACTTGGCGGCGTTCGACGCGGTGTTCGCCGCGGTGTTTGCCGACGCCGCGCTCGGTGTGGATCCCGTCGCGCGCCCGCATCGGCAACTCCTCCCACCAGCGGCCTCGGCCGCGCGCGCACACCACGAAGTTGCCGTCGGCGGCGGCGTGCCGTGGACCACCCGGCCCGCGCTGACCGCCGCGGCTTCCCGCGACGGTCACGACAGCGGTGCGGCGGTGCCCGACCTGCTGCCCAGCCGCATCGTTGCCCGCGCCGACGAGCCGTTCGAGCGGTTCGACCCCGAAGATCTGCGCCTGCTGGGGGCGTGGCTGGAGCAGGCCTTGGCCGGCTGGCCGCGCCGCCGCAGCATGCGTCGCGAGCTGCACCCGCACGGCAAACGGGTCGACCTGCGGCGGACGATGAATGCGTCTCGCGCGACGGGCTGGGAGTCGATGCGCCTGGCCCGCACCCGCCTGCGCCGACGCACCCGCCGGGTCGTGCTGGTCTGCGATGTCAGCGGCTCGATGCAGCCGTACGCGACGATCTATCTGCATCTGATGCGGGCGACCGCGTTGCGGCGGGCCGGGATCCGTCCGGAAGTGTTCGCGTTCTCGACTTCGCTGACGCGGCTGACCCCGGCGCTGTCGCACCGCTCACCGGAGGTGGCGTTGGCGCGTGCCAACACCAAGGTGACCGATCGCTACGGCGGCACGCACCTGGGCCGCTGCGTCGGCGCGCTGCTGGGGCCTGCCCATGGGCACGCGCTGCGCGGCGCGGTCGTGATCATCGCGTCCGACGGGTGGGACAGCGACCCTCCCGAGGTGCTGATGCGCGCGCTGAGCCGGCTGCGGCGGCGAGCCGAGCTTGTCGTCTGGCTGAATCCTCGTGCCGCTCAGCAAGGTTTCCGGCCGCTGGCCGGGTCGATGGCCGCCGCGCTGCCGCTGTGCGATCTGTTCCTGCCGGCGCATTCGCTGACCGGTCTGCGTGATCTCTTTGACGCGCTGACCCGCGCGACGTACCGCTGAATGTCAGCCGGATTGCTCCGGAAGTGCTCGTGGCTCGGGGTCGGGACCGGCGCCGCGCCGCCGCTCCAGGAACGCCCGGCCCACCGAGATGATCGCCGGCAGCAGCGACAGCAGTGCGATGGCCAGGATCATCAACTCGAGGTGGCCCTTGACGAACGGCACGTTGCCCAAGAAGTAACCGAGCAGCGTCACCCCGCCACCCCACAGGATCCCGCCGACGATGTCGAACCCCAAAAACACCGGGTACCGCATCCTCGACACGCCGGCGATCACCGGGGTGAACGTCCGCACCACCGGAACAAACCGGGCCAGGATGATCGTGAACGGGCCGTGCTTCTCGAAGAACTCGTGCGACTCGGTGACGTAGTGCTGCTTGAAAAAGCG
The DNA here is from genome assembly GCA_019245755.1 of Mycobacteriaceae bacterium. Lineage (GTDB taxonomy): Bacteria > Actinomycetota > Actinomycetes > Mycobacteriales > Mycobacteriaceae > Mycobacterium. The sequence goes on along the minus strand of JAFARC010000068.1, from coordinate 93,702 downwards.
CGAATCTTCCTTCTTGAACAATGCGGGCCCGATGCGTCGGCCGATGAAGTAGGCGGTCTGATCGCCGGCGATAGCCGCCAGGGCCACCGCGATCACCAGCGTCCAGATGTTCAGGGTGCCGCCGGCGGCCAGCATCCCGCCGGTGAACAGCAGCGTGTCTCCGGGCAGGATCGGAAACAGCAGCCCCGTCTCGATGAAGACGATGATCACGATGCCGGGCAGCACCGCGGACGCGAACACACCGCCGGGGCCGATCCAGTACATCGGGTCCATCACGCTCAGCGCCATGGTGGTCGTGGTCATGACGCCCCAAGATACCGGCGCAAGCTGGCCGTACCGGAAACGGCGCCGTTTGAGATACTGCCAAATACATCGTGACCGGCCGAGAGGAACGTCCATGCCCATCGCCACGCCCGAGGTCTATGCCGAGATGCTGGGCCGCGCCAAGGAGCACTCGTTTGCGTTCCCGGCCATCAACTGCACGTCGTCGGAGACCATCAACGCCGCGTTGAAGGGCTTCGCCGATGCGGGCAGCGACGGCATCATTCAGTTCTCCACCGGCGGCGCCGAATTCGGCTCGGGGTTGGGTGTCAAGGACATGGTTACCGGCGCGCTGGCGTTGGCCGAGTTCGCCCACGTCGTTGCCGATAAGTACCCGGTCACCGTCGCGCTGCACACCGACCACTGCCCGAAGGGCAAGCTGGACTCCTACGTGCGGCCGCTGCTGAAAATTTCCCAGCAGCGGGTCGCCGACGGAAAAAACCCGCTGTTCCAATCCCACATGTGGGACGGCTCGGCGGTCCCGATCGACGAGAATCTCGAGATCGCCCGCGAGCTGCTGAAGGCAGCGGCCGCCGCCAAGATCATCCTCGAGATCGAGATCGGTGTGGTCGGCGGTGAAGAAGACGGCGTCGTGGGCGAGATGAACGAGAAGCTCTACACCACCCCGGAGGATTTCCGGAAGACCATCGACGCGCTCGGCGCCGGCGAGCACGGCAAGTATCTGCTGGCCGCGACGTTCGGCAACGTGCACGGCGTCTACAAGCCGGGCAACGTCAAGCTGCGGCCCGAGATCCTGGCCGAGGGCCAGCAGGTGGCCGTCAAGCAGCTCGGGCTGCCCGATGGCAGCAAGCCGTTCGACTTCGTGTTCCACGGCGGGTCCGGTTCTGCGAAGTCGGAGATCGAGGAGGCGCTGCGCTACGGCGTCGTCAAGATGAACGTCGACACCGACACCCAGTACGCGTTCACCCGTCCCGTCGCCGGGCACATGTTCAGCAACTACGACGGTGTGCTGAAGATCGACGGCGAGGTCGGCGACAAGAAGGCGTACGACCCGCGCAGCTACCTGAAGAAGGCCGAGGCCACCATGAGCCGGCGAGTGGTCGAGGCCTGTAACGACCTGCACTGCGCGGGCCGCTCCGTTACCGCGGGCTGATTAACCCGGCGCCTGGCAGATCTTCCACTGCCCGCCGCGATACTGCAGATCGAAGCTGCGGGTCGAGCGGGTCTGCGGCGCGTAGGCCATGAACGAGGTGACGTTGGCCTCGGCGTGGTCGCCGTTCATGACGACCTGGTCGATGCTGGCGACGACGGGGTACTGCTTGGCCGCGGCGACCCGGGCATGGGTGTCCTCCCAGGCCCTGTCGTCGTAGTTGACGTAGTTGTCGCGGGTCGCGCCGCAGGTGATGCCGCGCAACGCGGCGAGGTCACCCTTTTGCACGGCGACGTCGAAGTTCTGGATGGTGAGACGGACCATGTCCTCCTGCGACGCCGGCGGCGCTGCCTTCTGCGTCAGCCACACCGTGCCCATGATGGCCACCGCCGCCAGCGCGGCGATCACCAGGATCAGCGCCAGCACCCAGCCCCAGCTGCGGTTTTTGCGCATCGTCGGGCCGCCGCCGCCAGGCCGCGCCGGGATTGACTGCGGCGTCGCGGCGCGTGTCGTGCCCGCCTGGACGGCATTGGGTTCCGTCGGCGCCGAGAAGACCTCGGTCGCCGGCTCGGCAGTGGCGTCGATGATCTCGGTGGAGCCCGCGTCGAAGTTGGACGGCGCGGTGAAACGCCGCTGGGTGGCAGCGAGGTCACCGGGCGGCTGTGACGGCTTCGACAGCGCCTCGGTGGGTTCGCTGTCGCTAACGCCCAGCGCCTGGGTCTGGTCCCGGGTCACCTGGTCTTCGGCCGGCGCCTTCTCGGCCGCCCCGCCGGCGTCATGGTCATAGTCGGGCCCCGATGGGTTCGACATGCGTGCTGGTGTCCTCCGGTCGTGACGGCGATCGCAAGATGAGCTCTGGCAGAAGCTTATCCACTTATCGGCGCCGGGCACGGCCACGGCACAATAGGCGCATGACACCAACGGGCGACCTGCTGGGACCGGATCCGATTCTGCTGCCCGGCGACGACGCGGCCGAGGCCGAGCTCAGGGGCGAGGAGAACCCGGCCATCGTGGCCGCCGCACACCCCGCCGCGTCGGTGGCGTGGGCCCAGCTGGCCGAGGACGCGTTGGCCGACGACAAAGCGATCACGGCGTACGCGTACGCGCGCACCGGCTACCACCGCGGGCTCGACGCGCTGCGCCGCAACGGCTGGAAGGGCTTCGGGCCGGTGCCGTATGACCACGAGCCCAACCGGGGCTTTCTGCGGTGCGTGGCGGCCCTGGCGCGCGCCGCCGACGCGATCGGCGAGAACGACGAATACCAGCGCTGCCTGGACCTGCTCGACGACTGCGACCCCACCGCCCGCGCACACCTCGGGTTGATCTAGGCGCAATCGACGCCCGCACCGCGGCTGCGTCGCTACCAGTCGGCCTGATCCTGGCAGTCGCCGACCTTCTCCGGCGGCTCGACCTGCACCGTCGCGTGGTCCAACCCGCGGGCGGCCAGCACCGCGCGGGCGTCGTCGAGCACCCGGGCGGAGTCCGCGCGGCTGGTCAGGTGTGCGGTCGCCATATCCTTGCCCGGGACCAGCGTCCACACGTGCAGGTCGTGGACATTGGTGACGCCCTCGACCGCCCACAGCGCTTCCCGCAGCTCGTCGACGTCGATGTGCTTGGGCGATGACTCCGACAGGATCCGCGCCGCGGCGCGGGCCAACGAGATCGCCCGGGGCAGCACCCACAGCGCCACCAGCACCGCCACGACGACGTCGGCGTACGGCCAGGTAGTTGTCACGGTGACCACGCCGGCGATCAGCACCCCGATGCTGCCCACGGTGTCGGAGACCACCTCCAGGTAGGCGCCCTTGACGGCCAGGCTCTGCTGCGACTGCGACCGCAGCAGCAGCACGGCCACCGAGTTCGCGACCAGTCCGGCCAGCGCCACCGCGATCATCGGCACGCCGGGGATTTCCGGTGCGTGGCGCAGCCGCTCGAAGGCCTCGTAGAGGATGAACGCGGTCACGCCGAGCAGCAGCAGGGCATTGCCGCCCGCGGTGAACACCTCGGCCCGGTGCCAGCCGTAGGTGCGCGCGGGTGAGGTGCTGCCACGGCGCGCGAGGATGACCGCGGCCAGGCCCATGAACAACGCCACCAGGTCAGTCAGCATGTGGCCGGCGTCGGCCAGCAGCGCGATCGAATTGATCAGCAGCGCGGTGGTCAGCTCGACGGCGAAGAACCCGGCCAGCACGACCGCCGCGACGCACATCCGCGACGCCCGCGCGTGGTCGTGACCGGCACCCATAACTGCAATCTATGCGTGATGACGCATATATGGCAAGCGGGTCAGCGCCAGGCGGACCAGAACCGCGTGAGCTGCCCGCCGATCGCCGCCAAGGTCGAAGGTACCCCGGACAGGTTGAAGAACCAGTAGACGATCGAGAAGAACCAGTGGTTGAGCGGCGGGGCGATCAGCACCACGAGCAGCAGCAAAAAGCCGAACTGCTTGGCGGGCTCGACCGCGCGCTGGGTCTCCGGGCTCAGGTGCGGCTCCAGCGCGCCGTAACCGTCCAGCCCGGGGATCGGCAGTAGGTTCAGCACGACCGCGGTCACCTGCAGAAAGCCCAGGAATGTCACGCCCGACCAGAACACCGCGTGGCCGGGGTCGTAGAGCGCGTGCACCAGCACCAGCAGCACCACCGCCAGCACCACGTTCGCCAACGCGCCCGCCAGCGCGACCATCGTGCGCCGCCACGGCGTCATCCACGATGTGCGTACATACACCGCCCCGCCCGGCAGGCCGATCCCGCCCAGCGCGATGAACAGCAGCGGCAACCCGATCGACAGCAGCGGGTTGGAGTATTTCAGCGGGTTGAGCGTCAGGTAGCCGCGTACGGCGACGTCGTGGTCGCCGTATCGCCAGGCCAGGTAGGCGTGCCCGAACTCGTGCAGGCACAGCGACACCAGCCAGCCCCCGACGACGAGCACGAACACGCCGACGTAGGCCAGCGGCCGAACCGAGTTGGCGGCCAGCCACGCCAGCACGCCGCCGATGGCGGTGATCGCGACGATGGCCAAGAAGACCGGGCTGGGACGCACCGAAGACTGGCGCAGCGGCCGGATGCTCACCCCACGAAACTACAGCGCCGCGCGCCGTCACCGGACCAGCAACCACCCCTCGACGTGCCGATAGAACGTCGACCTGGGCACTCGCCGCGGCGCAACGACGCCATCGCGCTCCACCAGCGCGCCGGTGCTGCCGAGCTGTGCGGCCCGGCCCGCGACCCACCGGCGTGGTCGGCCCCGCGGCGTCAGCACCGCGGCCCGCAGCCCGGGCTGCTCGCCGAGGGGCCGTACCCGCACTCCCGCCACGTCGCCATCGAATAACGCGGTGTCGTCCACCACCGCCTCGCCGTGCAACGGCCCGCCGGCGCCGCGCCATGTCGCCGAGCCGGCGATCGCCACGCCGGTGTCGTCGCGGATCAGCGGCACTCGCCGCGCGCTGCCCACCCGGGCCCGGCGCGCCGCGCGCCGACCGGTCCGCAGCCGATACACCCGGGTGGCAGGCGACCGCCGCCGCGACACGAAACCGATTTCCACGCCCAGTCGTTCGTCGCGCAGCAACCGGGTCAGCACCGCGGCCAGGTCGCCGTCGTCCCCGACCACCACCAGCCTCGCGCACCGTCGGGCGGCGTGGTCGATGTCGGCAGCGCAGCCGACACGCTGGACGGCGAGCCCCGTCAGCGGACCGGGAACCCGGCGGTCGCCGAACACCAGCACAACGACACCTTCAGCGGTCAACGAAACTCCTCGGCAAACCTCGGATAGGGTAGGTCACCGGCTGCACACAATAAGCGGGAGAAACGCCATGCCGGCAATAGTCCTCATCGGCGCTCAATGGGGCGACGAAGGCAAGGGCAAGGCCACCGACCTACTCGGCGGCCGGGTGCAGTGGGTGGTGCGATACCAGGGCGGCAACAACGCCGGTCACACGGTGGTGCTGCCCACCGGCGAGAACTTTGCTTTGCACCTGATCCCGTCGGGCATCCTCACCCCGGGTGTCACCAACGTGATCGGCAACGGCGTCGTCGTCGACCCGGGGGTGCTGCTCGACGAGCTCCACGGCCTCCAACAGCGTGCTGTCGACACGTCGCGGCTGCTGATTTCCGCCGACGCGCACCTGTTGATGCCCTATCACGTGGCGATCGACAAGGTCACCGAGCGCTACCTGGGCTCCAAGAAGATCGGCACCACTGGCCGCGGAATCGGGCCGTGCTACCAAGACAAGATCGCCCGCATCGGAATCCGCGTCTCCGACGTCCGCGAGCCTGCCCTGTTGGCCCAAAAGGTCGAGGCCGCACTGGAATTCAAGAATCAGGTGCTGGTGAAGATCTACAACCGCAAGGCACTGGACGCCCGCCAGGTGGTCGACACGCTACTCACCCAGGCGGCCGGCTTCAACCACCGGATCGCCGACACCCGGCTGCTGCTCAACCAGGCGCTGGACCGGGGGGAGACGGTGCTGCTCGAGGGGTCCCAGGGCACGCTGCTCGACGTGGACCACGGCACCTACCCGTACGTGACCAGCTCCAACCCGACGGCCGGCGGTGCCGCGGTGGGCTCGGGCATCGGCCCCACCCGGTTCGGCACCGTGCTGGGCATCCTCAAGGCCTACACCACCCGGGTCGGCTCGGGCCCGTTCCCGACCGAGCTTTTCGACGACCACGGTGAGTATCTGGCCAAGACCGGCGGGGAGATCGGGGTCACCACCGGGCGCCGGCGCCGCTGCGGCTGGTTCGACGCGGTCGTCGCCCGCTACGCCACCCGGGTGAACGGGATCACCGACTACTTCCTGACTAAGCTCGACGTGCTGTCCAGCCTGCAGACCGTGCCGGTGTGCGTGGCCTACCGCGTCGACGGTAGGCGCACCGACGAGATGCCGATGACGCAGAGCGACCTGGCGAACGCCGAGCCGATCTACGAAGAGCTGCCCGGCTGGTGGGAAGACATCTCCGGCGCCCGCCGGTTCGACGACCTGCCGGCGAAGGCCCGCGACTATGTGGTGAGGCTCGAAGAGCTGGCCGGAGCCCGCGTGTCATGCATCGGTGTGGGCCCCGGCCGCGACCAGAGCATCGTGCGACGCGACGTGCTGGCGGCCGGCGAGTGACCGATAGCTCACCCGAGGCGCTGGACCCCGATTACCGCAAACATGGCGGTTTCCCGGATTACGACGTCGCCGAGCCGGCGCCCGGCTTCATCAGGTTCGTCAGCGCGATGCGGCGGCTGCAGGACCTGGCGGTGTCGGCCGCCCCAAACGACGCCGGGTGGGACGACGCGGCGCGGCGCGTCGAGGATCTCGTGGACCTGCTCGACCCCCACGAGGCGCCCGAAGGCGTCGCACCGGCCGGCCGGGCGCCGACGATGCCGGGCATGGGCAGCCTGCTGTTGCCGCCCTGGGTATTGACCGAGTTCCGGCCCGACGGTGTCGCGATGAAGGGCCATTTCAGCCGCTACCACGTCGGCGGCAACCACGCCGTGCACGGCGGCGTGCTGCCATTGCTGTTCGACCACGTCTTCGGCATGGTGGTGCACGCCGCGGGCCGGCCGATCAGCCGCACCGCGTTCCTCCACGTCGACTACCGGAAGGTGACGCCGATCAACGCGCCGTTGACCATCCGCGGCCGCGTCGATTCCGCCGAAGGTCGAAAGGTGTTCGTCTCCGGTGATCTGACCGACGGCGGTGGTGCGGTGCTCGCCGAAGCCAACGGCCTGATGGTGCAGCTGCTGCCCGGGCAGCCCTGACCGCGACGCTCGAGCCCAAGCGGCGACACGCCGCGCAGCGCAGCCGATCGAGTTTCGCGTCGGAAGTGCGACGATGACGCCGTGACAGAACCCACCTTCCGCGCACTCAGCACGCCGCGCGCGGCCGCGCTGGCCGGCGTGGTGTTCGCGCTGTTGTTCGGGGCGTCGATCATCCTGGTCCGCGCCAGAATGCCCGAGGGCATCAAGGACACCGGCGACTGGCTGAAGACCAACCACAACGGCATCGCCACCGCGACGGTGCTGATGCCGTTCGCCGGGATCGCATTCCTGTGGTTCATCGGGGTGGTTCGCGACGGGTTCGGCCGCTACGAGGATCGCTTCTTCGCAACGGTGTTCGTGGGCAGCGGCATCTTGTTCCTGGCGATGATGTTCGTCGGCATGGCCGCGGCTGCCGCTCTGGTGGCCATCAACACGGCGTCCACCGACCCGGCCGCCCACCTCGAGGTGATCGAGTTCGGCAAGATGGTCGTGCTGTCGACCTGCAAGACCTACGCCATCCGGATGGCATCGGTGTTCATGATTTCGCTGGCGACGATCTGGCTACGGACCGGCTTGATGCCGCGCTGGCTGGTGGCACTGAGTTACCTTGCCGCGCTTGCGATCCTGATAGCCAGCGACCTGAGCATGTGGGTGACGCTGGCCTTCCCGGTGTGGGTGCTGGTGGTCAGCGCCCTGATCCTGGCACGCTCGGGTCTGTTCGAGCACCTCCGCGCGGGCCACCTCTAGGCCCGACGGTGCCGACACGCTGTATTGGCGGCCGGCGGCGCACCTACGTCGACGTGCTTTGGCCCGAACCCGACAAGCGCGGATCTGGCAGGCTGGGTCCGTGACGGAACAGACGCCGTTGACTGTGATGCTGCTGGGTGCCGGTGAGCTCAGCCGCGAGCTCGTCACCGCGTTCCAGCGGCTGGGCGCCGTGGTGATCGCGGTCGACCGCAACGCGGACGCGCCGGCCCACGCGGTGGCCGACCGGTCGCGCGTGGTGAACATGACCGACGCCGATGAGCTGACCGCGCTTATCGAGCGCGAACAACCCGACCTGGTCGTCGCCGAGGCGCCCGACGCCGCGGCCGGCCCGGTCATCGCCAACGACGCACTCGCTGCGGTCGCCGAGCGCGGGCTGACCGACGTGGTGCCGACCGCCCGCAGTTCCCGGCTCAGCCTCGACCGCGAAGGTTTGCGCCGGCTGGCGGCCGACGAACTCGGCCTGCCCACCGCCCCGTTCTGGTTCGCCGGTTCGGCCGAGGAACTGACCGCCATCGCCCGGCACGCGGGCTTCCCGCTGGTCGTGCGGCCCGTGGTCGGCGCGCACGGCGCCGGCGGGTCGGTGCTGCTGCGTACCGACGACATCGTCCCGGCGTGGGACCGTGCGGTCTCGGCCGGTGGCCGGGTGGCGCAGGCCCGCGTCATGGTCGAGACGATGGTGGACATCGACCACGAGGTAACCCTGTTGGCGGTGCGCACCGCGGGCCCGGCGGCCTCCCGGGTGCACTTCTGTGAGCCGATCGGGCACCGCCAGCTCGACGGCGACATCCTCGAGTCATGGCAGCCGCAGGCGATGACGCCCGGCGCTCTGGCGGCGGCCAAGTCGATAGCTGCGCGCGTCGCCAACGCGCTCGGCGGTCGCGGTGTGTACGGTGTCGAGCTCCTCGTCAAGGGCGACGAGGTGTACTTCGCCGACGTCACCGCCCGGCCCTACGACAGCGGGTTGGTCACGCTGCGATCGCAGCGGCTGTCGGAGTTCGAGCTGCACGCCAGGGCGATCCTGGGGCTGCCGGTGGACACGATCATGATCACGCCCGGCGCCGCGGAGGTGGTGTACGCCGGCACCCAGACCGGTTCGGCGCACGGGCCCGACGAAAGCCGCACCGAGCGGGCGACGCAGGCACTCACCGACGCGCTGGCGGTGCCGGAAAGCGACGTGCGGGTGTTCGGCTATCCGCAGAGTTATCCGCGCCGGCGGCTCGGTGTCGCGTTGGCCACCGCCGCCGATGTCACCACCGCCCGTGAACGGGTGCGCCAGGTGGCCGAGGCGCTTCGCAAGTACTGGTGACGGTGTGGAAAACTCACGGCCGTGAGCTACGCAGGTGATATCACGCCCGAGGAGGCATGGACGCTGCTGAGCGACCACCCCGGCGCCGTGCTCGTCGACTGCCGCACCGACGCCGAGTGGCGGTTCGTGGGTGTGCCCGACATCTCCAGCCTGGGTCGCGATGTGGTGTACGTGCAATGGTCGGGGGTGGACGGCAGGGCTAACGACAGGTTCGTCGACGACCTGATCGAGGCCGGCGTCGCTCCCGGGGATCGGCCGGTGGTGTTTCTGTGTCGCTCCGGCAACCGCTCCATCGGTGCCGCCGAAGCCGCGACCGCGGCCGGGATCGCGCCGGCCTACAACGTTTTGGACGGCTTCGAGGGGCATCTCGACGAACGGGGCCACCGCGGCGGCTCCGGCTGGCGCGCGGTCGGACTGCCCTGGAAGCAGTCGTGAGCATCAAGACACCCGAGCCGCTGCCCGACGGTGTCAGCCAGGCCACCCTGGGCGTGCGCGGCGGGCTGCTGCGGTCCGGCTTCGAGGAAACCGCCGAGGCGATGTACCTGACGTCGGGTTACGTCTACCAAAGCGCGGCCGACGCCGAGAAGGCGTTCGCCGGCGACATCGACCGGTATGTGTATTCGCGGTACGGCAACCCGACGATCACGATGTTCGAGGAGCGGCTACGGCTGATGGAAGGTGCGCCGGCGGCCTTCGCGACCGCGACCGGCATGGCCGCGGTGTTCACCTCGTTGGGGGCCCTGTTGGCGGCCGGGGACCGGTTGGTTGCCGCCCGGAGCCTTTTCGGGTCCTGCTTTGTCGTCTGTAACGAGATCCTGCCGCGCTGGGGCATAGACACGGTCTTTGTGGACGGCGATGACCTGTCACAGTGGGAACGCGAGCTGTCGCAGCCGACCCAGGCCGTGTTCTTCGAGACGCCGTCCAACCCGATGCAGTCGCTCGTCGATATCGCCACGGTGTCCGAAATGGCCCATGCCGCCGGTGCAAAAGTGGTGCTGGACAACGTTTTTGCCACACCGCTGCTGCAGCAGGGCTTCCCGCTGGGCGTCGACGTCGTGGTGTACTCGGGCACCAAGCATCTCGACGGGCAGGGCAGGGTGCTCGGCGGGGCGATCCTGGGCGAGCCGGAGTACATCGACGGCCCGGTGCAGAAGCTGATGCGCCACACCGGCCCGGCGATCAGCGCGTTTAACGCCTGGCTCTTACTGAAAGGCCTTGAGACACTGGCGATCCGGGTGGAGCACAGCACCGCGTCGGCGCTCAGGATCGCCGAGTTCCTCGAACGGCACCCGGCCGTGCGCTGGGTGCGCTACCCGTTCCTGGCGTCGCACCCGCAGTACGACCTGGCCAAGCGGCAGATGACCGGCGGCGGCACCGTGGTCACGTTCCAGCTCGACGCAACCGAGGACGGCGGCAAGCAGCGGGCGTTCGAGGTGCTCGACAAGCTGCGGGTGATCGACATCTCCAACAACCTCGGCGACGCCAAGTCGCTGATCACCCATCCGGCGACCACCACGCACCGCGCCATGGGGCCGCAGGGACGGGCCGCGATCGGCCTTGGTGACGCGGTGGTGCGCATCTCGGTCGGGCTGGAGGGCACGGACGACCTGATCGCCGACCTCGACCAGGCCCTGCGCCGCGACTGAAAATCGTCTGTAAAACAGCTGTTAGATCGCTGAAATGAAAACTCGCTAATTTCGTGCCCCGCTATTTTCGCCGGCGTTATGCTCGCGGCGTGACCAGCGGTGATGCGCTGACCGGGAGGGACACCGAACTCGAGGTCATCCGTCGGGCGCTGCGCGGCGCCGGAGCACACTCCGGCGTGGTGATCGTCGGAGCCCCAGGGGTCGGTAAGACGCGACTCGCCCGTGAAGTCGTGGCGCAGGCAGCGGCGGCGGGTGGGCGCACGACCTGGATCGTCGGCACCGAGTCGGCGCGCCCGCTGCCGCTCGGCGCGTTCACCTCGTCGATGGGCGATCCGATCTCCGACCCGCTGCCCAGCGTGCGCAGGATCATCAATTCTTTTGTCGCGCCGGCGCGCCGGGGCCGGATGCTCATCGGCATCGACGACGCACACCTGCTCGACGGGCTGTCCGCCCACGTGGTGCACCAGTTGGCTCAGTCGCCCCACACCAGGCTGGTCGTCACGATGCGCAGCGGCGGCTCCGAGCCCGACGCGATCACCGCACTGTGGAAGGACGGGACGCTGACCCGCCTGGATCTCGACCCGCTGTCCGCGCAGGCGACCCGGGACCTGATCGAAGCGATGCTCGGCGGATCGGTCGACGCGCGCAGCGCGCGCCGGTTCTGGCGATTGACCGGCGGCAATCCGCTGTTTCTGCGGCAGCTGCTCCAGGACCAGGTGGCGGCCGGCCGGATCCGTCAGCTGGCCGGTGTGTGGATGTGGGACGGCGACGTCGTGGTCTCGCAGAGCATCAGTGACATGGTCGGCCGGCAGCTGGGCCGGCTCACCCCCGAACTGGCCCTGGTGCTGGACGCGCTGTCGCTGTGCGAACCGCTCGACGTCGATGTGTTGTGCGACATCGCACGCCGTCGCGACGTGGAGGTTGCCGAGCGGATGCACCTGGTCGCCGTGGAGCGCTCCGCGACCACGCTGATGGCCCGGCTCGCGCACCCGATGTTCGGCGAGCTCCGGCGCGCCGGTTCGGGCGAGATGTATCTGTGCAGCATTCGCGGCACGCTGGCGCGCCGACTCGGCGAGCAGCCGGACCGTGACATGCACGCCACCGTGCGCCGTGCGCTGCTTAGGCTCGACTCCGACCTTGACCCGGACCCTCGGCTGTATCTGGATTCGGCGCGCTATGCGATGACGATGCTCGACCTTGAGCTGGCCGACCGGTTCGCCGGCGCGGCCGCCGAGTGCGGCGATAGCGACGCCGCGACCGTGCAGGCGCTGAACATGGTGTTGATGGGCCGCGGCGATGACGCGGAGAAGTTCCTGAGCGCGATTTGCCGAGAGCGCCAGGGCGATCGGCATCTCTGGTCCATCGTCCGGGCCGTGAACCTGATCTGGACGCTGGGCCGGCTCTCCGATGCGTCCGACATCCTCGACGAGCTGGCCGGTGGTCCGGAGTCCGACGGCGAAAAATGGGCCCGCCAGGCCGTCGAGGCCTGCGTCGACGTGATTTCGGCCCGCTGCCAGACCGCCGTCGACAAGGCCCGCGCCGCGCTGGCATCCGGGACGCTCTCCGACATCCCGTCGATGATGGCGTCCGTCGCCTTGGTGATGGGGCTGGGCGCGCTGGGCTGTGTCGACGATCTGGCCGTCGTCGCCGAGGCTGCGCTCGCCCGCGCCGCGAAATCGGCCGAGACGTCGCACTTCCGGTTCTTTTTCGGCGGCGTGTACGCGCGGGCGTGCCGGTTGACCGGACGCCTGGATGACTGCGTCGCACTGGCCCAGCGGCTCGCCGGCACCGCAGCGGAGCTGCCCGGCCTCGCCTACGCGAATCTCGCCTTCCTCAGCGGTCTGGCCAACCTGGTGCGCGGTGATCTGCGCGGTGCGGTGTCGGTCCTGCAGGAAGCGCTGGCCGGAGTGGAAAGCCACACCGTGATAACGGGTTTGCGGCCGGCGTGCTATTTCGCGCTGATCGAGGCGCATGCGAAGTTGGGCAACCGGAGAGCGGCTGAGGACCTGCTCGCCGAGGCCGGCCGGGCGGTGGCGCCCGACTATCTGTTCATGCAGACCGCGCTGTCGGTCGCCACCGGGTGGTCGCTGGCCTCGGCCGGCTCCCTGGCGCGTGCCATCGACGTCGTACGGCAGGCGGGCGAGCTGGCCCGGGAGCGAAACCAGCCGACCCACGAGCTGGCCTGCCTGCAGGCGGCGATCCAGTGGGGTGACGCGTCGGCCGCCGCCCGGGCCACCGAATTGGCCGCCACCCTGCCATTGCCGCTTGCCGGTATCGTTGCGCTACACGCTGAATCGCTGCGCGACAACGACGGTGACGGGTTGCTGACGGCCTCCGGTCAGTACGCGGCCCTTGGCGATCGGTGCACGGCCGCCGATGCCGCCGCGCAGGCGGCCATCGCGTTCACCGGTGCGCAGCACCGCAAGCGCGGCCTGTATGCCGCGGCGCTGGCGCGGCAATTGGCCGACGAGTGCGGCGCGCTCTGCACGCCGGCCCTGCGCAGCCCGGTGGCACCGTCGCCGTTGACGGGCCGGCAGCGCGAGGTCGCCGAACTGGTCGCGGCCGGCCTGTCCAACAAAGAGATCGCCGACCGGCTGGTCACCTCGGTGCGCACGGTGGAGGGCCACCTGTATCGCGCCTGCCAGCGGGTCGGTGCGAAGTCACGCGGCGACTTGGCCGCGATTATGCGGGCCGGTCCGGCCGGTGTTCGATGATGCCGGTCGCTTGCCGGGCGCGGTCCTCATAGGCCTTTCGGGCACCGGTGTCGAAGTCGAGGAAGACGCGGTCGAGTCCCAGCCGCGTGTTGAGCAGGCGCCGGCCTCGTGGACCCAGCATCGAAGCGAGCGCGGCGAGGAAGCGCAACGGCCCCGGAATACAAACGTGGGTCTTCGGCTTGTCGAGCGCTTTGGCGATCGCGGCGGCGATGTCTTCGGGCGGCACCGGCTTGTTGGCCCCGGTACCCGAGACGCCGGCGATCAACTCGGTGTTCGTGAACGGGGGCATGATCACGGTGACCTCTACTCCATGCGGGGCGAACTCATCGGCCAGCGCGGTGGACAGTCCCACCACCGCGAACTTGGCGCCGACGTAGACGACTTGGCCCGGGACGGGGATCAGACCCGACATCGACGCGACGTTGACGATGTGCCCGCTGCGGCGCCTGACCATTTCCGGCAACACCAGCTGGCAGCCGGTGAGCACGCCGTAGAAGTTCACCTCGACCGCCGACCGGATGGCTTGCTCGGACTGTTCGAGGAACGAGCCGATCGGCATCACGCCCGCGTTGTTGATCAGCACGTCGATGTGTCCGCCGCCGTCGGCGCGCGCCTTTTCCAGGAACGCGGCGAACGACTCGCGGTCCGTGACGTCCAGCGGATGGCCCGACACCGGTCCCAACCGCTGCAGCCCGGTCACCGCCGACTCCAGCGCGTCGACGTCGCGGTCACCGATCACGACGCGGGCGCCGCGGTTGAGCAGGGCCGTGGCGGTGGCCAGGCCGATGCCGCGCGCTGCCCCGGTGATCGCGATGGTCCGGCCGCCGATGTTGTCCACGAGCCCAAACTTTACAGCTGTCAAGTTGCTGGTGGAAGGCTGCTCGCCGAACTGGCGCGCGAATACGCCGACCGCTACGGCGGCAGCGTGCACGATCACCACGCCTAGGATGGTCAACCGGTCACCGGCGGCGGGTTCCGCCGTTACGACGACGAATACACCGCCGAGCGCAAACGCATCTGGACGGATTCGGCCCATCGCCGTCGCGGCTATGCCACCGCGCTGCTTGCCGCGCTTGAAGCCGAGACCATCGAGCACGGCTATCGCCGGATTTGGCTGGCCACCGGTCACCGCCAGCCCGAGGCCGAGGCCCTGTACGGGTCGGCTGGATATTCCCGGGCCGACGACTCCAATCTCGTCGCCCGCGGCATCACCTACCTGCGACCCTTCGAGAAAGCGCTGTGATCAGCCTGGCCGTCGCGCGTTCACCGCACCGCCTGCTCGGCGGCGTCGCGGATGGGTCCGCGCCACAGCGGTCCATGACCGGGTAGCAAAACGTCGGTGTCGAGCATGCCTAGCGCGGCCAGGCTGCGCACACAGCGTCTCTGGTCGTGGTTGAACAGGTCCGGCAGCAGTTGCGGCCCGCGACGGGTCGACACCGGATGGCCCGTCACCAGCGCGTCCCCGCTGACCAGCACACCGTCAACCACGAATGCGCAGTGGCCGCTGGTGTGGCCGTGGCTGGGTATCGCCATCGGCGCGCCGGGCAGTGTGCCCGCCACGTCCGGCGTCAACGCCCTCGCGGTGGGAATGCCGTCCCGTACCATCCCACCTTTGCGGGTGATGGCCAGCGACCATTTCAGCCAGCGCGGCTGCCACACGTGTGCGGCGATGTCCGGCAACGACACCTGCTCGAGGTATTCCCGCTTGGCGTGCCCCACCTCGTCCGCGTGGCAATACACCGGCGTGCCATGGGTTTTCGCGAACCAGATTGCCGAGCCGAGATGGTCGATGTGCGCGTGAGTCAACAGGATCGCGCGCACGTCGTCGATGCCGAAACCCAGCTGCCGAATCGAGGTGAGCACGTCGTCGCGGTTACCCGGGAAACCCGCGTCGATCAGCATGACGCCGTCGCTGTCGGTGACCAGGGTCCAGTTCACCAGTTCTGTCTCCGCGAAGTGCACGCTGTCGGTGACGGCTGTCAGCGCCGGGGCCATGGTCGCGAGTGTAAGCACTGCGGGCACACCTGCTGGCGGGGAAGAGTACAAACGAACACGTGGCTGAATTGAAACTGGGGTACAAGGCGTCGGCGGAGCAGTTCGGTCCGCGGGAGCTCGTCGAGTTGGGGATCGCCGCCGAGCACCACGGCATGGAAAGCGCATGGGTCAGCGACCACTTCCAGCCATGGCGGCACAGGGGCGGGCACGCCCCGTTCTCGCTCGCCTGGATGACGGCCGTCGGCGAACGCACCAAGCGGATCGTGCTGGGTACATCGGTGCTGACCCCGACGTTCCGCTACAACCCGGCCGTGATCGCACAGGCGTTCGCCACCATGGGTTGTCTGTATCCGGATCGGATCGTTCTCGGGGTGGGCACCGGAGAGGCGCTCAACGAGATCGCGACCGGGTTCGTCGGCGAGTGGCCGGACTTCAAGGAACGCTTCGCTCGGCTGCGCGAAGTGGTGCGGCTGATGCGCGAACTGTGGCTCGGCGACCGGGTGGACTTCGACGGCGAGTATTACCACACCCGGGGCGCCTCGATCTACGACGTTCCACCGGGCGGCATCCCGGTCTATGTCGCCGCGGGTGGCCCGGCTGTGGCAAAGTACGCCGGGCGCGCTGGCGACGGCTTCATCTGCACATCGGGCAAGGGCGAGGAGCTCTACAAGGACAAGCTGATTCCCGCGGTCACCGAAGGTGCGGCGGCCGCCGATCGAGATCCCGCGGGCATCGACAAGATGATCGAGATCAAGATTTCCTATGACCCCGACCCGCAGCTGGCGCTGGAGAACACCCGGTTTTGGGCGCCGTTGTCGCTGACAGCCGAGCAGAAGCACAGCATCGACGATCCGATCGAGATGGAGCAGGCGGCCGACGAGCTGCCGATCGAGCAGGTCGCCAAGCGCTGGATCGTTGCCTCCGATCCCGACGAGGCCACCGAGAAGGTCGGGCAGTACGTTACATACGGGCTGAACCACTTGGTTTTTCATGCCCCCGGGCACGACCAGCGCCGGTTCCTCGAACTTTTTGACAAGGATCTCGCGCCCCGGCTGCGCCGACTCGGCTGATCGGCGTGCCCTGCGTGCAGGCTTCCAGCATCTACATCACTTCGCCGGAGGGCGATACCGGCAAATCGACCGTCGCGCTGGGCGTGGTGCACCGGCTGGCCGCGACCGTCGCCAAGGTGGGCGTGTTCCGGCCCATCACCCGGCTCAGCGAGGACCGTGACTACATCCTGGAGTTGCTGCTTTCCCAAGCCACCGCCGGATTGCCATACGAGACGTGCGTGGGCGTGAGCTACCAGCAGCTGCACGACGACCCGGACGCGGCGATCGGCGACATCGTCGATCGGTATCACGCGATGGCCGATCGGTGTGACGCGGTGGTCATCGTCGGTAGCGATTACACCGACGTCGCGACGCCCACCGAGCTGAGCGTCAATGCCCGCATCGCGGTGAACCTCGGCGCCCCCGTGGTGTTGTCGGTGCGGGCCAAGGGACGCACGCCCGACGAGGTCGCCCAGGTCGTCGAGCTGTGTTTGGGCGAGCTGTCCGCCCAGCACGCCCACACCGCCGCCGTGGTGGCCAACCGATGCGATCCCGGCGAGCTCGACGCGGTAGCGGAGGCGTTGCGGCGCTTCCGGTCACACACCTATGTGCTGCCCGAGGAGCCGCTGCTGGTCGCGCCGACCGTGGCCGATTTGACGCTTGCCGTCAACGGCACGTTGGTCGGCGGCGACGAGGCCATGCTGGGCCGCGAGGTGATGTCGGTGCTGGTCGCCGGGATGACGGCCGAGCATGTCCTGGAACGCCTGACGGAGGGCGCCGCGGTGATCACTCCCGGCGACCGCTCCGATGTCGTGCTGTCGGTGGCCACTGCGCATGCCGCCGCGGGCTTTCCTTCGCTGACGTGCGTGATTCTCAACGGCGGCCTGCCGTTGCACCCCTCGATCGCAGCGCTGGTGGCCGGCCTTGGCCTGCGACTGCCGATGGTCTCGACCACGCTGGGAACCTACGAGGCGGCCGGCTCGGTCGCCTCGGCGCGGGGCCGGGTGACGGCGACCTCGCCACGCAAGATCGACACCGCGCTCGCGCTGATGGAGCGCTACGTCGACGTTGGCGATCTCTTGGACCAGCTGGCGATTCCGATCCCGACGGTGCTCACACCGCAGATGTTCACCTACCAGCTGGTGGAACGGGCCCATCGGCACCGCAAGCGCATCGTGTTGCCCGAAGGCAACGACGACCGCATCTTGCGCGCTGCCGGGCGGCTGCTGCGGCGGCGGGTGGCCGACCTGGTCATTCTTGGTGACGAGGCCACAATCCGTTCGCGCGCCGCCGAACTCGGCGTTGATATGTCCGCCGCCGAGCTGTGCAACCCCGAGACCAGCGAGCTGTGCGACAAGTTCGCCGCCCAGTACGCGCAGATGCGCAAGCACAAGGGCGTGACGTCCGAGCGCGCTCGCGAGATCATCCAGGACGTCTCGTACTTCGGGACGATGCTCGTGCACAACGGCGTCGTCGACGGCATGGTTTCCGGCGCCGCTCACACCACGGCGCACACGGTGCGGCCGGCCTTCGAAATTATCAAGACCAAACCCGACGTGGCCACGGTGTCCAGCGTGTTTTTCATGTGCCTTGCCGACCGGGTCCTGGCCTACGGTGACTGCGCGATTGTGCCGGACCCCACCACCGAGCAGTTGGCCGACATCGCGATATCCTCGGCACGTACCGCTGACCAGTTCGGCATCGACCCGCGCGTCGCGATGCTGTCCTACTCCACTGGGGTCTCCGGCGCCGGTGCCAATGTGGAAAAGGTCAGGGCGGCAACCGAACTCGTCCGCAAGCGCGAGCCGAACCTGCTCGTCGAAGGACCGATCCAATACGACGCCGCGGTCGACCCCACGGTGGCCGCCGCGAAGATGCCCGACTCGCCCGTTGCCGGTCGGGCGACGGTGCTGATCTTCCCCGACCTCAACACCGGGAACAACACCTATAAAGCGGTGCAGCGCAGCGCCGGGGCGATCGCGATCGGTCCGGTCCTACAGGGACTGAACAAGCCGGTCAACGACCTGTCCCGCGGTGCCCTGGTGGAGGACATCGTCAACACGGTGGCGATCACCGCGATTCAAGCCCAGGAGACGTCGTGACCGACACGGTGCTGGTCCTCAATTCCGGCTCGTCGTCACTGAAATACGCCCTGCTGGAACCCAAATCGGGTGAATCGCTGGCGGCCGGTGTCATCGAGCGGATCGGCGAGGGCTCGTCGTCGGCGCAACTGCGGCTCGGCGGCCGACAGCTGCAACGCGACTGCCGCATAGCCGAGCACGAGGCGGCGCTGCGCACTGCGTTCGACATGTTCGCCGAGGTCGGCGAGCAGCTGGACAAGCTGGGCCTGATCGCGGTCGGGCACCGGATTGTGCACGGCGGCAGTCAATTTTATCAGCCGACGGTGCTGACCGACGAGGTGATCGAGCGGCTCGAGCAGCTGTCTCCGCTGGCGCCGCTGCACAACCCGCCGGGGATACTGGGTATCCGGGTGGCCCGCAAGGTGCTGCCGGACCTGCCGCACATCGCGGTGTTCGACACCGCATACTTCCACGACTTGCCCGCAGCCGCGGCCACATACGCGATCGATCACGAGCTCGCCGACACGTGGCAGATCCGGCGCTACGGGTTTCACGGGACATCACACCGTTACGTCAGCGAGCAGGCGGCGCAGTTCCTCAATGCTCCGTGGGAGTCGCTGAGCCAGATCGTGCTGCATCTTGGCAATGGCGCGTCCGCGTCGGCGATCGTCGGTGGCCGGCCGCTCGACACGTCGATGGGGCTGACGCCGATGGAGGGTCTCGTGATGGGCACCCGGTCGGGCGACATCGATCCCGGCGTCGTGTTCTACCTGTGGCGGACCGCCAAGATGGGTCTCGAGGAGATCGAGGACATCCTCAACCGCCGCTCCGGGGTCTCCGGTCTGTCCGGGGAAATCGACTTCCGGCGCCTGCACGCGAAGATCCGATCTGGCGACGCGTCAGCCCAACTGGCCTACGACGTTTACATCCACCGGCTGCGCAAATACATCGGGGCGTATCTGGCATTGCTCGGCACCACGGATGTGGTGACGTTCACCGCCGGAGTCGGCGAAAACGTCGCCGCCGTTCGCCGCGACGCGCTCTCTGGCATGGTCGGCTTGGGCATCGAGCTCGACGAGCAGCTCAACACCACCGCCGGTAGCGGTCCGCGGCGCATCTCGGTGGACACCTCGCCGACCACCGTGCTGGTCATCCCGACCAACGAAGAGCTGGCTATCGCGCGCGCATGCGCCGCCCTCTGCCGCACCGGCCCACCGAAGTAACCGCCTCAGAACGTGCTGGTGGGGCGCACCGCGTTGGCCATGTCGACCAGCGCGTACCGGTGCGCGCGGGTCGGCGCCACCCGCGCCAGTCCCCGCAGCGACGCCTCCACGCCCAGCTGCAACCCATGTGTGGTGAACGGGAAGCCCAGGATGTGGTTGGTGTTGGCCGTGTTTTCGCCGATCCAGTCCAGCGCGGTGCCCAGCACCAATGCCCGGATCTGCAGCACCCGCGGCTCGGTGTCGGGCAGCGTCTCCACGCGCCGGGCGGCGTTCCGGATCTGCTTTTCGGTCAGCTCTTCCATCGACCGGCCCGACAACAGCGCCACCGCGCTGGTCAGCCGTGCGGTGGTGAAGTGTCGCGACGTGGCGGGCACCGCGTCGAGTGTGCGAACCGCCCACTCACGGTCGCCTTCGGCCGACGTGGCGCGGGCCAGACCGAAACCCGCCGAAATCACGTTGTTGTCGGTGCTCCAAACGGTGTTGTAGAACTTCAGCTGGTCGGCATTGCCGGCCAGCTCCGCCGTCGCGGCCAACGCCAGCTTGGGCGCCAGTTCGCCGGGGAAGGTGTCGAGCACCTCGGTGAAGTGCTTCGTCGCCGATTCATAGTCGGCGGTCAGCAGCTCGGCGACCGCACGGAACCAGACCAGCCGCCACTGCCAACCCACCCGCTCGGCCAGTTCGTCGAGCTTGCGGGTGGCCTTAGCGACGTCGCCGAGGTCGAGCAGCGCCCGCACCTCCATCAGCGGCAACTCCACCGATTGCGTGATGTCGATGCCTTCGGGGTCCAGCGTGCCGTGCCGCGCCGCGCGCAGCGAATCGAGCGTCTGCACCGGCTGGCTGAGCACTGTCGCCGACAGCAGCGGGGCAGCGATATCGGCTGGATCCACCAGCGGCACGGGCAGCGCGGTCACGATCTCTTTGGCGGTCAACTTCTCCGAGTGCACCCGCCCGTCCACGTAGACGTCGGTGTGCGCGACCAGCAGGTCCACCCCGAACGTCGCGCGTGACCGGCTGAAGATCGTCGAAAGCCCGGGCCGCGGCGTTCCGCTGTCGTGGGCGACGACCTCCCGCAGCACACCGAGCAGCTGCCCGGACATCTCCTCGGCGCTGCTGAATCGGCGCTTCGGGTCCGCGTCGATGGCCCGCCGCAGCAGCCGCGCATACGAGTCGTAGGTGGTCAGAACCGGATCGTCCTCCGGCAGCCCCTCGACGTAGCGGCCCTTGCGGGTTCGCAGGTCCAGCGTGAGCGCAGCCAGCGTGCGCCCGACGGTATAGATATCGGTGGCGACGGTCGGGCCGGTCTTGACGACTTCGGGGGCTTGGTATCCCGGCGTGCCGTACAGGTAACCGTATGAGTTGATCGCCGACACCGCGCCGAGGTCGATCAGCTTGAGCTGCTCCTCGGTGATCATGATGTTCTCCGGCTTGAGATCGTTGTAGGCCAGGCCGATCGAATGCAGATAGCCGAGTGCGGGAAGGATCTCCAGCATGTAGGCGATGGCCTGGGCCACCGGCAGCTTGTCGCCCTTGGCCTGCTTGAGCGAACGGCCGCCGACATACTCCATCACGATGTAGCCGACCGGGTTGCCGTGGCTGTCCTCGTGTTCGACGAAGTTGAAGATCTTCACGATCGACGGGTGCGCCACTTCGGCCAGGAAGCGCCGCTCGGCCATCGCGATCGACTGCGCCTCGGCGTCGCCGGCGTGCACCAAACCCTTCAGCACCACCGGTCGTTCGTTGACATTGTGGTCGACCGCCAGATACACCCAGCCCAGCCCGCCATGCGCGATGCAGCCCTTGATCTCATACTGGCCGGCCACCATGTCGCCGTCACGCAGTTGCGGCAGAAACGAATAGGCGCTCCCGCAATATGGGCACCAGCCCTCGCTCGGGGCCTTGCCCTCGGGCGTCGAGCGGCCGACCGGGCGGCCGCAGTTCCAACAGAACCGGTTTGATTCGGCGACCACCGGGTTGGCCATCAACGCAGCCAGCGGATCGATCTCCGGCACCCGCGGGATCTCCACCAGGCCGCCGCCCAGCCGCCGCGTCGGGGACAGCTTTCGGGTCACCGTCGTGTGTTCCTCGGCATCACCGGCGGTCGTGTCGGTGTCGGCGTCGACGTCGTCGAGTTGTGGTCGGAAGATCGCCTGCGTGGCCATCGGCCGCAGCGTCGACGACGAGTCGACGCCGAAGTCGATGCCGAAGTCCGCCGGCTGGGTTCCGACGTCGACCGGTTCTGACCCCGACTCGGCCATCAATCCGAATACCTCGGTGTCGGTGGGGCGGGTGCTGGACCCAGCACCGAGAACCACTTGCGGTACAACGTGTTCCACGTGCCGTCCCGCCGAATCCGCTCGAGCGTGCCGTTCACGAAGCGCACCAAGCCGGTGTTCTGCAGGTTGGTCCCGACGCCGTAGGGCTCGTCGTTCATGTCCGGGCCGACGATGTGCAGATACGGATCCTGCGACACCAGCCCGGCCAGGATCGTGTCGTCGGTGCTGACCGCATCGACCTGCCACTGCTGCAGCGCGACGAGGCAATCGGCCCAGGTCACCACCGACACGATGATCGGCGCCGGGGTGATCCGCTGAAGCCGGTTGATCGATGTCGTGCCGTTGGCGGCGCAGACCCGCTTGCCCGACAGGTCCGCCGGCGTCGAGATCGCCGAATCGCGCGGCGCCAGGATCCGCTGGCTGGCCATCAGGTACACGGTGGAGAAGTTCACCTGCTTGCGCCGCTCGCAGGTGATGCTCATGGACTTGACGACGATGTCGACGTCGTTCCGCTGCAGCGCCGTGATGCGGTCGGCCGACGAGAGGATCCGGTACTCCACCTGCGACGGGGTGCCGAAGATGTCACGCGCCACTTCACCGGCGATGTCGACGTCGAACCCGGTGATCTGGCCGGTGATTGGGTCGCGGAAGCTGAGCAGGTTGCTGCCGATGTCCAGCCCGACGAGCAGGCGGCCGCGCTGGCGGATGTTGGCGACGGCGGCGTCGGCTTGGGCCGGATCGGGGAACGGCCGCAAGCTGGCGGTGCGGTCGCAGTTCTCGTTTTCGGTGGGTGGCGGCGCGGCCAGCGGTGCCAGCTCCTGCATGCCCGCCGGGGTGGGCGGCGCCAGGGTCAATTGGGGCTGCGCGCCGGTCAGCTGGGAGTGCATGCAACCTGTTAACAGCGCCACCACCGCGGCGATGCCCGCAACCGCCTTTAGCTTCATCGGTATTCGCTCATCCGTGGCCACAGTCCCACCGTCACCGCGACCGCTGCCACGACACTGAGGACGACCGTGCCGACCGTGGCGCCCGACAGCACGCTGCGGGCGTTGAGGATGTCGTTGCGCAGCTGGCCGCGGCTTTCTTGAATGCCGTTGCCCAGCGCCTCTTCCAGTTTGTCGAATGCCGGGGTGGCGTCGTCTTCGCCGGTGCCCAGCGCCACCCCCGTCGCGGCCTGGTAGTTGCCCACCGCGATGTAGGAATTGATGCGCTCATCAGCCCGGCGCCACCGGTTCAGCAGCTCGTCGGCTTGCTGGAGGTCGGTTTTGTCGATCGCGTCGCCGCGCGCCAGGTAGTCGGTGACCTGCTTGTGCATCATGTCGATCCGCTGGTAGTAGGACTGCTTGCGGACGTCTTCGTCTCCGCGCCGGATCAACGACAGTGTCTCGTCGGCCCGGGCCTGCTGGGCGGTGATCGCCAGGGTGGTGACCGTTTTGAGGGACTCGGCCGCAGTATCTTTGGCGTCCCTGCTGTCGGCGGTGGAGATCGCGAGCACCGTGCCCACCCATATCACCATAATCAGCACCGCCAGCCCGCCGGCGACGAAACCGATGTTGAGGCGCCGCTGTGTTTTTCCCGCCAGCCACCGATTGGAGAACGCACCGAACAACAACGTGGCCAGCACGACGCCGATCACGGGCGCGGGGATGCGCGTCGACCCGGTGGTCTCGGCGTCCACTCGCCCCGACGTCTCCTCGTAGAGCCGATGCGCGTCCGGCAGGATCATCGTCTGCATCATCGACGACGCCTCCCACAGATACGACGAGCCGACCGGGTTGCCGGCGCGGTTGTTGGTTCGCGCCGTTTCGATCAGCCCGGTGTAGACGGCCAGCCGGGCATTGATGCGACCCAGCAGTTGCTGCATCGGTTGGTCGGTCAGCCCGCTCGACGCCCGGGTCAGCGCGACCGCCGCGTCGGTGATCGCCTGTTCGTAGCGTTGCCGCACGTCGCGGGGCTCCGCGCCCGCGATGAACGCGGTGGCCGCGGCGGCGTCGGCCACCGACAGGGTCGTGTAGAGCTGACCGGCCGCGAAGGCCAGCGGCTCGGTGTGGTTCAGCACCGTGGTCAGCGCTTGCTGTCGGTGGTCGATCGTCGTGGACGTGGCGAACGCGCTCGTTATCACCAACGCGATCAGCGCCATGCCGCTCAACAGGATGCGCCCGGGCGTGGTGGACATGAACCACCAGCGGGGGTGAGCCGGTTCCGCGGGCGACCGGGAAGCCAGCGGCTCGGTCGACGGATGCGCCAGCTCAACGGTCACCGGTCGCCCCTTTCGCAATCTATAAGCGAAGTCTAAGAGCAGTTGGGACCGCTCGGGTTGGTTCCAACCGCCATATCCTGAACACGTGCGAGGCGACGGTGACGGTTGGGTCCTCTCCGACACCGGCGCCCGGTTTTGGGGCCACCACGGCGCGGCCGGTTTGCTGTTGCGTGCACCGCTGCCGGGCGGCGCCCCCGCCGTTCTGCTGCAACACCGCGCGCCCTGGAGCCATCAGGGCGGCACCTGGGGTCTGCCCGGCGGCGCCCGGGACAGCCACGAAACCGCCGAGCAGGCCGCCGTCCGCGAAGCCCACGAAGAGGCTGGGCTTCCGGTGGAGAAGGTGCTGGTGCGGGCCGCGGTCGTCACCGCGCGGGCCAGCGGCAGCCGGTGGACCTACACCACTGTGGTGGCCGATGCGCCGCATCCGCTGAAGACGGTGCCCAACATGGAAAGCGCCGAGCTGCGCTGGGTCCTCGAGGAACAGGTCCACGAACTGCCGCTGCATCCGGGGTTCGCCGCCAGCTGGCACCGGCTGCGCTCAACGGTGGCCAGCGTGCCGGAACAGCCCGGTTTGCCGCGCACCGTCGAGCTGGGGTCCGGCGAGTTCGTATGGTGCACACCCGCCGCACCCGGCGACGACCCGTCGCCGCTGTCTGACCGCCTCAGTGCGCTGCTGCAAGCGCTGCGCTGAGCCGGTGCGCGGCGGCCCATGGATCGTCGGCCTCGGTGATCGCCCGCACCACCACGACGCGGCGGGCTCCCGCTGCCAGCACCTGTGGCAGCCGCTTCTCGTCGATGCCGCCGATCGCAAACCACGGCTTGTCGCCGCCCATCGTCGCCGCCGCGCGCACCAGATCCAGTCCCGCGGCTGGCCGGTCGGGTTTGGTCGGCGTCGGCCAGCACGGGCCGACGCAGAAGTAGTCGACCGGCTCGGTCAACGCCGCCGCGGCCTGCCCCGAGTCGTGGGTGGAGCGGCCGATCAGCGTCGACGCCCCCACGATGTCGCGCGCGACCGACAACGGCAGGTCGTCCTGCCCGAGGTGCAGCACGTCGGCGCCGGCCGCCCGGGCGATGTCCGCGCGGTCGTTGACCGCCAGCAACGCGCCGTGCCGCCGGGCCGCGTCGGCGAGCATCTCCAGCGCCGCCAGTTCGCCGCGCGCCTCCAGGGGCCCGAACCGCTGCTCGCCGACCGACCCCTTGTCGCGCAGCTGGATGATGTCGACCCCGCCGCCGAGCGCGGCGTCGGCGAATTCGGCCAGGCCACCGGACTCGCGGCGGGCATCGGTGCACAGGTACAGCCGCGCCGTTGCCAGCCGGTCGCGAGTTGGGTGCACACCGCGACGCTAGCGACTAGCGTGGGTGGCCGACACGGGAGTCCCTGGAGCGGGGCTGAGAGTGGGCACACCGACCTGCCCTTACCGTCACACCTGATCCGGGTCATGCCGGCGGAGGGACCGAAGAATGTCGAGCATGGGTACGCGGCGCGTGGCCGTGATCGGCGGCGGCGTCATCGGCCTGGCCGTCGCGCGGCGGCTGGCACTCGCCGACCACGCCGTGACGGTTCATCGCACCGACCGGCGCGGCGCGTCATGGGTGGCCGGCGGGATGCTGGCCCCGCACAGCGAGGGCTGGCCGGGCGAGGAGCGGCTGCTGCGGATCGGGCTGGCGTCGCTTGCCCTGTGGCACCGAGACTTTCTTGCCGGCCTGCCCGCCGATGTCGTCACCGCACGCGAGTCGCTGGTTGTCGCGGTCGATCGGGCGGACGCCGCGGACCTTCGCACGGTCGGGGAGTGGCTGGGCGCCCAGGGCCATCCGGTCACGCTGACTTCCAGTGCCCGCGACATCGAACCGCTGCTGGCCCAGAACATCCGCCACGGTTTTCGTGCGGTCACCGAGCTGGCCGTCGACAACCGCGCGGTGCTTGCGGCCCTCGCCGCCCACTGCGAGCGCCTTGGGGTCGGCTGGGCGCCGCCGGTCGCCGACCTGGCCGAAGCTGCCGACGCGGACGCGATCGTCATCGCGAACGGTGTCGACGCGCCGAGGCTGTGGCCCGGTCTGCCGATCCGGCCGGTCAAGGGCGAGGTGCTGCGGCTTCGTTGGCGGCCCGGCTGTACGTCCGTGCCCCAGCGGGTGATTCGTGCCCGGGTGCATGGCCGTCAGGTCTACCTCGTGCCGCGCCGGGACGGCGTCGTGGTCGGTGCAACCCAGTACGAGCACGGCCGCGACACCGCGCCCGCAGTGTCTGGGGTGCGGGAACTGCTCGACGACGCCTGCACGGTGCTGCCCGCACTGGGCGAGTACGAATTTGCCGAAGTGGCCGCCGGGCTTCGCCCGATGACACCCGACAACGTGCCGCTGGTCGGCCGGCTCGACGACAGGGTGTTGGTGGCCGCCGGCCACGGCCGCAACGGGTTTTTGCTGGCGCCCTGGACGGCTGACAGGATCATGGCTGAACTGGATGTGAAGGTGCCGTCCCGATGATCGTGATCGTCAACGGCCAACGCGTCGAAGTCGACGACGCCACCACGGTGGCGTCGCTGCTCGACCGGCTCGGCTTCCCCGACAAAGGCGTCGCGGTCGCACTCGACTGGGCGGTCATACCCCGCGCAGCCTGGGGCACCACGCTTTCTGACGGCGCGCGGCTCGAGGTGGTGACGGCGGTGCAAGGTGGCTGAGTCCAAGCTGACGATCGCCGGGCGCAGCTTCTCCTCGCGGCTGATCCTGGGCACCGGGGGCGCCGCCAACCTGGCGGTGTTGACGGAGGCGCTGGTCGCGTCTGGCACCGAGCTCACCACGGTCGCGATGCGCCGCGTCGACGCGGCCGGCGGTACCGGCGTGCTGGACTTGCTCAACCGGCTGGGCATCACCCCGCTGCCCAACACCGCCGGCTGCCGCGGCGCCGCCGAGGCGGTGCTCACCGCACAGTTGGCGCGTGAGGCGCTGCGGACCGACTGGGTGAAGCTCGAGGTGATCGCCGACGAGCGCACACTGCTGCCGGATGCGGTCGAATTGGTCCGCGCCGCGGAGTTGCTCGTGGACGACGGGTTCGTGGTGCTGCCCTACACCACCGACGACCCGGTGCTGGCCCGCCGGCTGGAGGACACCGGCTGCGCCGCGGTCATGCCGCTCGGATCGCCGATCGGCACCGGCCTCGGCATCGCCAACCCGCACAACATCGAGATGATCGTCGAGCAGGCCGGGGTTCCGGTGGTGCTCGACGCCGGCATCGGCACCGCCAGCGATGCCGCGCTGGCGATGGAGCTGGGCTGCGACGCGGTGCTGCTGGCCAGCGCGGTGACCCGCGCCGCCGATCCGCCGGCGATGGCCGCCGCGATGGCGGCGGCGGTGACCGCCGGCCATCTGGCCCGGCATGCCGGCCGCATTCCGAAACGGTTCTGGGCCCAGGCTTCCAGCCCGTCGCGCCGGACATGACGGGCCGCTACGTCGCGATCGGCAGCTCGATGGCGGCTGGCCCCGGGATCCGCCCGGGCGCCCCGGGTGCCCCGTGGCGGGCCGGTCGGTCCGCCCGCAACTATGCCCACCTCCTCGCGGAGAAACTCAGGCTCGACCTCGTCGACGTGACGTATTCCGGAGCGACGACAGCCCATCTGCTCACCGACCGGCAGAATGGTGCGCCGCCTCAGGTCAGCGCGCTGGACGGGTCGGAGTCGTTGGTCACCATCACGATCGGTGGCAACGACGTCGGGTACGTACCGCTGCTCATGGCGGCGTCGGTGCCGTGCGCCACCCGGCTGTTGCCGCTGCTGGGCTGTCGACTACGCGAGCTGCTTGACCGGGACGCGCGCGATCGGGCGCTGGCCGAGGCAGCCGACTCGTTGCGCAAGGTCGGGCGAGTGGTGCGGCAACGGTCGCCGGGGGCGCGGGTGCTGTTCGTCGATTACCTGACGCTGTTGCCGCCGGCCGGGCAGCAGGCGCCGCCGATGTCGCAGGGCGACGCCGACCTGGGCCGACACGTCGCCGAGACCCTCGAGCGACTCACCGCCGGGGCCGCCGCCGAGACGGACTGCGGGGTCATCAAGGCCGGCGAAGCGAGCCGCGAGCATCATGCTTGGTCGTCGCATCCGTGGACGACGAGATTCGGGTTGCCGCTGCCGGGGCGCCCGGCACCGTTGCACCCCAACGCCGAGGGCATGGGCGCGGTGGCCCGGCTCATCGCCGCCGAAGTCGCCAACTTGTGATTAAAGCGCCGCGCGCGTCAATGTCGCGGCGGGGGCTTTCCCGGGTTAACGTCTGCCCGTGCAGTCGACCGCGTGCGCAGCTTGCCGTGCCATTTCCCGCCGGGACATGCTCAGAATCGCTGCGGCGGCCCCGATCGCCGCGAGTCTGCCGACGTTAGCAGCGCCGCTGACGTCGACGCCGGCGATCGCGTCGTCCACGATCGCGGGGACGATCGTATTCCTCGATCCCGGTCACAACGGCGCCAACGACGCGTCCATCAACCGTCAGGTCACCAACGGCCGCGGCGGCACGAAGGAATGCCAGACCACCGGAACCACGACCGACGACGGCTATCCCGAGCACACCTTCAACTGGGACATGGTGCTGCGGATCCGGGCGGCGCTGAGCGAGGCGGGTGTGCGCACCGCAATGTCCCGGGGTAACGACAACGCGCTGGGGCCCTGCGTCGACCAGCGTGCCGCGATGGCCAACGCGTTGCATCCCGACGCTGTCGTGAGCATCCACGCCGACGGCGGCCCGCCAGACGGGCGTGGTTTTCACGTCAACTACTCCGACCCGCCGCTCAACCAAGCCCAGGCCGGCCCGGCGGTGCGCCTGGCCCAGGCCATGCGCGACCAGCTCGTCGCCGCGGGGCTTCAGCCGTCCACATACCGGGGCACCGACGGGCTCTACGGGCGCGCCGACCTCGCCGGTCTCAACCTCGCTCAGTACCCGTCGATCCTCGTCGAGATGGGCAACATGAAGAACCGGGATGACGCCGCGGTGCTGGAAAGTTCAGACGGCCGGGCGCGCTACGCCGCCGCGGTGGTGTCCGGCATCACCGCCTACCTGTCGCAGGCCCGTTAGCCGTTGGCCGCACGATGCCTCCGTAGGGCCCGACAACGGCGCTACCGTGGGCTCGGTGGTACGCGGATCGACGACGGTTGCGGCGCTGCTGACGGCGCTGACAGTGCTGGCCGCGCTGACCGGCTGCGCCCCCCAGCAGTCGGCGCAGCGTGCCACGGCGCCGGGCGCCGCCGACTATGCGGTCCGCCTGCGCGAGCAGGTGACCACCGGTGCGATGCTGGCCCACCTGGCCCGGCTGCAGCACATCGCCGACGCCAACGGCGGCAACCGCGCTGTCGGCACTCCCGGCTACGACGCCAGCGTCGACTATGTGGTGAACACGTTGAAAGGCCGTGGTTTCGATGTGCAGACCCCGGAGTTCGAGTTCCGGCAGTTTCACGCCGACCCGCCGGCACTGACTGTCAACGGCGCAACCATCGACTCGCATGCGTTGGAGTACAGCATCGGCACCCCGCCGCAGGGTGCGAGCGGTCCGCTGCTGGCGTCGCCGGTCGCTGCCCCCGTTGGCTGCGACGCGGCTGACTACGACCGGGTGCCGGTCACCGGGGCGGTGGCGCTGGTCGACCGCGGCGCCTGCCCGTTCGCAACCAAGGAGGCGGCCGCTGCCCAAAGCGGTGCAATCGCGCTGATCGTCGCCGACAACGTCGACGAAGAGAAGATGGACGGCACGCTCGGTGAGCAGACGCAGGTGCGAATCCCGGTGATCAGCGTGAGCAAAGCCGACGGGGTCCGGTTGCGCGCGCGGCCGGGCCCAACAACCATCAAGCTCAATGCCGGCGTCACACCCATCAGCGCGCGCAACATCATCGCGCAGACCAGGACCGGTTCGGCGCGAAACGTGGTGATGGCCGGTGCCCACCTCGACAGCGTCGCGGCGGGTCCGGGCATCAACGACAATGGCTCCGGTGTAGCGGCGGTGCTCGAAACCGCCGTGCAGATGGGCAGTTCACCGCCGGTTCGAAACGCCGTGCGGTTCGGCTTTTGGGGCGCAGAGGAATTGGGCCTGGTGGGCTCCAACAAATATGTGGAGTCGCTGGACGTCGACGGGTTAAAGGACATTGCGCTGTATTTGAACTTCGACATGCTCGGTTCGCCGAATCCGGGCTACTTCACCTACGACGGCGACCAATCGGCGCCCCCGAATCCCGACCGGAGCGCGCCACGCGTGCCGCAGGGAACGGCGGGCATCGAGCGCACCCTCATGGCTTACCTCACCAGCACCGGACACCAGGCCGAGGACATGTCCTTCGACGGCCGGTCGGACTATCTGGGTTTTACCTCGGCGGGCATCCCCGCCGGCGGGCTGTTCAGCGGCGCCGAGGGCAACAAGACCACTGACCAAGCCCAGCTCTGGGGCGGCGAGGCCGACCGGCCGTTCGACCCGAACTACCACCAGAAGGCGGACACGCTCGACAACATCAATCGCACCGCGCTCGGCATCAACGGTGAAGGCGTCGCCTACTCGGTCGGGCTGTACTCGCAGGACATCGGCGGGCGCAACGGCGTGCCGATTCGTGACGGCCGTACCCGCCACCCGCTCGCGAACTCGTGAGGACTCACATCGTGATGACCATGCGGTACCGCGCCCGTCCCTGTTCCATCGCCGCGTAGGCCTCGGCCGCTGCGGTCAACGGCCGCTCCTCGATGCGGGCGCGAACGCCCGACAGCACGGCGAAATGCATGGTCTCCTCCACATCCCTGGCCGTGCCGGAGGGGTGGCCGGTCACCTGCAGCGACGGCGAAATCAATTGGATGGGGCTGATCGGCAGCGGCTCGGCGGTCACACCGACCACGACAAGCTCTCCTCGTGGATTCAGGCCGCCGATCGTCTGGCCCATCGCCTCGGCGTTTCCCGCCGTCGCCAGGATCGCCGAAACTCCGCCCAGCGCCTGAAGTGCCTTGCTGACATCCCCTGCGGTGGAATCGACGTAGTGGTGGGCACCGAGCTGGTGCGCGTCGTCGGCCTTGGCGGCGCCGCGCGCGATCGCGATGGTCTCGAATCCCATCGCACGCGCGAACTGGACACCGAGGTGGCCGAGGCCGCCAATGCCCAGGATGGCCACGCGGTCGCCCGGGACCGCCTTGGTTTCCCGGAGTGCGTGGTAGGTGGTGACCCCGGCGCAGCCCATGGGAGCGGCCTCGGCAAACGACAGTTCGTCGGGTATCCGGGCGAGTGCGTTGGCCGGCACCGTCACCGACTGTGCGTATCCGCCCGGATAGTGCCAGCTGGGCACCTGCCCGTTCTCGCAGTTGATGAAGAAGCCCTTTCGGCAGGGAATGCACTTGTTGCAGCACCCGCCGAACCACCCCACGGCCACCCGGTCGCCGACGGCGAAATTGTCGACTTCGGAACCCAGCTCGGCGACCGTGCCGGCGATTTCGTGCCCAGGCGTCAGCGGCCAGGAGATACCCGGGAATCCGCCGTTGACGAACGCGCGGTCGGTGCCGCACACCCCGCATGCGGCGACGTCGATGCGCACCTGGTCACGTGCGGGTGGCCTGGTTTCGACCTCGGCGAGTTGCAACGGACCGCTTGCGGACTGGACCTGAACCGCTTGATGGTTGGCCATTGTCGTCCTTCCTCACCTGTCACACCTGATGACAGGAACATTAGCGGCGTTGACCGCGCCTTGAAGCCCCAACCGCTGCAACCCTCGCATCGCGCGCGGCGATCGCAGCAACACCGCTAGGACCGAGAGCGTGAACGTCGCAGGCTGGACCGCCCAGGCGCCGGTCACGCCAGCGGCAGCGTCAGCCGCTTGCCCCGTGATCACCATGAACGCAGCCTGTCGACACCGGAGTTGAGCCGATCGGATGCCAACCCACCTCGGCATGGATTGCCGGGGCTGAAACGGGTTATCCAGGGGCAATGAGTGAGTTTCAGCGGGGCGCGGTGCGGATGCACATCCTGCATCACGCTGCGCGCCAAGAGATTCACGGCGCCTGGATCACCGAGGAGCTGGGCCGCCACGGCTATCGGATCAGCCCCGGCACGCTGTATCCGACCCTTCACCGCCTCGAGAGCGAAGGCCTCCTCACTTCCGTCCAGCGCGTAAGTGACGGCCGCACCCGGCGCATGTACCGCGCCACGGCGGCCGGCCGGGAGGCGCTGGCCGCGGACCGGAAGGCGTTGGCCGAGTTGGCCCGTGAAATCCTCGACTCATGACCGCCGGACGGCGTGCCGCTGGCCGCGCCTCCGGCGCCCGGACGCCGGGGCCGGACCGGCTCGGTGACGACCCGGGTTGGGCTATCGACTGTTGCGGATCAGATTGGTGACGAGGTATGCGACGTAGCCGAGCGACCCGATGACGGCGAGTCGGCGCGTTTTGGGCGCCGCCAGGGCGACCCCGAGAAGGGTCTCGATTCCGCCGTTGATCGCGATGTGCTGGCCGGTGTTGTGGGGGAACACCGATGCGGTTATCGCTTCGAACGCTTCCGGTTTGGCGAAATGCGCCAGCCCGACGCTGGTGATCGCGAGGCCGGTTAGCCGCGTGATGGCTGACATGACCTCACCTCTTCGGTCAGGCGATCGCGTAGTCGCTCAGCGGGAACCGCGACGCTTCCCGCACGGCGGCCCGGGTGGACATGGGCCGCAGCAGTGTCGCCTCACCGCTGGGGTTGAAGTAATAGGAGCGCGCCGTCGCGCAGTTCCCGATGCTGAACAGCGAGTCGCCGAGCAGTTCGGTCATCCGGTCCAGGAACCGGGCGTTGGCTTCTTCGGTGACTTCGAAGGTGGTGCCGTTGCGGCGCCGCATCTCGCCGAAAAGCCTTGATATATGGCGCATCTGGTATTCCATCGTGTTGAAGAAATTGAGTCCGAGGAAGGCGTACGGGCTGGCCAGGCTCAGGTAGTTGGGGAAGGACGGCATCGAAACGCCCTGATAGGCCTGGAACCGGGTGTCTCGCCACCATTTCCCGAGATTGCGCCCCTCCCGCCCGACGATCTCGATCGCGGGGAAGTTCGCCTCCCACAGGTCGAAACCGGTGGCCAGCACCAGGGTGTCGATGACGGCCTTGCTGCCGTCGTTGGCGACGATACCGTCGGGCTCGATGCGCGCGATCCCACTGGTTTGCAGGTGCACGTGCGGTTTGGTGAAGGTGCGGTAATAGCTGTTGGAGAAGGTGGGCCGCTTGCAGCCGAAGTCGTAGTCCGGTGTCAGCTTGGCGCGCAGCTCCTTGTCCCGGACGGACGCGAACCCGTGCATCTTGGCCAGGTCCGAGGCGGCGATGTTGAGCCTGCGGAAGTACCGGTGATGCAGCACCGCGGCGAAGATCATGAACTCGTAGATGGCGTCCGTGATCGCCCGGATCGCACGCTGCGTGAGCGGGACCTTGGCGAACAGCCGCTTGGCCCGCTCCGAGAAGCGCAGGTCGACCTTGGGCACCACCCAGATCGGCGTGCGCTGGTACACGGTTAGATCGACTGCCTTTTTCGCCAGTTCCGGGATGAGCTGGACCGCGGTGGCACCGGTGCCGATGATGCCTACCCGCCGGTTGTCGAGGTCGTAGTCGTCGTCCCAGGCCGCCGTGTGGATCACCTTGCCCGCGAAGCTGCCGATGCCGGGGATGTCAGGCGTGTGCGGCTGGGACAAAAAACCGGTGGCGGTGACCAGATAACGGGTTGTCAGCGTCTCACCGCCGGCCAGCGCGACCCGCCAGGCCTTGGCGTCCTCGTCCCAGCGGGCGCCTTCGACGGCGGTGTTGAACCGGATGTGGCGGCGCACGTCGTATTTGTCGGCGACGTCGTCGGCGTATTTCTTGATCTCCGCGCCGGTGGAGAACAGCCGCGACCAGTTGGGGTTGGGCTCGAACCAGTAGGAATAGGTGGTGGTGGGGACGTCGACGGCCAGCCCCGGATAGCGGTTGACATGCCAGGTGCCGCCCAGGTCGTCTTCGCGATCGACGATGACGATGTCCTCAAAGCCCAGCCGCTTGAACTCGATCGCTGCCCCGATGCCGCCGAAGCCGGCTCCCACAATGACCACGTCGTGTTGCTGCGTGCTCATGCCCAGACGGTACCTTACCGGCGGGTAAGCCTGCTGGATGCGCCCGTTCCGGCCGAATCGGTTGCGCGGCGTCGGGCGGGTCAGTTGTATATCGGTCGTGGCGGCTGTCGCGGTGCCGTGGAGCGGGGTCTTTTCTGGCTGGCGCAGAGAGGAGCTGCGCACCAATCTGTGGCTGGTTCCCACTGTGGAGGTGCTGGTGGCGGTCCTGCTGTTTTGGGGCACCGTCAGCCTGGATCGGGCCGTTTACAACGGTCGGTTATCCGCGCCCAGTTGGATCATCAGCGGAACCGCCGACGCGGCACGCCAAATCCTGACCTCGATTGCGGCGTCGGTCATCACCGTCGTGGGCATCGTCTTCTCGATCACGATTGTGACGTTGACCCTGGCCTCGACGCAGTTCGGCCCGCGGATGTTGCGCAACTTCATCCGCGACCGCGGCACCCAGCTCACCCTGGGAACGTTTGTGGCGACGTTCGTCTACTGCGTCGTGGCGCTGGTGTCCATCGGTCCGGGCGACCACGGCGACTTCGTTCCCCACATTTCGATCACCACCACATTCGGGCTCGTGCTGATCAACCTGGCGGTGCTGATCTATTTCATTCACCACATCGCCACCCAGATTCAGCTTCCCCAGGTCATTGCGGGCATCGCCAACGACCTGGCCCGCGCGGTGGAGGTGCAAAGTGCCGACGCTGCTCCCGCGAAGGGTGACGCTCCCGGGGATCGCGCGTCTGTGCGGGAATTGGTCGCGACGATCGAAACGCAGGGAAGCGTTATCCGCACACCCAAAA
The DNA here is from genome assembly GCA_019245755.1 of Mycobacteriaceae bacterium. Taxonomy (GTDB): domain Bacteria; phylum Actinomycetota; class Actinomycetes; order Mycobacteriales; family Mycobacteriaceae; genus Mycobacterium. The sequence goes on along the minus strand of JAFARC010000068.1, from coordinate 58,373 downwards.
GCGGCTATCTGCAGTTCATCCGGCACAAGACGCTGGTGCGCATCGCCGCGCGCGCCGAGGCTGTGATCAGGCTGCCGTACCGCCCGGGCCACTTTCTCGTCGAGGGACGGGAGCTGGCCGCGGTGTGGCCACCGGAGGCCGCCGATGAGGTGGCGCGATACCTGGAGCGCGCGCAGATCACCGGGCCGCATCGAACGCTCACCCAGGACGTGGCCTTCGGGATCGATCAGCTCGTCGAGATCGCGATTCGCGCTCTGTCGCCGGCGACGAACGACACCTTCACCGCGCTGACGTGTGTTGACTGGCTCGGCGACAGCCTGTGCAAAATCGCCCGGGTCTGGGCGCCGACCCAGGTCCACCGTGACAGCGCCGGCGCGATCCGCCTGATCTCCGATCAGGTCAGCTTTGAGCGGTTGATCCAGCGTGCGTTCGAGAAGATCCGCCAGGCCGGTCACGGCATGCCGGCAGTGATGATTCGCCAGCTCGACGCGCTGACCACGATCATGGAGCAGACCACCGATCCCGCGCGTGCACGCTCCATCATGGAGCAGGCGGAGATGATCCAGCGTGCCAACCTCGAATCGGTTCCCGAGGTATCCGATCGCGGCGACGTCGAACGCCGATACGCCGCGCTGGCGGCCTGCTACCGGCGGTTGCCCACCTCGGGCTGAAGATCCGCTGAAGAATCGCGCCTACCGATCGGGAATTCAGGGACGTCACAGCTTTGTCGGAGACGGTGATCACCGTGCGCACCGACGAACAGCCAACGATGCCGGCCCGCAGGCCACTCGTGCGTCCCATCCTGGCCGTCATCGCGGTAGTGGGCGCGCTTGCCTGCCCGGCGTGCGCACGTTCGGTCGTGGGCTTCGCCGGACCCGCTCAACTGCTGAGTCGGTTGGCCGGCGCCGCCGAGCCGTCGACCGGCCTGGGCCAGGTGGTGGCGGCCGTGGTTGACATCGACACCACGCTGGGCCGTCGGCACGCGGTGGGAGCCGGTACCGGCATCGTCCTCGATCCGCAGGGATTGGTGTTGACCAACAACCACGTGGTCGAGGGCGCCTCCACGATCAGCGCCACCGACGTCGGCACTGCTCGCACCTACAGCGCGCGCGTGGTCGGTCATGACCACCGTCACGACATCGCGGTGCTGCAGTTGCGGGGGGCGAGCGGCCTTGTCACCGCGCCGTTAGGTGACTCGTCGCAGGTCGCGGTGGGGGACAGGGTTGTCGGAATCGGCAACGCGGGCGGCAAGGGCGGTGTGCCCAGCCAGGCCCCCGGCACGATTGCCGCGCTGAACCAGACCGTAACCGCCGGCGACGATTTGACCCACAGATCGGAGCTGTTGACCGGGCTGATCCAGATCGCCGCAGCTATCCGCCCGGGGGACTCCGGTGGGCCGTTGGTGAACAGCAGCGGACAGGTGATCGGTGTCGACACCGCGGCCGCCGACAGCTATCGCGTGCAGGGAAGGGGCGGTCAGGGTTTCGCTATCCCGATCGACGAAGCTGTGCAGATCGCGCACCAAATGGCGCCGCAGCGGTAGTGGCCGGCTATTTCACACACGGCACCGCAGCGGTTTTCATCTGCGTGAGGTCGGTGGGGGCGGGCGCCTGGGTTCCGGTCGCGGTGGCCGAGACCGTCGGAACCGGGGTGGTGGAGGTCGCCGCGGTTTCGGTCGGCGCTGGCTTCATGCTGAGATAATCACTTGCCGGGAAGTCGGTTCCGAGGATCAATTGCACCGTGTCGGCACCGACGTACTCGGATGCGGTCGCGGTCAAATCCAGTTGGTCGGCGAGCGACTTGGCGGCATCACCTGCGTCGGGACCGTACTCGACGGTGCTCGCCGGTGCGACGGCTGTGGCAGATGTGGTGCTGCCCGGCGTGAATCCTCGTCTGGCCAAAGCATCCTGGACCGACGCGCCCAGGCCGTCATGCTGCGTGGCGTTGATCACGTTGAGCACCGTGTTGACGTGTGCCGGCGACGGCGAGCCGGCGCCGACGAGGTCATGCACGATACCGCGAATCGTCGGCACGTCGATGTAGTTGACGTCCTCGCCGTCGGAGTCCTGGCCGAACTCGGTGATCGGAAGGGTGTACAGCGAAAGATCGCTGCCGCTCACCGACGACGCGTGTTGGACGAACCCGGCAAGGTCGAAACCGGCGTCCACCGCGACGTTTTGCCGCGCCACATCGACCAGGTTGTGCAGGGTGCTGGGACGGTCGAGAGCCCCGCCGGTGCGCAATGCGTTGACGAGCGAGGCGATGAACGCCTGCTGGCGTCGTGTCCGGTCGAGGTCGGTGAACAAGTCATCGTTGATGTCGCGCCGTTGCCGCACGAACGCCAGCGCCTGTGCGGCGTCGATCTGCTGGACACCGCGGCGAAAGTTGGCTCCGGAGTAGCTGTCGGCGGTGTCGGCGTTCAGGCACACGGTGATGGGCTCGACCACCTTGGCGATCTGGAAGAACGCCACCAGGGTCAATTCGATGAAGTGATCGATCGGAATCTCGAGCAAGCGGCGCACCGCGCTGATCTCGGCCTTGCGCCCGGCTTCGCGTGCCTCCTGCTCTTGCGCTTCGGTGAGGTCGCTGGGGAATTCCCCGGTTCCGCGTGGGTCCAGGACATGCGCGTAAGCCAGCCCATAGGCCTGCTTGATCTTTCCGCGGCACGGTCCCGCCCCACACCGCGGCAGGTCGACGTAGTCGTCACGCGGAATGGATATCGCCGTGACCTGACCGCCCCCGGCCGGCATGTGCAGCAATATCAACACGTTGGCGTTGTAGCCGCCGACGTTCTCGTCGCCGGCATGCAACGTATCGTAGATGTCCGGCGGCAACGGATGGCCGTGCTGATCCAGACGGCTGTCCAATCCCATGATGAGGATGTTTTGTTCGCCGCCGCTGGACACCGGCACCCCCACCAACGCCTGCGAGGTGGTGATACCGCTGGATAGGTGCCGCAGCCCCGACCACCCGATACCGGTGGCAGCCAAGACGCACACCGCCACCAGCGCCACCAAGACGCGGCCGGCGATGAGCATGCGCCGGTTCGCCGATGGGGGCAGCCGATGCCGCGGTGGTTGCCGCGCGGACACAGCGGTGGCGTCCGGCGAAGCGGCCAGCTGCGCGGTCATAGTAGATCCGGATTATCGACGGAGATGCCCCAACCCGCACGTCGAGGGTGCCTTTCAGGGCGCCGGCGCGCGGTCCGCACCGGGCTATAGCCGCCCGAAGATGTTGTTGATGAGGTCGTCGCCGATACCGAACCCGGCGCCGGTCACGATGGCTTGCCCGAAGCCGCTGCCGAGGAAGCGGTGCAGGTTGCCGCCCCCGGCGCCGCCGTACGGCTGCGGCTGATATTGGGGCGGAGCCGCGTACTCAACGGGTGGTGGCGCCGGGTAGGCCGGTGGCTGATACTGCGGTTGCGGCGGTGCCGTGGTTTGTACGTGGTTGTCCACCAGAGCATGGATCGATTGCAGCAATGAGGTCACCACGCTTTCCTCATCGCGCACCGCCAGGGCGATTTCTTTGAGGTCCAACTGCCATTCGCGGGCGTTCTGATCGCCGTTGGCCGCCGCGGTGGAAAGCTTTCCGGCCAGAGCCTGGATCAGGGCCGCGGTCTGCTGGCCCTGTTGTTGCAGCGCGGCGTATTGGCGGTCGACAGTTTCTGGGTCCATGACCAGGGCTCCTTTTGCCGTCCACAACGGCGAGTCGACCGTACCTTGCCTCGCGGCACGGGTGCCACCAGGAAGATCGCAGCCCCAAGGCACTTCGCGCGTCGGGGAAGATGAACACCGTGACCACAAGCTTTCCGACACGGTCGCGCTCGTTATCGGCGCCAGCAGCGGGATCGGCGCCGCGACGCTGACAGCGCTCGCCGAACCTCATCGACGCGGCCGCCGACTCACCCCGCGGAGTCGCCGACTTGGTCACCATAAGTTCGACGGCGGGCCGGATCGCCCGGCCGGGTGACACCGAGATCAACGCCGATCTACCGCAGCCGTTCCGCGACGCCCTGGACCGGCAGTCGGCGGATATCGAGATGCTGCGTGCGCGGGACATCGCCGACGCGCTGGTGCGTGCCACCGAGCAGACCTGGTAGGGACCACCCGCGCCTGACCGCCTGCGGTGCACGATCCCGGTCCGGAACGACCGCTTCGCTTCCGGTCACTGCGCTCATCGGTTTGGCCGCGCTGGCGCTGGCGTGGGCTGCTCTACGCTTACGCAATGACCGATCACGACCATGTCGCCGCCCGCCGCGAGATCACGGATGCCCTGCTGACCGCGCTCGACCGTCGGCATGAAGTGCTCGATGTGATCGTGAAGGCCGACGATCGACCGGCGGCCGTCGAGGCCATTGCGGCACTGCTCGGCACGTCACGCCTGGGCGGTGAAGCGGTGATGGGCATGTCGTTCGACCAACTGACCACGGATGCCCGCCGACGGATCGCCGCCGAGCTCGAGGACTTGAACAGCCAGCTGAGCTTCACCCGCAAGCAGCGTCCGGCCAGTTCGGGCGAGTCTCTGGTGCTGCGACCCTTCACCGGCGAAGCGGACCGTGACATCTTTGGCGCGCGCACCGAGGATATGCGCGCTGCCGGTGACGGCTCGGGTGGACCGGCGGGCAGTCTCGACGACGAGATCCGTGCGGCGTTGGCGCGCGTCGACGCCGAGGAGGCGGCATGGTTCGTGGCGGTCGAGGGGACGCAGAAGGTCGGTATGGTTTTCGGCGAGCTGGTCGGTGGCGAGGTCAACGTCCGGATCTGGATTCATCCCGATTACCGGCAGCGAGGCTATGGGACCGCCGCGCTGCGTAAGTCGCGGTCCGAGATGGCGGCTTATTTTCCTGCCGTGCCGATGGTTGTCCGTGCGCCCGGCGTCAAACCCGCCTAGCCCGTCAGCATCCCAGTTCAGTCCCGGATGAAGCCCTTGTTGCGCATCAGGAAGTCCGCCAGGAACCCGTCGTGCGGGATGTGGGCCGCCGCGAAGTGAGTGGGGTAATGGCCGCTGTAGACGTTCGTAACGGTGGGCTCGTCGACCAGTTGGTCGATGAGGCTTTCATCGTCGGTGATGGCATTGACGATCAGCGAATGTCGCAGCGGAGCCACACCGTCGCCGCGTGACCAGGGCGATACCCATACGCACGGGAAGGGCAGCTCGACGTTGAGCGTCCCGGGATCCGGCGTTCTCAGCAGGTGCACGGCGGGTCGTAACGCCGCCTCACCGTCGCCGAGGTCGGCGACCACCTGATCTGCGCCGAGCACCGCAACCGTTCCCGCGGCCGTGGCCGTGAGATGGCGTGCCAGGTTACGCGCGTGGTCGATGGGTGTCGTCGGCAGTGCGGCTCGTTCGTCGAGGTTGGGCAGCGCGATGATGGTCGAGAGCCGCTCACCGATGGCCTGCGCCAGGGCAGCGGGATCGCCTTCGTAGAGCACGGCCGTGGCGTTGACGCACGCCATCCCGCCCAGGTTGCAGATCGAGTCGACGATCAGGTCCAGGTAATCGTGCCAGTCCTGCTCCGCCGTGATCAGGATCTTGGTGCGCCCGGGTCCGTTCGTCAGCACCGTCGGATCGCTGGCGTATTTGTCCACCACATCGGGTCCGCCGTAGACCATGGCCAGGTCGGCGGCACGCAGCATCTCGTCGGCCCCGGCATAGTCGGTGGGCAGGTACACCGCGTCTTCGGGCCGAAACCCGGCCTGCCGCAGCGCATGGATGAGCCGGTGCGCGGTGAACGGCTCGCGTCGCGACGGGCGGACGGCCACCCGGTATCCCAGCGCCAGCGCCTGAGGCCACAGCCCATGGACACCGGGGGCGTTACCGGGGGCGTGTACGGCCAGCACTTCACCGCGACGTGCCCACACCGCGGCGCCGCCGCGGGTTCGTGGTTCCCGCCAGTCCAGTGCGGCGCCCACCGGCTGCGCCGGCCGCACCGCGTCGAACGCGGTGGCCACCGAGTCCGCGACCTGGCGAGCTCCGTCCCGCGCCGAGGTCATCGGTAGGCCGGAGACGCGACAGGTGAGCTCGACGTAGGTGTCGAAATCCAACCCGGCGATCGACGACATCGCAAAGATCTCCGCGGCTTTGGCGAGGGCGGTGTCGCGTTGTGCGGCGGGAAGTGGCCGCAGCGTGCGCTGCGTGGTGACGCAACGGGTGACATACAGCCTGGGCACCATGCTCATGTCGGCAACCGGTGCACCGGCGGTGTCCGTGATTACCTCCCGCTTCCGAGTCCGGTACTCACCGTCGGGACCAAGGGCGTCCAGACGCATTGTGGGGCCGCCGGTGTGCGACTCAGCCCAGCTCATCAGTACACCCCTTCGATGACCGTCTCTCCGCCGAACGTGGCGACGGGAGCGACGTCGCAGATCGAATCACCGACGTGTCCGCCGGGTCCGGGCATTCGGATCGCGGTGTCACGTTCGAGGTTGTTCGGTATGAACATTCCCTTGCTGACGTGATTCATCACTACCTGGCCGCGTTGCCCGTACGGCACGCGTTCGCCGCTGTCCGGATCGATCACCCAGAAAACTACGTACGGCGTCCGTGGGTCGAAAATGAACGAACCACCCTCGGAGTTCGTCGAGCGGGTTCTGGCTTGCGACAGTATCATCGTGCTGCCGAACACCATGGTGATCGCTGTGTCCGGCAACAGGCCGCGCAGCAGATCCAACGTGTCGATGTCGACATGGGCGCCGCTGAGCAGTAAGTACCGGATCTTCTCGGTGACCAGCTCGAGAATGGCGTCGTCGCCGGCCATGGCCTCCAACAGCGGCGGCGTGGTGTGCAGGTTCGCGACGTCTTGGGTTGCCAGGATGAATGCCGCCTGCTCGATCACATGCTCGACGTATGCTGACAGTTCCCCGGCGGCGTTCCTGGCGGCGATCTTCTTGACCCAGCGGGGATCCAAATCGATCGGGTAGAACACCGAGCCCAGCCGCTCGGACACCACCCGCGAGAAGTAGCCGACACCGTGCGGCCCGCCCGGCATCAAGCAGAGCAGTCCCCGACCCGCCACGAATCCGCCCGCGGTGAAGTCCTCGATCTGCCATCGGGTGACCTGCTCGAGCCAGTCCGGTAGTTGCGCGGTCCGCTTGGGTGGTCCGGTTGTGCCGCCCGACTCGAAGATCCGCGGAACCGGCGCCGGTGATCCGTACCCCCGCGGCACCAGGTGCTCGACCGGCACGTCGCGCAGCTCGTCGACCAGATTGGGAAACAACCGCAGATCGTCGAACGTCTGCACGTCGCTCAACGGGTCGAAGTCCAGTTTTGCGGCAGCGCGCAACCAGAACGGTGATCCGGTGTCCGCACCGAAATGCCACGCGATGGCCGTGCGCAAATACGCCTCCGGGTCGTCGGGGGGCACCGGCCGCGGCACATCGAGCACAGAGAAATCCACGCCGCCGATCCTGTCCTAGCCCGCCTCGTGTGGGCAACGGGAACCGCGATTCGTCCGACGCCGAAGGAATCCTCAGTGGCAGTGCGGCTGTTCTGCGGAGTCGGGCGAACCGCCCATCGTCCGCAACATCGGCAGTCCGCCCGTTGCCGCGAACCGGGCCAGCAGCACCGCGGCCAACACCACGAACCCAATGTTCAGCCAGGTGGTGTAGTTCCACGAGATACCCGTCTGCATCACGATCGCGTGACGACGCGCCGGGACCAGACCTGCTGCGCCGAAAAGCAGTTCGACCAGATAGCCCGCGCACACCATCGATACGTAAAAGGTGCCGAGCAGAACCAGCATCATTTTGGTCCCGTAGTACTTCCGGTAGATGTTGAGGATCGGCAGGATCAGCAGGTCCGCGAAGATGAACGCGACGACCCCGCCGAAGCTGATGCCGCCACTCCACAGAACCGCGGCGAGCGGCACGTTGCCGATCGAGCAGACGAACGAGACGATTGCCACGATCGGTCCTACGATCGGTCCCCACACCACCGAAAGCGCCGGATGCGCGGTGATGAAGAAGTTGCGCCAGAAAGAATCCGGCACCCACGCCGCGATCGCACCGGCGATCAACAGGCCGAGCAGCAGGTCCCGCAGGATCGCCGCCCATTCCATGACGAACACGTGCGACACCGCGGTGAAGCCCTGCCGCGATACCAGCCGCCGCCCGAACGAGCCGCCACCCTGCACCGACATGTCCATCGCGGCATGCCCTTCCATCGAGCCCGCGATCCCCCGGTTGGCCTGTTCTCGCGCGGCGTCGATGATTCGGGAGCGCACGAACATCCGGAACAGCACCGCGAGCACGATGATCATGATGGGGCCACCGAGGAACTCGGCCGCGGTGAACTGCCATCCCATCAGCAGGGCCAAGATGATGCCGAGTTCCACCACGAGGTTGGTGGAGCCGATTTCGAAAGCCATCGCCGCGGTGAAGTTGGCGCCCTTGCGGATCAGCGAGCGGGCCAGCGCCACCGCGGCATATGAGCACGATGACGACGCGGCGCCCACCCCGGCCGCCAGCGCCAGCGTCCGCGGACGGTCGTCGCCCAGCAATGCCACCACGGTCGACCGCCGCGCCACCGCCTGCACCACGGCTGACAGGGCGAAGCCCAGGATCAATGCCCACAGGATCTCCCACGTCATCGACCCGGCCACGGCCAGCGCATGCCCAATCGCTCCCATGGCCGGTACTATACCCGGTAGGGGTATCGGTCAGCGCATCCGTAATGCCGCGTCGACGGCCAGCCTCGCCACATCCAGCGTCTTGGACCCGAGGTCGTGACGGGCCCCGGGGACCTCGACGATCTCCGCCGGCGCCGAAATCAACGCCGCGGCGGCCCGCAACTCATCGATCGTCCCGAACGGATCACTGGTCCCGTGGGTGAACACCGTTGGCACGGTGATGCGCGGCAGGTGTTCGGTGCGCGCCCGCCCGGGCTGTCCCGGCGGATGCACGGGATACGAGAACAGTGTCAGCACGTCGAGGGAGACACCTTCGTCGGCGACCGCCATCGACGTCTGGCGCCCACCGTAGGAATGACCACCGGCGATCACCGGGCCCCCGACGAGTGTGCGCGCCACGGCCACCGCCTCGGCGATGGCTTCCCGATCGGTTGCCGCCGATCCCGACGGCGGACCTTTGGGCCGTCGGCGCCGGTAAGGCATGTTGTAGCGCACCGCCAGCCAGCCACGCCGCGCCCACTCATCGCAAAGCCTCACCAGCAGCGGCGATTCGCGGCTGCCGCCGGCCCCGTGGGTGAGGACCGCGACGCCGAGCGGGTCGCCGCCGGGTTTGTGCGCGACACCGGCGATTCGACTCAGGTTCAAACTGTCTTCTCCGCGGACAGCATGAACATTGCCGACACCGGCCCGTGGCCGTGCCCCAACGGATAGGCCGCGCGCAGGCACTCGGTCACCCAGGCCTTGGCGAACTCCACAGCCGACGGCACCGGATATCCGTGCGCCAGCGCGCACGCCGTCGCGGCGGCCAGAGTGTCGCCGGCGCCGTGGTCGTCACCGGTGTCGATGCGCGGCGAGTCGAACTCGTAGAAGTCCACGCCGTCGAACAGCAGGTCCGGGCTGTGTGCCGAGGACCTCAGGTGGCCGCCTTTCACCAGCACCCACCTCGGGCCGAGCGCATGCAGCGTCCGTGCCGCCTGGTGTTGTGATTCGTCGTCGACCACGTCGACCTCGACCAGCAGCCTGACCTCGTCGAGGTTCGGCGTGACCAGGGTCGCAAGGGGAAACAACTCGCTGCGAAGAGAGTTCAGCGCGCCCGGCTGCAGCAGCGCGTCGCCGTGCATCGACGCGCACACCGGGTCGACGACCAACGGCACCGTCTCTGCCAGCCCGAGCCCGCGCCACGTGTTGGCCACGGTTGCGATGATCTCCGACGACGCCAGCATTCCTGTCTTGGCGGCCTGCACGCCGATGTCGGAGGCGACCGCCTCTATCTGACCGGCGATCACCTCCACCGGAATCTCGTGGAAACCCTTGACGCCGACGGAGTTTTGCACCGTGACGGCGGTCAGCGCCACCAGGGCGTGCACCCCGAGCAGCGCGCAGGTGCGAAGATCGGCCTGAATGCCCGCGCCGCCACCGGAGTCCGAGCCGGCGATCGTGAGCACCCGCGGTGGCGTCTCGCCGGGCCCGGGCAGCGGCAGCAGCCTCACCGCCCGCTGTTCTTCGCGCAAGCGCTCATCACTGGCCCAGCGGTACGTATATCTGATTGCCGTGCTCGGTGAATTCCCGTGACTTCTCGGCCATCGCGTCGCGGATGTCCTGGGTGATGCGCATGGAGCAGAACTTCGGTCCGCACATCGAGCAGAAGTGGGCGGACTTGGCCGGTTCGGCGGGCAGCGTCTCGTCGTGAAACGATCGTGCGGTGTCGGGGTCCAGCGACAACGCGAACTGGTCGTTCCAGCGGAAGTCGAAACGCGCCGTCGACAGCGCGTCGTCACGCTGTTGGGCCCGGGGGTGGCCCTTGGCCACATCGGCGGCGTGCGCGGCAATCTTGTAGGCGATCACACCGTCCTTGACATCTTGGCGGTCAGGCAGTCCCAGGTGCTCCTTCGGCGTGACGTAGCACAGCATCGCGGTGCCGGCCTGGGCGATGATCGCCGCACCGATCGCACTGGTGATGTGGTCGTAGCCCGGGGCGATGTCGGTGGCCAGCGGGCCCAGCGTGTAAAACGGCGCCTCCTCGCACCACTGCTCTTCCAGGCGCACGTTCTCGGCGATCTTGTGCATCGGCACATGCCCTGGGCCTTCGATCATCACCTGCGCCCCGCGGGCCTTGGCGATCCCGGTCAGCTCTCCCAACGTGCGCAACTCGGCGAACTGCGCGGCGTCGTTGGCGTCGGCGATCGACCCCGGCCGCAGCCCATCGCCGAGCGAGAAAGTCACATCGTAGGACGCCAGGATGTCGGCGAGCTCCGCGAAGTGGGTATAGAGAAACGACTCCTGGTGATGGGCCAGACACCACGCCGCCATGATCGACCCGCCGCGCGACACGATGCCGGTGACCCGGTTCACCGTCAACGGCACATACCGCAGCAGTACCCCGGCATGCACCGTCATGTAGTCCACGCCCTGCTCGCATTGTTCAAGCACCGTGTCGCGGTAGATTTCCCACGTCAATGCCGCCGGGTCACCCTTGACCTTCTCCAGCGCCTGATAAATCGGCACCGTGCCCACCGGCACCGGCGAATTGCGCAGAATCCATTCCCGGGTCAGCGCAATATCGCGGCCGGTGGACAGGTCCATGATGGTGTCGGCGCCCCAGCGAGTGGCCCACACCATCTTGTCGACTTCCTCGCCGATCGACGACGTCACGGCCGAATTGCCGATATTGGCGTTGACCTTTACCGAAAACGCCTTACCGATCACCATCGGCTCGCTCTCGGGGTGATTGTGGTTGGCCGGGATCACCGCTCGCCCGGCGGCCACCTCGTCGCGCACCAACTCCGCGCACACCCCCTCACGCTCGGCGATGAACGCCATTTCGGCGGTCACCTCCCCGGCGCGCGCCCGCTGCAACTGGGTGCCCCGATCCCGTACCACACCCGGCCGCGGCGGCAGACCCGCGGAAAGTTCGATCCGCGCTTCCGGATCCGTGTACGGACCCGACGTGTCGTATAGGTCCAGATACTCGCCGTTGGACAGCATCACCCGCCGAAACGGCACCCGCGCCCCCGCCAGGCCATCCACCGAACGGTAGACCTTCGCGCTCCCCGCAATCGGTCCGGTGGTGACGGCAACATCCACTGAAACAGACAAATCGGTCATGATGACATCTCCCTACGCCGGCATTACCCGGTCAGGTTCGTACGGTCGACAGCACCATCAGCGGGGCCAACCATCCCGCTCAGCTGTCCTCTCAGCGCACTCGGTGTGCGCTCCCGCGTTGACGGACACGCTCACGCTAGCGCAGCAGTCTGTGAGTGGGTATCGGGAATACAAATTGCCGTCCGATGGTTTGTATAGCTAACGTATGTGTTTTGGGGGTGTGTCCTCTCTAGACGACGACATGGATACGTAAGCGATGACGATGACGACCGATACCGAGATGACCAAGCCCACCGTTGTGGACCCTGAAGGGGGCGCGGTGGCCGTGACCGACCGGCGCCGCAGGCGAATGGACCGCGATCACCCGCATTACAAGTGGATCGCCCTGTCCAATACGACGCTCGGTACGCTGCTCGCGACGATCAATTCCTCTATCGTGCTGATCTCGCTGCCGGCCATCTTCCGGGGCATCGGCTTGAACGCGCTGGCTCCCCGCAACGTGAGCTACCTGCTGTGGATGCTGATGGGCTACCTGGTCGTCACCGCCGTGATGGTGGTGTTCTTCGGTCGTCTCGGCGACATCTTCGGCCGGGTCCGCATCTACAACCTGGGGTTCGCGGTTTTCACGTTCGCCGCCGTGGCGTTGTCGTTCGACCCGTTTCACCTGGGGGCAGGCGCGTTGTGGCTGATTGGGTGGCGGGTGATCCAGGGGGTCGGCGGCGCGATGCTGATGGCGTCGTCGGCGGCGATCCTGACCGATGCATTCCCGGCCAGGCAGCGGGGGATGGCGCTGGGCGTGAACCAGGTCGCCGCGGTCGCCGGGTCGTTTCTTGGCCTGTTGATCGGCGGCGTGCTGTCGCAGTGGGACTGGCGGGCCATCTTCTGGGTCGGCGTGCCGATCGGCGTGCTGGGCACAATCTGGAGCTTCCGCTCACTGCACGAGCTGGGCGTGCGCACGCCCGCACGGCTCGACTGGGCCGGAACCGTGCTGCTCGGGATCGGGCTCACCGTCCTGCTCACCGCCATCACATACGGTATTCAGCCCTTTGGTGGCCGGCCCACCGGGTGGACCAACCCGTGGGTGCTCGGCTCGATCGCGTTCAGCCTCGCGACGATCATGGCGTTCGGTTTCGTCGAGCGGCGGGTCCGCGCGCCGATGGTCGACCTCCGCCTGTTCGAGTCCAAGTCATTCGCATTGGGCAACCTAGCGGGGCTGATGGCTTCGGTGGGCCGCGGCGGCATGCAGTTCATGCTTATCATCTGGCTGCAGGGCATCTGGCTGCCGCTGCACGGCTACAGCTTCGAGTCGACCCCGTTGTGGTCGGGCATCTACATGCTGCCGATGACGGTCGGATTCCTGGTCGCCGGTCCGTTGTCGGGTTCGCTGTCGGACCGCTTCGGCTCACGCCCGTTCACGATCGGTGGGATGGCGTTGATGGCGGTCACCTTTGTCGCGCTGGTGATGATCCCGGTGAACTTCAACTTCTGGCTGTTCGCGCTGTTGATCTTCCTGAACGGACTCGGCGGTGGCGTCTTCACCGCGCCGAACACCGCCGCGATCATGTCCAGCGTGCCGCCCGCGGAGCGCGGCGCCGCTTCGGGCATCCGGGCGACGTTCTTCAACGCGGGGACGTCGCTGTCGATCGGCATCTTCTTCTCGCTGATGATCGTCGGCCTCGCCCACACACTGCCGGCCACGATGAGCGCGGGCCTGCAGCAGCAGGGTGTTCCGGCGACGGTGGCGCATCAGGTTGCCAACACTCCGCCGGTGGGCAGCCTGTTCGCCGCCTTCCTCGGCTACAACCCGATCGCGCAGCTGATGGCGCCGTCCGGCGCCCTGCAGCAGCCGGGCGTCAACACGGCCGTGCTGACCGGCAAGGAGTTCTTCCCCGATCTGATCTCCGGACCGTTCCACGCCGGTCTTGTCGTGGTGTTCATCGCCGCGGCGGTGATGATGGCGCTCGGTGCGGCGGCCTCCTGGGTCAACCCCGGGCGCTACGGCGACCACGACAACGACGGCTGGGAGTCAGGCTCCTAGCGTCGTGAATGGTTCGTTCGCATGCGGTTGACGCCGAGCGTAAAGCCAGTGCGAATTCGCCGTCTAATCTCGGTGGGCTTGACCCCATCTGAGCGAGCCGGTCTGTGAATTCGACCAGGCTGATCATACCGATAGCCGAGTGGCGTCTGTTGTCCTCGTCGTCGCCGGGGCGGTTTGGACGACGGGGAGGTACCCTTCGGGCTCGGCAGCGGCCACAATCACCCTGTGGTTGTGATCCCGGCGTGGGTGTGGCGCGGCGGGACTGCCTTCAGGGTAGTTAGCGTCGGGCTTGCAGTCGGTGTCTTCTTTGGCGTGCTCGGGTGGGTCGAGGCCGGGTCGGTGGTGGCGCTCGTCGCCCTTGTCGTCCTCGGTCCCATTGTGTTCGGGATCCCGATGGCTCGTCGGATGGCAAGGTTCTGGCCGGGGGCTAAGGCGCTGAGCGGCGCGGATCGAGTGGCGGTGGTTCGTGCGACTCGACGTGGTCAAAACATCGGTGAGGCGCGCCTGGGGCACGCTGTCATCGAATATGGCAGCGGATTGCGTGAAGCGCACGAGCAAGCTCGCCGGTATCGTTGGGTGGTTCCGGTTGTTGCCGCGCTATCGCTGATTCTCGCGTTGACTGATAGTTTCTTCGGGTCGATCCGACTAGCCCTGGTGTCATGGCTGTGGGTCGCGGTCATTGTCGTGGAACTGTTGTGGTGGCCCGGGAAACGGGCCGACCTTCTATCCGACGCTGAGCGGGCGCAGACGCTGGCTTGGCAGGTGTTGGCTGGAGATTAGTAAAACGTCAACTCTGCCGTCGATTCGGATGTTTTCGTGCCCACCGGACCGTCGACCGAGAGCGTGGTGCGCTCTGCGCGCAGATGTGTCAAGAGCGCCACGAAGGCTTGCTGGCAACCGTACTAACGGTCCGGCTCGGCGATGGTGAGCACCGCGTCGGCGATGTGCGGATTGGCTTCCAGCTCGCGCTCCAGGCGCCGGAGCGTGTGCCCGATGTGCGATTCGGGTTGGTCGCCGACCAGGTCCACGCTGGCCACTAGGAAGAGCTGCTTGGGGCCCACGAACTCCAGCCGCACGAACCGTACCGCCGCCACGTCCGGGAGCGCGCCGAGACGGGCTACTGCGGCGTCGTACAACTCGGGAAAGCCGGGTTCGCCGGTCAGGAATCGCCGATTACGGTCGATGAGCACGACGGCGATCACCCCGAGCAGGACGCCGACCAGGATCGACCCCACCGAGTCCCAGAGCGCGTTACCGGTCAGCTGGTGCAGCGCGATGCCGGAGAGGGCTATCACGATGCCGATCAGCGCGCCGCTGTCCTCGGCGAAAACCGCTCGCACCGTCGGGTCCGACGTTTCCAGCGCATACTCGAGCAGGTCACGGTCGTACCTGCGGGCGCCGGTGCGCAGTTGCCGCACGGCCTGCAGTAACGAAGTGCTTTCCATCACGAACGAAATGGCCAGCACGATGTAGGCCACCAGGTAGTCGCCGCCGGTGGCGGACCCGTACAGGATGCCGGTCACGCCGTGCCACACCGACACCGACGCACCTACCACGAACAGACCCACCGCGGCTAGCAACGACCAGACATAGGCCTCACGTCCGTGGCCCATCGGGTGTCGCGTGTCCGCAGGTCGCCGGCTCCGTCGGTCGGCCACCAGCAGCAACGCCTGGTTGCCGGTGTCGGCCCACGAATGTGCTGCCTCGGCGACCATCGACGCGGACCCGGACAGCACACTTGCGATGGTTTTGGCGACGGCCACCCCGATGTTGGCGCCGAGCGCCACGAGCACGGTGCGAATGCTCTGGTCCTCGCCGGCCGCAGCCGTCGAGCGATGCAGATCGAGCGTTCGTCTGACCAATTACCGCTCCGAGGCCGAATCGGTCGAATCAGTCCGCAACTCGACCAGCACCGGGGCGTGGTCGCTCGGCGCCTTGCCTTTGCGTTCTTCGCGGACGATCTCTGCGTGCGTGACTCGCTGTGCCAGCGCCGGTGAGCCCAAGATGAAGTCGATCCGCATGCCCTGTCGTTTGGGAAACCGCAACTGCGTGTAGTCCCAATAGGTGTAGACGCCCGGACCGGGAGCGAATGGCCGTACCACGTCGGCGAACTGAGCGTCGACGATCGCCCTGAACGCTCGACGCTCGGGCTCGGTGACGTGGGTGCTGCCCTGGTAGAACTCGACGCTCCAGACATCGTCGTCGGTGGGGGCGATGTTCCAGTCACCGACGAGCGCGATCTGCGCCCCTGGGTCGTCGGTCAGCCATTTGTGCGCGGTATCGCGCAGCGCGGCAAGCCAATCCAGTTTGTAGTAGTAGTGCGGGGAGTTCGGGGTGCGGCCGTTCGGCACATAGAGGCTCCAGATTCGCACGCCGGCGCACGTGGCGCCCAGCGCTCGCGCCTCGGCGGCCGCCTCCACGTCGGGCTTGTCGCTCCACGTGGGCTGTCCCTCGAACCCGACCTGCACGTGGTCGAACCCGACCCGCGATGCGATCGCGACCCCGTTCCACTGGCTGAATCCGCAGTGCACCACCTCGTATCCCGCCGCCAGGAACGGCATGGTGGGGAACTGGTCGTCGGCGCACTTGGTTTCCTGCATGGCCAGCACGTCGATGTCCCCGCGCTCCAGCCAGTTCACCACCCGGTCCACCCGGGCGCGGATGGAGTTCACGTTCCACGTGGCCAGCCGCACTTCTACAGGGTACGTAGCCCCGCGTTGACGTATCGGCAGCGGTGGTGAGCCGGGATGCCCATCGACTGATAGAGCGCGATCGCCGCGTCGTTGCCGTCAGCACCTGCGCATACCGCGTGTCGACGATCGCGCGTTCGTGGTGCGCACCCGAATGATCGGTCCGGTCTCGAGGACATCGCCGACCACGTCGGCCAGCGCCGGCACCGAGCCCGGCGGCCGGCGGATGCTGACCCGGGCGCCCGCTGCTGGCCCGTTCAGTGCCCGAAGGGATCAGGCACCTCCCCCGGCGTCCATGAGTTTCCCGGCACGCCCCACCCGCGCGCCTTCAGCATCCGTTTCGCACTGCGGGCGTGTCGGCCGACCAGTCGATCCAGATACAGCTCACCGTCGAGATGGCCGGTCTCGTGCTGAAGCATCCTGGCGAACAGATCGGTGCCCTCCAGCGTGACCGGCGTTCCGTCGGCGTCCAGACCGGTCACCCGAGCCCATTTGGCGCGTCCGGTCGGGAACGACTCCCCGGGCACCGAAAGGCAACCTTCGTCGTCGTTTTCGGGATCTGGCATGGTTTCCGGCACTTCGGATGTTTCCAGCGCCGGGTTGATCACCACACCGCGCCGGCGTGTGGTTCTGCCGCGTTCTTCGGCGCAGTCGTAGACGAACAACCGCAGCGGCACCCCAACTTGGTTGGCGGCCAAGCCCACTCCATTGGCGGCGTCCATGGTCTCGAACATGTCGGCGACCAACTCCGCCAGATCCTCGGGCAGCGAACCATCGTCGGCGATCGGCACCGGGCTGGTCGCGCTGTGCAGGATGGGATCTCCCACGATGCAGATGGGACGAATGGCCACGATTGGCAAGCTTAAGTCAGCCGACTCGCGGGCTTGGCTGACGTGCCTGTGGCCCGAGGCGTGGTTGAATGTTCGCCGGAACACCGGGATGTCATTCGATTCTTCGAGAGGTCCAAGGAGCGACATGGACGGCGCCAGGGCCCGGGCGAAGCGTTCGGGGGAGGACGCTGAACCCGCGGACGGGCTGACGCGTCGCGAGCACGACATCCTGGCCTTCGAGCGGCAGTGGTGGAAGTATGCCGGCGCCAAGGAAGAAGCCATCAAGGAGCTGTTCTCGATGTCGGCCACCCGCTACTACCAGGTGCTCAACGCGCTGGTGGACCGCCCGGAGGCGCTGGCCGCCGACCCGATGTTGGTCAAGCGGCTGCGCCGGCTGCGCGCCAGCCGGCAGAAGGCGCGTGCCGCGCGCCGGCTTGGCTTTGAGGTCACCTGACGGCACCGATGAGCGCTTGCGCGAAGAGCAAAAAGAAACCGATGAGCGCTTGCGCGAAGAGCAAAAAGAAACCGATGAGCGCTTGCGCGAAGAGCAAAAAGGCACCGATGAGCGCTTGCGCGAAGAGCAGCCTGCGTCCGTACAGTGGGCACGATGAACGAGCGTGTCCCTGACTCCTCCGGGCTGCCGCTGCGCGCCATGGTCATGGTGCTGCTGTTTCTGGGTGTCATCTTCCTGCTGATCGGTTTCCAGGCCATGGGGTCGTCGAGCAGCCCGGATGACCACTCGACATCCACGGTGACGACGATCACGTCGACTCCGTCGGCGGCGGCGTCCCCGGCAGCGGCCACGGCCGACGTGCGCGTCTACAACGTTTCCTCCGACGCGGGTGTGGCCGGGCGAACCGCCGACCGGCTCAAGCAGGCCGGGTGGAACGTCACCGACGTCGGGAATCTCAGCCTGACCGAGGTGACTGAGACCACAGTGTTCTTCAGCGACGCCGGTGGCGAGCAGCAAGCCGCCGACCAAGTGGGTCAGCTGCTGCAGGCACCGGTCCAGCCTCGCGTTCCCGCGCTTGCCGACCAGCCGCCGGGGGTGATCGTCGCGGTCACCGGATAGGCTTTCCGCCATGGTTCAGCCCGCCACCCTTGCCGCCGTGTTGGTTTCCGTTCCCGCCCTTGCCCTCGCGGCGTGCTCACCTCAGCAACACGCGAGCAATGTGCCGGGCACCGTTCCGTCGGTGTGGACCGGTTCGACGGCGCCCAGTGCCTCGGCGTCCGCGCCGCCCGCCGGTTCCCAGCAACTCAAGGCGCAGCTGGTTGCCCCGAACGGCACACCGGTGGCCAACGCCACCTTCGATTTCGCCAACGGTTTCGCCACGATCACCGTGGAGACTGTCGGCACTGGCATCCTGACGCCGGGCTTCCACGGCCTGCACATCCATGCGGTTGGCAAGTGTGAGGCCAACTCCGTTGCCCCGACCGGCGGCGCACCGGGTGACTTCCTCTCGGCCGGCGGGCATTACCAGGCCCCTGGCCATACCGGCCACCCCGCCAGCGGTGATTTGACCTCACTGCAGGTGCGTTCGGACGGTGCCGCCAAGTTGGTGACCACCACCGACGCGCTCACCGCGGCCGATCTGCTGGGCGGAGTGCGGACGGCGATCATCATCCACGCCGATCCGGACAACTTCGCCAACATCCCGCCGGAGAAGTATCAGCAGGTTAACGGCACGCCAGGCCCCGACCAGACCACCTTGGACACCGGCGATGCCGGCAAGCGGGTGGCGTGCGGTGTCATCAACGGATAGGTCGACCCGAACCAGCCGTCGGATCGACTTCGCCGGTTCGCCCCGACCCACCCTCGGGGTGGAGTGGGAGTTCGCCCTCGTCGACGCCCAGACGCGCGACTTGAGTAACGAAGCCGCGGCGGTCATCGAGGAACTCGGCGAGAACAATCCCCACGTGCACAAGGAGCTGCTGCGCAATACGGTGGAAATCGTCACCGGAATCTGCGACACCACGCCGCAGGCGATGGAGGACCTGCGCACGACCCTGCGCACCGCGCGCAAGATCGTGCGCAATCGAGGGATGGAACTGTTCTGCGCCGGTACACATCCGTTCGCGAAGTGGTCGGCACAGAAGCTGACCGATGCGCCGCGCTACGCCGAACTGATCAAGCGCACCCAGTGGTGGGGCAGGCAGATGCTCATCTGGGGGGTGCACGTCCACGTCGGAGTTTCCTCGGCGCACAAGGTGATGCCGATCATCACGTCGCTGCTCAATCAGTACCCGCACCTCCTTGCGTTGTCGGCGTCGTCGCCGTTCTGGTCCGGCGAGGATACCGGCTATGCCAGCAACCGCGCCATGATGTTCCAACAGCTACCCACGGCGGGATTGCCGTTCCACTTCCAGAGATGGGCGCATTGGGAGGGCTTCGTCCACGACCAGAAGAAGACCGGCATCATCGACCACATGGACGAAATTCGTTGGGACATCCGGCCTTCCCCGCACAAGGGCACCGTGGAGGTGCGGGTTTTCGATGGTGTGTCAAACCTCCGTGAACTCAGCGCGCTCGTGGCGTTGACGCACTGCCTGGTGGTTGATCTGGACCGTCGGCTTGACGCAGGGGAGAACCTGCCCACCATGCCGCCGTGGCATGTGCAGGAAAACAAATGGCGCGCGGCTCGTTACGGCCTGGATGCGGTCATCATCCTTGACGCGGACAGCAACGAGCGGCTGGTCACCGAGGACCTCGACGACCTGCTGACGCGACTGGAGCCGGTGGCGCAATCACTGGGCTGTGTGGACGAGCTGGCGGAGGTGTGCCAGATCCCCGCGGTCGGCGCGTCGTATCAACGGCAGCGCAGGGTGGCCGAGGACTACGACGGCGACCTGCGCCAAGTGGTCGACGCGTTGGTGGGCGAGCTGGACATCTAGAGGCGATCATGGTTGACACTGCCACGCCGATGTTTCCGCTGGAGTCGACGCTGCTGCCGGACGAGGATCTGCCGCTGCGCATTTTCGAGCCGCGATATTCGCAGCTGGTCGCCGACTGCCTGGTCGGCGATCCGGTGTTCGGCGTGGTCTTGATCGCAGCGGGTCGCGAGGTCGGCGGCGGTGAGGACCGATACGACGTCGGCACGCTGGCCCGGATCGTGGAGCACCAGGCTTACCGGGACGGCCGCTACCTCCTTCGGTGCCGGGTCGGGGAGCGGATCCGCGTTCGCCGGTGGTTGGCCGACGACCCCTATCCGCGTGCGGTGGTTGAGCCGTGGCCCGATGAGCCGGGCGATGTCGTGACCGACGCCGCGATCCGGCGACTCCAGGACCGGGTGCTGGGATTGTTCGAGCGGCTGGCGACCGCGCGGGGTGGTCAGTTGCCGCCACCGGACATGCTGTTCGCCGGTGTCGCGATGGCTGAGAGCCCCGGACAGAGCCTGTACGCGCTGGCCTCGCGCATCCCGATGGGCCAGGCGGACCGGTATGCGGTGCTGTCCGCGCCGTCGGCCGCCGACCGGCTGCACGCGGTCTCGGAGGCCATCGACACCGTCGCGGCGATGGTCGAATTCCAGCTCTCCGGCGAATAGCCTGCCGTTCGCAGAGCAGGTAGTCGGTTACTCGTGCGTGGTGGTGATCGCCGGCCATACCTTGTCTCCAGCAGGCCGGTTTCGCCTGTCAGGAAAGCCGAACGGCAAAGGAGATCACTGAAAATGGCGGACTCGTTAGTGGCGCCGGTCCCGACACTGGACGCGGCGCAAGACCCCCAGGCCCCACCCGCCGTGCCGGCGTTCAGCCCGGTCGTCATCACCGCGCAGGAGGTCGTCCTCAGCACCGCGGCGGCGGTGCCGTTGCGGCGCGAACGGGCCCACCACCGGCTCACGGTCATGCTGCGTGCCATGCTTGCGAGCCGGACGGATACACCGGCCCGGCGCCGGACCCACAACGCGCCGCCTAGGTCGTATTACCTTGAGCACGCCCGGATGGCTCGGGCGATGCAACGGTTGTGACCACCCTCATCGCTTCTCGCCGCGGGCGTCCTCGCAAAGTTCGTCGATGGTGAGCAGGTTGTCGCGAACCACCTGTTCCCGGTAAGCGAGCTGGCCGACGCGTTGTGCCACCACGGGCGCGGTAATCAGCGTGAACATCCCGCACAGGACGATGATGCCGACGTCGACGTTGCCACGTAGCCGTACCGCGGCGCCGGCAAGCACCAGCAGCAGTCCCAACACCTGCGGCTTGGTGGCGGAATGCATGCGCGACAACGTGTCCGGGAACCGGACGATGCCGATCGCCGCGGTGAGCGCCAGCGCGGAGCCGCCCACCACCAGCACCCCTGAGACGATGTCGGCCAGGCTCACAACCGTTCTCCCTCCCCTCGGGCTCGGGTGTCCGGCACCCGGAACCGCGTGACACTCACCGAACCCACGAAGCTGATCAGTGATAGCGCCGCGATGCCGTACACCACGGTCGAATCCAGGCTGTACGCAGCCCATGTGCCCACGGCGCACATCGCGACCGCGATCAGCGTGTCCAACGCAACCAACCGGTCGAGCGTGCTTGGCCCGGCAAGCATGCGGAACATCGTGATCCCCGCCGCCGCGGCCAGCATGACCGCCGCAATCACCCATACAACGTTCATGGTCGCTGCTCGCTGACCGGGCGCCAATCCTCGTCGCGTTCGAAAGCCGCGACCAAAAGCCGCTCCATCTGCGTGATTTGGTGAAAGAACCGACTCACTACCCCCGGTGACCCGACGTCGAGCACATGCACGTAAATCACTCGACGGTCCTTGTCGATCTCCAGCACCAGGGTGCCGGGAGTGAGGTTGACGGCGTTGACCAGAAGCGCCAGCACCAGATCGGATTTGACAGCTACCCGAGCCCTCAGCACCGCGTTTTCCGGCGCGCCGGGCTTCAGCGCCAGCCACGCGACCTGAATGCTGGACTCCATCAGATACCAGGACATCAGGCCCCCGAACCGCAGCAGCGACAGCGGATGCAGCCGTCCCTCCACGGGTACAACGGGTAGCGGCAGCAACAGGGTGACGCCGACCGCAACGGCCAGGCCGCCGAGCACGTTGGCCCAGGAGAAGTTGCCCCACAGCAGGATCCACACCGACATCAGCCAGACGAGCACCCAGGTCCGAAGCAACAACCGCCTGCTCATCGCGTGCCCACCACCGCCACGATGTACTGCCCGCGATCGAGTACCTCACCCGCCGCCGCCTCGGCGTAGGAGACGATCGGACCGGCCAGCACCGTCAGCGCCAAACCGACACCGATCAGCGCGATCGTCGGCAGCACCATGCCGACCGGCATCCTGCCCACATCTTGGCGGTCGACCAGCGCGACGTCCTCGGGCTCGTCCAGCAAGGTCGATGCGGATGCCATCGCCAATGCACCCTCGGGTGCATCCGCGCGGGATCGCCAGAACGCCTTGGTGTAGACGCGCGTCATCACATACAGCGTCAGCAGACTGGTGATGACGCTGCCCGCGACCAGCGTCCACGCCAGCGGGGATCCGTTCTGCGCTCCGGCCTGCAGCAGCGTGACCTTGCCGATGAAGCCCGAAAACGGGGGTATACCACCAAGGTTGACGGCAGGCACGAAGAATACCAGCGCAAGCAGCGGGCTCGCGGCCGCCAGGCCGCCGAGCCGCCGCAGCGTTGACGCACCGGCCTGGCGCTCGATCAGGCCGACGACCAGAAACAGCGTTGTCTGCACGATGATGTGGTGGACCACATAGTAGATCGCACCGGTCAAGCCCAGCCGGCTCGACAATGCGATGCCGAAGATCATGTAGCCGATGTGGCTGACCAACGTGAACGACAGCAGCCGTTTGATGTCGCTCTGCGCGATCGCCCCGAACACGCCGATGAGCATCGTCAGCAGCGCGGCGATCAACAACACCGAATCCAGTGCGCCGCCGGGGAATAGCAGGGAATGCGCCCGGATGATCGCGTACACACCCACCTTGGTGAGTAGACCGGCGAACACCGCGGTGACCGGTGCGGGTGCGGTGGGATAGGAGTCCGGCAGCCACGTCGACAGCGGGAACACCGCCGCCTTGATCCCGAACGCGACGAGAAGCACCGCGAACAGCGCGCCGCGGGTGCCGGCGGTGACATGGTCCAGCCGCACCGCGAGCTCGGCCATGTTCAGCGTGCCGGTGGCCGCATAGATCAGCGCGATGCCGAGCAAAAAGATCAGCGACGACACCATCGACACCATGACGTACGAGGTGCCGGCGCGGACCCGCTCCGTGGTGGCACCGATGGTGAGCAACACAAAGCTCGCGGTCAGCAGGACCTCAAAGCTGACGAACAGGTTGAACAGGTCGCCGGCCAGGAACGCGTTGCACACCCCGGCCGCCAGCGCAAGGTAGGTGGGCAGAAAGATCGACACCGGCTGGCGCTCGTCGCCCTCGCGGATGCCCTGACCGATCGCATACCACACCACCGCCACCAGCACGATCGACGACACCACCAACATCAGCGCCGACAACCGGTCCACCACCAGCGTGATCCCGAGCGGTCCCATGCCCGGAACGGTGTCGCCCCAACCGCCGACGTGCACGACCAGCGTCCCGCCCCGTGCAGTGGCATGCAGCAGCAGCGCGCAAACCAGCACCACCACCGACAGCGCGACCAGCGTGATGGCCCGCTGCAGCCGCGGCCGCCGCCCCAAAAACAGCGTCAGCGCCGCCCCGATCACCGGGATCAGCACCGGCAGCGGGACCAGCGCGCCGCTCACGCCTGTCCCCTGGGCGCGGGCGTGAGCACATCCAGTTCGGCCGGCTCGTCGGTGGCGCGCTCCGGCTCCGGGTGCACCACATCCTCGTCGGCCTCGTCCTCGGTCTGGCGGGAGACCCGGGTGTCCTCCGGGTCGTTGCCGATTTCCTCGGCGGTGGTCAGCCGGTACGAGCGGTAGGCCAGGGCCAGCACGAAGGCGGCGATGCCCATCGTGATCACGATCGCGGTCAACACCATGCCCTGCGCCAGCGGGTCCGCGGTCGTGGTGCGGTCGTCGCTGGTGCGGCCGTGGATCGGCGGATTGCCCGGCCGGCCGCCCACGGTGATGATCAGCAGGTTGACGGCGTTGCCGATCAACAACAGGCCCAGCAGCATCCTGGTCATGTTGCGTTCCAGCAGCAGGTACACGCCGGTGCTGGTCAGTACGCCGAGCAGGATCAACGGCGTGAGGTAAACCGTCAAGGGGCCACCACCTTCCCCGGCTCGGCCGGCGCTTCGTCGGCGAGCTCGACGTCCAGCCGGGCGCCCAGGCTGCGGAGCACGTCGAGAACCAGACCCACCACGATCAGATAGACGCCGAGGTCGAAGAACAGTGCGGTGACGAACTTGACCGTGCCCAGCACCGGGACATGCAACTCGATCACCGCCGATGACAGCACCGGAGCGCCGGTCAGTAGGGAGGCGAGCGCCGTGCCGGCCGACAGCCCGAGCCCCACGCCCAGCACCTTGCCCGCGTCGAGCGGAAGCGTCTCGCCCAGCTCGTAGCGGCCTCCCGCCAGGTAGCGCAGGACCAGCGCCAGGCCCGCCGTCAGGCCGCCCGCGAAGCCGCCGCCGGGCGTGTTGTGTCCGGTGCAGAAGAAATACGCCGACAGCACCATGATCAGCGGGAAGATCACCCGGGTAGCGATCTCCAGCACCAGGGACCGGTGCCGTGGATCGCGGTACTCACTGCCCCGCAGCCAGGTCGTGTCGCTGACGGCGGCGGACGGACGTCGGGGCACCCCCGGCACGGTGGCGACCTTCGCGATCCGTGGTGCGGCGCCGAACCTGCGGTGTTTGAACACCAGCGACGCGACCCCCGTCGCCGCGACCAGCAGCACCGAGATCTCGCCGAGCGTGTCCCACGCGCGGATGTCGACGAGCAGCACGTTGACGGTGTTGGCGCCGTGGCCCCGGTCGTAGGCGGCTTGCGGCAGCAGCGCCGCGATCGGGGTGCCGGTGCGCGCCGACATGGCGTACACCGCCAGCGCGGTGACGGTCGCGCCGACGGCCGCAGCGAGCATGGCCCGTGGCAGCCGGTGCCGCTTGATGTTGGCCGCGTCGGCCTCGGCCGGCAGGGTGCGCAGCACCAGCACGAACACCACCAGCGTCAGTGTCTCGACGAGAAACTGCGTCAGCGCCAGATCCGGCGCGCCTTGAAAGGCGAACACCACACCGCAGCCGTAGCCGGTCACCCCGACTAGCAGCACCGCGGCCAGCCGATTGCGCATCACGGTCGTGGCGAGCGCCGCGGTGACGATCAGCATGCCGACCGGAGGCTGCAGCGCCGAATCCCACAGCGCGAACCGCGGCCGGTCGCGCGTGCCGAGCAGCAGGACCACCACCGGGAGCAGCACCACCGTGGACAGGATCACGGCCTGGGTGGCCGGGATCGAGCCGCGCTGCGTCACCCCGGTCAGCCGCACTGACAGGCCGTCGGTCGTGCGCACCACGGCGTCGTAGACGCGGTCGGCGTTGCCCAACGGCAGCCAGCCGACCCGGGCTCGCCGCAGCCTGGTGCGCAGCGCGAACGCGGCGATGCCGGCGGCGAGGACGACCACCGACAGCGTGAACGCGACGCCGAAGCCATGCCACAGCGCCAGCGTGTAGCTGTGGCCGCCGGGCAGCGTGTCGGCGTAGCTGCCCAGCGCCCGGTTCAGCAACTCGGGCGCCAGCCCGAACACCAGCCCCGCCGCGGCCAGGATGGCCGGCGGGGCGAGGAACCCGGACGACGGACGGTGCATGTTGGCGACGAGCGCGCTGGGGTGGGGCAGCCGCTTGCGCGCGAATGCTCCCCACAGGAACCTCAGGCTGTAAATGGTGGTGAACACCGAGCCGGCCACCATCGCGGTCAGCACGTAAGGTCCGGCGGCGCCGAGCGAGTGGGTGTGTGCCAGCGTTTCGAAGTCGGCCTCCTTGGCGACGAACCCGAAGAACGGCGGCAGCGCCGCCATGCTGGCCGCGCCGCCCGCTGCGACGGCGCACAGGGCCGGACAACGGTTGCCAAGCCACGCCAGGCGCCGGATGTCGCGGGTGCCGGTGGCGTGGTCGATGACCCCGACGACCATGAACAACGCCGCCTTGAACAGCGCGTGCGCAGAGAGCATGGCCAGGCCGGCGAGCATCAGGTCGCCGCTGCCGGCGCCGACCAGCACTGCGATCAGTCCCAGCTGGCTGACCGTCCCGAATGCCAGCATCAGCTTCAGGTCGTATTCGCGTACCGCACGCCAGCCGGCCAGCAGCAGCGTCCCGACGCCAAGGATGACCACGGTGGGCCGCCACGGCGGCGAGTCGGCGAAGCCGGGAGCCAGCCGGGCGATCAGATACACCCCGGCCTTGACCATTGCCGCGGCGTGCAGGTAGGCGCTGACCGGCGTGGGGGCGGCCATCGCGCCCGGCAGCCAGAAGTGCAGCGGTAGCAGCGCCGACTTGCTGACCGCCCCGGCCAGTATCAGCGCCACGCCGACGGCCACCCCACCCGACGGCGGCCTGGCGACCAGCTGCGACATCAGGTACGTGCCGGCGCTGTGGCCGACGATGACGATCCCGACCAGCATCGCCAGGCCGCCCGCGGCGGTGACGAGCAGCGCCTGCATCGCTGCGCGGCGACTGGTCGCGCGTTCCGCGTAATGACCGATCAGCAGGAACGACAACACCGTGGTCAGCTCCCAGAACACGTAGAGCATCAGCATGTTGTCGCTGACCACCAGCCCGAACATCGCCCCGGCGAAGGCGACCAGCTGACCGGCGAAGCTTCCCAGCCGCTGCTCGCGGTGCTCGTCGTGGTGGTGGAAGTAATGGGCGCAGTACCACAGCACCAGCGCGCCGATCGTCAGCACCAGCACGGCCATCGTCGCGCCCAGCGAGTCGAGCCGAAGCGTGATCGCGAGTGACAGCTCTGGCACCCAGCGTGCGTTGACCGTCGCAATGCGGGCCGGCCCCGGCCAATTCATCCCGACCCAGATCAGCGACGCCGCGGGGACCGCGGCGAGCGGATAGAACGCCAGCCGGCCCCATCGCTGGACGAGCAGCGGCGCGATCACCGCGGCCACGGCGTGGGCGATCAGGATGACGAGCATGGCACTCCGGATGTCGGCGATGAGCCCTCTGGCGCAGGGCAAACCGCGAAGTGTCAGCCTCTTGGCTCGGTCTGCTCGCCAGTCTAGGGGCCGACCTCGAGCCGGTATCCGCCACGCGGCACGCCCAGTCCGGCGGTCAGCACCTCGCCACGATCTTGTACTGAGCGCTGGCGGGCCGGGCGCTGTCGGTGTCGATGCCGTTGGCGGTGCCGGTGATCGTGAACGTTTGATCCGACACCCGGGTGTCGGCGTTGCCGTTGCCTTGCGAGGAGATGCCGCTGAAGCCGCCGACATTGTGGATGTGGACTGACGTGGCGGTGGGCGTCTGCCCGCTCCCGTCGATGTTGACCTTGGCGCCGGATTCGGTGTCGCCGATGTCGATCGTCCAGCTCCACTGCAGCTGGGTGCACTCGACAGCCTCGGTTTGCAGCGCGTTTCCTCCGTTGATCGACACCCCGGCCGACGGCGGGGTGGGCGGTTGGGGCGACGAGCACCCGGCCAGCAAGGCGATGGTCACCGCCGCGCCGGCTGCCACGGCGAATCGGTTGTGCATGGACCACCTCGATCTCAGCGTTGTATGAACACTTCTACCGCGAGGTGGTCCCGCGCCGGTGCGTTTTCACCGGGCCGCGGCGAATGCCCGCAGCGCGTCGAGCTGTGCCGGGTCCAGCGATGGGTGCACACTGCGCCGGGCCGCGGCGATGTCGGCGGCGGTGACGTCGGCCGCGTCGATCGAACGCCGCATCGCGGTCAGTGCGGCCTCGCGCAGCAGCGCAACGCAGTCGGCGGCGCTGTATCCTTCCAGCTCGCCGGCGAGAGCGTCGAGGTCGACGTCACCGCTCAACGGCACCGATTTGGCCGCCGTGCGCAGGATCTCCGACCGCGCCTGCGCGGCGGGCGGCTCGACGAACACCAGCCGCTCGAGCCGCCCGGGCCGTAGCAGGGCGGGATCGAGCAGGTCGGGCCGGTTTGTTGCGCCCAGCACGACGACGTCGCGCAGCGGTTCGATCCCGTCGAGTTCGGTCAGCAGGGCGGCCACCACCCGATCGGTGACGCCGGAGTCGAAGCTTTGCCCGCGCCGGGGCGCCAGCGCGTCGATCTCGTCGAGGAACACCAGCGCCGGCGCGGAGTCCCGGGCCCGACGGAACAACGCACGAACGGCCTTCTCGGAGGCGCCGACCCACTTGTCCATCAACTCGGCGCCCTTGACCGCGTGCACCGACAGTCGCCCCGAGCTGGCCAGCGCCCGCACCAGGAACGTCTTGCCGCAACCCGGTGGGCCGTACAGCAGCACGCCGCGGGGCGGCTCGATGCCCAGCCTTGCGAAGGTGTCGGGGTGGCGCAGCGGCCACAGCACCGCCTCGGTGAGCGCCTGTTTGGTGACGTCCATGTCGCCGACGTCGTCGAGCGTGACGGCCCCGACCGAAATCTCCTCGGTCGCCGAGGTCGCCGACCGGGACAGCGGGCGGATGACGGTCAACGCGCCGGCCAAGTCGTCGTGGGTCAACACCGGCGGCTTGCCCTCGACGCTGGCCCGCCCCGCGGCGCGCAGTGCGGCCTCACGCACCAGCGCGCACAGGTCTGCGACCACGAAACCCGGTGTCCGTTCGGCGATCTCGTCGAGGTCCAGGCGCTCGGCGGGCACCGATCGCAGCAGCACCTCGAGCAGTGCCCTGCGGGTGGCGCCGTCGGGCAGAGTCAGCGCCAGTTCCCGGTCGCACAGATCGGGGCCGCGCAGCCGCGGGTCAAGGCCGTCCGGCATCGCCGACGTGGCGATCAACGCGACGCCTGGGGTGGCGACCGCGGATCGCAGCTCGGTCAGGATCAGTGTGGCCACCGGCTCCGGCGGCGTCGGCAGCAGCGCGTCGACGTCGCTGATCAGCAGCACCCCGCCGCCGTTGCGGACCGCGGCCACCGCGTCGGTGACCGCTTTGAGGCGATCCTGCGCGGCGAGCGCACCGACGTCCGGCCCGTCCAGCTCCACCATCCGGCGGCCTGCGCAGATCGCCCGCGCCAGTGTCGCTTTGCCGACCCCGGCCGGCCCCGACACCACAACACCCAGCCGCGCCGAGGCGCCGAGCGTCTCGAGCAGTTGCGGCTCGTCGAGTGCGAGCTTGAGCCATTCGGCCAGCCGGCCGGCCTGGATGTGTGACCCCTTCAGGTCGTCGGCGGTGACACCACGGATGGCCGGCCACCGCGACGGCGCGCTGACCGCCGCCGCTTCGGTGGTCCGGTGTACGGCCGTCATGGACCCGTCGCCCCAGGTAACCGATGAGTTCGGCTGCACGCTGACCGGCCCGGGCGCCGGGTCGACACCGGTGACAGTCAGCAGCTCAGACGTCCAGGTGATGCCGACCGACGACGTCAGCGCCGCGCTGGCCTGCGAGGTGGACGTGCCCGGCCCAAGATCGCGTGGCAGCAGCGACACCGTGTCGCCGGCCGTCATGACCTTGCCCAGCAGTGCCAGTCGCAGCGTGGCCGCGGTGACCGACCGGCGGGCCAGCTTGGAGCCGCTCAGCGTGACCGAACGGGCGCCGTAGACGGTCACCGGCGCGACGATCACCGCGCTGTCCTCCCGCAGTCCCGCGTTGGACAGCGTCACGTCGTCGAGCAGCGCCATACCGGCCGGGGTGCCCGGACCGGCGAGCCCAACCACCACGGCGGTGGTGCGCGAACCGGTCAGCGACACCGCATCCCATTCCCGAATGCCAAGGGCTGCGATGGCTTCGGCGTGCAGCCGCGCCACGCCGCGCCGGGAATCCGCAGCCGACGTGGTGAGCCGGGCGGTCAGTGTCAGGGTCGGCGGCATGTCAGCGTTGCGGCCGGCGCAGGCCCAGCCGCGCCATGGATCGGCGATGCGGGTGGGTGGCGCGGCGGGTGGCCCGCCGCGCGGCGCGCCGCTGCTGCGGTTTCTTGTCCCAGGTTTCCGGATGGGCTGCGGCCCAACGCTTGCTGCGGACGGCGAACGGTATGTGGATGACATAGGCCACGATGATCGCGATGATCACCAGGTAGCCGTAGAAGATCGAGGCGGCAACGCCGATCGCCAACAGCGCCAGCAGCGGCACCACCATGTTCGGCGGCACCGAGAACGTGTGGATTTTCCGCATCGGAATGGTGCTGACCACCAGCAGCGCGACCCCGATCATCCACACCGACACGGCCCATTCCGACGTCCACCAGCCGTCGCCGAACTGCATCTTGGCGGCCAACGGGCCGATCGCCCCGATCGCTCCGGCGGGCGCGGGCATTCCGACGAAGAACTCCTTCGCGTAGCCGGGTTCGTCCTCGTCCAGCATGGCGTTGTACCGGGCCAGTCGCAGCACGATGCACACCGAGTACAACAACACGACGATCCATCCCACCCGGGAATGTGGCAGCAGCGTCGCGTAGACGATGAATGCGGGTGCGACACCGAAATTAACGGCGTCGGCTAGCGAGTCGATCTCCTCGCCCATGCGTGATGTGGCTTTGAGCAGCCGGGCGATCCGGCCGTCGAGCGCGTCGAGAATCGCCGCGACGGCGAGAAAGGCCATGGCTTGCGTCGGCAGATTGTCCAGCGCGAACTTGACCGCCGTCAGCGCCAGGCAGATCGCCGCAACCGTCATGGAGCTCGGCAGGATGCGCAGACCCACGGGGCGCTTTTGCACCGGGTTGTTCACGGCAGCTCGGCGATGACGGTTTCGGCGCCCACCGCGTGCTGCCCTGCTGCGACCAGCACCTCCGAGCCGGCCGGCAGATAGGTGTCGAGCCGGGAGCCGAAGCGGATGAGGCCGTAGCTGTCGCCGATCGACACCTTGTCCCCCGCTTGCAGGTCACAGACGATGCGGCGGGCCAGTACACCCGCGATCTGTACGACGACCACGTGATGCCCCTCCGGGGTGCGGATCAGCACACTGTTGCGTTCGTTTTCGACCGTGGAGCGGGCCCGGTCCGCCGCGCCGTGTTGGCCGGGGCGGTGCCGCACGGCGACCACCTCACCGCCGACCGGCACCCACTGCACGTGCGCGTTGAACAGCGACAAGAAGATGCTTACCCGCGGCATGGGCGCCGCCGGCAATCCGAGCTCGGCGGGTGGCAGTGCGGTGTCGACGATCGTGAACTGGCCGTCGGCAGGGGCCACCACGACCCCGGGCCGCTGCGGCGGCACCCGGGTGGGGTTGCGGAAAAAGAACGCACAGGCCCCAGCGGCCGTAAGGCCTGCGTTACGGACCAGTCGGTGCCGACCGCCCACGACGGCCGCCGCCAGCCCCGCGGACACGAACGGCAGGCCGCCACGATGCATCGGCGGAATGGTCGACCGGATCAGCTCGATCAGTCTGGACGCTTCGCTTTCTCGGCTCGCCACCTGCTCGTCCGGATTCAACTCCGTTGCTGGGGGTCGGGGGCGTCTGGCCATCGGCCCGATTCTACGGAAGGCGGTCCTTGGCAATAGCCGGTCAGGTCCCATACCCGCACCTGCGAACCCGCGGACATCTCCACCACGTCTTCGCCGATTTCCAACAGGCAGTTGGCCGAGGCGAGCCAGCGCAGGTGGTGCGACGCCGGTGGGCCATAGGTCGTGACCGACGCGGTGGCGGTGTCCAGGACGCCGCGTCGGAACTGTCGCTTGCCCCGCGGAGACGTCAGCGACTCGGTCAAGAGCGCGGTGCGCTGCGGCCGGTGCGGCCAGGGCAGGTTCATCGCCGTGCGCAGCGCGGGGCGGACGAACACCTCGAAGGACACCAGTGCGCTGACCGGATTGCCCGGCAGGGTGACGATCGGCGTGCCCGCGACCCGACCGGCGCCTTGCGGCATCCCGGGCTGCATCGCGACTTTGACGAACTCGACAGCTGAGTCATCCGCCGTCAGCGCATCTTTGACCACTTCGTAAGCACCCGCGCTGACGCCACCGCTGGTGATGATCAGATCCGACTGGCCCGCGTAGCCGTGCAGCACGTCGCGGAACTGGTCCACGTTGTCGCCGGTCGTCGGCGCCGCGATCACGGTGCCGCCGGCCTCGCGCACCGCCGCGGCCAACATCACCGCGTTGGATTCGTAGATCTGGCCCGGGCGCAGCGGCTCGCCCGGCCGCACCAGTTCCGTGCCCGTGGACATCACCAGCACCCGTTGCCGCGGGATTACCCGCAGTTCGGCAAGACCCAGCGCCGCTGCCAGACCCAGCACCGCCGGGGTCACCAGCTGACCCGCTCGCAACACCGTGGTTCCGGCGGTGACGTCCTCGCCGGCGCGGCGGATGTGCTGACCGGGTTTTGCGGCGGCGCGGATCGCGACCGCCTCCATCCCGCGGTCGGTTGCTTCGACGGGCACCACCGCGGTCGCGCCTGCTGGAACCGGGGCGCCGGTCATGATCCGGTGCGCGGTGCCGGATTTCAGCGTGAGCGTGTCCGTGCGCCCGGCGGGGATGTCTTCCGCGACCGGCACCAGCACCGGCCGCTCTTCGGTGGCGGTCGCCACGTCGTCGGCGACCACCGCGTAGCCGTCCATCGCCGAGTTGTCGAATCCGGGCAGCGACAGCGGCGCGACGACGTCGTCGGCCAGGGCCAGCCCTTCGGACTCCGCGAGCGGGACCGCCCGGGGCGGGCGGGCCCGGATCAGGTCCGCGACGACGCGGGCATGGGCTTGGACCGATCGCATCGACTACACCGGGTAGGTAACGCCGGTGAGCTCCTCCGACACCGTCCACAGAACGACCTTCGGATGTCCGCGCTGTTCGCCGATGCCGTCGGGGCCGTTGGATCCGGTGATGACCGCGACCCGGCCGGACTGGTCGAGAACGTCCGCGGCTGTCCACTTGCTGCTCATCAAGGCTCCTAGGGCTCAGGCTGGTTTCCCCGCTCGCAGCGCTGCTGTGGTGCTATCCAAACGATACGGAACCGGCCACGCCGATCCGCGGCCGCCGCCGCCATGCGCAGTGGCGAACGAAGCCGAGGGTCGCAGTCATCGGTGCCGGCGCGGGCGCTTCGCGACGAATCTTCGACTCCTACGAGACGTCCGGTTTCGACGCCGACGCGGCGCAGACAGTGACGCGCAGCACCGATACAACGCCGGCATCCAGGCGGGATGTCCGGAAGGCATGGCTGGCCAACTGCAACAGCTACTACCGCCGCCGCAGCGGCAAAGTCGTCACCCAACTGCCCTTTACGCCAAGACATTCGCTGAGCGGATCCGCGTGGGGATCCTTCGGGACTACCACCTGCGCGGTTGGCGTGGTTCGACTTGCACCAGCGCGGTTGCGGTTTACTGTCGGCAGCATGGCGGTGGGCGGTGTGCTGTTCGACATCGACGGGGTCCTCGTGACCTCGTGGCAGCCGATCCCGGGCGCCGCCGAAACGCTGCTCGTGTTGGCCGAAAACCAGGTTGCCTGCTCCTATCTGACCAACACCACCACCCGCACCCGGCAGCAGATCGCGGAGGCACTGGCCGACGCCGGGATGAAGGTCCGCGCCGACGAGGTGATCACCTCCGCCGTGCTCACCGCCGAGTACGTCCGCAGCACCTATCCCGATGCCCGATGTTTCCTCGTCAACAGCGGCGACATCACCGAGGACATGCCCGGCATCGACCTCGTCGCGTCGACCGACTTCGGACCACACGACCAAGTCGACACCCCGGACGTCGTGCTGATGGGCGGCGCCGGGCGCGAGTATGACCACCTGACGCTGAGCCGGGTCTACGACTGGATGGCGCGGGGCGTGCCGGTGGTCGCGATGCACCGCAGTATGTCCTGGAACACCACCGAAGGGCTGCGCATCGACACCGGCATGTACCTGATCGGGATGGAGGAAACGTCGGGCCGCAAAGCCACGGCGGTCGGCAAACCGGCGCCGGCCGGTTTCCTGGCCGCGGCAAGCCGGCTTGGCGTGGACCCCGAGCAGATGTACATGGTGGGCGACGACCTGAACAACGACGTGCTCGCGGCGCAGGTGGTGGGGATGACTGGCGTGCTGGTCCGCACTGGCAAGTTCCGCCAGGACACCCTGGACCGGTGGGCGGCCGACGACTTCGCGATGCAACCCAGCCACGTCCTCGACTCGGTGGCCGACCTGCCCGCGCTGCTGCGGCTTTAGTGCAGGCGGCCCGAGGCGGGCCGGGTTAGACGAAGAAGTTGTCGTTGCGGACGAAGAAATCCCGCCGTTCCTCGTCGGTCATTTCGCCGAGCTTGGCGATGCCCTCGAAGTACGCCTCGCGAGGCGCGCCGGGAGCGAACAACATCAAGATCGAGGCGGGTTGGTCCGCCTCGTTCCGGAACCCATGCACGCCGCCGGGCGGCACATAGAGGAAGTCGCCCTGATTGCCGTCGATCCAGTCGCGGCCGTCGTAGAGCTTCATCGTTCCCGACAGCACGAAGAACGCCTCGGACATCGCGCGGTGGAAGTGCGGCCCCGGTCCGCCGGCCGCCGGTGCCAGGTCGACCCGGTACAGCCCGTAGTCGCCGTCGGTCGCCTGCTGGCTGGCCAGGTAGTGGTACTTCACGGTGCCGAAGGAGTCGTAGTCCGGCGACTCGTCGCTCCGCCGAAGCCAGGCGCTGACCTTCGGCTCCTCCTCCGTATACCGGGCCGGGGGATAGGGCGGGACGACCAGAGACATCGGCTCCCACCCTGCCACAGTCCGAACCCCGGAGCGACCTTGCACTCGGCATAGGTGAGTGCTAAGAATGACGTTGGCACTCGCGACCGGCGAGTGCTAGGTCGGACCGGTGAGACCGAGCCGCACAGCTCCGGTCGTCCGTCGCGGGCACTGTGCCGGCCACAGACGTGTGCCATCCCCAATCCGGAGGAATCACTTCGCAATGGCCAAGACAATTGCGTACGACGAGGAGGCCCGTCGTGGCCTCGAGCGGGGCCTGAACAGCCTCGCGGACGCGGTAAGGGTGACGTTGGGCCCCAAGGGCCGCAACGTCGTCCTGGAGAAGAAATGGGGCGCCCCCACGATCACCAACGACGGCGTGTCGATCGCCAAGGAGATCGAGCTGGAGGACCCGTACGAGAAGATCGGCGCTGAGCTGGTCAAGGAAGTCGCCAAGAAGACCGACGACGTCGCCGGCGACGGCACCACCACCGCCACCGTGCTGGCCCAGGCCCTGGTCCGGGAGGGCCTGCGCAACGTGGCGGCCGGCGCAAACCCGCTCGGGCTGAAGCGCGGCATCGACAAGGCCGTCGAGAAGGTCACCGAGACGCTGCTCAAGTCGGCCAAGGAGGTCGAGACCAAGGAGCAGATCGCTGCGACCGCAGGCATTTCCGCCGGCGACGCGTCGATCGGCGAGCTGATCGCCGAGGCGATGGACAAGGTCGGCAACGAGGGTGTTATCACCGTCGAGGAGTCCAACACCTTCGGTCTGCAGCTCGAGCTCACCGAGGGCATGCGCTTCGACAAGGGCTACATTTCGGGCTACTTCGTCACCGACCCCGAGCGGCAGGAAGCCGTCCTCGAGGACCCGTTCATCCTGCTGGTCGCATCCAAGGTGTCGACGGTGAAGGACCTGCTGCCGCTGCTGGAGAAGGTCATCCAGGCGGGCAAGCCGCTGCTGATCATCGCCGAGGACGTCGAGGGCGAGGCGCTGTCCACCCTGGTCGTCAACAAGATCCGCGGCACGTTCAAGTCGGTCGCCGTCAAGGCCCCCGGCTTCGGTGACCGCCGCAAGGCGATGCTTCAGGACATGGCGATCCTCACCGGCGGACAGGTCATCAGCGAAGAGGTCGGCCTCACGCTGGAGAATGCCGACGTCTCGCTGCTGGGGCGGGCGCGCAAGGTCGTCGTGACCCGCGACGAGACGACGATCGTCGAGGGCGCGGGCGATCCCGAGGCCATCGCCGGCCGGGTGGCCCAGATCCGCCAGGAAATCGAGAACAGCGACTCCGACTACGACCGCGAGAAGCTGCAGGAGCGCCTGGCCAAGCTGGCCGGCGGTGTCGCGGTGATCAAGGCCGGCGCCGCCACCGAGGTGGAGCTCAAGGAGCGCAAGCACCGCATCGAAGACGCGGTCCGCAACGCCAAGGCGGCCGTCGAGGAGGGCATCGTCGCCGGCGGCGGTGTGGCCCTGCTGCAGTCGGCGCCGTCGCTGGACGAGCTCCAGCTGTCCGGTGACGAGGCCACCGGCGGCAACATCGTCAAGGTGGCGCTGGAGGCTCCGCTGAAGCAGATCGCCTTCAACGCCGGGCTGGAGCC
This sequence comes from Mycobacteriaceae bacterium, assembly GCA_019245755.1. Lineage (GTDB taxonomy): Bacteria > Actinomycetota > Actinomycetes > Mycobacteriales > Mycobacteriaceae > Mycobacterium. The sequence continues at coordinate 21,872 of JAFARC010000068.1, read as the reverse complement.
GGGCGTCGTCGCCGAGAAGGTCCGCAACCTGCCCGCCGGCAGCGGCCTCAACGCCGAGACCGGCGAGTACGAGGACCTGCTGGGCGCCGGGGTTGCCGACCCGGTCAAGGTCACCCGCTCGGCGCTGCAGAACGCCGCGTCGATCGCCGGCCTGTTCCTCACGACCGAGGCGGTTGTCGCCGATAAGCCGGAGAAGGACAAGGCCGCTGTCCCGGGTGCCGGTGACATGGGCGGCATGGACTTCTGACCGCCAACGACAAGGCCCGGTTCGCCTCGGCGGACCGGGCCTTTTCATGACCGCACCACTGTGCGGTGTCGTACGCGACTCGCCGCTCCGCCCGTACCAGGCCGCACACTCGCCGGCCCCGACCGCGGTTTTCCCGACGGGGCCTACGCCCGGCGCGCACACCCGACGCAGCTGTCGGACCGCGATGGCAGCCTTCGGTCATGAACCCACCGGACTGGCCGTTCCGGCGCTCCGAGGTGCTGCAATCCGGCGCGCTCACCGTCCGCGAGCTGCGGCGGTTTTACCGTGCGCCCTACCCGGGTGTCTACCTCCCACGCGGAATGGACCTGTCACCGACCCAGCGCGCCCGCGCCGCGTGGCTGTGGTCGGGTCGTCGCGGCGTCGTGGCCGGACTGTCCGCGGCGGCGCTGCTGGGCGCCAAGTGGATTGAGCCCAACCTGCCCGCGGAGCTGAACCACGACAACAGGCGGCCACCAGCGATGCTGGTGGTCCACACCGACGAGCTTGCGCCGGACGAGGTCTGCGACATCGACGAGATTGCCACCACGACCCCGGGTCGCACGGCTTTCGACATCGGCCGGCGTTCGTCGCTGACCGAGGGTGTGCAGCGCATCGATGCCCTCATGCAGGCGACCGATGTGAAGGTCGTCGACATCGAGGCGGTCATCGATCGTCATCCGGGTGTGCGTGGATTGGTTCGGCTGCGCCAGACGCTGCGGCTGGTCGACGGTGGTGCGGAATCGCCCTACGAGTCGCTCACCCGGCTACATCTGATGCAAGCCGGGTTTCCGCCACCGCAGACCCAGATCCCGGTGCTCGACGCGTTCGGCAGAGTGTTCGCCCGTCTGGATATGGGCTGGCGCCAGTACCGGGTTGGGGTCGAGTTCGACGGCGCCCAGCATTGGACCGACGCCGGTCGGCGGACCTGGGACATCGACCGCCAAGCTCTCCTCGATGCCGCGGGCTGGGCGATCGTCCGGGTCAGCGCGAAGATGCTGAACCGACCCCACATCGTCCTCGACCGAGTGGCCGGCAAGCTGAAAGCCGCCGGCTGCAAGTGGTGACTTGCTCAGGCCGGTGCGGGCTGCCGCCCGCGCACCAGGCGGCCCGGCCGCGCCTCGGTCGGCACCCCGTTCTCGGCGATCAACTGCCCCGAGACGATCGTCGCGACGTAGCCGTCGGCGGTCTGGTCGAGACGACGACCGCCCGCGGGCAGGTCGTAGCTGACCACCGGGCGGTGCAGCCTCAGCGCGGTGTGGTCGATCACGTTGAGGTCGGCCTTGTAGCCCTGGGTGAGGCGGCCCCGATCCGCCAGCCCGGCAACCCGGGCCGGAACCGACGTCAGCTGCCGCACCGCCTCAGCCACACTCATCCGGCCCGACGCGCGATCACGCGCCCAGTGCGCGAGCAGGAATGTCGGGAAGCTTGCGTCGCAGATCATGCCGTAGTGGGCGCCGCCGTCGCCCAGGCCCAGCACCACGTCGTCGCGGCGCAGCAGCTGCCCGACGGTGTCCAGCGAGTTGTCCTGGTAGTTGCCCATCGCGACGAGGAGCATGGCGTGGCCGTCGTCGTCGAGTAGCCGGTCGTAGGCCTCCTCCATCGGGTTGACGCCCTTGGCCTTCGCCCGGGCCAGGACGCTTTGCGCGCGGTCGGGTTCGTAGTCGGGCTTTTCGCCGAGCGGGAACATCCACTCCCACATCCGCGCTAGGAACAGCAGCGGATTGCCCGCCGCGGTGGGCTGGTCGGCCAGGATCCGGCTCCGCACCTCGGGTTTGCGCATCTCGGCCACCCGGTCGGCCAGCGGCAGGTCGGCGATCTCCCGGTAGCTCGGGTGAAACACGAACGGATTGCCGGACAGCTCCAGGCCGATGACCAGACCGATCGGGCGGGGGAACATCTGGGCGCTGATCTCGGTGCCCGCCGAGGTGAACTTCTCGATCAGCGTGAACACGTCGGGCCAGATCGGGTCGCCGGAGTTACCGATGACGAAGCTGAACGTTACCGGCAGCCCGACATCCTGGGCGACCTCGAAGACCTGTCCCAGGACGGACTCGTATCCCCCCGCGGGGATGTCGGGGATGAATTGGATCAGTCCGCCGCCGCCGTCGGCGACGCCGCGCGCGATCGCCTCAATTTCTTCCCGCGCGGCGTTGTAGGTGGGGATCTGCTCGCCTCCGGCGGTCTTGTGCAGCACGAACCGTGACGACGCGAAGCCAAGTGCGCCGGTCTCGATTGCCTCCCGGGCGAGTGCGCGCATCTTGCCGAGATCGTCCGCCGTGGCGGGCTCACGCTCGACCCCCCGCTCACCCATCACGTAGACCCGCAGCGGCGAATGCGGCAGGTACGCCGCCACATCGATGTCCCGCCTGCGCGCCTCCAACGCGTCCATGTACTGCGGGAACGTTTCCCAGTCCCACGGCAGCCCGTCGGCCATGACGACGCCCGGAATGTCTTCGACGCCCGCCATCACGTCGACGAGCACATCGTGATCCTCTTTGCGGCAGGGTGCGAAGCCGACGCCGCAGTTGCCCATCACCGCGGTCGTCACGCCGTGTGCCGACGACGGCGTCATGCGGTCCGACCAGATCGCCTGGCCGTCATAGTGCGTGTGCAGGTCGACGAAGCCGGGAGTGACCAGCAAGCCGGTGGCGTCTATCTCCCGTGCGGCGTCGCCGGAGACCGGCCCGACCGCGGCGATCAGCCCGTCCTTGACCGCTACCTCGCCGACATACGGTTCACCACCCAGACCGTCGACGATAGTGCCGCCCTTGATTAGCAGATCGAAGGTCATCACTGAACTCTACGGCGGGGCCGCCCGCTCATGCCAGGATGTGTCGGTGATCGACCACTTCGGCATCAACTGCGCTGATTTCGGCAAGGCCAGCCAGTTCTACGACCGTGTCCTCGGTGTCTTGGGCTATTCACGGCAAATGGACTTGGGTCGGGCCGTCGGGTACGGCAGGGACGGCCATCCGAGCTTCTGGATTGCCGACGCGGACCTCGGCCCCAACCGTGAAGTTCACATCGCCTTCGTCGCAGCCGATTGCGACGCGGTGCGTGAGTTCTACGACGCGGCGCTGGCGTTCGGCGCGGAGTCGCTGCACGCGCCGCGGCTCTGGCCGGAATACCACCCCGGCTACTTCGGCGCGTTTGTGCGCGACCCCGACGGAAACAATGTCGAGGCCGTCTTCCACGGCGCCGACAGCTCGGTCAGCCCGGCCACGCCGACCGGGCGAGGTTGAGCACACCGCTGCGCGAGCTGAGCTGGGCCACGATGTCCTCTAACCGGCCGAGCGGCATGTCGGTGTGCCACTCCGGCAACAACCCGTGCACCAGCACCGACCGGGACTGCAACCGAACCTTGGTGATCACCAGTCCGTGCGGGATGTCGGGGAGCTCGATGGGGTAGATCGGCATCTTGCCGGGTAGCGCCCACCGTTTACCACCGACGACCACCGCCCGCGGCGTGAGCCATAGCGCCGTCCCCACCACCCGCATGTCGACCTCGACGTGGCCCCAGCCCTGATGCCGAGCCGAGCGCAGTCGAGCTGTGCCGTCGTCGCCGACCTCGACGGTCAGCCGGGATGGGGCCGAATTGACGAGTTCTTCAAGGATATCGGCGGGCAGCCGCAGCGTGAGTTCCACCGGAGCGGCCACCATTTCCGACGGCGCACTGGGGCGCAGGTGGACATTGTGTAGCACGGCCATCGCCTGATCGAACCGGTAGTGGCCCCAGCGGATGTCGCGCGCCACGACAAGGACGTCACCGAGCTGACCGACGGCCAGGCCGCGCAGGTCCAGGCGGGAGTCGAACTCCGTCACCGTCAGGGTCAGATCGTGTGAATCGAAGCGGACCTTCAGGCCACGGCCCACGACCAGCCGGCGAAGGGTGAGGAACAGCGTTCGGTACGCGATCGCGGCGCCGGACGTCACCGGAGCCGCGGTCGAGCGCAGCAACGAGGTCAGCCGCTCGCGGGACCGAAACGGATCCCAACCCGGAAGTGGCACGGAGGGCGGCATCAGTCCAGCATGCCTGGCGCAGGGCGTAGCGTCGCCGGTATGCCCGATAGCGATGCAGCCGCCGCGCAGGAACTGCTGCGCGATTCGTTCACCCGCCTGATCGAGCATGTCGACAACCTGACGGACGGTCTCACCGATGACGTGTCGTTCTGGCGCCCGACGCCGAGAGCCAACAGCATCGCGTGGCTGATCTGGCACAGCGCGCGGGTGCAGGACGTGCAGATCTGCGACATCGCCAAGACGCAAGATGTCTGGACGCTGCAGCGCTGGGTGGAGCGGTTCGGGCTGGACCTACCGCCGCACGACACCGGCTACGGGCACGGCGCCGACGACGTGGCCAAGGTGCGAGCGACGGGCGAGCTGCTCGCCGGCTACTACCACGCGGTGCATGACATGACGCTGGAGTTTGTGGGCGCACTGATGGTCGCCGAGCTTGAGCGGATCGTCGACCGGGGCTGGAATCCGCCGGTGACGGCCGGCGCACGCCTGGTCAGCATCGTCGACGACTGCGCCCAGCACCTCGGGCAGGCCGCCTACGTTCGCGGCATCGCGCCTGGGCATCGTTGAGACCCAGCTCACACCTGCCGTTAGCATGACGGGATGACCTCGACAGCCGACGTTCAGCCAGGCCGGACCGCCACGATTCGCAATCCCGCGACCGGGCAGGTCGCCGGCGAAGTGCGCTGGACCGATTCCGCCGACGTGCCGCGGATCGTCGCCAGACTCGCTGCCGCCCAACGTGACTGGGACAGGCGGGGCGCAAAAGACCGCGCCAAGGTGCTGGCGCGCTACGCGGTGTGGCTGGGCGAGCACCGCGACGAGATCGCGGACCTGCTGGTCGAAGAGACCGGCAAGTCTCGCGCCGACGCCGCCCAGGAGGTGCCGCTGTTGGTCATGATCTTGTCGTACTACATCAAGACGATGGACAAGGCGTTGGCGCCCGAGACACGGCCACCGTCACAGCCGTTCCTGGCGGTCAAAAAGATCAGGGTCCACTACCGCCCCCGGCCGGTCGTCGGCGTCATCGCGCCGTGGAACTTCCCGGTCGCCAACGCGCTGATGGATGGAATCGGTGCGCTGGCCGCCGGATGCGCGGTGCTGCTCAAGCCGTCGGAACGCACTCCGCTCACCGCCGAAGTCCTGGTGCGCGGCTGGCGGGCGTGCGGCGCCCCGGAAGTTTTCGCGCTGGCGCAGGGCGCCGGTGAAGTGGCCGAGGCGGTGATCGACAACGTCGACTTCGTGCAGTTCACCGGCTCCAGTGTGACGGGCCGCAAGGTGGCCGAACGCGCCGCGCGCCGGCTCACCCCGGTCAGCCTGGAACTCGGCGGCAAGGACCCGATGATCGTCCTCGAGGACGCCGACATCAAGCTGGCCGCGCATGCCGCGGTGTGGGGCTCGATGTTCAACGCCGGCCAGATGTGCGTATCGGTGGAGCGTGTCTACGTGCACGAGCAGGTTTACGACGAGTTCGTCGCCGCGGTGGTGCGCGACGTCGATGCGCTGAAAGTCGGTTCCGGCGAGGGTTACAACTACGGATCCCTGATCGACGAAAGCCAGCTCGCGGTGATCGAACGACATGTCGCCGACGCGCGGGCCAATGGCGCGCGGGTGTTGACCGGCGGCCGGCGGATGCCCGGAAGGGGTGTCTTTTATCCGCCGACCGTGCTCGTCGACGTCGACCACTCAATGGCATGCATGACCGAGGAGACGTTCGGGCCGACACTTCCAATCATGAAGGTGGCCAACGACTCCGAGGCCATCCGGTGGGCCAACGACAGCCCGTACGGCCTATCGGCGTCGGTGTTTTCCGGCGATCTGGCCCGCGCCAGACAACTTGCGACGCAACTGGATTGCGGGGCCGTCAACATCAATGACGCCGTTTCCAACCTGTCGTGCACGAGCGCGCCGATGGGCGGCTGGAAGTCATCGGGCATCGGGGCCCGTTTCGGCGGAGCCGACGGGCTGCGCAAGTTCTGCCGGGTCGAGACCATCGTCGAGCCGAGGATCAAGTTGGGCGCCGGCGCCAACTACTACACCGCTTCCCCGAAGGCGCAGGCCCGGATGGCAAGGCAGACGACGTGGATGGCGTTGCGCCGTCCGCGCCGCGCCGCGCGCGAACGCTAGGGTTGGTTGGTGCGTTTCGTGTTGACGGCCCTGTTGTGGCTGGTCACCACGATCGCATTGGCGGCTGCCGTGTCCGCTGCGTGGGTGCAGCGCAACGTCGTCGACGTCGACGGGTACGCGACGCTGGCACAGTCAGCCGCACATGATCCCGCGTTGCAGGACGCGATGGCGTCGGAGTTGACCACCCAGGTGCTCACGATCGCGCGGAACCGCGGCTATGCCGTGAGCGCTGGCGTGGTGGGTGGCATCGCGGCCGCTTACACGGCCAGTCCGTCGTTTCCCGGCCAATTTGACCAGGCGAATCGGATAGCGCACCGGTGGCTGTTCACCGACTCGGCGCGTCGAAGCGCTGACGGCTGGGTGGTCGACCTGGCGCCGATGCTGTCGGACACGTCGTTTCAGCGAACGCTCGGCAGCCTCGACATTCAGCTTCCCTCGCAGGTCACTGTTCCGGTGACGATTACCGGTGGTTTGCGGCCGGGACAGCTTCGCCCATTGGCAATCTGGGCCCCGTGGCTGAGCATTGGCTGCGCGGTGCTGACCGCACTGTTGGGCCTGCTGACGTTGGCTTCTGCCCGTCGACGCGGGCAAGCCCTTGCCGCCATTGGAGTCTCAGCATTGCTCGTCGGCGGGGTCGGGTGGGCTGCGCTCGAGGTGGCCCGCGGCCGGATCAACGACGCGCTGGATCACACCGGTGGCGACGTACGCCGGGTCGCCGAAGTGATGGTCGGACATGCACTAAACGGCATGCACCAGTGGCTGAACCTCACGCTCGCCGCCGGCGGCGTGCTGGTCGTTTTCGGCATCATGATTACGATGATCGGCGGTATGCGTCGGAGGGATTGAGCATCCGCCAGAGGAACTCGAGGATCAGCGCCGATCTGAACGCGGTCTGCGCATTATCCGCCGCCCCGGCGTGTCCGCCCTCGATATTTTCATAATAACGGACTCGGTGACCGGTGGCCTCCAGCGCTGCGGTCATCTTGCGAGCATGACCCGGATGCACCCGGTCATCGCGGGTGGACGTGGTGATCAGCACCGCAGGATAACTCCGGTCGGCCGAAATGTTCTGGTAGGGAGAGTATTCGCTGATGAACTCCCAGTCCGCCGGCTCGTCGGGGTTTCCGTACTCGGCCATCCACGACGCACCGGCCAGCAACAGGTGAAAGCGCCGCATGTCGAGCAGCGGCACACTGCACACCAGCGCCCCGAACAGCTCGGGGTAGCGGGTCAGCATGATGCCCATCAGCAGGCCGCCGTTGCTGCCGCCCTGGGCGCCCAGCTGCTCGACGGTGCTGATGCCGCGTTTCACCAGATCCCTTGCCACCGCGGCGAAGTCCTCGGCAACCAAGTGGCGGCCTGCGCGCATCGCCTGCGTGTGCCACGTCGGACCGTATTCGCCGCCCCCTCGGATGTTGGCCAGCACGTAGCTGCCGCCGCGGGCCAGCCACAGCCGGCCTAGTACCCCGTCGTATCCGGGCGTCATCGCCACCTCGAAGCCGCCGTAACCGCCGAGCAACGTCGGACCGGGACCGCCGGCATCCCGGTGGGCCACCACGAAATAAGGGATCGACGTGCCGTCATCCGACGTAGCGAACTGCTGCGTGACATCCAGGTCCGTGGCGTCGAAGAACGCCGGAGCGGATTTGATCTGCTGCAGCGGGCCGCCCGCAGCGCCGTGCAGCAGCCGCGATGGCATGTCGAATCCGCTTGAGTCCAAAAAGACTTCCTCACCGGTGTCGTCGGCGGCGACGATGACCGTGTTGGTGGCCTGCGGTATGCCGGGTACCGGTTCGCGGTTCCAGCTGCCGGGAGTGACGACCTCGACGCGGCTTGCGACGTCGGCCAGCGTGACCATTATCAGCCGGTCCCGCGTCCACGCATAGTGGTTCAGGCTGGTGTGCGCGTCAGGCTCGAAGACCACGCGCAATTCGGCCGTGCCGGCCAGGAATTCGTCGTAATCCGCGGCCAGCAGCGAGCCGGCTCGGTAGACGTCGGTGCCCGCGTACCAGTCGGTGCGCAGATCGATCAGCAGCCACTGCCGGTGTGCCGACACGGTTGCGTCCGTGGGCGCATCGATGCGGATCAGCTCGCCTGCCCGCAGTTCATATACCTCGTCGTTGAAGAAGTCGATCGCGCGGCGCACCAGCGTGCGCTCGAAACCCGGTGTCCTGTCGACCGCGCCGCTGACGATCACGTCGGTGGGCGAGCCGGAAAACAGCACCTGCGCCTCGTCCAACGCTTGACCCCGCCGCCACCGCCTGACCAGCCGTGGGTAACCGGATTCGGTCAGCGAACCGGGACCGAAATCCGTGCCGACGAGCACGGTGTTCTCGTCGGCCCAGCCGATCTGGGTCTTAGCCTCCGGCAATGCGAAACCGTCGGCGACGAATTGCCGTGACCTCATGTCGAATTCGCGTATCACCACGGCGTCGGAGCCGCCGCGCGATAGACTGACCAGGGCCAGCGTGTATTCCGGCTCGATCACGTCGGCGCCACCCCACACCCAGTTCTCGTCATCGGCGGCGGCCACCGCGTCGACGTCGATCAGCACATCCCAGTCGGGGTTCTCACCGCGGTACTCCTCGAGCGTGGTGCGACGCCACCGGCCCCGGGGATGTTCGGCGTCGCGCCAGAAGTTGTACAGGTAATCGCCGCGGCGCCGCACGTACGGAATCCGCGCATCGGTGTCGAGCACCTCCAGCGCCTCGGTACGCATCCGCTCGAAGCCCTCACCCGACAGCTCGGCCAGCGTGGGGTCGTTGTGCTGGCGCACCCAGTCCAGCGCGGCCGCTCCGGTGATGTCCTCGAGCCACAGAAACGGATCTTGATCGCCCATGAATTGATTCTCTCGCCGGCGGTACTGTGAGCTGGACTACACCGAGAGGCAGGAGCAGCAGATGACCGTCTATGCACGTCCGGGCACCGATGGTTCCTTGATGTCGTTTGACTCGCGTTACGGCAATTTCATCGGCGGCGAGTGGGTGGCGCCCGTTGCGGGCGAGTATTTCGACAATCCCAGCCCGGTGACGGGACAGGCGTTTTGCGAGGTGCCGCGCTCCCGGGAGGCCGATATCGATAAGGCGTTGGACGCCGCCCACGCGGCGGCACCGGCGTGGGGCAAGACCGCACCGGCGCAGCGCGCGCTGGTGTTGCACCGGATCGCTGACCGTATCGAGGCGAATCTGGAGGCGCTGGCGTTGGCCGAGGCGTGGGACAACGGCAAGCCGATCCGCGAGACGCTCAACGCCGATTTGCCGTTGGCGGTGGATCATTTCCGCTATTTCGCGGGTGCGATCCGCGCGCAGGAGGGCTCGCTGAGCCAGATCGACGAGGACACCGTGGCGTATCACTTCCACGAGCCGCTGGGGGTGGTGGGACAGATCATTCCCTGGAATTTCCCGATTTTGATGGCCACCTGGAAGCTGGCCCCGGCGCTGGCCGCCGGCAACGCGGTGGTGCTCAAACCGGCCGAGCAGACCCCGGCTTCGATCCTGTACCTGATGGGCCTGATCGGTGATCTGCTGCCCCCGGGAGTGGTCAATGTGGTCAACGGGTTCGGCTTCGAGGCGGGCCGGCCGCTGGCGTCCAGTGACCGGATCGCCAAGATCGCGTTTACCGGGGAGACCACCACCGGGCGGCTGATCATGCAATACGCCTCGGCGAACCTGATCCCGGTCACCCTGGAGCTGGGCGGCAAGTCGCCCAACATCTTCTTTGCCGACGTGCTGGCCGCCGCCGACGACTTTCAGGACAAGGCGCTGGAAGGGTTCACCATGTTCGCGCTCAACCAGGGCGAGGTGTGCACGTGTCCGTCACGCAGCCTGGTCCAGGCCGACATCTACGACGACTTCCTCGAACTGGCGGCGATCCGCACCAAGGCCGTCCGGCAGGGCGACCCGCTGGACACCGAGACCATGATCGGTGCCCAGGCCTCCAACGACCAGCTGGAGAAGGTGCTGTCCTACATCGAGATCGGCAAGGATGAAGGCGCGCGCATCGTCACCGGTGGTGAGCGCGCCGAGCTAGGCGGTGACCTCGGCGGTGGCTACTACGTGCAGCCGACGATCTTCGCCGGTCACAACAAGATGCGGATTTTCCAGGAGGAGATCTTCGGGCCCGTGGTGGCCGTCACGTCCTTCACCGACTACGACGACGCGATCGCGATTGCCAACGACACCCTCTACGGGCTCGGCGCCGGCGTGTGGAGCCGCGACGCCAACACTGCCTATCGAGCCGGGCGCGACATCAAGGCCGGCCGGGTATGGACCAACTGCTACCACGTCTACCCCGCCCACGCGGCCTTCGGCGGCTACAAGCAATCGGGCATCGGCCGCGAAAACCACAAGATGATGCTCGACCACTACCAGCAAATCAAGAACCTGCTCGTTTCCTACAGCAGCAAGGCGATGGGCTTTTTCTGATGGGCAGTGATGAGCGCTCGCGCGAAGAACCAACAGGCAGTGATGAGCGCTCGCGCGAAGAACCATCATGCAGTGATGAGCGCTCGCGCGAAGAACCTGGGGCACTGATGGCGCCGCCGCGTGCGTTGATCACGCAGGCCGCCGCGGAGTTGCTGCGGCGGCTGCGTGAACGCCACGGTCCGCTGATGTTCCATCAATCCGGCGGCTGCTGCGATGGCTCGTCCCCGATGTGCTATCCGGACGGGGAGTTCATCGTCGGCGACCGCGACGTGCTGCTCGGCGTCCTCGACGGCGTCCCGGTGTGGATCTCGGCCGCCCAATTCGAGGCGTGGAAGCATACCCAACTGCTGATCGACACGGTGCCCGGCCGCGGCGGCGGCTTCAGCCTGGAAGCGCCCGAGGGCATCCGGTTTCTGAGCCGTGGCAGAGCGTTCACCCCCGATGAGCTCACACTGCTGGAGGCCGACCGTCCGCTGCGGGGCGCCGACTATGCCGGCGGCCGACGGCCTTCGCCGCCCGCTCAACCGGTCGTGGTCGCCGCGGCCGCCGACGCCTGCCCGGTGCCGTCGGGTCGCGCCGCGACGGCGCGTGAACAGGGCTAGGGGTGCCCCAGCCGCTACTGTCGTAACCGTGATACCACTGCCTCGCTCATGGTTGCTGACCAGCGCGATGCTGGTTGGCACGGCGGCCGGCATGGTTGCCGGAATCGCCTCGACGCTGCTGGTCTCCGCGCCCATCCGGCCCGATCTGGTGGTCGCGCTGGTGGTCGGCATCCCCAGCGTGGTCGGTCTGCTGCTGGTTGTGTTCTCCGGGCGTCGCTGGATAACGGCGCTGGGCGCGTTCATCCTGGCGTTGGCCCCCGGCTGGTTCGGCGTGCTGGTGGCGATCCAGGCGGTCCGCGGTGCGTAGGCCCGTCGACCCGGGCCCAGCCACCCAGCCCAGCCTCGAGGCCCGTCCCGATTCGTTGGAACCGCGCACCCGTGACCCCGAACCGCCGCCCGCGCCGCCACCGGCGCGGCCGCAGGCCGTCGCCACCGCGGTAGAGCCACCCGAAACCGCGCAGCCGCCGGCACCGCCGCAACAGGCGGCGTTGGACGCGCCGCCCCCGCCCGCGCAGCCGGTGATGGTGCCGGGGCAATACCACTACCTCAAGCGGTGGACGTTCGTCCCGGTTGTGATCGGCGTCTGGATCCCGGCCGCGCTCATCGGCTTGGCGCTCTACTACTACTGGTTCCACGCGCTTCATAAGACGCCGGCACTCTTCGTGGTGCTGATGTTCACCGTCGTCTGCACCCTCGGCGCCCAGCTGCTGGCGATGGTCGAGCGCAAACCCTTGGTCACAGCGGTCTCGATCGCTCTTTTGTCGTCGCCGTTCGCCGCGACCGCGGCCGCGGCCGCGCTCTACGGCGCCTACGCGTTCCACTGGATCCCCCGCTAGACCCCGATAGGGTAAGCCCTGTGACCCACCATGACGTCGTCGTTCTCGGAGCCGGTCCCGGCGGGTACGTCGCGGCCATCCGTGCTGCCCAGCTGGGGCTGAACCCCGCAGTCGTCGAGCACAAGTACTGGGGCGGCGTATGCCTCAACGTCGGCTGCATCCCGTCGAAATCGCTGCTGCGCAATGCGGAGCTGGCGCACATCTTCACCAAGCAGGCCAAAACGTTCGGCATCGACGGCGAAGCGACGTTCGACTACGGTGTCGCCTTCGACCGCAGCCGCAAGGTCGCCGACGGCCGGGTCGCGGGCGTGCACTACCTGATGAAGAAGAACAAGGTCACCGAGATCCACGGCCGCGGCACCTTCGAAGACGCCAACACGCTGTCGGTTGAGCTCAACGACGGCGGCACCGAAACCGTGACGTTCGAAAACGCGATCATCGCCACCGGCAGTCATACCCAACTGGTCCCGGGCACGTCGCTGTCCGAGAACGTGGTCACCTACGAGGAGCAGATACTGTCCCGGGAGCTCCCCGGCTCGATCATCATCGCCGGCGCGGGGGCGATCGGCATGGAGTTCGGTTATGTGCTGCACAACTACGGTGTGGAGGTCACCATCGTCGAGTTCCTGCCGCGTGCGCTGCCGAACGAGGATGCCGAGGTCTCCAAGGAGATCGAGAGGCAGTTCAAGAGGCTGGGTGTGAAGATGTTGACCGGGACCAAGGTCGAGCGAATCACGGATGATGGCGCACAGGTCACGGTGAGCGTCAGCAAGGACGGCAAGCCCGAGGATCTGAAGGCCGACAAGGTGTTGCAGGCTATCGGTTTTCGACCCAACATCGAGGGCTACGGCCTCGAGACGGCCGGGGTGCAGCTCACCGAGCACAAGGGCATCGGTATCGACGGACGCATGCGCACCAACGTGCCGCACATCTACGCGATCGGCGACGTCACCGGCCTGCTGCAGCTGGCCCACGTCGCGGAGGCGCAGGGCGTCGTCGCGGCCGAAACCATCGCCGGTGCAGAGACGTTGGAGCTGGGCGACTACCGCATGATGCCGCGGGCGACGTTCTGCCAGCCGCAGGTGGCCAGCTTCGGGCTCACCGAGCAGGAGGCCCGCGACGAGGGCTTCGACGTCAAAGTCGCCAAGTTCCCCTTCACCGCGAACGCCAAAGCGCACGGGCTGGGTGAGACCGCCGGATTCGTCAAGTTGGTCGCCGACGGCAAGTACGGCGAGCTGCTGGGTGGCCACCTGATCGGCCCGGACGTTTCCGAACTGCTGCCCGAGCTGACCCTGGCCCAGAAGTGGGACCTGACCGTCAACGAGCTGACCCGCAACGTCCACACGCACCCGACGCTGTCCGAGGCACTGCAGGAGTGCTTCCACGGCCTCGCGGGCCACATGATTAACCTCTGACGCGTGGCGCAGTCGTCAACCGAGACAGTCGTCGGCGCCATCGGCGGTGTACTGATCGGCTACATCCTGTGGCTGGTGGGCGTCTCGATCGGCGTCACCACCGCCACCACCGCCACGTGGTCGGTAATCATCCTGATAGTCAGCCTGGTGGCCGGCGCCGCGTCCTGGATCGCCGGATGGCGGCTGCGTCGCCGCCGCGTGCACCCGTGGGCGGCGTTTCTGTTAGGACTGCCGATCCTTCCCGTGATCCTGTCGCTGTGCGTGATCACCGTCGCCTATCTCTGAGCAGCGGCTGTTTATCCGCTGCCCGAGACGGGTATCGCGCCACCGCCGGCGGCCCGAAGCCCGCCAGAAAGAAGGACCATGGTGACCCCGCAGACAACCAACTCCTCCAATCAATTCGCACTCGACCTCAACAGAATTCGGGAAGAGGCCCGCAAGCACATGGAAAGCGGTGCTGTCACCGCCGGCAACACCATCGACGTCGACAGGTTGGTCAATGTCCTCAACGAGGTCCTCGCAACCGAGATCGTCTGCTATCTGCGCTACAGCCAGCACGCCATCGCAGCAACCGGCCTGGATCGCGCACAGGTTGCCGCGGAGTTCCGCGAGCACGCGGGCGAGGAGCTTCAGCACGCTATGTGGGCCGCCGAACGCGTAAGCCAGCTGGGCGCCGACCCCGACTTCAATCCCGGGACCCTCAGAGAACGCAGCCACACCGAGTACGTCACGGTCGATGACGCCGACCTGACCAGGATGCTGCAGGAGAACCTGGTCGCCGAACGCATCGCGATCACCACCTATCAGGAGATCATCCGGTGGATCGGCGACGGTGATCCCACGACGCGGCGGCTCATCGAGAAGATCCTCGAACAGGAAGAGGAACACGCCGACGACCTGAAAGACCTCCTGGGTATCTGACGCCGGTGTCCTACTCCGGATAGTCGAGCGGAACCTTCAGCGCGGCCAGCGTCGCGGCCAGCGCGTCGTATTGGCCTACCAGCGTGACAAATTCGATCATCTGCGGCTGGTCCAGGTACGAGGACAGCGACCGCCAGGCAACCGGTGAGAGGGTGCGCGTGCCGACGAGTTCGTCGACCGCGCCGAGCAGGGCGCGGTCCCGGGCGGACAGACCGTCGGCCTGCGGGCCCTGGAACACCTTGGCCTGCGTTTCGGTGTCTATGCCGCGGCGCTTGGCGATACGGCGGTGTTGTTGCAGCTCGTATTCGCAGCCACGCAGCTGCCCGACCCGCAGAATGATCAGCTCGGTGTCGCGTCGTCGCAGCTTGCCGAAGGCCAGCAGTACCGCCGCGAACGGCACCCAGGACCAGAACAGCCGCCTGTGCTGGCCCAGCGTCGTGAACAGGTGCACTTGCGGCAGCCGCATCGTGCGCGCGGCGAGCCGGCTGATCGCCCAGTTGACCAATCCCAGCTCACGGAAACCGCCGGGACGGATACGCGGTTCACTCGTCACGGTTGCTTCACCAGGTACGGCGACACCGTGCTGCGGTGCTCGTCGAGGTCGAGCGCCCTGCCGAGTGCGGGAAACGCGCGCTGCGGACAGTTGTCCCGTTCGCACACCCGACAGCCGGCGCCGATCGGTGTGGCATTGTCACCCGACAAGTCCAGTCCCTCCGAGTACACCAGCCGGTTGGCGTGCCGAAGCTCGCAGCCGAGCCCGATCGCGAACGTCTTGCCGGGCTGACCGTAACGGGACGCCCGTCGCTCGACGGTGCGGGCCACCCACATGTAGTTGCGTCCATCGGGCATCTGGGCAATCTGCACCAGGATAGTGCTCGGATTGGCGAACGTGTCGTAGACGTTCCACAGCGGGCAGGTTCCGCCACTGGACGAGAAGTGAAAACCGGTCGCGGACTGGCGCTTCGACATGTTGCCGGCCTTGTCGACCCGGACGAACGAGAACGGCACCCCACGCATCGACGGCCGCTGCAGCGTCGAAAGCCGGTGGCAGATCGTTTCGTAGCTCACCGAGTAGAACGCCGACAGCCGCTCGATGTCGTAGCGAAAGCTCTCGGTGACGTCGTGAAATTGCCGATAGGGCAGCACGGCGGCGGCGGCGAAGTAGTTGGCCAGGCCCAGCCGCGCCAGCTTGCGGGACTCGTCGCTGGTGAACTTGCCTTCGTCGACCATTGTGCCGATCAGATCGCCGAATTCCAGATACGCCAGTTCGGCGGCCATCTTGAAGACGGTTTGACCGGGGGATAGGTGACTGCTCATCTCCAGCGTCTTGGCGGCCGGGTCGTAGCGGTGCAGGACCGTGTCTCCCATATCGATTCGGCGCACGATATGCACGCCGTGCACGGCGGCGAGCCGGTCGGAGAGCTCGCCGGCGAGGTCGCCGCGGTGCATCCGCATCCGGATCGTCAGGTCCTCGGCGGCGGTATCGAGTTCGTGCAGGTAGTTCTGGCGCTGATAGAAGTAGTCGCGCACCTCTTCGTGCGGCATCGTGATCGAGCCGCTGCCGCTGCCGTCGCTGAAGCGGTCCTCCGTGGCCGCCGCAAGCTGTGCGGTGGTGATCCGATAGCGCCGGTGCAGGTTCACCATCGCCCGGGCCAGGCCCGGATGGGCAGCGACCATGTCGGCGACCTCCGGCAGGTCGGCGTCGATGTCGAGGTCACGGTCCATCGTCACCTCGCGCAGCTCGGCGACCAGCCTGGTGTCGTCCTGTGACGCAAAAAACGTCGCATCGACGCCGAACACCTCGGTGATGCGCAGCAGCACCGCGACGGTCAGGGGCCGTACGTCGTGCTCGATTTGGTTGAGGTAGCTCGGCGAGATCTCCAGCATCTGGGCCAGCGCGGCCTGGCTGAAGCCGCGCTCGTTGCGCAGCTGTCGCACCCGCGACCCCACGAACGTCTTCGTCACGCGGACAGCGTACTCGCATGTGAAGCAGGACTTCGCAGCATTGGCAAGTTAACGGCCGGTGGCAGTCAGCGAAGCGGTTTGGCATGATCGCGCTTCGAGGGAGCAACCTCGGGAGACGAAATCGATGGCCCTGGACAAAGTGATGATGCCGGTCCTTGACGGCCATCCCGACGTGTTCGATCGGGAGTGGCCGCTCAGGGTTGCCGACATCGACCGCCATGGCCGGCTGCGCCTGGACGCCGCGGCCCGTCACATCCAGGACATCGGTCAGGACCAGCTGCGCCAGCTGGGCTTCGAGGAGACCCACCCGCTGTGGATCGTGCGCCGGACCATGGTCGATTTCATTCGGCCGATCGTGTTCCAGGACACGCTTCGGCTGCGCCGCTGGTGTTCGGGCACCTCCAACCGGTGGTGTGAAATGCGGGTTCGCATCGACGGCCGCAACAGCGGCCTGATCGAATCCGAGGCGTTCTGGATCAACATCAACCGGGACACCCAGATGCCCTCGCGCATCGCCGACGACTTCCTCGAGGGTCTGCAACGCACCACGAAGATCGATCGATTGCGCTGGAAGGCCTACCTGAAGCCCGGCGCCCGCGAGACCGCCGACCAGGTGCGCGAATACCCGATCCGGTTCACCGACATCGACCTGTTCGACCACGTGAACAACTCGGTGTACTGGAGCGTCGTCGAGGACTATCTGTCGGCCACTCCGGAGTTGCTGTGCGGACCGATCCGAGTCACGCTCGAACACGAGGCGCCCATCGCTTTGGGAGACAAACTCGAGATTCTCGCCCACATTTACCCGGCCGGCTCGACCGACCAGTTCGGCGAAGAGCTTGCTAAGAAGACTGTTACAACCCTCACATACTCGGTCGGCGACGAAGCCAAGGCGATCGCGTCGATCTTCGCCCTGTCCTGAGCCCGTTTCTCCCGATTCCCGCCTTTGACCTGCGGATATGAAGTTACCGAAGAGTAGTTACTGAACCGGTTAAGCACATAGCTATCTTCGCAAGCTTTGCACAATCGAGAAACCTTATTGCTGAAATTGGCACCTGAAATGAGTGGACCTGCACATATGCGTCGTGGCACCGTTGAGTTAGCACATTAGTGAAGCCGCTGACGCGTTAACAAGCCGGCGAGGCCGGCCACCCGCTGACGGCTTGCAGACACGAAGGAGCCCCATGTCCACCGTTGGGAAGCCGAAGACCGCAGAACAGATCCAGCACGATTGGGACACCAGCCCGCGCTGGAAGGACGTCACCCGTGGCTACACCGCCGGGGACGTCGTGGCGCTCCAGGGCACGGTGGTCGAGGAGCACACGCTGGCTCGCCGCGGTGCCGAGATCCTCTGGGAGCAGCTGCACGACATGGAGTGGGTGAACGCGCTCGGCGCGCTGACCGGCAACATGGCCGTTCAGCAGGTCCGTGCCGGCCTGAAGGCGATCTACCTCTCCGGCTGGCAGGTTGCCGGTGACGCCAACGTTGCGGGCCAGACCTATCCCGATCAAAGCCTCTACCCGGCCAACTCCGTGCCCACGGTGGTGCGCCGGATCAACAACGCGCTGCTGCGTGCCGACGAGATCGCCAAGGTGGAGGGCGACCGGTCGGTGGACAACTGGCTGGTGCCCATCGTCGCCGACGGTGAGGCCGGGTTCGGCGGTGCGTTGAACGTCTACGAGTTGCAAAAGGCCATGATCGCCGCCGGCGTCGCGGGTTCGCACTGGGAGGATCAGCTGGCCTCCGAGAAGAAGTGCGGCCACCTCGGCGGCAAGGTTCTCATTCCGACCCAGCAGCACATCCGCACGCTGACCTCGGCGCGGCTTGCGGCCGACGTTGCCGATGTGCCAACCGTCGTGATCGCCCGCACCGACGCCGAGGCAGCCACGTTGATCACCTCCGATGTCGACGAGCGCGACCGCCCGTTCATCACCGGCGAGCGCACCTCGGAAGGCTTCTACCGCACGAAGAACGGCATCCAACCGTGTATCGCGCGGGCCAAGTCCTACGCGCCGTACGCCGACCTGATCTGGATGGAGACCGGCACGCCGGACCTCGAGGTCGCCAAGCAGTTCTCCGAGGCGGTGAAGGCCGAGTACCCCGACCAGATGCTGGCCTACAACTGCTCGCCGTCGTTCAACTGGAAGAAGCACCTGGACGACTCGACCATTGCCAAGTTCCAAAAAGAGCTGGCGGCCATGGGATTCAAGTTCCAGTTCATCACGCTGGCCGGTTTCCACGCGCTGAACTACTCGATGTTCGACCTGGCCTACGGTTACGCCCGCAACCAGATGTCGGCCTACGTTGAGCTTCAGGAGCGCGAGTTCGCGGCCGAGGAGCGCGGCTACACCGCGACCAAGCACCAGCGTGAGGTCGGTGCGGGATACTTCGACCGGGTCGCCACCACGGTGGATCCGCTGTCGTCCACGACCGCGTTGACCGGCTCGACCGAACAGGGCCAGTTCCACTGAGCCTTTGAGTTGACAGCACAGGCCCTGCCCGGCGATGTTGGGCGGGGCCTGATGCTGTGTGAGGAGATGCGGTGAGCGACGAGACCGAACGGGCGATCCAACGCGTAGGTGTCATCGGCGCGGGGCAGATGGGCGCCGGCATCGCCGAGGTGTCCGCGCGGGCCGGCGTGGAGGTGCTGGTGTTCGAGACCACCGACGCGCTGGTCAACGCGGGCCGGGCTCGCATCGTGAAGTCGCTGGAGCGCGGTGTCAGCGCGGGCAAGATCACCGAGCGGGAGCGCGACCAGGCCGTCGCGCGGCTCAAATTCACCACCCACCTCGCCGATATGGCCGACCGCGAGCTGGTTATCGAGGCGGTCATCGAGGACGAGGCCGTGAAGAGTCAGATCTTCACCGAACTGGACCGGGTGATCGACGGCCCGCAGGCAGTGCTTGCTTCCAATACGTCGAGCATCCCGATCATGAAATTGGCTGCCGCGACCAAGAACCCCGGCCGCGTCCTGGGCTTGCACTTCTTCAACCCGGTGCCGGTGCTGCCGCTGGTCGAATTGGTCAGCACGCTGGTGACCTCCGAAGGGGCGGTTGCCAGCACCGAGCGGTTCGCCGGTTCGGTGCTGGGCAAGCAGGTGGTGCGGTGCACCGACCGCTCCGGTTTCGTCGTCAACGCGCTGCTGGTGCCGTATCTGCTGTCGGCGATCCGGATGGTCGAGGCCGGCTTCGCGTCCGTCGAGGACATCGACAAAGCGGTGACGGCCGGCCTGTCGCATCCGATGGGGCCGCTCCGGCTTTCGGATCTCGTCGGCCTCGATACGCTGAAACTCATCGCGGATAAGATGTTTGAGGAATTCAAGGAGCCGCACTACGGCGCGCCGCCGCTGCTGCAGCGGATGGTGGAGGCCGGCATGCTCGGCAAGAAGTCCGGCAAGGGCTTCTACGACTATTGAGCGACTATTGAGGCCCTCGACTGTGCGGTGTCGCGCTTGACACGCCGCGCACACCGTCCGCATTCGCACACTCACCGCAGCAGATCAGTAGATCTCCTGGAAAGTGACCGGGGCGGCATGGTCACAACTCACGGTCACGGTCCATGTGCCGCCGGTCTGGATGCCCGGGATGAACAGGCTGGCCGGTGTCGGGCCGTTGGGAAACACGTCCGCGTCGAATGGGTCTGACGGCGTTGTGCCAACTCCGTTGGAGTGGTAGTGGCAGCGTTCGGTGACGCCACCAGGGTTGGTGCCATCCACGATGCTGGCGTTCAAGCCAAACGGGTTACTGGCGTAGAGGACTTCCACTTGCGGGCTACCGTTGACGTCGGGGATCGCGTCAGCCTGTGCGGTGCCGGCACCGGCGAGCAGCGCAGCCGGTGTCGCCACCGCGGCAGCGGCGATGCCCACCGCCGAGGCGAGCCGTTTTTTACTGGTGTTGTGGGTGGTGTTCATTGATGTGTTCCTTTCTCTGGTTGCAACCCTGCTCACCCGTGCTTCTGTGAGTGCAGGGAGATGTGCCGTCCGGAGGCGTCGTCGAGGGTCTTCTGTGCCTGGTCCAAATCGCGCTGCGCGTCGTTTCGAGCGCTTAGCGCGTTGTGCGGCAGCCACTGCGGCGCGCTGGGCGTTTTGCAAGGCCACTAGCCGCTGCTGCGCGGCGTCGCGGTCGCTGACCGCCTTCTCGTTGGCGGCGCTGGTCAAGTTGTTCTGCACATCGGCGGCGATTTGTTGCTCGTTCTTGCAGGTCTGTTCTGCCTGCGCCTGGGCCGCATCCGCCGCGGCTATTTGGGCGTCGAGGTCATCGAGGGCCACGACGCCGGCGCGGATCTGCGGCACGGAATGAATCGGCGACGTCACCGCCACAGTGGCCTGTGTCGTGCGCGCACCTTCCGTGCGGGCTGTGATCAGTATGTCTCCGGGAAGTTGAACGCGCCGCCACTGTCACAACTCACGGTCACGGTCCATGTGCCGCCGGTCTGGATGCCCGGGATGAACAGGTTGACCGGTGTGGGGCCGTTGGGAAAGACGTCCGCGTCGAAGGGATCTGCCGGCGTTATGCCCGTCCCGTTGGAGTGGTAGTGGCAGCGTTCGGTGACATTGGCGGGGTTGGTGGCATCCAGGATGCTGGCGTTCAAGCCAAACGGGTTACTGGCGTAGATGACTTCCACTTTCCCGTTGGAATTGGCAATTGGACTGGCGTCAGCCTGTGCGGTGCCGGCACCGGCGAGCAGCACAGCCGGTGTCGCCACCGCGGCTGCGGCGATGCCCACCGCCGAGGCGAGCCGTTTCATGCTGGTGTTGTGAGTGGTGTCCATTGATGTGTTCCTTTCTGTGTGGTCACGGCCCGGGGTGGACCGCTCTCACAGGTAGGAGTCGCGATCCCCAGGCCGCCTTACGCTTTTTGGTGAACTGTTTTGTGCAGCATGGTGGACTCAGCGAAAAACACTGTGGCGCGCCCAAGCCAGCACAGGGGTGAAAATTCAGCTGCCGCTGACAAAAGCGCTGGTCAGCCGGCGCGGCCCGTTGATGTCCCTGGTTGTGGCCCTGCGGCTATTCAACAAGTTAGTCGGTTTAAGTAGCGGCGTGTCTGGCGCCGACGTAGCGGTCTCGTCGATCGACGTAGGCGCCATAACCTGTTCTGGTGCTGCGGCGTACGGACGTGATCTGCGGTTTTCTCAAACCGAAAGGCTGAGCACCGTGACACACTGCATCTTGCTGTCTGATGTGCCACCTTGCCCTCGGTCGGCCGAGTCGGCAGGAGTACTTAGATGCGTGAAGGGAGTGGGAATTGGACCTCGGACTGCATGGGTGCAACCCGCCCGTCATCGTCGGTGGCACGACCGGGATAGGCTTTGCTGATGCG
>JAFARC010000051.1 GCA_019245755.1 Mycobacteriaceae bacterium | reverse complement strand
CTGTCGCGCGCGGTGCGGACCATCTTCAAGCGGCTCTACGACGCCGGGCTGATCTACCGCGCCGAGCGGCTGGTCAACTGGTCGCCGGTGCTGCAGACCGCGATCTCCGATCTCGAGGTCTCCTACGTTGACGTCGAAGGCGAGCTGGTCTCGTTCCGGTACGGCTCGCTCGCCGACGACGAACCCCACATCGTGGTGGCCACCACCCGCGTCGAGACGATGCTCGGTGACACCGCGATCGCCGTGCACCCCGCCGACCGGCGCTACCGCCATCTGATCGGCACGATGCTGGCCCACCCGTTCCTCGACCGCGAGCTTGTCGTGGTCGCCGACGACCACGTTGACCCCGAGTTCGGCACGGGTGCAGTCAAAGTCACGCCCGCCCACGATCCCAACGACTTCGAGATTGGGCTCCGGCATGGGCTACCGATGCCGACGATCATGGACAGCCGCGGCAGAATAACCGGCACCGGAACGGTTTTCGATGGCATGGACCGATTCGAAGCCCGCGTCAAGGTGCGAGAAGCGCTGGCCGAACAGGGCCGCATCGTCGAGGAGAAGCGGCCCTACACCCACAGCGTCGGGCATTCCGAGCGCAGCGGAGAACCGATCGAACCGCGGCTGTCGCTGCAGTGGTGGGTCAAGGTCGACGAACTCGCCAACGCCGCCGGCGATGCGGTCCGCAACAGCGGCATTGTGATCCACCCGACCAGCCTGGAGCCGCGCTGGTTCGCCTGGGTGGACAACATGCATGACTGGTGCATCTCACGCCAGCTGTGGTGGGGCCACCGGATTCCGATCTGGCACGGCCCGGACGGGAAAATGGTGTGCGTCGGACCCGACGAGACCCCGCCGGCGGGCTGGGAGCAGGACCCCGATGTGCTCGACACCTGGTTCTCCTCGGCGCTGTGGCCGTTTTCCACGATGGGCTGGCCGCAGCACTCCGCCGACCTCGAGAAGTTCTATCCGACCAGCGTTTTGGTGACCGGCTACGACATCCTGTTCTTCTGGGTGGCCCGGATGGTGATGTTCGGGATGTTCGTCGCGAGCGACGACGCGATCACGATATACGGCAAGCGCGGGCCGCAGGTGCCGTTCAAAAATGTGTTCCTGCACGGACTGATTCGAGACGAGTTCGGTCGCAAGATGAGCAAGTCCCGCGGCAACGGCGTCGATCCGCTGGACTGGGTTGAGATGTTCGGCGCCGACGCGCTGCGGTTCACCCTGGCGCGGGGCGCGAGCCCCGGCGGCGACCTCTCCATCGGCGAGGACCACGTCCGGGCGTCGCGCAACTTCGCAACCAAGCTGTTCAACGCCACCCGATTCGCGCTGATGAACGGCGCAGCGATGATCCCCCCGGGCGAAGAGCATCGGGACGAGCCCGCGCCGCTGCCCGGCTCCCCCGAGCTGACCGACGCCGACCGGTGGATCCTGGGGCGGCTGGAAGAAGTGCGCGTCGAAGTGGATTCGGCGTTCGACGGCTACGAGTTCAGCCGCGCCTGCGAGTCGCTCTATCACTTCACCTGGGACGAGTTCTGCGACTGGTACGTCGAGCTGGCCAAAGTCCAGCTGGGGCAGGGCATCGAGCACACCGCCGCGGTGCTGGCCGCTGTCCTCGACACGCTGCTGCGGCTGCTGCATCCGGTGATGCCGTTCGTCACCGAGGTGCTGTGGAAGGCGCTGACCGGAGGCGAGTCGCTGGTCGTCGCGGACTGGCCGGCGCCGTCGGGTATCGTTTCGGATCCCCTGGCCGTCCAGCGCATCACCGATATGCAGAAGCTGGTCACGGAGGTGCGGCGGTTCCGCAGCGACCAGGGGCTGGCCGACCGGCAGAAGGTACCGGCCCGGCTGTCGGACGTCGACGCCGCCGACCTGGACGCACAGGTGTCGGCCGTGACCTCGCTGGCCTGGCTGCGGCCCCCCGGGGCGGGCTTCAACCCCACCGCTTCGGTGGAGGTGCGGCTGAGTCGCGGCACCGTCGTCGTCGAGGTCGACACCTCCGGCAGCGTCGACGTCGAGGCCGAACGGCGACGGCTGGAGAAGGACCTGGCCGCCGCGCGAAAAGAACTCGACGGGACCACCGCCAAACTCGACAACCAGGCGTTTGTGGCCAACGCCCCCGCCGCGGTGGTCGACAACATCCGGGCGCGCCAGCAGGTGGCGCGCGAGGAAGTCGACCGGATCAACAGCCGCCTGGCCGGAATGTGAACGCACCGCCGGACGACCCGACCCCCGATGAGATCGCGTCGCTGTTGCAGGTCGAGCACCTGCTGGACCAGCGCTGGCCGGAAACCAAGATCGAGCCGAGTCTGACCCGGATCAGCGCCCTGCTCGAGATGCTGGGCTCGCCGCAGCACGGCTACCCGTCGATTCACATCGCCGGCACCAACGGAAAAACATCGGTCGCTCGGATGGTCGATGCGCTGCTGACCGCGCTGCACCGCCGGACCGGCCGCACCACCAGCCCGCACCTGCAGTCGGCCGTCGAGCGGATCGCGATCGACAACGAGCCGATCAGCCCGGCCCGCTACGTGCAGGTGTACCGCGAGATCGAGCCGTACGTGCAGCTGGTCGACGCGCAGTCGCAGGCGGCGGGCGGCCCCGCGATGAGCAAGTTCGAGGTGGTGACCGGGATGGCGTTCGCCGCATTCGCCGACGCCCCGGTCGACGTCGCCGTCGTCGAGGTCGGCCTCGGCGGCCGGTGGGACGCCACGAACGTGGTCAGCGCGCCGGTCGCGGTGATCACGCCGATCGGCATCGACCACGCCGAGTACCTCGGCGACGACATCGCCGACATCGCCGCCGAAAAGGCCGGCATCATCACCAAGCAGCCCGACACGCTGGTCCCCACCGACACGGTGGCGGTAATCGGGCGTCAGGCACCGGCTGCGATGGAGGTGCTGTTGGCCCAGACCGTGCGCACCGATGCCGCTGTGGCACGGGAGGATTCGGAGTTCGCGGTGCTGAGCCGCCACGTCGCCGTCGGAGGTCAGCTGCTGACCCTGCAGGGCCTGGGCGGGGTGTACGACGACATCTTCCTGCCGCTGCACGGCGAGCACCAAGCCCACAACGCCGCGATCGCGCTGGCGGCGGTCGAGGCGTTCTTCGGCGCGGGCGCCGAGCGGCAACTCGACATCGACGCGGTGCGGGCCGGCTTCGCGGCGGTCGCCAGCCCGGGACGGCTGGAACGAGTCCGCAGCGCGCCGACCGTATTCCTGGACGCCGCACACAATCCGGCGGGGGCGCAGGCGCTGGCGCGCGCGCTGCAGACCGAGTTCGACTTCCGGTACCTGGTCGGGGTGATCGCCGTGATGGCCGACAAGGACGTCGCCGGCATCCTGGCGGCGCTGCAGCCGGTGATCGATGAAGTGGTCGTCACCCAGAACGGCTCGCCGCGGGCAATGGGCGTCGACGAGCTCGCCGACGCCGCAGTCGCCAGGTTCGGCCCCGAGCGGGTGGTGGCCGCCGCAACGCTGCCCGACGCGATCGAAACCGCCACCGCGCTGGTCGAGGACGCCTCCGAAGCGGGTCTGGCCGGTGCGGGCATCGTCATCACCGGGTCGGTGGTCACCGCCGGCGCGGCCCGCACGCTTTTCGGCAAGGATCCGCAATGACCCAACCGAGCGACCCCTGGAAGAGCTTCCGCGGCGTGATGGCCGGCACGCTGGTGCTGGAGGCCATCGTCGTGCTGCTGGCGATCCCGGTGGTCGCCGTGGTGGGCCGCGGGTTGACGGTGCTGAGCGGGACCTACCTGGGCGGCCTGGCCGTGGTGCTGGTGGCGCTGTCGGCGGTGCAGCGCCGGCCGTGGGCAATCTGGGTCAACCTGGCGATGCAGACGGTGGTGATCGCCGGGGTGATAGTGCACCCGGCGATCGGGTTCATCGGCGCGATGTTCGCCGGGGTGTGGCTGCTGATCGTCTATCTGCGCAGCGAGGTGCTGCGCCGGCAGAAGCGTGGCCTGCTGCCCGGCCAGCAGCCGCCGCAGGAATAGGCCGGCGGGCCGGTACTCTGTGCGCCGTGACTTCTGCTAGCCGGCAGCGGACCCTCGTGTTGATCAAGCCCGACGCCGTGCAGCGGCGGCTGGTGGGCGAGATCATCCGCCGGATCGAGGCCAAGGGACTGTCCTTCGCGCAGTTGCAGTTACGCACGGTCGACGACGAACTTGCCCGGCGGCACTACGCCGAGCACGAGGGCAAGCCGTTCTACGGCGCGCTGCTGGAGTTCATCACCTCCGGGCCGGTGGTGGCGGCCATCGTCGAGGGCCCGCGGGCGGTCACGGCGTTCCGTCAGATCGCCGGGGGCACCGACCCCGTTGATTCGGCCGTGCCGGGCACGATCAGGGGTGACTTCGCGCTGGAAACCCAGAACAACCTGGTGCACGGATCCGATTCACCGGAATCGGCCGAGCGGGAGATCGCGCTGTGGTTTGCGTCCTGAATTTTGCGTCCTGAATAGCGGCTGAACACGGACCCAACAACGCCCGCGGCACCGGCGGCGGCCGGTATGGGATACTGGCTCTGGGTAACCGGCGCCAGCCGGGGCCGGGCGCCCGAATGAAGACTTAGACGAGCGCGACCACCGCGACTCCGCGATGCGGCGCCGACCGTCACAGCCGTCATTCAGCCAGGCACCGAGTGGGTTCACCCGAGCCGCTCGGAGCGAGACCATACAAGCTCGGGACAACCGACCCGAGTTCATAGCGATAGCCCTCGCGTGGCCGCGTCGACCCGACGCGCCCGGGGGCTTCTAGGAGAATACGTGGCCGACGATGATCAACCCCATGACCTGCCCGAAAGCGCCCGGCACGAAGAGGATCTGCCGGACCGGTTGAGGGTCCATACCCTCGCCCGTGTTCTTGGCACCACCAGCAAGCGCGTCATCGACGCGCTGAACGACATGGACGGGCGTGCCCGCGGCGTTGCGTCCACCGTGGACAAGGCCGACGCCGAGCGGGTCCGGGAGGCGCTGGCGCCCAGCGACAGCGCCGCGCTGGCGCCCAGCGACAGCTCGGCGGAGGCGCCGGGCGCGGCAGTGGTGGAGCAGGCCGACTACATGCCGCTGTTCGTCGCGCCGGAGCCGGTGGGGCCGGACACCGACGAGACCGACGAGGATCTCGACGAGGGGTTCGACGAGGGCGCCGACGACTCGGGCGAGGCGTCCGAGCGGCCCGCCGGCCGGCGGCGCAGGCGCGGTCGCCGCGGGCGCGGCCGTGGCCGCGGGGAGCAGGGCGGCAACGACGGGGACGACTCGTTCGAGGCCGCCGAGTCCGCGGAGGCGCCGGAGGGCGAAGGGCGGACCGACGAGGATCTCGACGAGGGGTTCGACGAGGGCGCCGACGACTCGGGCGAGGCGTCCGAGCGGCCCCCCGGCCGGCGGCGCAGGCGCCGGCGGCGCAAGGCCGGTGCCGGCGACGACACCAACGGCGCGCCGGACGACCCACCCAACACGGTCGTGCACGAACGGGTGCCCCGCACGCCGGACAAGTCGGGGCAGGACAAGGACACCGGCGAAATACAGGGCATCAGCGGCTCGACGCGGCTGGAAGCCAAGCGGCAGCGCCGCCGCGATGGCCGCGACGCCGGTCGCCGCCGGCCCCCGATCCTGAGCGAGGCCGAGTTCCTGGCCCGCCGCGAGGCGGTAGAACGGGTGATGGTGGTGCGCGACAAGGTGCGCGCGGAACCACCGCACGAAGGCGCCCGCTACACCCAGATCGCCGTGCTCGAGGACGGCGTGCTGGTCGAACACTTCGTCACCAGCCCGGCATCGGCGTCGCTGGTCGGCAACATCTATCTCGGCATCGTGCAGAACGTGCTGCCGTCGATGGAGGCCGCGTTCATCGACATCGGCCGCGGCCGCAACGGCGTTCTGTACGCCGGCGAGGTGAACTGGGAGGCCGCCGGCCTCGGCGGCGCCAACCGCAAGATCGAGCAGGCGCTCAAACCCGGTGACTACGTCGTCGTGCAGGTCAGCAAGGATCCGGTCGGGCACAAGGGCGCGCGGCTGACCACGCAGGTGTCGCTGGCCGGGCGCTACCTGGTGTACGTCCCGGGGGCGTCATCGACCGGCATCAGCCGCAAGCTGCCCGACACCGAGCGGCAGCGGCTCAAGGAGATTCTGCGCGAGGTCGTCCCGGCGGACGCCGGCGTCATCATCCGGACCGCCTCAGAGGGCGTCAAGGAAGACGACATCCGCGCCGACGTGGAGCGGTTGCAGCGGCGCTGGGCGGAGATCGAGGCCAAGGCCGCCGAGACCAGGGAAAAGGCCGCCGGCGCCGCCGTCGCGCTCTACGAGGAGCCCGACGTGCTGGTCAAGGTCATCCGCGACCTGTTCAACGAGGACTTCTCCGGGCTCATCGTGTCCGGCGAGGAGGCCTGGAACACCATCAACAACTACGTGAACACCGTCGCGCCGGACCTGCTTCCGCGGCTGGACAAATACGAGGCGGCAGCCCCGGACGGGCCCGACGTGTTCGCGGTGCACCGCATCGACGAGCAGCTGGCCAAGGCCATGGACCGCAAGGTGTGGTTGCCATCCGGCGGCACGCTGGTGATCGACCGCACCGAGGCGATGACCGTCGTCGACGTCAACACCGGCAAATTCACCGGCTCGGGCGGCAACCTCGAGCAGACGGTCACCAAGAACAACCTCGAGGCCGCCGAGGAGATCGTGCGGCAGCTGCGGCTGCGCGACATCGGCGGAATCGTGGTCATCGACTTCATCGACATGGTGCTGGAGTCCAACCGCGACCTGGTGCTGCGCCGGCTCACCGAGGCGCTGGCGCGCGACCGCACGCGGCACCAGGTTTCCGAGGTGACGTCGCTGGGCCTGGTGCAACTGACCCGCAAGCGGCTCGGCACCGGCCTGGTCGAGGCGTTCTCCACGTCGTGCCCGCACTGCGGGGGCCGCGGGATCCTGTTGCACACCGATCCGGTCGAGGCCACGCCGAGCAGCGGCCGCAAGTCGGAATCCCGGCGCGGAAAACGCTCACGGAAGGGCCGTGGCGACGAGGTGGCGATCGCCAAGGTGCCCGCGCACGCGCCCGGCGAGCATCCGATGTTCAAGGCGATGGCGGCCGCCAACGGCCGCCACACCGACGACGAGGACCGCGACGAGGCTGCCGAGGTCGGCGAGGCGGACTCGGACACGCTCAAGCAGGCGGTGCTCGAGCTGGCCGACGAAGACCTCGAAGACGATGACCTGGACGAGTCCGACGAGGACGATGACGACGATGACGACGAAGAGGACGAAGAGGACGAAGTGGACGAACTCGATCTCGACGAGGACGACGAAGAGGACATCGACGACGACATCGAGGAGATCGACTCCGACGAGTACGACGAGGAGGAGGACGAGAAACCGGTGCCAGCGGTGAGCGTGGTGGCGCCGGCCGCGCGGGCCCGGCGGCGACGCGCCGCGGTGCGGCCGGCCGGGCCGCCGAGCAACGAAAGCTAGCGGCTCGAGACGGCCCGCCAGTGGTTTGACCCTTTCGGCGCTGGTCAAGTACCCTGGAACGGTTGTCGGCAGGCTTATGGCCGCGACACGCGGGACCTGCGATGAGCGCTTGCGCGAAGAGCGCCCAGCACAGGAGCGCCCGCACCCAGACCCGCCCGCGCATACCGCCCGGTAAGCGCGCGTGTCCGCAGACGAACGTAGAAAAAGAGGGCAGCGATGGCGACGTACGCAATCGTCAAGACCGGTGGCAAGCAGTACAAGGTCGCCGTCGGTGACGTGGTCAAGGTCGAGAAGCTCGACTCGGAGCCCGGTGCGTCCGTTTCGCTGCCGGTTGCGCTCGTCGTCGACGGTGCCGACGTCACCACCGATCGCGACGCGCTGGCCAAGATCTCGGTCACCGGCGAGGTGCTCGAGCACACCAAGGGGCCCAAGATCCGGATCCACAAATTCAAGAACAAAACCGGCTACCACAAGCGGCAGGGTCACCGGCAACGGCTGACCGTCGTCAAGGTCACCGGCATCAAGTAGCAGCAGGCGAGGAGACATGGCACACAAGAAGGGCGCTTCCAGCTCGCGCAACGGCCGGGACTCCGCCGCGCAGCGGCTCGGCGTGAAGCGGTTCGGCGGTCAGGTCGTCAAGGCCGGGGAGATCCTGGTGCGCCAACGCGGCACCCACTTCCATCCCGGCGTCAACGTGGGACGCGGCGGTGACGACACGCTGTTCGCGAAGGCGTCCGGCGCCGTCCAGTTCGCCGTCCGGCGCGGGCGCAAAACGGTCAGCATCGTTCCCGTCGCCCGCGAACCGCAACGTGGTCGACAACTGCACGTCTCCGGCGGCTGACCGGAATCCCCAGGCGGTGCGATGAGCCATGCCCCGCTTTGTCGACCGCGTCGCCATCCACGCCCGCGCGGGCAACGGCGGTAACGGCTGCGCGTCGGTTCACCGGGAGAAGTTCAAGCCACTCGGCGGCCCCGACGGCGGCAACGGCGGCCGGGGCGGCAGCGTCGTCCTCGTCGTGGACCCACAGGTGCACACGCTGCTGGACCTCCATTTCCATCCGCACGTGGTAGCCCCGTCCGGTAAGCAGGGCCAGGGCGGCAACCGCGACGGCGCCAACGGCGACAACATGGAAGTCAAGGTGCCCGACGGAACCGTCGTGCTCGACGAGAATGGCCGGCTGCTGGCCGACCTGGTCGGGGCCGGCACCAGATTCGAGGCCGCCGTGGGCGGCCGCGGCGGCCTGGGCAACGCGGCGCTGGCGTCGCGGGCCCGCAAGGCCCCCGGTTTCGCGCTGCTGGGGGAGAAGGGCCAGGCTCGCGACCTGACGCTGGAGCTCAAGACCGTCGCCGACGTCGGGTTGATCGGCTTCCCGTCCGCCGGCAAGTCGTCGCTGGTATCGGTGCTGTCGGCCGCCAAGCCGAAGGTCGCCGACTATCCGTTCACGACGCTGACCCCCAACCTCGGCGTGGTGTCGGCGGGGGAGCACTCGTTCACCGTCGCCGACGTGCCGGGGCTGATCCCGGGCGCATCGCAGGGCCGCGGCCTGGGGCTGGAGTTTCTCCGGCACATCGAGCGGTGCGCGGTGCTCGTGCACATCGTCGACTGCGCCACGATGGACCCCGGCCGCGACCCGGTCTCCGACATCGAGGTGCTGGAAGCGGAGTTGGCGGCGTATCGACCCTCACTGCAGGGTGATTCGACGCTGGGAGATCTCTCCGACCGGCCGCGGGCGGTGGTGCTCAACAAGATCGACGTCCCGGAGGCCGGGGAGCTTGCCGACTTCGTCCGCGGTGAGATCGCTTCGCGCTACGACTGGCCGGTGTTCGAGGTGTCGAGCCTGACCCGGGAAGGTTTGCGGCCGTTGACCTTTGCGCTCGCCGAAATGGTGCGCGCGCACCGCGCCGCCCAGCCGGTGGGCGTGCCGCGACGGCCGGTCATCCGCCCGGTGCCCGTCGACGAAAGCGGCTTCAGTGTCCAACCCCACCCCCGGCAGCCGGGCGCATTCATCGTGCACGGTATCCGGCCCGAACGCTGGGTGCGCCAGACCAACTTCGACAACGACGAGGCCGTCGGCTATCTCGGCGATCGGTTGGCCCGGCTCGGCGTGGAAGACGAGCTGCTGCGCCTCGGCGCGCGGCCCGGCTGCGCGGTGACCATCGGAGAGATGACGTTCGATTGGGAGCCGCAGACCCCGGCCGGCGTCGACGTGGCGTTGTCGGGCCGCGGCACCGACGCCCGGCTGGAGCGCACCCAGCGGATGTCGGCATCCGAGCGCAAGGCGGCCCGCCGGGAACGCCGTCACCGCGGTGCGGCGCAATGACCGCGCGGTCACACCCGGAGCCACGGCAGGCGGTGCGCACAGCCCGCAGCGTCGTGGTCAAGGTCGGCACCACCGCGCTGACCACGCGGTCGGGGATGTTCGACGCCAGCCGACTACAGAAGCTGGCCGACGCGATCGAGACGCGGATGAAGGCGGGCTCGGACGTGGTCATCGTGTCGTCCGGGGCGATCGCCGCCGGAATCGAACCGCTCGGCCTCGCCCGTCGCCCGGCCGATCTGGCCACCAAACAGGCCGCCGCCAGCGTCGGGCAGGTCGCGCTGGTCAACTCGTGGAGTGCGGCGTTCGCGCGCTACCAGCGCACGGTCGGCCAGGTGTTGCTCACCGCCCACGACATCGCGATGCGGGTCCAGCACACCAACGCCCAGCGCACACTTGACCGGCTGCGCGCGCTGCGTGCGGTCGCAATCGTCAACGAGAACGACACCGTGGCGACCAACGAGATCCGGTTCGGCGACAACGACCGGCTCTCGGCGCTGGTCGCGCACCTGGTCGGCGCCGACGCGTTGGTACTGCTGTCGGACATCGACGGGCTCTACGACTCCGACCCGCGCAAGGGCAACGCGCGGTTCATCCCCGAGGTGGGCGGTCCGGGCGACCTGGACGGCGTGGTCGCCGGGCGCGGCAGTCACCTGGGCACCGGCGGCATGGCGTCCAAGGTGTCCGCGGCCACGCTGGCCGCCGACGCCGGGGTTCCGGTGCTGCTGGCCGCCGCGGCCGACGCGGCCACCGCATTGACCGACGCCTCGGTCGGCACGGTGTTCGCGGCCCGTCCGGACCGGATGTCGGCGCGGCGGTTCTGGGTCCGGTACGCCGCCGAGACCGCCGGAGCGTTGACTCTCGACGAGGGCGCGGTCCGCGCGGTGCTCGAGTCCCGCCGGTCGCTGCTGCCCGCCGGGATCACCGCGCTGTCCGGGCGGTTCTTCGGCGGCGACGTCGTCGAGCTGCACGGGCCGGACTCGACGGTGGTGGCCCGCGGGGTGGTGGCCTACGACGCGACCGAACTGGCGACGATGATGCGCCGTTCGACCTCCGAGCTGCCCCCGGAACTGCGCCGCCCGGCCGTGCACGCCGACGACCTCGTCGCGGTCCGGCGTTAGCGGCGCGCCCAGCTCGGCAGCCGGTCGCGACCGACCAGCTCACACGCATGCACATGCGCGAGCTGGACCGCCGCCGGCGTGAACTCCTGGTTGGAGACCACCATGGTGGACGTACAGCCGTGCAGCAGTGAGCCGGCGACCACCTGCTGGACCGCTGCGGCGCCCACCCGCCGGCCGTGGCGTTTGCACTGAACGGCCAAGCGCTCCTTTCCCTTCCGTGCGATCAGGTCAACACCGAAGTCGCCGGTCGCCCGCGTCATCGCCACCCGGTAGCCGGCTCCGCGGAGCTTCGCGGCCACGTAGCTCTCGAAGTCGTCTCCGGTCATTGCGTCGATGTCGCGCAGGCCGGACCTGACGTACCGGGCCGCACGGCGGGCCTCGACCCAGTAGGGCAGCCCGGCCCACGCGGCGAACAGCACGGCGTCCGCGATCAGCCCCGCCCACAACATGTTGCGATGTGTCGCAACCAGTGTCAGCACGCCGGCGACACCGGCCAGCGCCGCGCCGAGGCGCCAGAACCGGCGATCCGCGGCGGATTCGCGCATCACGTCCCGGCGCCCCTCGATGACGGTGGTATTCCAACACGGCCTGGCATCCGATCCTCCGGTCCTTCGCAGCTGTCGGTGCCGAGACTAGAGGCGGGCACCGACAGTTTTTCCGTTCCGCAAGGCCCAAAATCGTGTTTTGCGAGTAGCGTTGATTAGGCAGCGGCTACGGAGGACCTCCTGGTGACCAGGCTGCCACGGCAACGGTTTTGGAGGGGAATGGACATCGTTCTTGGTGTGTCGATGACCCCATCGACGGTCCGCATGGTGCTGGTTGACGGGAAAAGGGCCGACGGCGCGACGATCGAGCACGACACCTTCGACATCGTCGGGTCCGGGATGTCCTGCGGGCAGGCCAGCGCGAGCGCCACCGATCACGTGATCGCGGCGATCCTGGGCACCCGGGAAGGTGCGGTCGCCGGCGGCCACCGCTTGACCTGCACCGGTGTGACGTGGACCGACCACGCGGAAGCCGCCGACCTGCGAGGGGCCCTGGCGGCCCGCGGGATCGGCGGCGTCACGCTGGTCTCGGAACTGCAGGCCGCCGCAGCGCTGGCGCAGGCGGCGGGCAGCCTGGTCGGATACGACAAGACGGCCCTGCTGCTCGTCGGCCGGGACGCTGCGACGCTGTCGGTGGTCGACACCGCCGACGGCTCGATCGTCAAGGTCGTCAGTCGCCCGCTGGGCGACGCCGACGCGCCGGGCGTGCTCACCGACATGGTGAGCGGCCTGGACGACCATCCGTCCCAGCCGGACGGCATGTTCGTGGTGGGGTCTGGCCACGATGTGGCCGCGGTCAGGGCGCACGTGCAAGAGCTGGTGTCGATCCCGGTGAGCGCCCCGTCGGATGCCGAGATGGCGCTCGCCCGCGGTGCGGCGCTGGCCGCCGCCAACATCCCCGACTTCGACGCGTCGACGACGGCGCTGGCCTACTCGCAGGATCCCGACGCCAGCACCAGCGCCACGGCGTACCCGGCCGACCTCGCCGTGGCGCTGGGCTCGCCGGCCGGCCAGTCCGGGCGCAAGCCGTTCATGCTCGTCGGCAGCACGATGGCGGCGATCTTCATGGTGGGCGTGGTGGCGCTGGTGATCACGCTGGCCGTGAGCATCCGCCCAACCGTCGACAGCCGACCCAACCCCGGTGCCGGCGTCATGCCGCCCAACGCCGCGGCGCCGCCGGCCCCGACCGTGCCCAACGCGAAACCGCTGGTGCCCCCCGCGGCGGTGGCGCCGCCTGCCGCCCCGCCACCGCCTCCCGCCGCGCCGGCAGCTGTGCCGGCACTGCCGCCCATCCCGCCGCCCGTGCTCGCGGCGCAGGACGCGCCGCCGCCCGCGGTGCATGCGCCGGTGGTGCAGGTGCCGGTCGTGAACCCCAAACCGGCCCAGGCCGCCGCCCCGGCGGCGGTACCACCGCCGGTGCCGGCCGCACCGCCGCCGGCTCCGGTGCCGGAAGCGTCGCCGCCGGCTCCGGTGCCGGAAGCGTCGCCGCCGGCACCCGCCCCCGCGGCCGTGCCGGACTCCCCGCCGACGGGCTACCCGCCCGGTTACGGTCAGCCGCCGGCCTATGGACCGGGGCCGGGGTACGCGCCGGTTCCGGCCTACGGACCGGGACCGGGGTACGCGCCGGTGCCGGCCTACGGGCCGGGGCCGGGCTACGGGGCGCCGCCCGGCTACGGCCCGGTTCCCGGCTACGGCCCAGGACCGGGCTACGCACCCGCGTCGCCGGTGATCCCGATCATTCCCGGTGTCGTGGGCATCGGCCCGCGCCCGTCCTATCGCGAACCCGGACCGGGGTGGTTCGGCCACGGCGGTTACGGCCGAGGGCCGCGCTGGATGTGGCCCGGCGACTGAGTTCCGGCCACCGCCACGCTGCCCGCCGTCGCTCCCGACCCCGCAACCGCGACGCTGTCAATGGTGGCGACCGGGCCGCGGGCGCAACGTCGGGCCGGTGGGCGGCGTGTCTGGCGGGGCCAACACCACCGCGGAGTTCTGTCCGCCCATGCCCAAGGACGTTTTCAACGTTATCCCGTCATCCATCGGGGTGGGGCCGTCGAGAAGCCGCGGGTGACCGGGAGCCACGGTGGGCGGCGCAGGAACCACACCATGGGCGTAACCGAGCGCCGCGGCGGCGACCTCCACCGCGGCCGCGGCTCCCTGGCAGTGCCCGGCGAGCGGCTTCACGGAATAGATCTGCGGACGGCCGCCCAACACCTCGTCCAGCACCCCGCTCTCGGCCTCGTCGCATTGCAGGGTGCCCGGGCCATGGGCGTTGAGGTAGCGGACCTGCTCGGCCGCCACCCCCGCGTTGTCGAGCGCGTCCCGCACGCACTCGTCGATGTGCACCCGCGCCGGATCGACCGACGTGACGTGGTAGGCGTCGTGAGACATGGCCCCGCCCAGCACGTCGACGTACGGCGAGTCCGCGCGGTCCGACAAAACGAATCCCACCGCGGCTTCACCCACCGCAAATCCCCGGCTGCCCTGCTGAAACGGCCGGCAGGCGTCGAGCGGTTCGGTGTCCACAACGGCGACTCCCAGCCGGGTGAAGTGGTCGACGTTCTCCGGTGTGAGGGACAGATCCGTCGCCACGAACACCACGTCGTCGACCATCCCGGCGTCCAGCCACATCTTCGCGGTGATCAGGCCCGCGTTTCCGGACGCGCACATCGCCGACACGTTCATCGCAGGGCCGTGAAACCCATACTCCTGCATCAGCATCGACACCGGAGTCGACGGCATCAAGGTCAGGTAGTCGCGGACCCGGCGCCGTCCACCGTCGTCGGTGTAGAACGCACGCCAGCCTTCGGCCTCCGGCAGCACCACCGCATGCAGCACACCCACCCGCCGGCCAGGCGTCCAGCCGCGATCACCGGCATCGGTGACGGCCTCGCGCGCTGCCGCACGCATCGCCCGCGCTGACCGGCTCTCACCGTCGGCCGGGTCACCGCCCGCGGGAACGCGCGCCAGCCACACCGAATGATCCTCCTGATCGTCGGTGCCGTAGCCGTGGACCAGCGACGCGGCGGGCTTTCCGCTCAACAATCCCGTCCACAGGTGATCGGTGCCCCAGCCGTATCCGGTCACCGCGCCGATGCCGGTGATGGCGATGTTTCGGTTACGCATGTCAATCCTTATCGGTTGAGCAGGTCGGGCAGTTCCCTACATCGTTTTCCCTACATCGATTAAGGTCCAACCCAGCGTGGTTCACCAGACATCTTTGACGGTGAAAACGGTTGACGGCTCCTTATTCGGACCTAGCGTCGGATCTAGCACGGTTATTGCGGGCTTGCGCCGTGAGGCCGCTCACTCTGTGATGAACTAGGAGCGTGATCAGGCGGTGATGGGCGCAGGTGCCGACTCGGCGGCCAACCCGGTGCCGGATGCCGCGCGCTCGCCGGCCGACCTCGCCGAGTTGCGCTACCGGCGGCTGGTCGACCACAGTCCCGACGCCATCTGCGTACACGAGGGCGGCCGCATCGTCTACATCAACTCGGCGGCGGTGCGCTGGATGGCGGCCCGGTCCGCCGACCAGCTGGTGGGGCACGTGATCACAGAATTCGTCCACCCCGACTCGGTGCCGCCGATGCTGGCCCGGATCGCGTCCCTGCGCCAAGAAGGGGACGCCTCCGAGCCGTCTGAGGCGTTGATGCTGCGCTTCGACGGGACCACCCTGGCCGTGGAGGCCATCTCGGTGCTGACCGTGTGGGAGGGAAAGCCCGCCTACCAGGTGGTATTCCGGGACCTGTCCGCGCAGAAGACCGCCGAGGCGACGCTGCGCTACCAGGCGGCGCTGGTGAACCACGTCAGCGACGCCATCATCGCCACCACCCTCTCGGGCATGGTGACCAGCTGGAACCCCGCGGCGGAAGCCATCTATCGCCGACCGGCCGCGAAGGCGCTGGCGATCCCGGTCAGCGAGGCCGTTGGTGCGCCGCTCGACCCCGCGGCCGTGGTCGCCGGCGGCGGTGTCGTCCGCACCACGCACCGCGCGCTGGACGGCACCGCCCTGGCTGTGCGGATTTCGGCGGCGGCGATGGACAACGGCTACGTCCTGGCGTGCAGCGACCAGACCGCACTGCGCCGCGCCGAAAAGCACTTCCAAACCGTGGTGTCCTCGCTGGACGAGGGCGTCGTGGTGGTGGGCTACGACGGCCGGATCGAGTCGGTGAATCCCGCCGCGCTACGCATCCTGGGCATCGCGGCCGGAGACCGGGTGTACGACCAGGCCAACCGGGTCGCGGTCTTCCCGGTCTACGCCGCCGACGGGACTGAACTCAGCCGCGGCGAACGGCCGCTGTCGCAGATCCTGGGCACGCGAAAGCTCGAGGGCGGCTATGTCGTCGGTGTCGATCGACTCGACAACGGCGAGCGGGTGTGGCTGTCGTCAAGCTGCCGGCTGCTCAATCCGGACGACCCCGATCACTCCGCGGTGCTGCTGTCGTTCGCCGACATCACCGCGCAGCGCCTGGCAAGCGAACGCCTCGCCTACGAGGCCTCGCACGACTCGCTGACCGGCCTGCCGAATCGGGCGCACATCGTCAGCCGGCTTTCTGCGGCACTGGGTGCGGGCGACCGCGGTGCGGTGGCGGCGGTGTTGTTCGTCGATCTCGACAACCTCAAAACCGTCAACGACTCGTTAGGCCACGACGCGGGCGACGACTTGATCCGGATCGCGGCGCAGCGCCTGCGCCACGGGGTACGCGCAGGCGATGTCGTCGCCCGGCTCGGCGGCGACGAATTCGTCGCGCTGCTGTGCGGTCCGATCGGCGACACCGACCTCGACGGTCTGGTCGTCCGGATTCACGCCCTGTTGCGGGAGCTGGCGGTGATCGGCGGCGTGAGTTTGCGCATCGGGGCCAGCATCGGTGTGGTGCTCATCGAGGACGACGACCGGCGCGGCGCGACCGAGATTCTCCGCGACGCCGACCTGGCCATGTACGAAGCCAAGACCGACGGGCGGGGCAGGACCCATTACTTCAGCGAGCAACTTCGCGGGACGCCGCGGCCGGTCGGCGCGCATCAGTGCTGAGGCTGTTCAGTTCGTCGGCCAGCAGCGCCAGGATCGGCGAGCAGCCGCCGTCGACCTTCACGTCGGCCAGCGGGTCGCCGCGGGTTGGACCACGGTTGACGATGGCGATCGGCATCTTGCGCGCCGCGGCGTGCCGAACGAACCGGTAGCCGGAGAACACGGTCAGCGACGAGCCCGCCACCAGCAGCGCCTCGGCGTCGTCCACCAGCGCACAGGCCGCGTCCACCCGGTCCTTCGGCACGTTCTCGCCAAAGTAGACGATGTTGGGCTTCAGCATCCCGCCGCAACTCGGGCAGTCGGCAAGCCGGAAGTCCGATGTGTCGGCGATGATGGCGTCGGCGTCCGGGGCTGTCTGCGGTTGGGCTCGTTGCGCGAAACCCGGATTCAGCGCGTCCAGCCTGGTGGCGAGGCGGTCACGCGTCATCGTGGTCCTGCAGTCCAGGCAGATCACCTCGGCGTAGGTGCCGTGCAGGTTGACCACGGTACGGCTGCCGGCCTTGGTGTGCAGCAGATCCACATTCTGTGTGATCACCCCGGCAACCACGCCGGCGCGTTCCAGCGTCGCCAGCGCCCGGTGACCGGCGTTGGGCCGGGTGCGGTGCATGTGCAGCCAACCGAGGTGGTTGCGGGCCCAATAGCGCTGGCGGAAAACCGGGTCGGACGTGAACTGGCGGATCGTCATCGGGTTGCTCGGCGGCGAATCGGGCCCCCGGTAATCGGGGATTCCGGAATCGGTGGACATGCCCGCCCCGGTCAGCACGGCGATGCGGCGTCCGGTCAGCAGCGCGACGAGTTCGGGGGCGTCCACCCTTCGAGAGTAAGCGCGCTTCGGGGCGGACCTGCGTGGGTCTGTGGTCAGCCCAAACAGTCCGTCGTGGGCGTGATCTTCGCTTTCATGTTGCGCTCCATCATTTTCAACGCGGCATCGCCGAGTTGCGGGTCGATGTGCGCGACACCGTCCGGCGGCACGACGACCGAAAAGTGCCGGATGTAGGCGTCCAGCGCGGTGTAGAGGATGCACTGCTCGGTGACCTGGCCGGTAAGGATCACGCGCTTTGCGTCGAGTTGGCCGAGCAGGTAGCCCAGCGCGGTCGAATAGAACGCGCTGTGGCGGACCTTGTGCAGGAACCGTGTCCCGGGTTGGGGCACGATCGGTTTGACGAGATCGGGCCGCTCACCCTCGAGCGCAGCCCGGACGATGTCGTCCGGAGCGGCGGTGAAGTCCCCGTAGTTGTCGTTGACGTAGATCAGGTCGACGTCGCTGCGGTCGTGGGCTTCGACGATGAAATCGGCGAGCGGATCGATGATCTCGGCGACGTTGCGGGTCAACTGTTCCGCATCGGAGTGGCGGTAGGTGTTCATCATGTCGACGACGAGCACCGCGGTATCGCTCATGCCCGGGGGATACCCCCTGGCCGGGGGTCCTGACACTTCACAGGCGACAATGGACGCGATGGACTTCTACTCCGCGTACCGGCACGGGTTCGTCCGCGTCGCCGCCTGCACGCATCACACCGCGCTCGCGGAGCCAGCGACCAACGCTGATTCGGTCCTCGAACTGGCACGCCAATGTCACGACGAAAACGTCGCGTTCGCGATCTTCCCGGAGTTGACGCTGTCGGGCTACTCCATCGAAGACATCCTGCTGCAGGACACCCTGCTCGACTCGGTGGAGGATGCGCTCAGCGAGATCGTGGCGTCGTCTGTGGACCTGCTGCCGGTGCTGGTCGTCGGTGCTCCGCTGCGTCACCGCCACCGGGTGTACAACACCGCCGTCGTCATTCACCGCGGATCGGTGCTGGGGGTGGTCCCCAAGTCGTATCTGCCGACCTACCGCGAGTTCTACGAACGCCGCCAGCTGGCGCCGGGCGACGCGCTGCGGAAGGTAATCCGACTCGGTGGGGTCGAGGTGCCGTTCGGTCCGGATCTGTTGTTCGCGGCGTCGGACGTGCCGGGCCTGGTGCTGCACGTGGAGATCTGTGAGGACATGTTCGTCCCGATACCGCCGAGCGCTGCGGCGGCACTGGCGGGCGCCACCGTGCTGGCGAACCTGTCCGGCAGCCCGATCACCATCGGCCGCGCGGAAGACCGCTGCCTGCTGGCTCGTTCGGCGTCGGCGCGCTGCCTGGCCGCCTACGTCTACGCCGCTGCCGGGGAGGGGGAATCGACCACGGACCTGGCCTGGGACGGTCAGACGATGATCTGGGAGAACGGGCGGCTGCTCGCCGAAAGCGAGCGGTTCCCAAAGGGCCCGAGGCGGTCGGTCGCCGATGTCGATCTCGGGCTGCTGCGCTCCGAGCGGTTGCGCATGGGCACATTCGGCGACAACGGCGTACATCATCGCGAGGTGGCGGACTCGTTCCGGCGGATCGAGTTTCGGGTCGATCCACCGACCGGTGACATCGGTTTGCGCCGCGAGGTGGAGCGGTTCCCGTTCGTCCCGTCGGACGTCACACGGCTGCAGCAGGATTGCTACGAGGGGTACAACATCCAGGTGTCGGGCCTCGAGCAACGGCTGCGGGCGCTGAACTACCCGAAAGTCGTCATCGGCGTGTCCGGCGGCCTGGACTCCACTCACGCGCTGATCGTCGCGGCCCGCGCAATGGACCGGGAAAATCGGCCCCGCAGCGACATTCTGGCGTTCACCCTGCCCGGCTTCGCCACCGGCGAGCGCACGAAGGGCAACGCGATCCGGCTGGCGCGCGCACTCGGGGTCACGTTCGAGGAGATCGACATCCGGCCCACCGCACAGCTGATGCTCGAGGAGATCGGGCACCCGTTCGCACGCGGCGAAGAGGTCTACGACGTCACCTTCGAGAACATCCAGGCAGGACTGAGGACCGACTACCTGTTCCGCATCGCCAACCAGCGCGGCGGGATCGTGCTCGGCACCGGCGACCTGTCCGAGCTGGCGCTCGGCTGGTCGACGTACGGGGTGGGCGACCAGATGTCGCACTACAACGTCAACTCGGGTGTGCCGAAAACCCTGATACAGCACCTGATTCGCTGGGTGATCTCGTCCGGGCAGTTCGACCGGGAGGTCTGCGAGGTGTTGCAGTCCGTCCTGGACACCGAGATCACCCCCGAACTCGTGCCTTCGGGGGAGGACGAGGAAATCCAGAGCAGTGAGGCCAAGGTCGGACCGTATTCGCTGCAAGACTTTTCG
The DNA here is from genome assembly GCA_019245755.1 of Mycobacteriaceae bacterium. Lineage (GTDB taxonomy): Bacteria > Actinomycetota > Actinomycetes > Mycobacteriales > Mycobacteriaceae > Mycobacterium. Next base: position 1,242 of record JAFARC010000051.1, on the reverse strand, counting down.
TTGTTCCACGTGCTGCGCTACGGGTTCACCCCGTCGAAGATCGCGTTTCTGGCCTGGCATGCGTGGAGTGACCCGGAGCGGGGCGCATGGCCGCCGGGTTTCCCCCAGGACAAGCGGCCTGCATACTCGCTCAAGGAAATTCGGCACTGGCTGGCAGTGTTCGTGGAGCGGTTCTTCGCGTTCAGCCAGTTCAAACGGTCGGCGCTGCCCAACGGGCCCAAGGTTTCCTTCGGCGGGTCACTGTCACCGAGGGGCGACTGGCGGGCGCCGTCGGACATGTCGGCGCGCACCTGGCTCGACGAGATCGAACGGGAGATCCCCGAAGGGTAGCGGCCGCGGTCTTTGGGTTGGTCGGGCTGTGAACGGATTGGCGCCTGTGGATGAATCGCTGGCGCACGGTTTTGGGGTCGGGGGGCGGCGCTAGTATTAGCACATGTGTTCGAACGATGATCGGGAGTCGATCGTCGCCGTGCTGGAGCGCTATGAGGCGGCCGCCGCGCAGCTGGCCGGGGTGGGGTTTGAGGCGTTGACCACCGGTGAGTTGCTGGCGGTGGCCGAGCGGCTGGAGCGGGTGAGCCGCCGCCACGCCGCGATCGGCCATGAGCTGATCAATCGGCTCGATCGGTTCGCGCTGTGCGAGGAGTTGGGTGGCACGCTGGCCGATGGGCTGGCCGATCGGCTGCGCATCAGCGGTGTCGAGGCGCGCCGGCGCATCGGTGAGGCCGCCGATCTGGGCACCCGGGTGGCGTTGAGCGGCGAGGTGTTGGCTCCGCGGCTGCAAGCCAGCGCGGCCGCGGCGCGCGCCGGGTTGATCGGGGCCGAGCATGTGCGGGTGATCCGGCGGTTTTTGGCCGGGCTGCCCGGGTGGGTGGATCCGGCGACGCGGGAGCGTGCCCAGGTCAGGCTGGCCGAGCTGAGCACCCAGTTTCGTCCCGACCAGGTCAACCGCGCCGCGGCGGTGCTGGCCAATCTGATCAACCCGGACGGCGACTTCTGCGATGAGGACCGGGCCCGGCGGCGCTCGGTGCTGATCGGCGCGCAAGGCCCCGACGGGATGTCGCCGATGCGGGGCTGGCTGACCCCCGAGCTGCGCGCCGGGCTGGAGGCGGTGCTGGCCAAATGGGCCGCCCCCGGGATGTGCAACCCGACCGACCAAACCGCCACCACCGACGGCCAACCGGACGAACAGGCCCGCCAACACGACGCCCGCAGCAGCGCCCAACGCAACCACGACGCACTCAC
>JAFARC010000014.1 GCA_019245755.1 Mycobacteriaceae bacterium | reverse complement strand
ATGTGGACGCCGGTCTACGACTAGCGCGGGCCGCTAGAGCTGACGTTGCTCCCCCGGGTGGACTCGAACCACCAACCCTTCGGTTAACAGCCGAATGCTCTGCCAATTGAGCTACAGGGGACTAACCCGATCGCGGGACGACTCTAGCGTACTGGCACTACCGCACCCAACTAGCGCGGACCGCCTCCGGGCGCAGCGGGTCGCCGGCCGGTGAGGCAGGATGGAGCCATCGATCGTCGGGAGGAACGTTTTGATCCGGTATGTCGTGGTGCTTGGACTGGGTTACGTGCTGGGCTCGAAGGCTGGGCGTCGCCGGTACGAGCAGCTGGTCGGCACTTATCGCGCGCTGACCAGCAGTCCGGTGGCCAAGTCGATGATCGAAGGGGGTCGCCGCAAGGTCGCCAATCGGATCTCCCCCGACGCCGGTTTTGTCACGCTGACGGAGATCGACGACCAGACGGCCATCATGGAACGCGACGTCGACGACGCGCTGGCGCCGTCTAATCGCCGCCGCTAGCCTGCTCCAACAGGCTGCGCCGGTAGGACTCCATCGCCACCAGGTCGCCGAATAGGGCGTGGTACTCGTCGCCCTGCTCGATCGGCGACATGCGCTGCAGCTTGGACTTTACCTCGGCGATCTGGCGACCCACCCAGACCTCCTGCAGCCGGGCCAGCACCCCACCGATGTAGCGGGGCAGCTTGTCGTCGTCGACCCGGATCCCTTCCACCCCCAGCTCATTGACCAGTCCTGCGGCCGCGGGCGCCCGCGAGCGCACCGCCTCGATCCACTCGGCGCCGGTGACAGCTTGTGCGGTCCCGCCGGCGGCCGCGATCGCCGCCCGCACCGCGGCATAACCTGCGTGGGTGAAGCTCTCGACGGCGAGAGCGTCGAACACCGGGCCGGCCAGACCCGGGTATTGCAGCGCTGATTTGAGCGCCTCACGCTGCGGCCACAGCGTCGGGTCCCGCGGATCGGGCCGGGCCGGCGTCGCGGGCTCGGCAAACTTGGGGCGGCGCGCAGCGGCGGCCGCGCGCCGCGCCTCGCGCCTGCTCGCGCCGCCGCGGCGCGAAGCCTCCTCGCGTGCCCGGCCGATCACCTGGGCCACGTCGTCCCATCCGACCCAGCCGGAAAGCTGGCGGGCGTACTCGTCGCGCAACGTCGGGTCCTTGATCCGGGCCACCATCGGCACGCAGCGCTGCAGCGCGCTCACCCGCCCCTCGGCGGTGTCGAGGTCCATCCCTGCGAGCGTGGTGCGGATCGCGAACTCGAACAGCGGGGTGCGGCGCGCGACCAGGTCGCGCAGGGCGCCGTCGCCCGCTGTGAGGCGAAGATCGCAGGGATCCATCCCGTCGGCGGCCACCGCGACGAACGACTGCCCGGCCAGGTTCTGCTCGCCGTCGAACGCCTTCAGCGCGGCCGCACGGCCGGCCTCGTCACCGTCGAACACATAGATCAGCTCACCGCGAAAGAAGCTGTCGTCCATCATGAGCCGGCGCAGCATCGCCAGGTGCTCGTCGCCGAACGCCGTGCCACACGACGCCACCGCGGTGGTGACGCCGGCCAGGTGCATGGCCATCACGTCGGTGTAGCCCTCGACGACGACGGCCTGATGCCCCTTGGCGATGTCGCGCTTGGCCAGGTCGATGCCGAACAGCACCGACGACTTTTTGTACAGCACCGTCTCGGGCGTGTTGATGTACTTGGCTTCCATCGGGTCGTCGTCGAAGATCCGGCGCGCCCCGAAGCCGATCACCTCGCCGCTGCTGACCCTGATCGGCCAGAGCAGCCGGCGGTGGAAGCGGTCCATCGGGCCGCGGCGGCCCTCCCGTGACAGCCCCGCCGCTTCCAGCTCCTTGTATTCGAACCCCTTGCGCTGCAGATGCTTTGTCAGCGTGTCCCAGCCCGAGGGCGCAAACCCGCACCCGAAGTGCCGGGCCGCGTCGCCGTCGAAGTTGCGCTCGCTCAGGTACCGGCGCGCGGGCGCGGCCTCGTCGGTTTGCAGCGCGGCCGCGTAGTACTGCTGTGCGGCCGAGTTGGCGGCGATCAGCCGGCTGCGGCTGCCGCGGTCCCGCTGGACGGCGGTGCCGCCGCTGTAGGTGATCGGGTAGCCGATCCGGTCGGCCAGCCGCTCGACGGCCTCCACGAAGCTGACGTGCTCGATCTTCTGCACGAACGCGTAAACGTCGCCGCCCTCGCCGCAGCCGAAGCAGTGGAAGTGGCCGTGGTTGGGCCGGACGTGAAACGACGGCGACTTCTCGTCGTGGAACGGGCAGAGCCCTTTGAGCGAATCGGCGCCGGCGCGGCGCAACTGGACGTAGTCGCCGACGACTTCCTCGATGCGGATGCGTTCGCGGATGGCCGCGATGTCGCGATCGGGAATGCGGCCGGGCACCGCCTTAGTTTAGGTGCCCGTTACCGCGCGCGGGTCATGTCAAAGCCGGTTCCAGCCGCTCCAAGCGCCCCTCGGTGAAGGACGCGATCTGGTCGACGACCACCCGCAGCCGCTGCCCGTCGTCGCTCGCGGCGTAAAACGCCGGCGCGAACGGCGGGTCCAGTGTCGCCGGTGCGCCGGCCAGCAGCCACTGCGCGACGGCCTTGACCCGGTCCCGCTGCTCGGCCTGCAACCGCAGGTGCCGAGGGTCGGACATGATGAACTGCAACGCGAGGATCTTCAGCAGCGCGACCTCGGCACGGACCAGGCCTGGCACCCGCAGGTCGGCGTCGAAGCGGGCCAACGGTCCCTGGCCCGCGACCTCGTGTGTCTGGGCGATCGCGGCCGACGCGAACCGCCCGACCAGCTCACTCGTCAGCCGCTTCAGCGCCGCCGAGGAGGCCAGGGTCGCGTCGTACTTGCCGACGGCCGCGACGACCGGCAGCCGCGACAGTCGCCCGGCAGCGGCGACGAGGTCGTCGCTCACATATCCGAATGCGCGCTGCCCAAGCCGGCCCAGCGTCGCGGCGGCGTCGTCGTCGGCGAGTACCCGCAGGTCGATGCGGCCCGAGATGACGCCGTCCTCGACGTCGTGCACCGAGTACGCGACGTCGTCGGCCCAGTTCATGACTTGGGCCTCCAGGCACGGCCGACCCGCCGGGGCGCGGTCGCGCACCCAGTCCAGCACCGCGGCGTCGTCGGCGTAGGCCCCGTACTTGCTCCGCCCGGCCTCGCGCAACCAGGGGTATTTCGTGACCGCGTCCAGTGCCGCGCGGGTGAGGTTCAACCCGAAGCTGACGCCCGCATCGAGCACTTTGGGCTCCAGCCGGGTCAGGGTGCGCAGGTTCTGGGCGTTGCCCTCGAATCCGCCGTACTCGGCGGCCAGTTCGTCCAGAGCCCGTTCGCCGTTGTGCCCGTAGGGCGGGTGCCCGATGTCGTGGGCCAGCCCCGCCATGTCGACCAGGTCGGGGTCGCAGCCGAGCCCGACCGCCATGCCGCGGCCGATCTGGGCGACCTCCAGCGAGTGGGTTAACCGGGTGCGGGGCGTCTCGCTTTCCCGCGGCCGCACGACCTGGGTCTTGTCGGCGAGCCGGCGCAGCGCCGCGCTGTGCAGCACGCGGGCGCGGTCGCGGGAGAAGTCGGTGCGGTGCTCGGTGGCGGCGCCGGGCAGCGCGGCAGCTTTTGGTGCCTCGACGACCATCCGCTCGCGGTCGTGGGCGTCATACCTGTCCTGCTGATTCGTCGCCACTGCCGGACAGTCTGCCAGTCCATTTTGGCTTCCCTGCGTCGGCCCGCCGCTCGCCCGGACGCTGGCCCCTGTCAGTTGTCGGACGGGCAGTCGACGTCAACGTAGACGGTGGTGAACTGTGCGGCGCCGGCCGATCCGTCGACTCCAGCCGAATTGGGCAACCCGTGGACACCGGTGACCGTGCACTCCGACAGCGGGACATCTCGTGTGCCGTTGAGGTTCAGTTGCACGTTGTAGCCTTCTGCCCGCAACTGGTCGACGGCGTTCTCGGCCGACGACCCACCCAGTGCGGCGGCCGTTGCGGTGCCGGCCAATGCCAGCGAGCCAGCGGTGAGGATGCCGGCGATGCCGGTGCCGATGGCGATGCGCTTCATGATCGAATTCCTATGTTTGTTGTGTGAGGGGTGATTTCAGCGGTAGATAGCTGAGCGGGTTACAGCTGGCCAGCCGGTGATTTGCGTTCGACGACTATTCAGTTTCCCTGTGCCGCAAGGCGACACACTCGATCGACATAACTTCGCCGTAGGAAAGTCACGCGCCGAGTCACGCAACCGCACCAGCGCATCACCACGCAAGTGGACGACACCATATCCACGCAGCCGGACCGAGTTTGGTTCAACAGCAGGCGTAGCTGCCTGCGGTGTAACCCGCGCCCCTATTGCTTGTCGAGCGCAGCGCCCCGCCGCCTCGTGCAGTCATTGACCTGGAAGGTATTGCACCGACATGCTCCGACATCGTCACCAATCCGTCGCGGTCACGGTGGCCGCCGTCGGCGCGGCGGCCGCCGTGCTGCTCGCCGGCTGCTCGGGATCCGGCCGGCAGTCCCAATCCAGTCCGTCGGTCAACTTCGGGTCCGTCAGCGCAACCCCGGGGATGGTGGGCTCGGGGACCGCCGCGGCGCCCGCACCGTCGCAGGCCGCGGCGGCACCCGGGCCCCAAGCGCCGGCGCCGCAGCCCGCCAACGCGGTCACCATCACCAACTTCAAGTTCAATCCGCAGACGCTGACCGTGCCGGCCGGCACCACGGTCACGTGGACCAACCAGGACGAGGAGCCGCACACCATCGCGGCCAAGGACGGTTCGTTTCACTCACCTGGCCTCGACACCAAGGGCACCTACAGTTACACCTTCGCCACGCCGGGCAGCTACGACTACATCTGCTCCATCCACCCGTTCATGACCGGCACCGTGGTGGTGACCAGATGACGGCCGGCGGTGGGCCGCGCCCGATGACGCGGCGCCAACTCCTGCGCCACAGCGCGTGGTTCGGCTCGGCGGTCGCGCTCAGCGTTGTCGGCGGCGAGGTGATCTCCCACATCGCCGGCTCGCCGGCACCCGGATTGGCGGCCGCGCGCCCGGCGCTGCGCTTCGCGCAGATCAGCGACAGCCACATCGGTTTCAAAGGGTCGGCCAACCCCAACGTCGCCGACACTTTCGGCCAGGCCATCCGTCAGGTCAACAGCCTGGGTTACACACCGGATTTCGTCATCCACACCGGCGATCTGACCCACCTGGGTACGCCCGCGCAGTTCGATCAGGTCAAACAGATGCTCACCGGCCTCAATACCCCGCACGTGTTCACCGTGCCGGGCGAGCACGACTCGACCGACGACGCCGGCCAGAAATACCGCGAGGTCTTCGGCGCCGGCACCCGCGGCGAGGGCTGGTACAGCCTCGACGTCGGGGGTGTGCACGTCATCGCGCTGGTCAACACGCTGCACCTGCAGAAACTCGGCCGCCTCGGCGCCGATCAGCTCGAGTTCATCGAAAAAGACGTCGCACCGCTGTCCAGCGACACGCCGATCATCGTGTTCAGCCACATCCCGTTGTTCGCGATGTACCCCGACTGGGGATGGGGCACCGATGACGCGGCCCAGGCGCTGAGCTACCTGCGCCGGTTCTCGTCGGTGACCTGCCTCAACGGCCATGTCCACCAGCTGTTCTCGAAAACCGAAGGCAACGTCACCTTCTTCAGCGGCACCACCACGGCCTACCCGCTGCCCCATCCCGGGGACGGTCCGGCACCGAAGCCGGTCAACCTGCCCGCCGGAAAGCTCAAGGACGCCTTGGGCATCCGCGAGGTCAGCTACACCAGGGGTCAACAAGCCCTCGCCCTGAAAGAGCAGGCATTGCAATGACTTCCACCCTCGCCAAGCCCACGGCAGGCCTGCCCGCCCGGGTGGCCCTGCGCACCGTCGTCGGTGCCCTACTGGCGGTCAGCGGCGTCATCCACGCCTATCTGTACATCGACGGCGGCTATCGTGACATCCCCACCATCGGGCCCGGGTTCCTCTGGCAGGCAAGCATCTTCTGCACACTGGCGGTGCTCATCGTGCTTGGGGCGCCGGCATGGTTCAGCTGGGCGGGTATGGCGCTGTCCGCGGGCGCGCTGATCGCCTTCGGGTTGTCGCGCACGGTGGGGCTGTTCGGGTTCACCGAACGTGGCTGGAACCCGTCGCCCTATGCCGCGCTGAGCGTGCTCGCCGAGGCGCTCATCGTCGTGCTGGTCGCCGCGATCCTATTTCGCCGCCGCCTATCGCGATCGCCGTGATCGACGGCGCATGAACATTAGCTGCACAGTGCGTATCGGGACGGTGAACCGCGGCACATCCACGCTGGACTTCGGCACCGAACCGGTTCCCGATGATGTTAGCTGACGACCAGTAGGAATGTTCACTGGCGAACTGTGAAACCGGCCCAGCCGACGCCTTCGGCTCAGCCGCGCCTCATACTTCAAGGGTTTCAGCCCTGCGCCCAGCCGCATCCGAGCGCTTGCGGAAGCCGGTCAACGCACATTGCCACGAGCCGAGACCTCCCCAACCGAACATCGTTCCCAGCCGCCATGTGGCCTCGAACGCTTGCCCCTCGGAGATGTTGCTGACGCGCCGTAGGCTTTTCGCGTGGCGCTGCCGGCTTCCTATCCCCGATCCCGGTTTCGGCCGTGTGGGAACCTGGGCACCACAGTGGTTTTCGCATCGGCACTGGTGCTGACCGCCGGCTGCGTGGACACGGTGGTCGGCGCGCCGCTGGCCACCAGAGACCCGTCCGGCGTCGTGGGAGTCGGTCCCTCGATTGTCAAGGTGCTGCCCACGGACGCCGAATTGTCGGCCGCGCTGCGCGACGACATGAGCAGCCACGGCATCTCCCCGACGGTTGGCGGCATCGACGCGCTGCCCGACGGCGTGCGCAACACCAATGAGGCCTCGGAGATCCAGTGCCTCGGCGTCGTCCACCCCTACATGCGGAAGGTGTACGAGAACAGTATGGTGCGGGCCGCCGCCACCAGAAGTTGGGACGACTTCGACGACACGAACAAGCATCTGGGCCACTGGTATTCGGTGCGGGCCGGCGCGCTCGCGCTTGCCTCACCGGCCGACGCACAGGCCCTCTTCGGCGCATTCGTCCAGCAATGGCAGCAGTGCAGAGGCAAGACGATGACCGTCTATCACGCCGCCGCAGGTTCGTCGGATGAGCGACATCAGATCACCGACGTGCGCGCCTCCGACACCATGCTGACGGCGGTCGTGCTGATGTCCCAGCCGCCCGCGCATGCCACGCCCTCGCCGGTACAGCGCGCGGTCGGCGTCGCGATGAACTGCATCGCCGATGTGGATTTCTCCGATTCGGGATGGCGTGCGGGCGACGCCGTTTCGCCCGACCAGGCCGCCGCCGTCACGCAGCTCATGCTCTCCAAAATCACCGGCGCGACCTGAAACGCCCGACAGCACCACTCACCCGACGGGACCGGCAGCCAGCGCCACGTTCCCGCTGTGTTGCTGACCGGACCGATCGAGCCAGGTCACGGGCACGGTGTTGCCGGGATACTGCTGGTCGAGCAGGTCGGTCAGTGCCGTGTCTGAGGTCACCGTGTTGCCGGCGAAGCCGGTGATCACATCGCCGGGTGCGATGCCGGCGTGATCGGCGGGCGAGCCCCGCAGCACCTGGGCGACCGCAACCCCGCCCTGATCGAGCGACTTGACGCCGATGCCCAGCATCGCCGTGTTGCCGACGTGGACGGATCCCGACGAGGCGCCGGAGCGGATCTGTGCCGCGATCGACATCGCGGTGCCGATCGGGATCGCGAAGCCCTCCGAATCCCCGCGTTCCGAAAGCCGGTAGTTCCCGGATGCGGCGGTGTCGATGCCGATCACCTGCCCGTCGCTGCTCACCAGCGGTCCGCCCGAGTCGCCGGGGATCACGTTGGCCGACACCTGGATCAAGCCGTTGAGCTGCTCCGGCGAGGCCAGGTCGTCAGCGGCGGTGATCGTCTGGTTCAGCGCGGTGACGGCGCCCTGCGACCGGCGCAGCCCCTGGCCCCGGGCGTTGCCGATCGCCGTTACCGGGTCGCCGATCGCCACCTGCGAGGAGGTGTCCAGCGGCGCGGTGGGTAGCCCGCCGGCCCCCTGTAGCTGCAAGACGGCGATGTCGTGCTTGCGGTCATAACCGATCACCGTCGCGGGGTAGGCATCCCCGTCGGCGACGCTGGTCGCCGAGATTTGCGTGGCCCCTTCGACCACGTGGTTGTTGGTCAGCACCACGCCGTCCGGGCTGACCACGATGCCGGTTCCGGCCCCGACCGCACCCTGGTAACTCATGTCCGTGTTGACCAGCACGAGCCCCTGGTCCACCTGGGCTGCCACATCGGCGGTGTTGACCGCCGGGACGGGTCCGCGGCCCATGTCGTTCGGGTAGCCGCTGAGCTCGACCTGCTTGTGCGCATGCGTGATCGCCGGCACCAGCCCGATGACGGCCACCGCCGCAAGCGCGGACCACCACGGCTTTCGTGTGAACATCGGCCACCTTTCAGAACGTCCCGAGGTATCGGCCTCCATGGTTCGTCCAATGCCTGTGAGAAGGCTTTGCAAAAGCTGAGTGCATCACGAGTATGCCCACCGGCCACCACCCCAACCGCCGCTACGCGGCGCACCACCCCAACCGCCGCTACGCGGCGCACTACATTGACTCCCATGCGCATCGTGCGACTTCTCGGCCTGCTCGCCGCGGTGCTGACGGCGGGTTTCCTGGTCGCGCCCGCGGCCGCCGCACAGCCGCCGTTCCGGCTCCCGGGCTACGTCACGGACCAGGCTGGGGCGCTGAGCCCGGCGCAGCGCAGCGCTGTCGAATCGGCCGTCGACAAGCTCTACAACGACCGGCGAATCCGGCTGTGGGTGGTCTACGTCGACACCTTCTCCGGTCAGAACGCGGTGAGCTGGACCCGCAACACGATGAGCATCAGCGACCTGGGCAACTTCGACGCGCTGCTGGCCGTCGCCACCCAGGACCGTGCCTACGCGTTCGAGGTGCCGTCCTCGGTCGGCGGCATCACCTCCCAGCAGGTGGATGACCTGCGTCGCAACGACATCGAGCCCGCGCTGCACAACAGCGACTGGGCCGGGGCGGCGCTGGCCGCCGCCAATGGCCTGGACGCGGCGGCGAGCGGCAAGGGCCGCGGCCTGGCGTGGTCCTCGCTGCTGATCGCGCTGGCGATCGTGGCGGTCGGCGTGCTCGCCCTCGCCCTGTGGAACCGCAGACGGCAAAACCGGCGCCGAGCCGCCGAGCTGGCCGCGGTCCGGCGCGCCGATCCGGCCGACCCCGCCGCGCTGGCGTCGGTGTCGCTGGACGCGCTGGACGTCCTGTCGAAGTCGATGGTTGTCGAGGTCGACAACGCGGTGCGCACCAGCAGCAACGAACTCGTGTTGGCCGTCGAGGAATTCGGCGACCGGCAGACCGAGCCGTTTACCCGGGCGGTAGACAACGCCAAGGCCACGCTGGCGCAGGCCTTCAACGTTCGCCAGCAGCTCGACGACGCGATCCCCGAGACCCCGGCGCAGCGCCGTGACCTGCTGACCCGGGTCGTCGTCGCGGCCGCCCGCGCCGACCGCGAGCTTGAGGCCCAGACCGAGGCCTTCCACAAGCTGCGCGACCTGGTCATCAACGCGCCGTCCCGGCTGGACATACTCACCCAGCAACTGGTCGACGTGACCGCGCGGATCTCGCCGTCGCAGGACAAGCTCAAGGCGCTGCACACCGAATTCGACGACGCCGCTCTGACGTCGGTGGCTGGCAACGTGGTAGCGGCTCAGGAACGCATCACGTTCGCCGAGCAGAACATCACCCGGGCCCGGGAACTGGCGGCGCGCCCGATCGCGGGCGGGCAGACCGAGCTGGTCGACGCCGTGCGGGCCGCGGAGTCGGCGCTGGGTCAGGCCCGCGCGCTGCTGGACGCGGTGGACAGCGCGGAGAGCGACATCAGGCGCGCGGTGGCCACGCTCCCACCGACGATCAGCGACATCCAGGCTGCCATCAACCAGGCCGGCGGCCTGCTGGCGCAGGGCAACGTCGCGCACGCCACCGAACTGGGCGCGGCCCGCGACGGCGCGGTTAAGGCGGTCGCCGCGGCCCGGGGCACCGGCGACACCGATCCGCTCGGCGCGTTCACCCAGTTGACAAGAGCCGCCGCGGACTTGGACCGGCAGCTGGCCGGCCTCGCGCAGGAACGCGAGGCCGCCGAGCGCCTCAGCCGGGCGTTCGATCAGGCCCTGTTCACGGCGCAGTCGCGGGTGCGTTCGGTGTCGGACTACATCGACACCCGCCGCGGGATCGTCGGCCCCGGGGCCCGCACCCGGTTGTCGGAGGCGACCCGCCAACTGGAGGCGGCGCAGGTCAAGCGGTCGACGAACCTGACCGAGGCGATCGCGCACGCGAACGGCGCGTCGACGCTGGCCGCACAGGCGCAGTCGATGGCCAACGCCGACGTCCAGGCGGCCGAGCGCACGTACGGCGGGCGCTACGGCGGCGGGGGTTCCCACCTGGGTGCGATGGTCGGCGGCCTGATCATCGGTGACCTCCTCGGCGGCGCGATGGGCGGCGGATTCGGCGGTGGCGGCAGCTGGGGCCCGACCGGATTCGGCGGCTCGTCCGGCGGCGGCTACTTCGGCGGCGGCGGCCGGTTCTGAGCTGTCAGCAGCCGGCGAGCCGCTTGGCCAGGTAGTCGCGCACGCCGTCGATGCCGATCCGCTCCTGCGTCATCGCGTCGCGCTCACGCACCGTCACCGCCTGGTCCTGCAAAGTCTCGAAGTCCACCGTCACGCAAAACGGCGTGCCGATCTCGTCCTGACGCCGGTAGCGCCGGCCGATCGCGCCGGCGTCGTCGAAATCGACGTTCCAGCAGACCCGCAACTCGGCGGCCAAATCGCGCGCCTTGGGGCTCAGGTCGGCGTGCCGCGACAGCGGCAGCACTGCCGCCTTGACCGGCGCCAGCCGCGCGTCGAGCCGCAGCACCGTGCGTTTGTCCATGCCGCCCTTGGCGTTCGGCGCCTCGTCCTCGTTGTATGCGTCGATCAGGAAAGCCATGAACGACCGCGTGAGTCCGGCCGCCGGTTCGATCACATACGGAATGTAACGGGCGTCGGTTGGCTGGTCGTAAAAGGACAGGTCCACACCGGAGTGCTTCGAATGGGTCGACAGGTCGTAGTCGGTGCGGTTGGCGACGCCCTCCAGTTCTCCCCACGGGTTGCCCTGGAAGCCGAACTTGTACTCGATGTCGACGGTCCGGTCGGAGTAGTGCGACAGTTTGTCCTTGGGGTGCTCGAACAGCCGCAGGTTGTCGCGGTTGATGCCGAGGTCGACGTACCACTGCAACCGGGTGTCGATCCAGTACTGGTGCCAGTCCGGCGCGGTGGCTGGTTCGACGAAATACTCCATCTCCATCTGCTCGAATTCGCGGGTGCGGAAGATGAAGTTGCCGGGGGTGATCTCGTTGCGGAAGCTCTTGCCGATCTGCCCGATGCCGAACGGCGGCTTCTTGCGCGAGGTGGTGACCACGTTGGCGAAGTTGACGAAGATGCCCTGCGCGGTCTCCGGCCGCAGGTAGTGCAGGCCCTCCTCGGTTTCGATGGGGCCGAGGTGGGTCTTGAGCATCATGTTGAATTCCCGCGGCTCGGTCCACTGACCTGGTTCGCCGGTGTCCGGGTCGCGGATGTCGGCCAGTCCGTTGGGCGGCGGGTGACCGTGCTTGGCCTCGTAGGCCTCGATGAGATGGTCTGCGCGGTAACGCTTGTGGGTGATCAGCGACTCGACCAGCGGGTCGTGGAACACCTCGACGTGACCGGAGGCCACCCAGACGTCGCGGGGCAGGATGATCGACGAGTCGATGCCGACGACGTCATCGCGACCGGTGACCACCGCGTGCCACCACTGGCGCTTGATGTTCTCCTTGAGCTCGACACCGAACGGTCCGTAGTCCCACGCGGACTTGGTGCCGCCGTAGATCTCGCCGGACGGAAACACGAACCCGCGCCGCTTGGCCAGGTTCACGACGGTGTCGATGATGGACGCCACGAGCTAACAGCGTAGCGATCCGCGGAGCCGGGCTGGCGCAGCGGCCGTCGAGTTGACATGCGTGATCACGCATGTATGGTGGGCCCTGAGACAGCAATGGAAATCGTTTTCGGCAGCGACGTCACGCACCGCCACGGCACCCAGCCGCCGGCGCTTCCCGCCCGCGACGTGCTCGACACCGCCGGTGACCTGCTGCGTGCGCTTGCCGCGCCGGTGCGGATCGCGATCGTGCTGCAGCTGCGGGAGTCCGCGCGCTGCGTGCACGAGCTGGTCGAGGCGCTGGGTGTGCCGCAGCCGCTGGTGAGCCAGCACCTGCGGATCCTGAAGGCCGCCGGTGTGGTCGCCGGGGAACGGTCGGGACGCGAGGTGCTCTACCGCCTCGTCGACCACCACTTGACGCACATCGTGGTGGCCGCGGTCACCCATGCCGGCGAGGACCGCGGCGAGGCCGCCCGGTGACGGCCGCCACGCCCCGCTCGACCCGCCAGCGTGCGGCGATCACCGCGCTGCTGGACCATCTCGACGACTTCCGGTCCGCCCAGGAGATTCACGACGAGCTCCGCCGCCGCGGCGAGGCCATCGGGCTGACCACGGTGTACCGGACGCTGCAACAGATGGCAGCCACCGGGGCGGTGGACACGCTGCGCACCGACACCGGCGAGTCGGTGTATCGGCGTTGTTCGGAGAATCACCACCATCACCTGGTGTGCCGCAGTTGCGGTTTCACCGTCGAGGTGGAGGGCGGCGACGCCGAGTCCTGGGCCGCCGAAGTCGCCCGGGCGCACGGCTTTTCCGAGGCCAGTCACACCATCGAGATCTTCGGCACCTGCGCCGACTGCGCGGAGCGCGGCACCTAGTCCGCCAAGGACCGCCGCACGTCCGCGCCGGTGCTCAGCACCATCAGGATCAGCGTGCGCAGCGCCTCGTCGGTCAGCCCGTTGCCGGGAAAGTTGTAGCGCAGCAGCACCTCACCGATGCGCTTCTTCTCGATGAGGGCGACGGTGCCCAGCATGGCGTTGCGGGCGTATTCGGCGATCTTCGTCCGAAGCCGGCTGTCCACCGGGATGTCCCACGCCAGGATCTGCGACAGCGAAACCAGGTCCAGGTTCTCTGCGACGCTCACCACCCGCAGCGAAGCGAACGTGCCGTCGTGTCGGACGGTCAGGGCGCCGTCGTCCTCCTCGGTCACCGGGACGACGCCCTCGAGCACCGCCTTCAGCCGCCGCTGCAACACGTCAGGCCTCGACAACCCTCAGTGCCCGCCGAATCTTCGGTTGCGGTCGGCATATTGCACGCAGGCGTCCCACAGGTCGCGACGGTCGTAGTCGGGCCACAGCTTGTCCTGGAACACGTATTCCGCGTAGGCCGACTGCCACAGCAAGAAGTTGCTGGCCCGCTGCTCGCCGGAGGTGCGGATGAACAGGTCGACGTCGGGAATGTCGGGGCGCTGCAGATGATCGGCGACCGTTGCTTCGCTGATCCGTTCCGGGTTCAGCTGGCGCGCGGCCACTTCCTGCCCGATTTTCCTTGCTGCTTCCGCGATTTCGGTGCGCCCGCCGTAGTTCACGCAGTAGTTGACCGTGATGACGTCGTTGTCGAGCGTCATGTTTTCGGCGATCTCGAATTCCTTGATGACGCTGCGCCACATCCGCGGCCGCGAGCCGACCCATCGCATGTTCACACCCATCTGGTCGAGCACCACGCGACGCCGTCGCACCACGTCACGATTGAACCCCATCAGGAAGCGGACCTCCTCGGTGCTGCGCTTCCAGTTCTCGGTCGAGAACGCATACACCGACAGCGACTTGATGCCCAATTCGATGGCGCCGCAGGTGACGTCGATGAGCACGGCTTCGCCCATCTTGTGACCCTCGGTGCGGTGCAGGCCGCGCTGGGTGGCCCAGCGACCGTTGCCGTCCATGACGATGGCCACGTGTTTGGGCATCTGGGCGGCGGGAATCCTGGGCGCGCGGGCCTTGGAAACATGCTGCGGCGGCCGCCGTGGACCGCCGTGGGGCGCGATCGGCAATGCCGGGAACTCGACCGGCCACGTCGACTTGTCCGGGAAGGTGGGGTAATCGTCGGGTGGCGGCGGCAGTTGTGGGAACTGCGCGCCGCGTTCAGCTTCCCGCAGCGAGCTGTTCACCGGGTTCCTCGCCATGAGCTTCATCCTGCCTGACCAGCGCCAGCCGGTGGTCGTCGACCCGCAGGGCCCGTTCCACGAGAGGCAATGTTCGCAGCTGACGTTCGAGGTGCCATTGCAGGTGCGCGGCCACCAGGCCGCTGGCCTGGCTGCGGTGCGACGGCGGCGCGGCCTGCGCGAACCCCCAGTCGCCGTCGTGCAGCGCCGACATCAGCTCCAGCACACCCTGGGGCGGGGTGGCTGATCCCGCCGGCCTGCAGTGCAGGCACACGCTGCCGCCCGCGCCGACATGAAACGCCCGGTGCGGGCCCGGGGCCGCGCAGCGTGCGCATTCCGTCAACGCCGGAGCCCAGCCGGCAATGCCCATTGCGCGCAGCAGATACGCGTCGAGCACCAGTTCGCGGGGACGTCGGCCGTCGGCCACCGCGCGCAGCGCGGCGACGGTGAGCAGGTGCAACGCCGGGACCGGGGCCCGTTCCTCACCGGCCAGCCGCTCGGCGGTTTCCAGCACCGCGCATGCGCAGGTGTAGCGGCCGTAGTCGCTGACGATGTCGGTGGCGAACGCGTCGATCGCCTGCACCTGCGTGACGATGTCGAGGTTGCGGCCGGGATGCAGCTGAACGTCGATGTGGGCGAACGGCTCCAGCCGGGCGCCGAACTTGCTGCGGGTTCGCCGCACGCCCTTGGCCACCGCGCGCACCAAACCGTGCTCACGGGTGAGCAGGGTGATGATCCGGTCGGCCTCGCCGAGCTTGTGCTGGCGCAGCACCACCGCACGGTCCCGGTACAGCCGCATTGACCCAGTTTGGCACTGCATTCGGGTAAAACCGGTACGCGGGGCCGGTTAATCTCCCATCCATGGCGGCGTTTCCGGCACGGTTCCCTACCCTGGCCGGCCAGCTTTACCAGCTGGCCACCGGCACCGTGACATCCGACGAGCTGGTGCGGCGCTCGCTGCACGCGATCAGCGCCAGCCAGTCCACGCTCAATGCGTTCCGGGTGGTGCTGACCGAGCAGGCGCTCGCCGACGCCGCCGAGGCCGATCGGCGCCGCGCCAACGGCGAGGAGGCGCCGCTGCTCGGGGTGCCGATCGCGGTCAAAGACGACGTCGATGTGGATGGGGTGCCAACCGCGTTCGGTACCGAAGGCCATGTGCGGGCCGCCACCCGCGACGCCGAGGTGGTGCGCCGCCTGCGGGCGGCCGGCGCGGTGATCGTCGGCAAGACGAACACCTGTGAGTTCGGTCAGTGGCCGTTCACCAGCGGCCCCGGCTTCGGCCACACCCGCAATCCGTGGTCGCGCAAGCACAGCCCGGGCGGGTCGTCGGGCGGCAGCGCGGCGGCGGTGGCCGCGGGACTGGTCGCCGCGGCGATCGGCTCCGACGGCGCGGGCAGCGTGCGGATTCCCGCGGCGTGGACACATCTGGTCGGGATCAAGCCGCAGCGGGGCCGCATCTCCACCTGGCCGCTGCCGGAGGCGTTCAACGGCATCACCGTGTACGGGGTGCTGGCCCGCACGGTGACCGACGCGGCGCTGCTGCTCGACGCGGCGTCCGGGAACGTCGAGGGTGACCTGCACAAGCCTTCGCCGGTGCGGGTTTCCGAACACGTCGGTGTCGCGCCGGGGCCGCTGAAAATCGCTATGTCGCTGCGATTTCCGTTTACCGGTTTCCGTGCGCGGCTGCACCCGGAGATCCTGGCGGCGATGCAACGCGTGGCCGGACAGCTGGAGTCGGTGGGCCACACGGTCATGGCGGGTGACCCCAACTACGGGCTGCGGCTGTCGCTGAGCTTTCTGGCCCGCTCGACCTCGGGGCTGCTGGAGTGGTCGGACCGGGTCGGGGACGGCGTGGCGTTGGATCGTCGGACGGTGTCCAACATGCGGCTGGGCCGGCTGCTTTCGGAGAACGCGCTCCGGCAGGCTCGCCAGGCCGAGGCCGCCGCCCAGCAGCGGGTGGGGACGATCTTCGACACGGTGGATGTGGTGCTGGCACCGACCACCGCGCAGCCGCCGCCGCTGGTTCACGCGTTCGACAGCCTGGGTGCGCTGGCCACCGACCGGGCGATGGTCGCCGGCTGCCCGGTGTGCTGGCCGTGGAACGTGCTGGGCTGGCCGTCGATCAACGTCCCCGCCGGCTTCACTTCCGACGGGCTGCCGATCGGCGTGCAGCTGATGGGACCGGCCGACAGCGAGTCGCTGCTGGTGTCGCTGGCCGCGGAGCTGGAGGCGGTCAGCGGTTGGTCGGCCAAGCAGCCCGAAGTGTGGTGGAAGACGTCGATCCTGAAGGAGCCGCCCCTCCCGCTTACCGGGGAGGCTTAGAAGCCTAGCCGCCCAAGCTGTTTGGGGTCGCGCTGCCAGTTCTTGGCGATCTTGACCCGCAGGTCCAGATAAACCTTTGTGCCGAGCAGCTTTTCGATCTGGGTGCGCGCCGCGGTGCCGACCTCACGCAGCCGGGCGCCGCCCTTGCCGATGACGATGCCCTTCTGGCTGTCGCGCTCGACGTAGAGGATCGCGTGGACGTCGATCAGGTCGTCGCGGCCCTCGCGGGGGCTGACCTCGTCGATCGCCACCGCAAGCGAGTGCGGCAGCTCGTCGCGCACGCCCTCCAGCGCGGCCTCGCGGATGAGCTCGGCCATCAGCACTTCTTCGGGTTCGTCGGTGAGCTCGCCGTCGGGGTAGAACGGCGGGCCGGGCGGCAGTTTGTCGGCCAGCACGCCGATCAGCACGTCGATGTTGTCGCCGCGGGTCGCCGACACCGGCACGATGTCGGCCGCGGCGTCGCCGGCGATCTCGCCGACCGCGGACAGCTGGGTCATCAACCGATCCCGGGTCACCCTGTCGACCTTGGTGACCACGACGATGAGCGTGGTGTGCGGCGCCATCGCGTTGATCTGCGCGAAGATCCACCGGTCACCGGGCCCTATCCCCTCGTCGGCGGGAATGCACAGCCCGATGACGTCCACCTCGGAGTAGGTGTTGTGCACCAGGTCGTTGAGCCGCTGACCGAGCAGCGTGCGGGGCCGGTGCAGGCCGGGCGTGTCGACGATGACGATCTGAAACTCGTCGCGGTGCACGATTCCCCGGATGGTGTGGCGGGTGGTCTGCGGCCGGGTCGAGGTGATCGCCACCTTGGCGCCGACCAGCGCGTTCATCAGCGTTGACTTGCCGGTGTTGGGCCGGCCGACGAAACACACGAAGCCCGAACGGAACTCACCCACGGCACGACCTCGGCGCACTCATGCCAAAACCCGTCCCGTTGGGTCGGTGACGATGATCACCGCGTCCGGCGACAGTTCCCGCACCGCGGCGACGCCGGGGTCGTCGGCGGACCCACCGAGCACCACGGCGGCCTCCATCGCGGTCGCACCGCTGGACGCCGCGGCGGCCACGGCGGCCTGCAACGCGGTCAGCCTCAGCGACGACAACGCCACCGGCGCACCGGCATAGGTGCGGCCGTCGGTGTCGCGCACGGCCGCCCCGCTGGACGCCTCGGCCCGGCCCATCGCGCCACGGGCCAGCGCGACCAGCTTGGCATCTTGGGCGTCGAGCGCCTCGGTCACGCTGAGTTCTCCTCGACGAGCACGGTCCCGACCCGCACCCGGCCCCGGTGATCGTGGCCGCCCTCGGCGCGCAACCGCAACCCGTGCGAGATGATCTCGGCGCCGGGCAGCGGGACGCGGCCCAGCTTCAGGGCGAGCAACCCGCCCACGGTGTCGACGTCGAGATCCTCTTCGAATTCCACCTCGTAGAGCTCGCCGAGGTCCTCGATCGGCAGCCGGGCTGCTACCCGGAACTTTTTGTCGCCCAGTTCCTCTATCGGCGCAACCTCGTCGGTGTCGTATTCGTCGGCGATCTCGCCGACGATTTCCTCGAGCACGTCTTCGATGGTGACCAGCCCGGCCGTCGCCCCGTATTCGTCGACGAGCAGCGCCATGTGGACGCGGTCGCGTTGCATCTCGCGCAGCAGGTCGTCCAGCGGCTTGGAGTCCGGGACGAACACCGGCGGGCGCATCACCTCGGCGACCTTGGTGTCGCGGCCGCCGTTGTTCGAGTAATACGTCTGCTGCACGAGGTCTTTCAGGTAGACGACGCCGACGATGTCGTCGACGTTCTCGCCGATGACGGGGATCCGGGAGTGCCCGCTGCGCACTGCCAGCGACGTTGCCTGGCCGGCCGACTTGTCCGACTCGATCCACACCATCTCGGTGCGCGGCACCATTACCTCGCGGGCCGGTGTGTCGCCGAGCTCGAACACCGACTCGATCATCCGGCGCTCGTCGGCGGCCACCACGCCGCGCTGTTGGGCGAGGTCGACGACTTCGCGCAGTTCGATCTCGGAGGCGAATGGGCCGTTGCGAAAGCCGCGGCCCGGTGTCAGCACGTTGCCGATAAGCACCAGCAGCCGGCTGATCGGCGTGAGTAGCACCGAAATCGCTTGCAGCGGAATCGCCGACGCCAGCGCGATGGTGTAGGCATGCTGGCGCCCCAGGGTGCGCGGACCCACGCCGATGACCACGAAGCTGACCACGACCATGATGGCCGCGGCGGCGATCAGGCCCCATTTTAGGCCGACATCTTCCCACAGGTAGGCCACCAGCATCACCGTGGCCGCGGCCTCGCAGCTGATGCGCAGCAGCACGATCAGGTTGACGTAGCGCGGCCGCTCGGTGATCACCTTGGCCAGCCGCACGGCCCCGGGGCGTTCGTCGCGGATCATTTCCTCGACGCGCGCCAGCGACACCGTGGAGATCGCCGCGTCGATGGCCGCGAACAACCCGCCGAGGCCGATCAGCACGATCGCACCTACCAGTGGGCCGATGCCGTTCACGGTTGGTCGAAATACCTTGACTTGTCCAGCAGCCGCCGGTCTCTCTCGCTCTGCCGGTCCTTGGTGTAGGCCTTCACCTGTTCGGCGACCCAGTCCTCGAGAAGCTGTCGCTGCAGCGCGAACATCTCCTTCTCCTCCTCGGGTTCGGCGTGGTCGTAACCGAGGAGGTGCAGCACGCCGTGGATGGTCAGCAGGGCCAGCTCGTGCCCGAGGCTGTGGCCCGCCGCGGCGGCCTGCTCGGCCGCGAACTCCGGGCACAGCACGATGTCGCCGAGCATCGCCGGCCCCGGTTCGGGCGCGTCTGGCCGCCCGCCGGGCTCCAGTTCGTCCATCGGAAAGCTCATCACGTCGGTCGGGCCGGGCAGGTCCATCCAGCGCATATGCAGGTCGGCCATCGCCGCGCTGTCCAGCAGAACCATCGACAGTTCGGCGGCCGGGTGCACGTTCATCTTGGCGATGACGAACCGCGCGACGCTGATGAGTTCGGCCTCGGACACGTCGAGGCCGGACTCGTTGGATACCTCGATGCTCATACGGCGGCGGTCATCGGGTCCGTTGGGCGCGACCGCCCGCCGCGCGTCGCTGGGCACGGTTCATCGCCAGCGGCGCTTCCTCTGCGCGGGCGTAGGCGTCGACAATCTCCGACACCAGCCGGTGGCGCACCACGTCGGCGCTGGTCAGCTCCGCGACGTGGATGCCGTCGATGCCGTCGAGGATGTCGACCGCGGCGCGCAACCCCGACGTCGCGCCGCCGGGCAGGTCCACCTGCGTCACGTCGCCGGTGACGACGATCTTGGAGCCGAAACCCAGTCGCGTCAAAAACATCTTCATCTGCTCGGCGGTCGTGTTCTGTGCCTCGTCGAGGATGATGAACGCGTCGTTGAGGGTGTTGTGCGTGAGCAGGAAATCCTCGGTGACATAAAGCGAATCCGCGGCCGCGACCTGGATGCACACAGCCTCCTCGGTGCCCGCGGGTTCGATGCGGTCGACGAAACGCATCGGCCGGCCGCCACCGGTCGCGTCGTACTTCGCGGCCTTGCGGGTGAGCCGGAACGGGACGACGCCCTCGGGCAGGCGGATGTCCAGAATGTGGGCGTCGGATCGGTCATGCACCTCGTGACCATGCACCGGTCCGGGCTTGCGCCCCACCGCCTTCCGGGTGCGCTGGTATACCACACCGCCGAGCGACTGGACGACGGACACCACGTCGTCACGCAGCCGATCCGACGCCGCCCCGAACTGGATGCGGCAGGTTCGGCCACGCTGAGTCACCCGACCGCCGTCGCTGTCGAGCAGACCCTGCAGAACGGCCAGCCGTACATCGGCCGAGTTGAACAGGTAATCCTCGGGAATGAACTCCGCGCCCGCCAATCCCATCCGGCGCATCGTCGAGCATGTCGGGCACCCGTCGCCCAGCAGCAGACCGAGGGCGTACGGATCCAGCGGCACTGGCCGCGAAGGGAAATCCACCGGCGCATTCAGCAGCGGCAACTCGTAGCGGTGGTAATGCGCCGCGCGCAGGTTGCCGATCATCTCCTTGGTCTGCAGCACGCGCGGGGGCTTGCCGCGAAGCCGATCAGCGCGGGTGTATACCGACCACAGGTGGTCAGCGGAGGCCAGCGTCGACGCACCGTCGTGGGTATGTACCCGATAGATCTCCTTGAAGCCCTGGGGATAGACGCCCAGGACTTCCGTCGGACGCCCATCCGAGCCGATCACGAAATCGCCGACCGCGAGCTCACCGATCGGCCGGAAACCGTTCGGTGTCAGCACCTTGGTGAACAGCGGTTGCGCCCGGCCGCGCATGTACGCCAGCGGCGCGACCTCGATCACCCCGGCGCTCATCAGCTTTGGGATCAGCTCCGCGTCCATCATGTCGTGCAACGCGTCATACAGCGGCCGCAGGTACGGGTCGATCTTCTCGCTCAGGGTGCCGGGCAGGAAGCCAAGGCGCTCACCGGCTTCCACCGCCGGCCGGGTGAGGATGATGCGGGTGACCTGTTTGCTCTGAAGGGCGTTGACCGCCTTGGCCATTGCCAGATACGTCTTGCCGGTGCCGGCAGGCCCGATGGCGAACACGACCGTGTTGGCGTCGATCGCGTCGACGTATCGTTTCTGGTTGAGCGTCTTGGGACGAATCGTCTTGCCGCGCCGCGACAGAATGTCCAGCGACAGCACCTCGGCCGGCGATTCGTTGGTGCTGCCGGTCAGCATGGCGATGCTGTGGCGGACGACCTCGGGGGTCAGCGCCTGCCCGCCGGCGACCAGCGCGATCAGTTCGGTGATCACCCGTTCGGCCAGCGCGACGTCGGCCGGGCTGCCGGACAGGGTGACCGTGTTGCCGCGCGCGTGCAGATCCGCGGCCAGAGTGCGCTCGAGTGCCCGCAGGTTCTCGTCGGCGGAGCCGAGCAGGCCCACGATGAGGTCGGGCGGAACATCAATGCTGCTCCGTACGGTCGGGGTCGATGTCGGGGCAGCGGTTGTCTCGCGGGGCGTCACGTGGTTTCCAGTGCCTGCTTTCTATCGATTTCCGCCGGTGGCGGGCGCGTTGGACGTGCTGTCAGTCTACCGCCGCAGGCGACACGTCCCAAGCGTCCGATGCTTCAGCAGCAGCTGGTTGGGCGCAATGTCGTTGTCGAGCAGCCCGACCTGCGCCCGCAGCGACGCCCGGTGGGCGCCACACCGGGAAGGACGGTGTCCATCGTGATGTCGTGGGTGTCGCTGTCCGTGGCCATGGTGGCGGCCTTGGCGACGAATTCGTGGGCGACCTGTTGGTCGAAAACCGCGCCGAGATCGCATGTGCTCCCGCTCATCGCCCGAGATTAGCTCCACCGCGGGGTCAGCACGCCGATCGCGCCGAGCGCGACCGCCGCCGCGGTGGAGGTCCGTAGGATCGTCGGGCCCAGCCGCACCGGCACAGCCCCGGCGCCGGTCAGCGCCTCGATCTCCTGGTCTGTGATGCCGCCCTCGGGGCCGACCACCAACGTGATCGAGTCGGACTGCCCCACAGCGTCTTCGGACAACACCGCGCTGGCCGATTCGTGCAACACCAGGACCGCCGCGCCCTCGGCCACGTCGGCGCCCACCCGCACGGCAAGCTCGGCCGTGGACACCGGCCCGGTCACCGAAGGAATGTGCGCGCGGCGCGACTGTCGCGCCGCCGACCGGGCCACGGCCCGCCAGCGGCGCAGGCCCTTGTCGGCGCGGGCCCCGTCCCAGCGCGCCACGCAGCGGTCGGCCTGCCAGGCGACGAACGAATCTGCCCCCGCCTCGGTGGCCGCCTCGATCGCCAGCTCGGATCGTTCCGACTTCGGCAATCCCTGCACGACCCGCACGCTCGGCGCGGGCGGGGCCACGCTCCAGCGTCTCAGCACACGCGCCCGAAGGCCGCCGCGGTCCACCTCCACGACCTCGCACCAGGCCATCTCCCCCGCGCCGTCGCCGAGCATCAGCTGCTCGCCGGGCCGCAGGCGACGAACTGTCGAAGCGTGGAATCCCTCGTCACCGGCCACGGCGGCGACGGCCCCGGCGTCCGGCAGCACGTCGACATAGAACAGCGCGCCGCGATGAGCGCTCGCGCGAAGAGCATCGGCTCCAGCCATGGCGCCGGCGGAGCTAGCGGCCGGTGAAGGTCTCGCGCAGCCGGCTGAAGATGCCGCCACCGGCGCCGGCATTGGTCGGCCGCACCTCCGCGACGTCGCCGCGGCGGCGCTTGTTGAACTCGCGCAGCAGGTCGGCGTCGTGGTGATCGAGCCGGGACGGCACCACGACCTCGACATGGGCGTGCAGGTCGCCGCGTGTCCCGGACCGCAGGTGCGGCATGCCCTGCCCGCGCAGCGTGGTGACCGATCCCGGCTGGGTGCCGGCCGGGATGGTGATCTCGGTGGGCCCATCGAGGATTGCCTCGATGGTCACGTTGGTGCCCAGCGCCGCGTCGACCATCGGCACCGCGATCGTGCAGTGCAGGTCGTCGCCGTCGCGGATGAAGATGTCATGCGGCTGCTCGTGCACCTCGACATACAGGTCGCCGGCCGGGCCACCGCCGGGACCGACCTCGCCCTGCGCGGCCAGCCGGACCCGCATCCCCTCGCCCACCCCGGCGGGGATCTTGACGCTGATTTCGCGGCGCGCGCGCACCCGGCCGTCGCCGCCACAGCGGAAGCACGGGTCGAGGATGACCTCGCCCACGCCGCGGCAGGTCGGGCACGGTCGCGACGTCATCACCTGGCCCAGCAGGGACCGCTGCACGCTTTGCACCTCGCCGCGGCCGCCGCAGGTGTCGCAGCGCACCGGCCCGGAGCTGCCGTTGGTGCCCCGGCCCTGGCACTTGTCGCACAGCACCGCGGTGTCGACGGTGACCTGCTTGGTGACACCCCGCGCGCACTCGTCGAGCGTCATCCGCATCCGCAGCAGCGAGTCGGAGCCGGGGCGCACCCGGCCGATCGGGCCGCGCGAGGTGGCGCCGCCGCCGAAGAACGCCTCGAACACGTCGCCGAGCCCGCCGAAACCGCTGAACCCATTGCCGGCCGCGGACACCGACTCCAGCGGGTCACCGCCGAGGTCGACGATGCGCCGCTTCTCGGGGTCGCTGAGCACCTCGTAGGCGGCGCTGATGTCCTTGAACCGGGCCTGCGCTTCCTCGTCGGGGTTGATGTCGGGATGCAACTCGCGGGCCAGCCGCCGGTAGGCGCGCTTGATCTCCGCGTCGCTCGCGTTCCTGCTCACCCCGAGCAGGCCGTAGTAATCCCGTGCCACTGCCGACCCTTCCGTGCCTCTTTCGCGCGAGGGCTCATCGCCGCCGCGCTACCTGCGGCCTAACACTTCCCCTATATACATGGCAACCGCCGCGACACTAGCGATAGTTCCTGGGTAGTCCATTCGGGTGGGCCCCAGCACACCCATACCGCCATAGATTGTCCCCGACGTGCCGTAGGTGGTGGTGACCACCGACGTTCCGGCCATCTCTTCGACCTCGGTCTCGTGGCCGATGCGTACGGTCACCTTGCCGGCGTCCTGCCGCGCGGCCAGCAGCCGCAGGATGACGACCTGCTCCTCGAGTGCTTCCAGGATCGAGCGCAGCGAGCCGCCGAAATCGGCGGTGTTGTGGGTGAGGTTGGCGGTCCCGCCGAGCAGCAGCCGCTCTTCGGCGTGGTCGACCAGCGACTCGAGCAGCACGGTCGCCGACCGCCCGACCGCGTCGCCGAGCGTGCCGCCCGGGCCCATGTGGGCGGCGAGGTCGGCAACGGCCTCCGACGCCGCCGACATCTTCTTGCCGTCCAGCGCTTGGCCGAGCATGTCCCTCAACTGCGCCAGCTGGTGCTCGTCGATCACGTCGCCGAGCTCCACCATGCGCTGGTCGACGCGACCGGAGTCGGTGATCACGACCAGCAGCAGCCGCGCCGGCGTCAGCGGCACCACTTCCAGGTGCCGGACCGTGGAGGCCGACAGCGTCGGGTACTGCACGACGGCGACCTGCCGGGTGAGCTGCGCCAGCAGGCGCACCGCCCGCCGCAGCACGTCGTCGAGATCGACGCCGGACTCCAGGAAGTTCTGGATCGCGCGCCGCTCGGCCGCCGACAGCGGCTTGACGTCGTCGAGCCGGTCGACGAACTCTCGGTAGCCCTTCTCCGTCGGCACCCGCCCGGAGCTGGTGTGCGGCTGGGCGATATAGCCCTCGGCCTCCAGCACCGCCATGTCGTTGCGGACGGTGGCGCTGGACACGCCAAGGTTGTGCCGCTCCACCAATAATTTCGACCCGATCGGCTCCTTGGTGGCGACGAAGTCGGCCACGATGGCGCGCAACACCTCAAAGCGGCGCTCTTCGGCATTTCCCATCTGGTTCACCTCCGGATCGATTCCAGTTTACGGTGGCCAGCTGCGGCGGCGCCTGCTCACAGGTTTGGCGTCTGGCATTTTGGTCTGCGGCGACTAGCCTTCAGGGGATGGTGACGGCGGATGATATTTAAAGGCGTCCGCGACGGCAAGCCGTATCCCGACCACGGCCTGTCCTATCGCGACTGGTCGCAGATTCCGCCGCGGCAGATCCGTCTCGACGAGTTGGTAACCACCACAACGGTCTTGGCGTTGGACCGGCTGCTGTCGGAGGACTCCACGTTCTACGGCGACCTGTTCCCGCACGCGGTCAAGTGGAAGGGCGTCGTCTATCTCGAGGACGGGCTGCACCGCGCGGTGCGCGCGGCGCTGCGCAACCGGGTGGTGCTGCATGCCCGGCTGTTCGACATGGACGCGCTGCGCCCGAAACAGGCGTAGGGCGTCACGTCGCACCGCCCCCGCGGGTCGAGTTCATGAGAGAACTCAACGACAGGAGGGGTTTCGATGCCACGTCTGGACCCGGTGCCCGACCAGGACACCACGCTGGGCACCAAGATCGCGCTGTTGTTCACCAAACGGCGTTTCAAGCAGCTGACCGGCCGCGCGCCCGCCGCGATGCTGGAGCCCCTGCAGATGTATGCGCACATTCCGAAACTGCTGCAGGGGTACGGCCGGCTCGAGCAGGCGGTGGCCGGGCTGGATCTGCTTGACCGGCGGCACCGTGCGCTGGCCGAGTTGAAGGCCGCCACCACCACGCGCTGCGAGTACTGCATCGACATGGGCTCACAGGTCGCCCGGGGCTGGGGGCTGAAAGACGAGGAACTGCTCGCGCTGCCGGATTTCCGCAAGGCCGCCTGCTTCTCGGAGGTCGACAAGCTGGTGCTGGAGTATGCGGCGGCGATGAGCCGTACCCCGGTCGAGGTGACCGATGAGCTGTTCGCTGCGCTGAAGCGCCATTTCGACAGCGCCCAGCTGGTGGAGCTGACCCACGTGATCGCGCTGGAAAACCTGCGGGCGCGGTTCAACCTGGCGCTGGGCATCGGCGCGGCCGGGTTCAGTGCGGGCGCGGTATGTGCGCGACCGGACTGACCGCGCGCTTCGAGCAGCAGCGACCGCAGCTCAAGGCGCTGGCCTACCGGATGCTGGGCACGCTGACCGATGCCGAGGATGCGGTACAGGAGGCCTGGATCCGGCTGCACCGCGCCGACGCCGAGCACGTCGACAACCTCGCCGCCTGGCTCACCACGGTGGTGGCGCGGATCTGTTTGAACATGCTGCGGGCCCGCCACGCCCGCCGGGACGAGGACCTGCTCGCGCAGCTCCCCGACCCGATCGTCGACCCGGTCGGCGCGTCCGACCCCGAGCATCAGGCGCTGCTGGCCGACTCGGTGGGTCTGGCCCTGTTCGTGGTGCTGGAGACGTTGCCGCCGCCGGAGCGGCTGGCGTTCGTGCTGCACGACGTGTTCGCGCTGCCGTTCGACCAGATCGCCCCGATCGTCGAGCGTTCCCCCGTCGCCACTCGCCAGCTGGCCAGCCGCGCGCGGCGACGGATCCAGGCCGCGCACCCTACGCCCGACGGCGACATGGCGGCCCAGCGCGCCGTGGTGGACGCATTCTTTGCCGCGGGCCGCAGCGGCGACTTCGACCGGCTCGTCGCCGTGCTTCACCCGGACGTGGAGCTGCGCGGCGACTTCGGTCCGGGGCGGACGACGTCGGCGCGCGGCGCCACCACGGTGGCGAAACTGGCCAAGGCCTACGCCGGCCTGGACAACGACGTGCGGGCCGCCGCCGTCAACGGGGCCGCCGGCGCGGTCGTCCTTCGGAGCGGTCGCCCGATGTCGATCATGGCCTTCCTGGTCGCCGCCGGAACCGTCAGGGCCATCGACGTGCTGGCCGACCCCGACCGCATCGCCAGGCTGGATCTCGCCGCGGTGCTCGACCGGACCTAATCGTCGAAGAGATTGCGCACCACCGCGTCGGCCAGCAGCCGGCCATCGTCGGTGAGCACCAGCCGGTCGCCGACCCGGCTGAGCAGGCCGTCGCCGATCGACCGCAGGGCACGCCGCCGCTCGGAGTCGGTCAGCACCGACACCGCCAACCCGCGCCGCAGCCGCAGGCCCAGCATGACCTCCTCCAGGTGGGATTCGGCGGCACCGAGCCGCTCGAAATCGGCGACCGGAAGCGTGCCCCCGGCCAGCAGCCGCGCATAGGTGTTCGGGTGCTTGACGTTCCACCATCGCGTCGCCCCGACGTAGCCGTGCGCGCCCGGCCCGGCGCCCCACCATTGGCCGCCGTCCCAGTAGCCGATGTTGTGCCGGCACTCGCCGCCGGGGCGGCTCCAGTTCGACACCTCGTACCACTGCAAGCCGTCCGCCCTCAGCCGCGCGTCGAGCAGTTGATAGCGGCGGGCCAGCACGTCGTCGTCGGGTGCGGCGAGCTCGCCGCGGTGCACCCGACGCGCCAGCGCGGTGCCTTCCTCGACCACCAGCGCGTAGGCCGACACGTGGTCGACGCCGGCCCCGACCGCGGCGTCGACCGAGCGCAGCAGGTCGTCGTCGCTCTCCCCGGGGGAGCCGTAGATCAGGTCGACGTTGACGTGCCGGAAGCCGGCGGCGATTGCCTCGCGGGCCGCGGCCACCGCGCGCCCCGGCGAGTGCACGCGGTCCAGCACCGCGAGAACCCGTGGCGCCACCGACTGCATGCCCAGCGACACCCGGGTGTAGCCGGCCGACAGCAGCGTCTCGAACAGCTCCGGCGAGGTCGACTCGGGATTCGCCTCGGTGGTGACTTCGGCGTTTCGTGCCAGCCCGAACGTGTCGCGCACCGCGTCGAGCACCTCAGCCAGCCGCGCGCCGCCGAGCAGCGACGGTGTGCCGCCACCGACGAACACGGTGTCGGCGGCCTGCGGGCCTGTGCGCTCGGCCGCCACAGCCAGCTCCCGGCGCAGCGCCGCCAGCCAGCCGTCCGCGTCCGCGCCGCCGGGTTCGCCCGGGACATAGGTGTTGAAGTCGCAGTATCCGCAGCGTGTGGCGCAGAACGGCACGTGCACGTACACGCCGAACCGCCGCCCGGGCGTTGCCACCAACCGGGGCAGCCCCTCCGTCACCGCGACCGTCACCCACTCAGTCTGCCCCCGCGGGCGTCACTCGATCTTCTGCCGCCGCATTTCAATCTCGGCGAGCGGCCCGAGCGGCCCGAGCGCGGCCGCCAAACCGCTCGGGTTTTGCTCACACTGAGCGCAAATATGACCCGGTTAGGGCATGTCCCCGCCGTCATGGCAGAATGGCGCACGTGACCGCCGCCCGTAGCCTCAGCACCCGCGTCTCGCTGGTGGCGCGGCGGCACGTCGACTTCAAGCGCGTGTGCAGCTGTTGTTGTCTGCCTTGATGTCGTAGACCTGCCCGCCTGTACTTTCAGCTGGCCGCCGGATCTGCGCCGCCGGACCAGCCACCGGCGGTCGTGCGCGGTCCGACGGCCCCGACGAGGAACATGACCGCCCGATGACACAGCCCCGCCCGCCGAAGCGGACCCGCGGCGAAGGCCAGTGGGCTCTCGGCTACCGCGAGCCGCTTAATGCCAACGAGCAGAACAAGAGGGACGACAACCCGCTCAACGTGCGCGACCGCATCGAGAACATCTACGCCCACCGCGGCTTCGACAGCATCGACAAAAGCGACCTGCGCGGCCGTTTCCGCTGGTGGGGTCTGTACACGCAGCGCGAGCAGGGCTACGACGGCACCTGGACCGGCGACGAGAACACCGACCTGCTGGAGGCCCGGTACTTCATGATGCGGGTGCGCTGCGACGGCGGCGCGGTCTCCACCGCAGCCGTGCGCACGATCGGCGAGATCTCCACCGAGTTCGCCCGCGACACCGCCGACATCTCCGACCGCGAGAACGTCCAACTGCACTGGATCGAGGTAAAGAACGTCCCGGAGATCTGGCGGCGGCTGGAGGCGGTCGGGCTGCAGACCACCGAGGCGTGCGGCGACTGCCCCCGGGTGGTGCTGGGCTCGCCGCTGGCCGGCGAATCGCTCGACGAGGTGCTCGACCCGAGTTGGGCCGTCCAGGAGATCGTCAGGCGCTACATCGGCAATAAGGATTACGCCAACCTGCCGCGCAAGTACAAGACCGCGATCTCCGGCCTTCAGGACGTCTGCCACGAGGTGAATGACATCGCGTTCATCGGCGTGGTGCACCCCGAGCACGGTCCCGGCCTGGACGTGTGGGTGGGCGGCGGGTTGTCGACGAACCCGATGCTGGGCCAGCGCCTCGGCGCCTGGGTGCCGCTGGCGGAGGTGCCCGATGTCTGGGAGGGCATCACCTCGGTGTTCCGGGACTACGGGTATCGCCGGTTGCGTGCCAAGGCGCGGCTGAAGTTCCTGATCAAGGACTGGGGTGTCGAAAAGTTCCGACATGTCCTTGAAACCGAGTACCTCAAGCGGCCGCTCATCGATGGGCCGGCGCCCCAGCCGGTCATCCACCCGATCGACCACATCGGGGTGCAGCGGCTGAAGAACGGCAAGAGCGCGGTCGGGGTCGCCCCGATCGCCGGGCGAGTGTCGGGCACGATCCTGACCAGGGTCGCCGACTTGGCCGCCAAGGTGGGTTCGGACCGGATCAGGTTTACGCCGTACCAGAAGCTGATCGTCCTCGACGTGCCCGACGAGCACGTCGATGAGCTGGTCGCGGGGCTGGATGCGCTGGGCCTGCCGTCCACCCCGTCGCACTGGCGCCGAAACCTGATGGCGTGCACTGGCATCGAGTTCTGCAAGCTGTCGTTCGCCGAGACCCGCAAGCGTTCCCAGGTGCTGGTGCCGGAGCTCGAGCGCCGGCTGGAGGACATCAACGCGCAACTCGACGTGCCGATCACCGTCAACATCAACGGTTGCCCGAACTCCTGTGCTCGGATCCAGGTCGCCGACATCGGGTTCAAGGGCCAGATGGTCGACGACGGCGGCGGCTCGGTGGAGGGCTTCCAAGTGCACCTGGGTGGCAGCCTCGGGCTGGACAGCGGCTTCGGCCGGAAGCTGCGCCAGCACAAGGTGCTGTCCGCCGAGCTCGGCGACTACATCGAGCGGGTGGTGCGCAACTTCATGAAACAACGCAACGAGGGTGAGCGTTTCGCCACGTGGGCCCTACGAGCAGACGAGGCGGACCTCCGATGAGCGCTTGCGCGAAGAGAAAAGAGCACCGATGAGCGCTTGCGCGAAGAGAATCAAGCACCGATGACTGTCACCACCGAGAGCGACCTACGCGAGCTCGCCGCCCGCGGCGCGCACGAGCTCGACGGCGCGCCGGCCATCGACCTGCTGCGCTGGGCGGATGACAACTTCGGTGCCAACTACGTGGTGGCGTCGAACATGCAGGACGCGGTGCTGATCGACCTGGCTGCCAAGGTGCGCCCCGGAGTGGACGTGCTGTTCCTGGACACCGGCTACCACTTCGTGGAAACTATCGGCACCCGCGACGCGGTCACCGCGGTGTATGACGTCAACGTCGTCAACGTCACCCCGCAGCACACGGTCGAACAGCAGGATCGCCTGCTCGGCGGGGACCTGTTCGCCCGCGATCCCAACCAGTGCTGCCGGCTGCGCAAGGTCGAACCGCTGAGCAAGGCGCTGCGCGGCTACTCCGCCTGGGTCACCGGCCTGCGCCGCGTCGAGGCGCCCACCCGCGCCAACTCGCCGATGATCAGCTTCGACGAGGCGTTCGGGCTGGTGAAGATCAACCCGCTGGCCGCGTGGACCGACGAGGACATGCAGCGTTACATCGACGCCAACGACGTGTTGGTGAATCCGCTTGTCGACGAAGGGTATCCGTCGATCGGCTGCGCACCGTGCACGGCGAAGCCGGTCCCCGGCGCCGACCCGCGCAGCGGCCGCTGGCAGGGCCTTTCCAAGACCGAATGCGGGCTGCATTCCGGATAAGGCATGTCGTGACCGCCTCGTTTGCTCTTCGCCCGGGCCGCTCAGCGGCCCTCGTGCTCGCCGCGCACGGTAGCGTCGACCCGCGTTCGCCGGCTAACGCGCACGCCGTCGCCGAGCGGGTCCGCCGGCTGAGGCCGTGGCTGGACGTTCGGGTCGGGTTCTGCGAGCGCTCCCGCCCAAACCTGCGGGACATGTTGACCGGCCTGCGCGACGACGCCATCGTGGTGCCGCTGCTGCTGGCCGACGCCTACCACGCCCGGGTCGACATCCCGGCACAGGTCGCCGGCACGAACGCATACCAGGCCGATGTGCTCGGCGAAGACCCCCGGCTGGTCACCGTCCTGCGCCAACGCCTTGCAGTGTCGCGACACGACCCCAACGTCGGGGTGATCGTTGTCGCGGTGGGCTCTTCGTGGCATGAAGTTAACGAGCGCACCCGTGCTCTGGCGCCGGCGCTGGCCGCCGGAACCCGCTGGAAAGGTGCGGTGACCGCGTTCGCGACCGGTCCGCGGCCCACGCTCGATGATGCTGCGCACCAGCTGACCGGCTGCGGTGCAACGCGGTTGGTGATCGCGCCGTGGTTCCTGGCCCCGGGACGCCTGACTGACCGGGTGGCTAGCTACGCCGCCGGCAACGGCATTGCGATGGCATCGCCACTCGGTGCGCACCCCCTTGTCGCCGCCACCGTGCTTGACCGGTTCGACGCCGCGACCGCCGAAGCACCCCAACCCGCCCGAGCCACCACAGTCGCCGAACCCGCCCGCGCGGCCTAGGAGGACCGCGCCGGCTCGGAAACCGGCACCTGGGAGGTGCCGCCGATCGGCGGCACCCGGGTGGCTCGCACGAACACGGTGTCGCCCTCGCGCAGCCCGAGCGCCTCGGCGTCGCCGCGGGTGATCTGTGCGGTGAACGGTGTGCCCGTCGGTGCGCCGGTCAACTCGACGCGCACCTCGAACCCCAGGTAGACGATGCGGTCGATACTGGCCTTGATCACGCCGGTGAATTCCGCTGTCCCGTCGCCGGCCGCGATCGTCATTTCCGGGTTGCGCCCGACCCGGATATCGTGCGGCCGCACCAGGATGCCGTTGAGCGAGGACACCGCACCCAGAAACGACATCACGAACCCGTTGACCGGCCTGTCGTAAACCTCGGTGGGCGAACCGATCTGCTCGATGCGGCCCCTGTTGAGCACCGCGACCCGGTCGGACACGTCCAGCGCCTCGGACTGGTCGTGGGTGACCAGCACCGTCGTGACGTGCACCTCGTCGTGCAGCCGCCGCAGCCAGGCGCGCAGGTCTTCGCGCACCTTGGCGTCCAGCGCGCCGAACGGCTCGTCGAGCAGCAGCACCTGCGGATCAACCGCCAGCGCCCGTGCCAGCGCCATCCGCTGGCGCTGGCCACCCGACAGCTGAGCGGGATAGCGGTTCTGAAAGCCGGTGAGCCCCACCGTCTCCAGCAGGTTGTCCACCTTCTGGTTGATTTCGGCCTTGGGCCGTTTTCGGATCTTCAGCCCGAACGCGACGTTGTCCCGCACCGAGAGGTGCTTGAACGCCGCGTAGTGCTGGAAAACGAAACCGATGCTGCGCCGCTGCGGCGGGACATGGGTCACGTCGCGCCCGTTGATGGTGATCGTGCCGGTGTCGGGCTCGTCGAGGCCGGCGATCGCGCGCAGCAGCGTCGACTTGCCGGATCCGCTGGGCCCGAGCAGCGCGGTCAGCGAACCGGAGGGGACGGTGAAGTTGATGTCCTCCAACGCGGCGAACTCGCCGTAGCGTTTGTTCACGCCACGAAGGGTGATGGCGTCGGTCATCTCGAGACTCCTTGTCGTGGCTGACTGCCTAAGTGCCGTCTGCTAACTGCCTGATCCGCCCGCGCCGCACGTCGAGCACCACCTGGACGATGAGCACGATTACCGCGACGGTCATGAGAAGGGTGGAGACGGCGTACGCGCCGTATTCCGCGCCCCGGCTGTAGCGGTCCGACACCAATAGCGTCAACGTCTGCGACCTGCCGGGAAGGTTGGACGACACCATGATCACCGCCCCGTACTCGCCAAGGGTGCGTGCGACGGTGAGCACCACGCCGTAGGTCAGGCCCCAGCGGATGGAGGGCAGGGTGACCCGCCAGAACGCCTGCCACCAGGTGGCGCCCAGCGTCGCCGCCGCCTCTTCCTGGTCGGCGCCGATTTCGTGCAGCACGGGTTCCACCTCGCGGATCACGAACGGCAGCGTGACGAAGATGCTGGCCAGCACGATCCCGGGCAACCCGAAGATGATCCGCAAGCCGAGATCCCGCTCCACGAAGCCGAACACGCCGGCCGAGCCCCACAGCAGGATCAGCGCGACACCGACGATCACCGGCGACACCGCGAACGGCAGGTCGATGACGGCTTGCAGCACGCCCTTGCCGCGAAACTTGTTGCGGGCCAGCACCAAAGCGGTGGGCACCCCGAACACCACGTTCAGCGGCACCACGATCGCCACCACCAGCAGCGACAGCTGCAGCGCCGAGATCGCGGCCGGGGTACTGACGCTGGCGACGAACGCGCCGAGCCCGGGTGCGAACGAGCGCCACAGGATCAGCACCACCGGCACGATCACCAGCACCCCGATGTACAGCAGCGCGCCGTACCGGGCGATGAGGCGCGCCAGCGGCGACAGTGTCACCTCGCCACCTCCTCGTGCTTGGCGGTACGCGATCCCAGCACCCGCAGCACGAACAACACGAGGAACGAGATCGCCAGCAGCGCAATCGAGATCGCGGCCGCGCCGGTAGGGTCGTCGTTTTCGATCAACGTGCGGATCCATTGCGAGGACACCTCGGTTTTGCCGGGCACCGCCCCGCCGATCAGCACCACCGAACCGAATTCGCCGATCGCCCGCGAAAACGCCAGCCCGGCGCCGGACAGCAGCGCCGGTGTGAGCGCGGGCAGGATGATCGTGGTGAAGATGGTCCGGTTCCCTGCGCCCAGTGAGGCCGCCGCCTGCTCGGCTTCCCGGTCCACTTCCAGCAGTACCGGCTGCACGGCCCGCACGACGAACGGCAGCGTGACGAACAGCAGCGCGGCGCCGACGCCGTAGGGGGTGTGCTGCAGATGGACGCCGACCGGGCTGTTGGGCCCGTAGAGCGCCAGTAGCACCACGCTGGCCACGATGGTCGGCAGCGCGAACGGCAGGTCGATCACCGCGTCGACCAGCCGCTTGCCGAAAAAGTCGTCGCGGACCAGCACCCACGCCACCAGTAGCCCGAACACCATGTTGATCACCGTCACCGCGGCCGAGATTGTCAGCGTGACCCGGAAAGAGTCGATCGCCGACGGCGACGTGACCGCGGCGACGAACGCCCGCCAGCTGCCCTTGGCGGACTGCCACCCGATCGCCGCCAGCGGCAGCAGCACGATGACCGACAGCCACAGCGTGGCCACCCCGACACGCAGCCCGGTGCCGCCCGAGCGGCCCGGCACCCGGGTCGCTTCGGGATGGGGTTCGACGGCTGCGGCTGTCATCCGGTG
This sequence comes from Mycobacteriaceae bacterium, assembly GCA_019245755.1. Classification (GTDB taxonomy): domain Bacteria; phylum Actinomycetota; class Actinomycetes; order Mycobacteriales; family Mycobacteriaceae; genus Mycobacterium. Next base: position 15,302 of record JAFARC010000014.1, on the reverse strand, counting down.
GCCTGCCTGTAGATCTTCGTGATGCTTCCGTTGTCCTTGTCGAACAACTGCGGATCCACCGTGTCCCATCCCCCCAGGTCGGCGATGGTCCACAGCTTCTGCGGCGCCGGGAACTGGCTGGCGAAGTCGGCCGCCACCCCCGGGTCGACGGGCCGGAACCCGGCCTGCGCCCAGATCTTCTGCGCGTCGGTGGTGTACAGGTAGTTTTTGAACGCGGTGGCCTTGTCCAGGTGCGCGCTGGTGTTGACCACTGCCACCGGGTTCTCGATCTTGAACGTCTGCGGTGGCGTGATGTGCTCGACCGGCTTGCCCTGCCGCTCGGTGTTGATCGCCTCGTTCTCGTAGCTGATCAGCACGTCACCGCTGCCCTGCACGAACACGTCGGTGGCTTCGCGCCCGGACCCGGGACGCAGTTTGATGTGCCCGGTGACCAGTTTCTGAACGTAGTCCAACCCGGCCTGCTGGTCTTGGCCGCCGTTGCTCTTCGCGGCGTACGGCGCGAGCAGGTTCCACTTGGCTGACCCCGAGCTCAGCGGGCTGGGCGTGACCACCTCGATGCCGGGCCGCAGCAGGTCGTCCCAGTCTTTGATGTTCTTCGGGTTGCCCTTGCGGACCACCAGCGTGACCACCGAATCGAACGGGATGCCCTTGGTGGCGTCGGTGTTCCAGTCCTTGGCGACCTTCCCAGCCTTTACCAGTCGGGTGACGTCGGGTTCGAGCGATAAATTGACGATGTCGGCGGGCTTGCCGTCAACGACTGCGCGGGACTGGTCGCCTGAGGCGCCGTAGGACGCGGTCACGGCGACGCCTTTGCCGTCGGGGGTGCCGGCGAACGCCGGGATGATCTTGCTCCAGCCGGGCTCCGGCACGGAATACGCCACCAGGGTCAGTGTGGTGCTGGCACCCGGCTGGGCCCCGCCCCCGGCCACGTCGCTGGAGCCGCCACCGCAGGCGGCGACCACGGCAGCGGTCGAAGCCAGCGCGGCGACCGTGCGCCAGGACTTGTACATGGATGACCTTTCGTTGCTTAGGGACGGCCGGGTCCCGTATCACGGAAAGGATCAATGCGTCAGCGGGGTTGACGACCACTACCGACACCAAACCGCGCACGGGCGTGGAAGGTCAGCGGCAACAGTGCACATCGGCGACAGCCCAATCCCCCACGGCGATGAGCGCCAAGATGTGGCTGCCCTTGTTGCCGGTCGCTGTTCGCATGGCGCGAAGCCTAACAGAGTCGTCCCAGCATGCTCGCCGAACCCTAATGCGAAAGCAGCCAGGCCACGATGACGACCACCACAAGGATGACCAGCACCAGCGTCACCCAGGACTTGGGCAGACCGCTCATCATTCGTTCGGGTCGCCGTGCCGAATCCGCCGCAGCAACTGGATGCCTCGGCCCAGCGCCCCGTCGAGCACCAACGCGATCGCATAGGCCAGCGCCAGCACCACCGGCATCACGACGATGGTCTGCAGCACGAAGCCCAGGCCCGACAGCCACAGCTCCACACCATCCCACCAACTCAGAAAACCGGTCATCCGGCCAGACTATGCGCCCGGCGATCCGACGGCCAACGTGTCGGATTGTCGACCGCCGGCGTGCCAGAATGTGGTGTGCCCAAAGCCGAGTCCACCACGTGCGTGATCGCCGGCGGTGGACCCGCGGGCATGGTGTTGGGTTTGCTGCTGGCCCGTGCGAACGTGCGGGTGACGGTGATGGAGAAGCACGCCGATTTCCTGCGTGACTTCCGCGGCGACACCGTGCATGCCAGCACCCTTCGCCTGCTCGACGAACTCGGCCTGGCCGCCCGGTTCGCCGAGGTCCCCCACCGCCTCGTCGATACCGCGCACATGCGGATTCAGGGCGCGCAGGTCGACCTCGACCTGCGCCGGATTCCAGGCCGGCACAAGCACATCGCGCTGGTGCCGCAGTGGGACTTTTTGGAGCTGCTGGCCGACGCCGCCGCAGCGGAGCCGACGTTCGAGCTGCTGCGCAGCACCGAGGTGCTGGGCCCGCTTCACCGCAACGGCCGCGTCGGCGGTGTCACCTATCGCGGCCCCGACGGCGAGAGCCGCCAGCTGGCGGCGGCGCTGACGGTGGCCTGCGACGGCCGCTCGTCGACGCTGCGGTCGGCAATGGGGTTGCGGCCGAGGAGCTTCGGCGCCCCGATGGACGTGTGGTGGTTCCGGCTGCCCCGTCGCGACGGCGACCCGCACGGGCTCAACGGCGTGTTCCAGTCCGGGCACGGTTGCGTGGTGATCGACCGCGGCGACTACTACCAGGTGGCCTACATCATCCCCAAGGGCGCCGACGCCGCGATGCGCCGCGAGGGCGTGGGCTCATTGCGCCGGCAACTGATGGTCCTGGCGCCGTGGCTGGCCGACCGGGTGGACACCATCGACACCTTCGACGACGTGAAATTGCTTGATGTCCAACTCAATCGGCTCAGCCGCTGGTACGCCGACGGGCTGCTGCTGATCGGCGACGCGGCGCACGCGATGTCGCCGGTGGGCGGGGTGGGCATCAACCTGGCGGTGGCCGACGCGGTGGCCGCCGCGAGGCTGTTGGCCGCACCGTTGCGGCACGGAAACGTCAAGACGTCGCGGCTAGCCCTGGTGCAGGCCCGGCGCTGGCTGCCGACGGTCCTGATCCAGGCTCTGCAGCGCGCCATTCACACCCGGGTGTTGGCGGCCGCGCTCAACACCAACGCGCTCAACACCAACGCGCTCAACGCCAACGCGCTCAACGCCAACGGGCTCAACGCCAACGGATTCAATGCCAACGCATTGACGGCGGCCCGGCAAGCCCCCCGCGCGGTGCGGATGGTGAGCACGGTGCCGGCGCTGCAGCGGCTCGCCGGTTACCTGGTTGCGATCGGCCCGCTGCCCGAGCACGCGCCCGCGTTCGCGCGGCGATGAAACACCAGCCCACGGCGATGAAACCGCCCGCCAGTCAAGTGGACGGGAAGCGCTTCGGCGGTCGATGATGGGCGGATGGTGCTGAGCCCGGAGTCCGCCAAGCAGGCGACCGAACCACCGTTTGCGACCACCAGCCCGGTGCCGTACATCCAGAGCTCGTCGACCCGCAACCCGTTCCCCCCGATCGCCGACTATGCGTTTCTGTCCGACTGTGAGAACACCTGCCTGATCTCGTCCAACGGCTCGGTGGAGTGGCTGTGCGTGCCGCGACCGGATTCCCCGAGCGTGTTCGGGGCGATCCTGGACCGCGCGGCCGGCCATTTCCGGCTGGGCCCTTACGGGGTGTCGGTGCCCGCCGCGCGTCGTTACCTGCCGGGCAGCCTGATCCTGGAGACCACCTGGCAGACCCATACCGGGTGGATGATTGTCCGCGACACCCTGGTGATGGGCCCGTGGCACGACATCGAGACCCGCTCGCGCACCCACCGCCGCACCCCGATGGACTGGGACGCCGAGCACATCCTGCTGCGCACCGTGCGCTGTGTCAGCGGCACCGTGGAATTGGTGATGAGCTGCGAGCCGTCGTTCGACTATCACCGGATCAGCGCGGCCTGGGAGTACTCCGCCACCGCGTACGGGGAGGCGATCGCACGGGCCAACCGCGATCCCGACCAGCACCCCAAGCTCAAGCTGACCACGAACCTGCGGATCGGGCTGGAGGGTCGCGAAGCCCGGGCCCGCACCCGGCTCACCGAGGGCGACAACGTATTCGTCGCGCTGAGCTGGTCCAAGCACCCCGCGCCGCAGACCTACGACGAGGCCGCCGACAAGATGTGGAAGACCAGCGAATGCTGGCGGCAGTGGATCAACATCGGTGACTTCCCCGACCACCCGTGGCGGTCGTTCCTGCAGCGCAGCGCGTTGACGCTGAAAGGGCTGACGTATTCGCCGACCGGCGCGCTGCTGGCTGCCAGCACCACGTCGCTGCCGGAAACCCCTCGCGGCGAACGTAACTGGGATTACCGCTACGCGTGGGTGCGCGACTCGACGTTCGCGTTGTGGGGCCTGTACACGCTGGGACTGGACCGCGAGGCCGACGACTTCTTTTCGTTCATCGCCGACGTGTCGGGGGCCAACAACGGCGAGCGTCACCCGTTGCAGGTGATGTACGCCGTGGGCGGCGAACGCACCCTGGAGGAAGAGGAGCTCCATCACCTGTCCGGCTACGACGGGGCGCGCCCGGTGCGCATCGGCAACGGCGCGTACAACCAGCAGCAGCACGACATCTGGGGCACGATGCTGGACTCGGTGTACCTGCACGCCAAGTCGCGCGAGCAGATCCCGGAGGCGTTGTGGCCGGTGCTGAAGAACCAGGTCGATGAGGCGATCAAGCACTGGCGCGAGCCCGACCGCGGCATCTGGGAGGTACGTGGCGAGCCGCAGCACTTCACGTCGTCGAAGATCATGTGTTGGGTGGCGCTGGACCGCGGCGCCAAGCTGGCCGACCTGCAAGGCGAGCGTGGCTATGCCCAGCAGTGGCGAGCGACCGCCGAGGAGATCAAGGCCGACATCCTCGAGCACGGCGTCGACGCCCGCGGCGTGCTGACTCAGCGCTACGGCAGCGAGGCGCTGGACGCCTCACTTTTGCTGACCGTGCTGACCCGGTTCCTGCCGCCCGACGACCCGCGGGTGCGCAACACGGTGCTGGCCATCGCCGACGAGCTGACCAAGGACGGGCTGGTGCTGCGCTACCGGGTCGAGGAGACCGACGACGGGCTGTCCGGCGAGGAGGGCACGTTCACGATCTGCTCGTTCTGGCTGGTGTCGGCACTGGTCGAGATCGGCGAGATCAGCCGGGCCCGGCACTTGTGTGAGCGGCTGCTGTCGTTCGCCAGTCCGCTGGACCTCTACGCCGAGGAGATCGAGCCGCGCACCGGCCGCCACCTGGGCAACTTCCCGCAGGCCTTCACCCACCTGGCGCTGATCAACGCGGTGGTCCATGTGATCCGCGCCGAGGAGGAGGCCGACAGCACCGGTGTTTTCGTCCCGGCCAACGCCCCGATGTAGCGCCCGAGCCTCCTACCGGTCCGCGGCCTTGGTCAGGATTCTCGCCACGATCCGCTGGGCTTCGTCGGAGACCGAGTATCCGCAGGCGAACGCCTCGGAGACCAGGTTGGCGACCACGCCCATCGCGTGTTGGCACGCCCAGCCGTTGGCGTCCTGCTGCTCGGAGTCCTGGGTGATCATCGCCTCCCCGGCCCCACCAGCCTCACCAACCTCACCAACCACCCTACCGGTGCGACCGAGCTCGCCGACATTCGCCAGCTTCCAGACGCGGGCGGAGTAACTGCCCTCCGTCGTCGTCACCGACGTGTTCGCGCAGGTCTTCCACACCGCACGCGATGCGGTGAAGAAACCGCTGGCCCGCGCGGCCGATCCGAACAGCACCGCGGTCTGCTCGACCCAGTGCCGGTTGTCGGAGCGCGGTTCGCGGATGACCTGGTCGCGCACCGCGGTCCAGCCGCTGCCGGCATACACCGGCTCTTCGGCGCCGTACAGGGTGCCCAGGCAGTCGACGTCGTCGACGGTGCTGGAGTGGTCGCTCATCGCGTGCGCGGAGGTGGTGATCTGAAGGTCGGGGCCGTCGACGATCGAGCCGACGTCGCGCACACCCAGCAGCAGCCTCGCGGCCGCATCGCAACCGCCAGCTTCCGCTGGGCGAGTCGCGCGGGGCCCGCTTACGGCTATCCGTGCTCGGCTTCCCGCAATACCTCCGCGACCAGGGCGACGGTGCGGCGCACATCGCGCCGCACCAGTGTGCGCAGCAAGCCCGAAATCGACGGCCCGGTCGCCCGCGCCCACGCCGCGCCCGCCCTCCCGCCGTGTCCGCACAGCACCAACAAGGCGCCGAGGCCCTGCACCGCGAGGAAGCCGAGATCGGTCGCCTCGAGCATCAGGGCTTGGCGCCCACGCGGCACGACCCGGTGCATCAGCGGCACGCCAGTCGAGGCGCCGAATTCCGCCCCGACGACAATCACCGCGGGGCCGTCCAACCTGACCTCGACCACCGCGGGGCCGGATTCAGCGATGTCGGTGTCGACAACCAGGGGGTGCGGCTCGTACTGCGGTTTGGTCATTGAGCAGCCAATCGACGTTCGGATATCGGACCGCCGAAGCGATCCCTGGTTCAGGTCAGCGCCCCCGCGGCAGCGTGTTGTTCGGCTGGTTTTTTTAACCTGGGCGAAGATTACACCAATTCCGCAACCCGTCGACGCGGAATTCGAGCACCGGGGGTACACCGAACCCGGCTACGGCACGTTTTCCGACATCTTGTCGATGATTGTCACGGCCTGGTCGGCGATGTTGGCGCCGCACGCGGTCGCCTCGATCACGATCGCCGACACCGCCGACATGGCGTGCTGGCACCCCCACCCGCGGGCGCCCAGCTGTACCCCGGTCTGGTTGATGGTCCGTCCGCTGATGATGAGATCGCCGACTTTCCAGGTATCGACGTCGGAGCCGCTGGTCAGCGTCACGTCTTTGCCGGAACAATGCGACCACGCCACGAGCGAGGAGTTGACGAACGCTTGGGCACGGTCGCTGCCGGAAAATTCGACGGCGGTTTGCTCGACCCAGTGCGCGTTGTTGTCTTGCGGTTCCAGCAACACCTGGTCGCGCACGTCGGTCCAGCCGCTGTCCTGATAGACCGAATTCTGCGCGTTGTACAGCGCACCCAGGCAGTCCGGCCGGGACACGTTCTCGGTGGTGGTCTGCATGTCTTCGGAGGTGTCGACGACGGCGATGTCGGTGGCGGCCATGATCGTGTTGATCTGGTCGGCGCCCAGCAGGACGCCGTCCAGGGCGCCGCCGAGTCCGGCGCCCCCCGGGAATGCGGCGGTCCCACCGACCGTGTGGGTGCAGCCGGCGATCAGCACCCCGCCGGCCCCGCAGACGACAGCCTCGACAAACCGCCGCACCGAGTCACCCCTATTTCTTGGCCTTGTCCCCCGCCGCGTCGGTGGACAGCGCCGCCACGAAGGCCTCCTGCGGGACGTCGACCCGGCCGATGGTCTTCATCCGCTTCTTGCCTTCTTTCTGCTTTTCCAGCAGTTTGCGCTTGCGGGTGATGTCGCCGCCATAGCACTTCGACAGCACGTCCTTGCGCAGGGCCCGGATGTTCTCGCGGGCAATGATTTTCGAGCCGATCGCAGCCTGCACCGGAACCTCGAACTGCTGGCGCGGGATCAGCTCCTTGAGTTTGGTGGTCATCTTGTGCCCGTACGCAGTTGACGCGTCGCGGTGCACGATCGCGCTGAACGCGTCGACGGGTTCGCCCTGCAGCAGGATGTCGACCTTGACCAGGTCGGCCTCCTGTTCGCCGGCTTTCTCGTAGTCGAGGCTGGCGTAGCCCCGGGTGCGTGATTTCAGCGAGTCGAAGAAGTCGAAGATGATCTCCCCCAGCGGCATCGTGTAGCGCAGCTCGATCCGTTCGGGCGACAGGTAGTCCATGCCGCCCAGCTCGCCGCGCCGGGACTGGCACAGCTCCATGATGGTGCCTATGAACTCGCTGGGCGCGATGATCGTGGTCTTGACCACCGGTTCGTAGACGGAGCGGATCTTGGCCGACGGCCAGTCCGACGGGTTGGTAACGGTCTTTTCCGTGCCGTCGTCGAGCACCACCCGGTACACGACGTTCGGCGACGTGGAGATCAGGTCGAGGTCGAACTCGCGCTCCAGCCGCTCCCGGGTGATCTCCATGTGCAGCAGCCCCAGGAACCCGCAGCGGAACCCGAATCCCAGCGCCACCGAGTTCTCCGGTTCGTAGGTGAGCGCGGCGTCGTTGAGCCGCAACCGGTCCAGGGCGTCGCGCAGGTCCGGATAGTCCGATCCGTCCACCGGATACAGACCGGAGTACACCATCGGCTTGGGCTCGCGATACCCGGTCAGCGGCTTACTGGCGCCCTGCCGCGCGGTGGTGACGGTGTCGCCGACCTTGGACTGGCGCACGTCTTTGACCCCGGTGATCAAATAGCCCACCTCGCCGACGCCCAGCCCCGCGGCCGCTTTGGGCTCGGGTGAGACGATGCCCACTTCCAGCAGCTCGTGCGTCGCGCCGGTGGACATCATCGCGATCCGTTCCCGCGGCAGGATCTTGCCGTCGACGACCCGCACGTAGGTAACCACCCCGCGGTAGATGTCGTAGACCGAGTCGAAGATCATCGCCCGGGTCGGCGCGTCCGGGTCGCCGCGCGGTGGCGGGACCTGGCGCACCACCTCGTCGAGCAGCTCGGCGACCCCTTCGCCGGTCTTGCCGGACACCCGCAGCACGTCGCCGGGCTCGCAGCCGATGATGTGGGCGATTTCGCCGGCGTACCGGTCCGGGTCGGCCGCGGGCAGGTCGATCTTGTTCAGCACCGGGATGATCGCCAGGTCGCGGTCCAGCGCGAGGTAGAGGTTGGCCAGCGTCTGCGCCTCGATGCCCTGCGCGGCGTCGACCAGCAGCACCGCGCCCTCGCAGGCCTCCAGCGCGCGGGACACCTCGTAGCTGAAGTCGACGTGGCCGGGGGTGTCGATGAGGTGCAGCACATAGTCGGTGCCACTGGAGGCGGATGCCGCCGACCCGGGGGCTCGTACCTGCCACGGCAGCCGCACGTTCTGCGCCTTGATCGTGATCCCGCGTTCGCGTTCGATGTCCATCCGGTCCAGGTATTGGGCGCGCATCGAGCGCTCGTCGACCACGCCGGTGAGCTGCAGCATCCGGTCGGCCAGCGTCGACTTGCCGTGGTCGATGTGAGCGATGATGCAGAAGTTGCGAATCTGCGCCGGCGCGGTGAAGGTCTGGTCGGCGAAGCTGCTGATGGGAATCTCCAGGTGAAGGTGCCGATGATCTCGCATCCAGGGTATCCAGCCGGGCTCGCCTATGCTTTTTGCCATGGCGTCGCAGTGGAAGACGTTGCAGCGGCGATTGGGGAGAGTCGCAGAGAATCTCGTGTTCAACGAGGGTCCGAAGCTGATCCGCCAGCTGCAGAACTCGCCGACCGTGCAGCGCGGAATCCAGCAGGGCATCCGGATCGGCCTGGAGGCACTGGCCGGCACCCAGGAACAGGCTCCCGCCCTCGCCGCGGGCCGCCCGGTGACCAACCGCAGCGCGCCGACCGCGCAGCGCGCCCGCAAGGTGGTGTACTCCCCCGACCTCGACGGCCGCGCCGATCCGGGTGAGATCGTCTGGACCTGGGTGGCCTACGGGGACGACCCGTCGCGCGGCAAGGACCGGCCGGTGCTGGTGGTGGGCCGCGACCGCCGCACGCTGCTCGGTCTGATGCTGTCCAGCACGGATCGCCACGGCGATCCGCACTGGGTGGGCATCGGCACCGGCAGCTGGGACTACGAGGGCAGCGCCAGTTGGGTGCGGCTGGACCGGGTGCTCGACGTGCCCGAGGAGGGCATCCGCCGGGAGGGCGCGATCCTGACCCGCGAGACGTTCGAGAAGGTCGCCTCCCGTCTCCGGTCCGATTTTTTTTGGAGTTAACGAGACGTGCGCCACATCGGCCACAAGCTCGGTCCGCCGCCCGGCAGCGTCGCAGAGGAATCACTTCCGCAGGGATTGATCCGGCTCGCTTACGCGTGTCATGAGTTGATCCAACGCGGGAGAAAGGCGGCGCGCCGTGGATCACTTCGTCGACGAACTGATAGGCGAATGAGCGCATGGAAAACCGCGTGGAAAACAACGTCGCCGCCGCCGGTCGTCATTACCTCGCAGCGATGAACGCCGAGGCCGGCCAGCCGCCCGGCGCCATTCGATGACGCGATTGTCCAACGGTGCTATCAGTTTTGGCCGGGGGACCCGTAAGTGTTTCTGAGGGCAACCAAATGAATGCGCAACTTGTTTGATGATGAAAAGGCGCATTAACGCAGGTAGTCCATTACGCAGTTTGACGCCACCGTCAGTGGGACGATTTTATCGGGCCCATCCATCTCATTGGAACGAACCATTCATATCCAATCCCTCGCACCGAACTTAGTGGTCGAGGGCATCAGAAGGGAAAACAGATGATCCGCACCATCGTTGCTGCCGGATTGATCGCCGCACCGCTGCTGACCGCCGCGCCGGCAGTTGCGGCTCCCACTCCCCCACCCGTCTGCCCAGCCTGCAACACGCGTCAAACTCAGGCAATCGACCGTGTCTGGGCGAGGCTTACGCCGACCCAGCAGACCAGGGTCGATACCTTCCTCACCCGGTATGGCTCGCAGATTGGCATTACGCCCGGAGGCGGCGGCGTGGTGACGGGCGCTGCCACGACGAACACATCTGCGAAAGGCAAATAGATCCGCAAAGAAAGCTCCGCGCTCACCCGGGAAACCTCACCGGAGCGCGGAGCTTTCGGTAGCCAGGCACTAAGAGACCCATCAGTCCACGAGGGCCCCCAAGGTCCGGCGAATTCTGCTCAACGCGCTACCCGCCACATCGGCCACAAGCTCGGTCCGCCGCCCGGCAGCGCTATTTCGCCCGTGACCTCGAAGCCGAAGCGCTGGTAATAGGGCACGTTGTCCCATTTGGTGGACTCCAGGTATGCCGGCGAGTGTTCGGCGTCGACCCGGTCGAGCCGCGAGGTCATCAAGGCCTGCCCGAAGCCTTTGCCGCGGACCGCCGGGTCGCTGCCGATCACGGCCAGGTACCAGTGCGGCTCCTCGGGGTGAGCCCGCTTCATCGTCTCGGCGACCTGCTGCCCGGCTGCCGAGCGCCGGCCGAATGCCCGGATGTAGCCGGGAATCATGATCAGTTCCTCGAACCGCGACTGCTTCCAGCGACCGGGCGGATCCCACAGCGCCGCGGCGCCGATCGCGCCGTTCCCGCGCGCAATCTCGACGCCGCCGCCGGCCAGGAAATGATGGCGTGTCATGGTCGCGAACATCCGTGGCAACCCCTTGGCACGCGCGCCGGCGTCCGGCAGCATCCACGTCATCACCGGATCGTCGGCGAACGCGCGGCCCAACGTGCGCGCCAACTCGCGGATGTCGGCGTAGCGGCCGGCAGCCACGTCGATTCCCGTCACGGCGTCAGCCCTGGGTGATGTAGGCCTGCAGCTGCGCCTGCTCGGCCTGCAACTCCTCCATCCGGGTTTTCACCACGTCGCCGATGCTGACGATCCCGGTCAGCTCCCCGTCGGCCATCACCGGGACGTGCCGGACCCGGTTGTTGGTCATCAGCCCGCTGAGCGAATCCACCGAGTCGCCCGGCGCGCAGGTGACGACCACGCTGGTCATGATCCGCGAGACCGGCAACGCCAAGACCCCGGCGCCGAGTTCGTTGAGCCTGCGCACCACGTCGCGCTCGGACACGATGCCTTGCACGCCGTCCGCTCCGACCACGACCATCGCGCCGATGTTGTGCTCGGCGAGCCCGGCCAGCAATTCGGTGACCGTCGTATCGGGGCTGATGGTCGCCACCGCCGAGCCCTTGTTCCGCAACACGTCCGCGATCCGCATCCGATGCCTCCGCCCAATGTGACCTGGTTCACATTAGGTTAGGGCCAACTCGGCCGCTGCGGAACCCGCCGCCGACATAGCGTTCTGACATGATGCGTTCTGACATGATCGACGTCACCCTGCTCGGTACCGGAAGCCCGATTCCCGATCCGCAGCGGGCCGGGCCATCGACCTTGGTGCGCGCCGGCGGGCAGACGTTCCTGGTGGACTGCGGCCGCGGTGTGCTACAACGCGCCACGGCGATCGGCGTCGGGGCCAACGCCCTGACCGCGCTGCTGCTGACGCACCTGCACAGCGACCACATCGCCGACTTGGGCGATGTGCTGATCACCCGGTGGGTGAGCACGTTCACCCCCGAGCAGACCCCGTTGCCGATCATCGGACCCCCCGGTACCGGTGAGGTCGTGGCGAACATGCTGGCCGCGTTCGGTCCGGACATCGGCTACCGGATCGCCCATCACGCCGACCTGACCGAGCCGCCGGCCGTTGACGTCCACGAACACACCGACGCGACGGTGTGGGACCACGACGGGGTGCGGATCCGCGTCGCACCGACCGACCACCGACCGGTGGCGCCGACGATCGCCTTCCGCATCGAGCACGACGGCGCGTCGGTGGTGCTGGCCGGCGACACCGTACCGTGCGACACCCTTGACGAGCTGGCGGCCGGCGCGGATGCCTTGGTGCACACCGTCATTCGCAAGGATCTCGTCGAGCCGTTGCCGATGCAGCGCATCCGCGACATCTGCGACTATCACTCCTCTGTCGAGGAGGCGGCGGCGACGGCGGCGCGCGCGGGCGTCGGCACGCTGGTGCTGACCCACTGCGTACCGGCGGTCGCGCCGGGTTCCGAAGACGATTGGCGGGCCAGGGCCGCCTCGGTGTTCGACGGGCGCATCGAGATCGGGCCCGACCTACACCGCATCGCGGTGCACGCGCCGGCGCACCGGCAGTAGCGCGCCCGCGACCACCAGCCACACCAGCGCGGGCACCCGGCCGGCGGGCAGCAGCACCGACAGGGCCGGCCAGATCAGTGCCAGCGCAGACAGTTCCGCCACGACTGCGATGACCAGCCCGGCCCCCGCCACTCGTTGCGGCAGTAACCCGAGGCGCAGGCTCGGCACCGCGATCCCGGCCACCAGCAGGCCGAGACCCACCACGTGCGCCGGGCCGCCGGTCAGATACACCAGGAAATAAAGCGCCCGGACCAGCACCGCGTCGACGGTCACCGTCGGCCGCGACAGCGTCCAGATCAACAGTCCGGCCAGGCCCAGCGCAGCCGCCGACAGCACGCCGCCGACCAGTGCGATCGTCGCGTCGGGGGCCGTCACACCGAGTTGGCGCAGCCGGGCGTTGGCGGTCGCGGCGTAAATCGCCAGCGGCACAGCGGACCCGGATATCCCGACGGCGGCCGACTGCACGGCACCGGGGTGGGCACGGAAGTAATCCTGGATGGTCGGCGTCGACCCGAACGGGAATGGCGGCACGCCGGCGAGCGCTGTGCCGATCGCCAGACCGCCCACGAACAACACCACGATGATGGCCGCCAAACCCACCAGCGGCGGCCCGTCCCGCCGCGCAAGCCCCCCGGTCCGGTCGTGAGTTGAGTCGTTCATCCCAGGAACGATATTTCGGCTGTCGCATTGCCGGAAGGCGGCGATACGGGGAGCGGCGCTAGCTTCTTAACGACGCAGTTGCATCCACCACATCACCTCGCGAAGGACCAGATGCAACCTCTCCTGTCCCTCGCCGAACTCCAAGGGTATGTCCGCCCAAATCCGCCCCGGCAGGGTCCAAAGACCCCAATTACGCCAGCCGGGTGGTCTCCACGGTCACGTCAAGGTCGGTCGACCCGCCGCCGGAGTAGATGCCCTTCAGCGGGGTGACGTCGGCATAGTCGCGCCCGACGCCGACGCTGACGTACTGCTCGTTGATCGCCTTGTCGTTGGTGGGGTCGTAGTCCCACCAGTTGCCGGTCCAGGCCTGGATCCAGGCGTGGCTCTGCCCGTCGACGGTGTGGCCGACGGCCGCCTTTCGGTGCGGATGCAGGTAGCCGGAAACGTACCGCGCCGGGATTCCCATGCTGCGCAACAGCACGAGTGTCAGGTGGGTGAAGTCCTGGCAGACGCCCTTGCCTTCGCGCAACGCGTCCAGCGCCGACGAGTGCACTCCCGTGGTGCCCGGCAGGTAGTCGAGTTCGCTCTGCGTCCATTTGGCGGCGGCGATCACCGCGTCGTGCGGCTCGTGGTACTTGGCGATCCGCTCGCCGACCCGGCGGATCCGCTTGCTGTGCGGCGTGTAGCGCGTCGGGCTGAGCACCTCGTCGAACCGGTCGACCACCGCCTCGGTGTGCAGTTCGTTCCAGGTGACCTTTTCGGTCGGCGGCTCCGGTTTGTCGGTCTCGACCACCGATGACGCGGTGACCTCCAGCTCGGTGTGCGGGGCGTGCAGATCGAAGGCGGTCACCGCGGTGCCCCAGTAGTCGACGTAGCGGTAGGAGCGGGTGGGCGGCACCGTTTCCACCCGGCTGAGGATGACGTTCTGCCGACTGTCCGACCGCGGCGTGAGCCGGGCTTCGTTGTAGGACGCGGTGGCCGGCGACTTGTAGGCGTACCCGGTGGAATGCACCACCCGCAGCCGCCACATCTAGAGCTCTCCGTCCTCGATGACCAGCGAACCGTTGCGCCCGGCATCGGCCCACGCGACCCAGGGCGCGGAGTGAAAGTACTGCAGCGCCAAGGCTTCCCCGAGCTCGCGGCAGGTCGCCTGCAGGCCGGCCAGCCGGCGTTCCAGGGTTTCCAGCAGCGCGCCGGGGCGCAGGAACTCCAATTCGCTGCGGGCCCGGCCGAGCAGCCGCTGCGCCTCGGCAGTCGCGCCCACCCGGCTGTGCGGCCGGTGGTCGAGTTCCTCCAGGCTGTGCTCGGCCAGCCGCAGCGAGTAGAACACCGACCGCGGGAAAAGCCGGTCCAGCAGCATGAATTCCACCACCCGGCCGGCATCCAGCACACCGCGGTAGGTGCGCAGGTAGGTGTCGTGGGCGCCCGCCGACCGCAGCACGGTCACCCACGCCGGCGACGACGCGCTGTCGCCGACCCGGGACAGCAGCAACCGTACGGTCATGTCGACGCGCTCGATCGCCCGGCCCAGCACCATGAACCGGTAGCCGTCGTCGCGGGACAAGGTGGAGTCGGCCAGGCCGGCGAACATCGCCGCTCGGCCCTCGATGAACGAGAAGAACTCGTGCGGGCCGAGGCGTTTGGCGGCCCGCTCGCGTTCGGCGAGCGCGTTGTAGGTGGTGTTGAGGCATTCCCACAGCTCGGTGGAGGTGACTTCGCGCGCGGACCGGGCGTTTTCCCGGGCGCCGGAGATCGCGTCGACGATCGAGCAGCCGCCCTCCAGGCCGCGGGTGAATGCGACCAGGTCGGTGAGCGACCAGACGTCCAGCTGGCTGTTGGGCGGCGGGGTGATGCCCAGCACCCGCAGCAGCACCCGAGACGTCCAGTCGGGGTCGACGCTGGAGTCTTCCAACAGCTGGTGCACGGTCACGTCGAGGATGCGGGCGGTGTCGTCGGCCCGCTCGATCGCGCCGCCGAGACGCAGGAACCAGTAGGCGTCGTTGCGCAGCATGGTGCGCCGGGCCGAGCCGTCGAAGGCCAGCGTCACGCCCTTCACCCATTCCAGGAACTCGCCGTATTCCTCGCGCCCCATGTGCTCGCCCCGGCCGAAGCGGTCGAGCTGGTTCCAGGCGTCGTTGATGGCCTCCCACATCTCGGTGGTCAGGGCCGTGCGCACGTTGCGGGCGTTGGCGCGGGCGACTTCCAGGCAACAGCGGATGGAGGACGGGTTCTCCGGGCTGAAGGCGAGGAAATACCGGACCGACGTCTCGGTGGCGTCGCCGT